>JBDRAL010000021.1:0-46926 GCA_039793685.1 Blastocatellia bacterium NZW_1522
ATCGTCAAATTGCTCGGGGTCGGCGGGATGGGCCGCGTCTATCAGGCGCAGCACATCGACCTCGAAAACATGGTCGCGATCAAGATTCTGAGCAGCGCGCTCAACAACGACCGCGACGCCATCGAACGCTTCAAACGCGAAGCGAAGGCGATGGGCCGGATTCAGCACCCCAACGCCGTCCGCGTCATCGACTCGGGGGTGGACAACGGCAACTGCTACCTCGTGATGGAATTCCTCGAAGGGGAATCCCTGCGCGAACGGCTCGCCAAACGCCACAAATTGACGGTCGCCGAGACGGTCCGCTACGCCGAGCAGGTCTTCTATGTGCTGGAATTCATGCACCGGAAGCAGATCACCCACCGCGACCTCAAGCCGGACAACATCTTCCTTCAAAATCAGGAAGGCCAGGAAATCGTCAAGGTACTCGATTTCGGGATCGCCAAGGTCCAGACCGCGACGGCCGTGGCGAGCAACCTTACCCGCGACGGGATGATGATCGGGACGCCGCGCTACATGTCGCCCGAACAGTGCCAGGGCATCGGAGTGGACGGACGCTCCGACCTTTATTCAATGGGTGTCGTGCTGTGGGAAATGCTGTCGGGGACCGTACCGTTCGACGATGAAAATCCTTTCGTCACGGCGCTCAAGCACATCAACAACCAGCTTCCATCGCTCGCGGCGGTCGCGCCCGACCTGCCCGCCGAAATCGTCGCGGTCATTGCCAAGTCACTCGAAAAGCAGCCGGAAAACCGCTACCAGACGGCCAAGGAGTTCGCGCAGGCCCTGCTCGACGCGGCCAGCCTCGCGCCCGCGCTCAACACGCCGATGCTCGAAAGCGGGTTCGTCAACTCCGCCGAAGCCGAGGAAGCCGCGCGCATCCTCGCGGACAAACCGAAGGGAAGCGGTACGGCGGCTTACGGCGACCGCGTCCCGATCGGCGGCGGTACGGGAACGGCCGTCGCGCCCGCGCCGTCGAAACCGTGGCTGATGTACGCCGCGGCGGGCGTCGTCGGCATCGGCCTGCTCGCGGGCGGTTTGAAGTTTGCGGGAGTCCTGCCCGGCGGCGGCCCCGGTCCGAAAGTCGATCCGACCGTCACCACGCCGCCCGACGGCCCGAAAGTTCCAAAAGCACTTGAAAACTTTGTACTCATCCCGGCGGGGGAATTCACGATGGGGCTTGATGACGGGAAAGATGATTTCACGAAGGACAGAAAAGTTCCGGACGAGGAAATTCCCGCCCACTCAGTCAAGGTCGAAGCGTTTTATCTTGCGAAGTATGAAGTCACGAACGCCGAATACAAAAAATTCGTCGAAGATTCGAAACACCCAGCGCCAAAGTCGTGGAAGAGTGGCGCTTTTGAACCTGGCAAAGAAGATTTCCCGGTGACGGATGTCTCCTGGGAAGACGCAAAAGCCTATTGCGACTGGCTTTCCAAAAAGGAAGGGCTTCAATTCCGCTTGCCGACCGAGGTCGAATGGGAATACGCGGCACGGGGATCCGACAAACGAATCTTCCCTTGGGGGAATTACTGGAAAGACGGGGTTGCCAATACCCTTCAGGAACTCGATCGTTCCAGCAAGCAAACCCTTCTTCTCCCGGTCAATGTCGAACCAAATAATACTCGCGACAAAAGCGCGTCGGGGATTTTCGGCATGGGAGGCAACGTCTGCGAGTGGACCAACTCTAACTTTGTGGTTTATCCCGGCGGCAAATATCAACCCAAAGGGAAAGACACGGAATGCAAGGTTTACCGAGGCGGAGCATTTTCTTCTGAACTTGGAGATGCACGCACGACAAGTCGCAAGTGGAATGTAGCTGCGACAGTTCGATCTGACCTTGGCTTCCGAGTTGCCGCAGTGCCTGCAAAATAATGAAAGCTGCTCATCTCATGCCTCAGCACTTTTTTTTCTCGGTTCGAGCCATCTTTTTAGCCGCGGCTTGTGGAGGTTGCCTTTTTCCCGGTGCGGCATTTGCCCAGAAAGACGTAACCGTCATTGAGAAAAAAGTGAAGGTGGCCACCTATCATCCACCTGCGGCGGGTTCCATCGTACTCGCCTGCAACGTGCCCGACGCCGAGGTGTTCATCAACAACCGTTCGAGCGGCAAGGCGGCGAATTCGAAGTTCACCCAGAAGCTGCAACCCGGCAAATACAAGGTCGAAGTCAAATCGGCGGAATATCAGTCCTTTACGAAGGACATCACCGTCGCCGCCGGACGTGCCGAAGCGGTCATTGCCGAACTCAAGCCAAATTTCGCGATGCTGACGCTGCCGAACGTCAAGGTCCGGCCCGGCGTGAAGCTGCTGGTCGAAGTGGACAAGCAGCCCTTGCCGGAAACGAGTTACGTCCTCAAGGGGACGACGCTTGAAGTCAAGGTTTCCCCGCCGGGGGAACATGCCATCCACATCAAGCAGGGCGCGCGGGTGCTGTACAACAATACCGTCACGCTCGACGCGGCTTCGACCAAGGTGGAAGTCGCCGAACCGGCCAAGGCGATTCTCAAAATCGAATCGGTCCCGACAGCGAAGGTCTACGCCGACGATGTGTATTGCGGCGATGTTTCGGGTGACGGCACGCTCGTCATCGACAAGCTTTCGCCGGATGAAACGCACCGCGTCCGCGTTGAGGCCGACCGCTTCCGGACCTATGAAACCGACCTCGCGCTTTCGACCGAGACGGACACGCTCGTCAAAGCGAAGCTCGAAGCGATCATCGAGTTCGCCGACAATTTCGCCAATCTTTACAAATGGGATGCCCCGCCCGGCTGGGCGGTCGAAACACAGCTTTTGAAGGTGACCGGGACGAACGCGGTTGGACTTCCGAAGGACGTCGGTTTCCGCGGCGCGGAGGTGAATTTCGACCTCCGGATGAAGCAGGGCAGCCGGGCTTCGTGGGTTCTGCGCGCCAGGGACGAGAAGAATTACTACCTGTTCAGCCTGATCGCCGTGACGGCTACATCGGCGCAGCTTGAAACCTACATCTGCCGCGACGGCAATCTCGGTACGCCGGTGCAGACCGACATCATTCCGGTCGCGCTCGACGGGACGAAGTGGAGTCACTTCCGCATCACGATGAAAGGCAACAAGATCAGCCACTTCGTGACGCCGAGCGAAAGCCCCGACGAAAGTTCCATCTCGCTGTTTCAGGACCGCGACAACCTCTATCCCTACGGCGGAGTGGGTTTCGCCAGCCTCAAGGGTGAGGAATTTCTCGTTGGCGGATTTGTGGTCTGTCCTGAAGAAGCGAACTGCCACCCGGAAATCAAGTCGAAGTAAAACCGGAACACGAAGTCACAAAGGCACGAAGGGGAGAATGAACTTCCACACTTCGTGCCTTTGTGACTTCGTGTCTTTGTGTTCAAAAAATCAGTTTTTCTTCGCCACGTATCGGTTGTTCTTCCGGTCGAACTTGAACCGGTCGTGACCGCCGACGAACACCACGCAACCGACGAGCAGGGCAAGCAGGTGGTGAAAATGCGCCGCTTCCCAGCGCATGACCGGATGAATCCGGATCGTCACCAGTCGCCGCGAGGCGCCGCGCGTCCGCTGGCGCGTGATGTCGGCGGCGTCAAATCGGACTTCAATCAACTCCGAGTTGTAGAACTCGCGCCTGATGTGGAGCGAAAAGTCACGTTCGTCTTTCCCTTTGCCGTTGCGCCGGGTGATGAAATAACGGCTGTCTTCGAGGTCGATGGTCATCCGCGCGCGCTTCGGATTGCGGCGGTTGTTGACGAACAGCTTCGACCGGTGGGTCATCAGATCAGTGGCGACCATCGTGTAGCCCATTCGCTCGACCGTCAGATACAACTCAGTCGATTCATGCTCCGCGCGGTAACGGCCCTGACGCGGGCGCGGCCAGGTAAGCCGGGCGATGATGCGATCTCCCTGCCGGAAAATGAAGGTCGGCTCGCGCGCGCCGAAGCGTTCGACGGTGATGTCACCGGCTTTCCATTCGTGATATTCCGGGCTTTCCCCGGAGACGCCAAAGGCTGAAAAAGCGTAAGCGTTCATCGTTTCAAGGATTTCGGGTGGAATGTTCTGGCGACGAATCCGCAACTTTCGCCGTTCGGCGTGGAAGATGCAACCGTTTCAGGCTCCAACGTACTTCGCGTAGAACCCGCGCGCCGCCGTTGGGTCGCTCGTGCCCTTGACGATGGCGCGTCCGTCGCGAAAAAGGGTCAGTTCATGATCGTCGGCGCGGAAGACAAGCAGATAGTCATTCGCCTTGACCTGCCCGATTCTGACGAGCCGCGCTTCCAGTTCGGCGAAATCGAGCGGAACGGCCTTTGCCGGACGAATCTGCACCGAATTCCGCCCGCAGAGCGACAGCGCGAGCGCTTCGTGCGCGGCTTCCAGAAATTCGAACCGCCGCTGCCCGCAGCACGGGCATTCCGGATTGCGGCTTCCCGCCGAAAGTTTCACGTTGCGGTAGCTGTTGTCCCACAGGTCGATATGCAGCAGCGTGCCGCGCAGCTTTTCCTTCTGGTCGGTTAAAAGTTTTAGAGCCTCGGAAATCTGCGCCGCCGTGACGGTCTGAATAATCGGCAGGATGATGCCCGCCGTGTCGCAGGTCGCCGCCGTCCCGACCGGCGGCATTTCCTCGAAGACGCAGCGCAGGCACGGCGTCTCGCCGGGGACGACCGTCATCGTCATGCCGTACGCCCCAACCGCCGCCCCGTAAACCCACGGAATCCCGGCCTTGACGCAGGCGTCGTTCAATAAATAGCGAACCTCGAAATTGTCCGTTCCGTCGAGGACGAGATCGGCCCCCGCGACGAGCGCCTCGACCGTATCCACGTTGACGTCGGTCACCACGGCGGTCACGTCGATTCCCGAATTGATCGCCCGCAGCCGGTTTTGCGCCGCGACGGCCTTCGGCAGCCGCGCCTCGGCATCGGCTTCCGTGAAAAGCACCTGCCGGTTGAGGTTGGACCACTCGATGAAGTCGCGGTCCACGAGTTTTATAGAGCCGACCCCTGCGCGCGCGAGCATCTCCGCGAGGGCGCATCCGAGCGCGCCGCACCCGACGAGCGTGACCCGGCTTTCGAGCAGCCGGCGCTGCCCGGCCTCGCCGATGCCCGAAAAAAGAATCTGTCGTGAGTAGCGTTCCATTGGCAGTGTCAGGAAATCATCTCTATCTTGATGGTCCGTCCGATTGACAAACCGACTTCCTCAAGACTGGCTTTAATTGTTTCGCTCCATTCCGTTGAACCAATCAGGCCAATGCGACATTGATGTCTGTCGGAAAATAAAGCTGCATAATCTTCTCTTTTTGACAGCAGGTAGTTGATGAAAATGCCTTCTTCAGGTGGACAGTTCGGGTTGGAGCAATAAACGGCCTGAAACCTGTCTTCAAGTCTTTTGGGTAGAGCACAGTCGATGCAGGTTACTTCCAGCGGAGTGAAATCGCGGGAGGGAGGAGATTTGCGATTGGGGTCTTCTGATGCTGCCGACGGAGTAATTTTGTCAGAAATGTATGGAAAGAGATCGGCTTTGCGGTCGGTGCTATAAACCAAGATATTCACTCCGCTTCTTGCCGCCGCTGCTATTTTGGGAAGAGGTGGTTGTGCTCCGCGTTGTACGAGCAAAATGCCTTGTATTTCAGGTTTAAATTTGGTCGGTAAGTTTTCTCTGACCTGCTCCTTCAGTATTTGATGGAAAGTCGCGATTTGGTCGACGCCGTGTTCGACGTTTTTGTCGCTCCTGCCTTTCATTTCAATAATTGTACAGATGCAGCGACCTTCGCCGACATAAACAACCAGATAATCCGGACGCGGAGTACTTTCTTCCCGAACCAGCGCTTCTCTCCCCGGACGATCAATTTTGAAGATGAGGCAAAGGCAGTTTCGGTCTTTCGGGACATTCACACGAAAGCAGACACCACTTTCCGGTTCAACCTCCCACGCCTTGTTTGCACAGAAGACGAGGAGATTTTCGAGAAAGTTGAACCGTCCCCAGTCAAGTGAATCTTTTTTTGTGGCGAGGATTTGAGAAGGGGGCCTACCGCTTTTTGCCATTGGTCGACTTTCTCCCCTTCGCTGCAATCTCAAAATATTTTTGCTGAATATCGACTGACACGTCGCTCAACGTATCCCAGCGAATGCCATAGTCGGGGTCATGCAAGTCTTCCAGCACGCACCCCTCTGCACCCTTGTCTTTCATCTCATAGGCACTGATTTTGTTGGCCGGAAGAAAAGCGCGCGAATCTTTCAAGTAAAGGGCTGACGCCTGCCGTCTGAGAGTCTTCGCATCGGTTTCATCGTTCAGAAGGTTGTTGAGGTGTGCCATGAAGTAAGGGCTGTGAGTCGTGACAAGAACCTTCACTCCTAAATTGACCAGAATTGCCAAGACCTCAAGCAGCTTTGCTTGCGCTTCAGGATGAAGTCCCATCTCAGGCTCATCAATAATGAGAAGCTGGTTTTCAGTTGCCTGGAAGCGAAGAAAGAGAAGTAGCGGGACAAGCTGCTTAATTGAAGACGAAGCAAGTTGTAGGCCAATATCTATTTCTTCCTTACCGCCCTTTTGGGAGTCTCTCACCGAGAGCCTAAATTCTTTCCCTGTCAATCCAGATTTTCGAAGAATCAACCGACTGCCCGGATACAACTTTTCCTCAATCACGTCGGCAAGTTTCCGAAACGGGAACTTTGTTTTTGCCCCACCCAAAGCTTCAACTCTTTCCAAGAATTCGAGAAAGTCGGAAATTGGAATTGGAAGAGGGATCCTCTGAGAAGCTGGTTCAAAGCCTGGCAAGGAGAGATTCCCTTGCCCCTGAGAAGGAAGTCCGAGAATTTTCCTTGCCCTTCCATACAACCCAAGACTAAAGACTTTGAAAGAAGTAATTAAAGTCATTCGTTCGACGGGCAAAATATGAGATGAAAAGAGTGCTGAATCTAAGAAAATAGCCAGGAACTGTGCCGGATCGGGTAGGGGGTCCGGCTCTTGGCGACGCGGGTGAAGATCACAAGTAATGAAGCCGTCCGCACACTTGATTCTCATTTGGTACAGCCTGTTGCTCGGCTTCCACTCTGCCGACTGACCATCCAGGCCCAACAAGGCAGCTTCTATATCTTCTTCCGTAATCTCAACTTTGAAATCAGTACGAGAAAAATTTTCTGATTTTGTCTCAGAAAAAAAATCCGTCATGTTTCTTTTAAAGGCTGACTGGTTATCTTTTGAAAATGAAGTGGCCACGCGAAGAAGCCATTGGTACAGATGGCTGTTTAATTCAAACTGAAAGCCACCACTTGGTGTCTGACTGAATGAAACTTTCTCCGAAACCTTTGTTAAATCAATATTCCGATTCGAGGTAAGAAGCCCATATATGGAATAGGCAACATACGTCTTATTTGTATTGTTCTTTCCAATAATGACCGTCAGTGGACGCAAATCGAGTGAGGTCTTTTTGATTCTTCCCAAATTGGAAAATGTAATCTTCATCGAAGTCAGTCCTGTTCGAAACTGGCTTGCCGAATGGTCTTGAAGTCGGCAGGATTGAATTTGTTATGAGCCACCATACCACAGACTGCATTGTCATCGGCGGCGGGGTCATCGGCCTTGCGATTGCGCGCGCGCTGCGGCGCGACGGACTGCGCGTGACCCTGTTCGAACGCAACACCCAGCCGGGCGGCGAAGCCTCGTGGGCCGCCGCCGGGATGCTCGCGCCGCAGGCCGAGGCCGACCAGCCCGGCGTTCTGTTCGACCTCTGCACGGCGAGTCGCGCGCTTTACCCCGCGTTCGCTGAAGCATTGCGGGACGAAACGAGCATTGATGTCGAACTGCGTCGCGAAGGCACGCTCCTGCTTGCGTTCAATGAAGCGGAAGCCGCCGACCTTGCCCGGAGGCAGGCGTGGCAGGCGTCCGCCGGACTGCGCGCCGAAACGCTGACGCCGACGCAGGCGCGCGAAATGGAGCCGCATCTTTCAGGAGCGATTCACGCCGCTTTGTACCTGCCCGACGACTGGCAGGTGGACAACCGCCGGCTCACTCAGGCGCTCGTTGCGGCGACATTTCGCGCCGGGGTCGATATTCACTGTGACGCGGGCGACCTCCAGGTCGTGATTGAAAAAGGACGCATTCAGGGCGTCTCGGCGTTCGGCAAAATCTGGTCCGCGCCGCTTGTCGTGAACGCCGCCGGAAGCTGGGCCGCGCGCATGTCGCCGGAACTGCTGCGGCTGCCGCCCGCGAGCGTCCGCCCGATTCGCGGGCAGATGCTTTCCATGAATCTTCAGCCGCCCGATATTTTGAACCACGTCGTCCGGACCGAACGGGCCTACCTCGTGCCGCGTCGCGACGGACGCCTCATCGTCGGCGCGACCGTCGAGGATGTCGGTTTTACAAAACAGGTCACGGCGGGCGCGGTTTCAAAACTGCTGACCGGAACCATCGAGGCCGTCCCGCGCCTCGCCGACATGCCGCTCGGCGACCTGTGGACGGGGTTGCGTCCGCTTGCGGAGGACGACCTGCCGATTCTCGGCGAAACCGATGTGAAGGGGTTGTTCTGCGCGACCGGACACTACCGGAACGGCATCCTGCTCACGCCGGTGACGGCGGAGCTGATCCGTTGTCTCGCCACCGACCGGACGCCGCCGCTCGATCCGACGCCGTTTTCGCCGCGGCGGTTCATCTCCAACGTGCCTATGGCTGGCGCCATAGGCTAACGATCTTTCGGACGCTCCGCGCCCTCATGAAAGATTCACCCGGAGATGTCGGTCGGGCGCGCTCATCTCGGGTGTCTTGGTAAAGGTTCGTCGTCAGGCGCATTCGTAAAAGCTCAGGCAGGATTCGCCCTGTTTGACTTCGCGGAAGCGGCGCAGATTGCCGACCGTTTCCGGCATCGGCGCTTTCGAGTGGTGTTCGACGATGAGCATTCCGTCTTCCTTCAACAGCGGATGTTCGCCGAAGAGTTCCATCACCGGGCCGTACACGTCGGACGCATAGGGCGGATCGAAAAACACCACGTCGAACGTCCGTTCCTCGGCCACGAACTGCTTGACCGCGCTCACCGCGTCGCGTTGCGCGAGCGTGAACCCGTCCTCGATTTTGCAGTGATTGAGGTTTTCGACGAGGTTTCGCAGTGTTTTGCGCGACTGTTCGACGAACGTCACATGTCCCGCGCCGCGACTGACGGCCTCGATGCCGACCGCGCCGGATCCGGCGCACAGGTCGAGAAAATCCGCGCCGTCGATCATCGGCATCAGAATGTTGAACAGCGTTTCGCGCAGGCGGTCCGACGTGGGCCGGACGGCGAGTCCGTCCTCCGCGCGCAACCGATGACCTTTGAATGTTCCGGCGATGACTCTCATGGAAAAAGGATGAAGGCGGAAGGATGAAGGATGAAAGAAAAAGATTTTCCGAAGTCCACTTTGTCCCGCCGCTCAATTTTCTTCAAGGCAAGTTTGTCCGTTCATCCTTCATCCTTCCCGAAGGGCTCCCCGTTCCAGCCGCAGAACGCGGTCGCACCGGGCGGCGAGCGCCGGGTTGTGGGTGACGATGATCGAGGTGAGTGATTCCTCGCGATGAAGTTCCGAAAGCAGGCCGTGGATGTCGGTCCCGGTGCGTTCGTCGAGGTTGCCGGTCGGCTCGTCGGCGAGTAGGAGCGGCGGACGATTCGCGAGCGCCCGCGCGAGCGCGATCCGCTGGCTTTCACCGCCGGAAAGTTCGCTCGGACGATGCCCGGCGCGGTCGGCCAGCCCGACGCGGGCAAGTAATGATTCGGCGCGCGTACGACATTCGGCGCGGTTCATCCCGGCAATCCGTAGCGGCATTTCGATATTTTCGAGCGCGGTAAATTCCGGCAGCAGGTGATGAAACTGGAAGACGAAGCCGATGGTCCGGTTGCGGAAGTTCGCCCGTTCGACGGTTGAAAGATTCCAGAGGGCCGTGTCGGCAACCGTGACCGTGCCGCCGGTCGGACGGTCGATGCCGCCGAGAACGTGCAGCAGCGTCGATTTTCCCACGCCTGACGCGCCGACGATGGCGACCGATTCGCCGCGCCTGACGGCAAGCGACAGCCCGTCGAACACGGTCACCGGCGGCGTGCTTGGATAGGTACGACTGACGGCCTCGGCCTTGAGCAGGATGGTATCGGACATAAACGGTTCTACGCAGCCTCCGGACGAAGCCGCGCGCAGAATTCGAGGAAGTTTTGAAACGATTTCAGATGGGACGGTTCGTCGGCGACGCGCCGTTGAAGCTGGTTCAGGAAGGATCTTTGCTGAACGTAGCGTGGGTTGGATTTATCGTACGAGTGGTAATGAACGCGACTCGGCAGCCGCTCCTGGAAAACCAATTTCAAATAACTTTCGTGGAATTTCGCCCTTGAACCGCGAAACCACTTTGGCTTTTCCATCATTTCAGGATCGTCTTCCCAGGCATTGAAGAACGCGAAGTACTTTTTGAGTTCCGTGCCAGACGGTTCTTTTTTGCAAAAGGTGCGGTTTCCCAGAAACCAGGTTTCGATGCAGCACTGCTGGGTAATGATGACCAGTTCGGCATTCTTCAATCGCAGTTTTCGATCCGCGATGAATTCCCGGATTTCCTCAATCCGCTCTTCCGAGGACAACGTTTCCGTATCCGTCACCAGAATCAGAAAATCGTACTTACCGACCGTGTTGACCGTTTCAAACGCTTCCCCCAATTCGGAAAGCATCGAATCGTATCCACCGGGGCTGACGATGAAATAGGTATCGTCGGTCGCTTCATCGGCGCGCTCGACCTGTTTCAGGTGGGGCAGAAGATGATCAATCCAGCGCGGATAGACTTCCATCTCGGTCACCGCGCCTTCGACCAGGAAGTACAAATTCATCAGGCGGCGACTCCCTGGCGGAACTCCTTGCTGTTGATCAGTTCGGTGAATGCCTTGTGTTTTGAACGGCCGAGTTTCAGGTCTTCCGCGCTGTGCGTCTGAATCACTCCGCCTTTTCGCGTCACGACTTTCCAGTACTCCATCGGAATGTTGTTGATGACGTACGGGTGATGGCTCGTGATGATGAATTGAAGTTCGCGTGAACCGAAAAGCTGGTCTGTCACAACGTCGAGGCAATTTATGCCAAGGCTGTTTTCAAATTCATCGATGAGAAAGACCGATCCATCAGGAGCAAGCTGTACTTCACTAATGAAGAGAAATGTTTTGAGCATCCCGGAGGAAATACGAGACTGACTGACTGGTTGTTGACCAACACTGAGAATGAGTGCCGGATAGAACTTCTGACCTGAGTTCAGCGCGGTAACTTTGTTTAAAACGATTTTAACTTCTTCAACTTCTGGAAAAACTTCCCTGAAGTGGGCGGAAATATTCAGAAACTCGTCCTGATAAAGCTGTTGGACAAGAAATATTTTCCAAAGGAGCGGTGTGCCGGAACCTTTAAGGTCCTCAAGATTGTCATCTCCCAGCCAGTCTTGAACAATCGAATCTTCAAGCGGAGGCGTGTAAAGCTGATGTACATCAGAGGAGGCACTTTGTTTAATCCGTCCAAAGCCATTGCGGATCAGTCGAGTGTCTTCATCTTCTCCGAATAACACCATTAGACTGCTTCGTTTCAACAAAGCCTGAGAAATTGATTCGCCCTTGAAGGTTATTGATTCAGGAGTTCTTTCAAAAAGACTTGTGCCATCTCTCCATAAACGTTCATTCGAAATGAACAGGTCGGACTCTCCGTTGCTGAAACCAACATGGTGCGGACGTCCAAAAGATTCCTGAGTACTCCCTTCCCAAATAAACGGAATGCCCTGAATGGAAAAATGCACTGACCATTGCATTTTCGAGTTTATAGGATCGCCGAAAGCCACTCGCCGGACTTGCTGAATCGCCTCCAGAATCTGCGTCTTGCCCGCGCCGGACACCCCGACCAGCAGGTTCAGGTCGTCGAACTTCGTTTCGGAAAGTTCCCAGCCTTCGGTGATGTTCTTGAAATGAAGCGATTCGATTCTCATAGGACACAGCCGCGTCTTTTGGATTGTGGAACGGTCGCAGAATACCACTTCACCGCGCGCTGACGACATCGCCGAAGCCGTGATGATGTTCAGGCTTGCCCTCCGGCACAGGGAAACGTCAAGATGCCGACCCGGTCAAAAATCAGAACCCAAATCAAAGAAACCGCCATGACCATCGACGAGGCCCCGCCGATTCCGACGGCACCGTTCTGGCTGCCGCGCGCCTTTCACGCTTTCCTGCATCGTGATTTCAGCATCCTCTGGTTCGGGATGCTGTTGTCAGGCTCACTCAGTTCCGCGCAGTACTGGCTGCTGAGGCGGGAAGCCATTTCGGAAACCCACGTCTGGACGTCGCTCGACACGAAAAGCATCCTGCCACTTCTTCCCTTTGCCTTGCTCGCATTTCGAGGTGTCGGCGGATTTCTTTCAGACCGGATGGGAAGGCGCAATCTGTTGCTGCTCGCCCAACTCGCGCATCTGACGATCGGATTCTGTCTCCTTGGATTGAAGCGAACCGAGTTTCTCGAAGTGAAGTGGCTGCTTGGGCTTCTCCTGTTCAACGGCGCCGTTCAGGCCGTTGCGTGGAGCGCCTTCTCGGCACTGACGCACAGGCTGGTCCCTCGTGAACGACTGCTTGGCGCGGTTGCCTTCAATAGTGCGCTCTTTATTCTTTCGCAGACTCTGGGTGGAATGATCCTCGCGATGATTCTGACCAAACCATTCGGATTTCTCATCGAGGGGGTGGCGTTTCTCGCTCCATTGGCTCTGTTTCTGTTTATCGACGCCCGCCAGTCGCTCCCGGCTGATCCCGAGGCATGGTGGACCGACTTTGCCGACGGCGTACGCGCCTTTTTTGCCGACCATCGCCTGTGGCAACTGAGCTTGCTGGTTCTGGTCGTGACGATTCTGGGAAGCAATGCGGCAATTGTACTGGAGGGATTCCCGGATACCATGCCGAAGGTGTTTTGGTTCCTCATGCTTCTCGCCGGCGCCACGACGGTTTTTCCGGCGATCTTTGGCGGAATCGCCGCCGCCAGTCTGGGTGAGCGGTTTCAGAGTACGCGGACACTGTACGGCCTGGTGGTCTTCTTCGGCATCAGTCTTGTCGCCTGTGCCTTCATCCCGAGCGCGATCATGGCCGTTCTGCCGCTGCTGATTTCGGGGATGCTGCTGACCGTCATCAACGCGCTCGCCCTGTTTTTCTTTCAGTCACGGGTCGAAAACGAATTTCAGGGAAGACTGGCGAGTGTCTTTTTCGTCTGCCAGTTCGGCGGGATGAGTGTCAGTCCGCTTCTTTCAAAAGCCTTGGCCGAAGATTTCAAACCGATGGGCATTCTGCTTCTGGAAGGCGGCGTTTTGCTTCTGGTCGGCACCATCCTGCTGGCGCTGACTTTTCAAAAAGGAAGCAACACCGAAATGGCCGGGTAGACGTTGTCACCGCGCGCTGACGACATCGCCGACCGTGACGGGTTCGACCGTGCCGTCGGCGGTTTCGACGAGCAGCGCGCCGTCGCCGCGCAGTCCGCGCGTGACGCCTTCCACGCGTCGGTCGCCGACGCTCACCGCGATGGTCTTGCCCTCAGCGAAGGACGAATGCGCCCGCCAGGTTTCAAGAATCGACGGCGGATGCTTTAAAAACTCGGCGTACCGCACGGCCGTCGCGTCCAGAATTTCCTGCAACACCGCCTCGCGCGTCGGATGCGCGCGATCCTCGCCAAATTCCAGCTTTAATGAAGTCGGCGGATAGAGCAGACCATCGGGAAAATCCGTTTGCGAAACGTTGACGCCCATCCCGAGGACGACCCACGCGAGCGCGCCGCCGGAAAAGCCCGCTTCGGCAAGGATGCCGCAGACCTTTTTTCCTTCGAGCAGAATGTCGTTCGGGTACTTGATGTCGAGCGAAAGGTTTGCGGGAACGAGTTCGCGCAGCGCGTCGTGAACGATCACCCCGCCGAGCAGCGAGATAAGCGGTAGATGATTGGTTTCAATCTTCGGACGCAATAAAACCGAGAGGTACAAACCCGCGCCGCGCGGCGAGAGCCAGCGCCGGTCGAAGCGCCCGCGTCCGGCGGTCTGTTCGTCGGCGTAGAGGCACGTCCCCTCGGACGCGCCCTCTCCCGCCATGCGCTTGAGCGCCGTGTTGGTCGAGTCGATGGTTTCGCGATGCAGAACGTAAAAACGCACGAACGACGCTCCGGACCGATGACCGCGTCAGCCGAAGAAGCGTCCGTTTTTTTTCACCACAGAGACACGGAGGTCACGCAGAGAACCACAGAGTTTTCTTTTTTCTCTGTGAAACTCCGTGACTCCTCTGTGTCTCCGTGGTGAAAAAACGCCGCGACCTCGAACGCCGGGTCAGACATTCATCTTCAAACTGATGTCCGCCGCGCGGACGCTGTGCGTGAGCGCGCCGACGGAAATCAGATTCGCGCCCGCCTCGGCGTACGGCCGGACGGTTTCAAGCGACATGTTGCCTGACGCCTCGATGAGCGTGTTGCGGCCTTCCGGCTCGTTGTCGCGGATGTACTCCACGCATTCCCGCACCTGATCGGGCGTCATGTTGTCGAGCAGAATCACTTCCGCCGCGTGTTCGACGGCTTCCTTGACCTGATCGAGCGTCCCCGCCTCGATTTCAATCTTCAAAAGATGCGAGGCGTTTTTGCGGGCGCGCTTGATGGCCGGGCCGATGCCGCCCGCGAGCGCGATGTGGTTGTCCTTGATGAGGATGCCGTCGTCGAGGCCGAAGCGGTGGTTGTGACCGCCGCCGATATGTACGGCGTACTTGTCGAAAATCCGCAGGCCCGGCGCGGTCTTGCGCGTGTCGGAAATGACCGCGCCCGTCCCGTCGATCATCTTGACGTATTCCGCTGTCGTCGTCGCGATGCCCGACATGCGCTGGAGCAGGTTGAGCGCGACGCGCTCGCCCGCGAGCAGCATGTGCGCGGGACCGGTGATGCGCGCGATTTCCTTGCCCGCCGGCACCGAATCGCCGTCGAGATGAAACGCCTGAATCTGGATGTCCGGGTCGAACCACTGGAAGACGATTTCGGCGACTTCCAGTCCGGCGAGGACGAGATTCTGCTTGGCGAGGAATCGTCCGCGTGCCCGGATGTCGCGCGGCAGTACGGAATCGGTCGTCACGTCGCCCCGACCGATGTCTTCGTCGAGGTACTGGGAAACGAGGTTTTCGATGGCGATGGGGTCAAGTCTCATGGGAGTGGTCAGTGGCCAGCAGTCAGTGGTCAGCAGTTAGTAGTTAGTGGTTCGTCGTCGGTAGATCAAACGGATTGAGGTGGAACGATTCGCAGCGAGGGCGGAAATCTGACGGAGCGATATAAATCCGTCAGCGGGAGTTCGAAATCAATGGAAGAAATTCGAAGCGTCTGATCAAGTCCCTCCAGCGTTTCCAATTCCCATCGGTCTTCCGAAACACGCCGCCAGATCATGACCTTCGGCGCATCCTGCGCGACAACGACATATTCACGCAATGAAGCGATGGCCTGATACGCATCCCGCTTGTCGTTCAGGTCCATTGCTTCAGTACGCGGAGAAAGGACTTCCACGATAACTCGCGGATTGACCAGCGCGGACGTTCCGCGGTGGTCTCGATAGATTGGTTCATCACAAACCACGCTGGCGTCGGGATAGCGATAGGGCGGCAGTTGCGGCGTCTCGATTGCCTGATCGCCAGTAAAGGCAATGCAGTCACCCTGTCGCATTTCCACATGAGCCGCCAGCCGGTAGTGCATACGGCTTCCGAGGATGCCGTGTTCGGGGCTGCCCCCGCTCATGCAGACGATTTCGCCGTCCCAGAACTCATAGCGGGCGTCCCGGACGTTTTCGACGGCGAAATACTCAGCCAATGTGAAGTAATGGCGGGGTGAAGACATACTCACTCCCTATCTCTTTTGAAGATCTACAGCGCCGCGAGCGTTTCGCGCAGGGCGGCGAGTTGGGTTTCGAGCGTCGCGAGCTGTTCCTGTTTTTCCGCGACGATTTCCGGCGCGGCGTTTTCGGCAAAGCCCGGACGGTTCAGGACCGTCGAGACGACGTTGAGGTCCTTCTCGCGCTTGGCGATTTCCTTTTCGAGCCGCGCGCGTTCCTTGTCGCGGTCGATGATGCCTTCGAGCGGAATCGCCAGCCGCGCCTCGCCCACCAGCGCCTTCGCCGAAAAACCGAGGTCCGGCAGCGTGTCGTGAAACACCACGTTCTCGATGCGGGCCAGCCGTTTGATCGCCGCTTCCTGTTCGCGCAGGACTTCGGCGTCGCGTCCGGTGGCCGCGATGTGCAGGTTGAGCGCGGTCGAATTCGGAATGTTCATCTCCGAGCGGATGTTGCGCGCCCGGGTAATCACGCCGATGACCGTTTCCATTTCGGCTTCCGCCGTTTCGTCAGTCAGGCTGGCGTCGCCGGTCGGGAAATCCGCAATGCACACCGAAGCAGGCTGAGCGCCGGAAGCCGAGTGCTGCGTTTCGCGCACCCGTTGCCAGAGTTCTTCCGTGATGAACGGCATCAGCGGATGCAGCAGCCGCATGGACTGTTCGAGAATGTCGGCAATGCGTTTCCGGGCGGCGATCACTTCCGGAGTCGCTTCCGGCGCGGTCACGAGCGGTTTCGCCAGCTCGATGTACCAGTCGCAGAAATCATTCCAGAAGAACTTGTACAACCCGAGCGCGGCGTCGTGGAACCGGTAGTTTTCAAACGCCTCGTTCACTTCGCCCGCCACGCGGTTCAAACGCGACAGAATCCAGCGATCCTGCAACTGGGCGGGCGCATTGCTCTGGCCCGTTGTTCCATCCCCCAAATTCATCAGCACGAAGCGCGTCGCGTTCCAGATTTTGTTGGCGAAATTGCGCGCCGACTCCATCTTGGTTTCCTGCAACTTGATGTCGTTGCCGCCGGTCACCGCCGAAAGCAGGGAATAGCGCACGGCGTCCGTGCCGTACTTGTTGAACACTTCGAGCGGGTCGATCACGTTGCCCTTCGTCTTCGACATCTTCTGCCCCTGCGCGTCGCGCACGAGGCCGGTGATGAACACGGTACGGAAGGGCACGTCGTCGGTGAAGTGCAGGCTCATCATCATCATCCGGGCCACCCAGAAGAAAATGATGTCGAAGCCGGTCACCAGCACCGAGGTCGGCGTGTAGAGTTTCAAATCCTCGTTGGCGGCGTCCTGTTCGGCGTCGCCGGTCCAGTTGAAGGTCGAAAACGCCCAGAGCGCGGATGAAAACCAGGTGTCGAGCACGTCGGCGTCCTGCGTGAGTTCGGCGTCATCGCCGATGCCGAGCTGCGCGCGCGCGGCGGCTTCATCGCGGGCCACGGCGAAGCGTCCGTCGGCGGTGTGCCATGCCGGAATGCGGTGTCCCCACCACAACTGGCGCGAGATGCACCACGGACGGATGTTCTCCATCCAGTCGAAATACACCTTCTCCCACGAACTCGGCACGAAGCGCGTGCGCCCGTCCTTCACGGCGGCGATGGATTTCGCGGCCATGTCCTTCACGTCGAGAAACCACTGATCCGACACGAGCGGCTCGATGGGCACGCCTGACCGCTGGCAGTGGCCCACGTTGTGCGTGTAGTCCTCCACCTTCGCCAGCGCGCCGAGTTCTTCGAGTGTTTGCACCACCTTTTCGCGCGCCTTGAAGCGGTCGAGTCCGGCGAAACCTTCGCCCGCCTCGGCGGTCATGCGGCCGTCCTTGCCGATCACGATCACGGAATCGAGGTTATGGCGCTTGCCGGTTTCGAAGTCGTTCAGGTCGTGCGCGGGCGTCACCTTCACCACGCCCGTACCGAAGCCCATCTGCACGAGGATGCCGTCGGCGATGATCGGAATCTCGCGGCCCACGATGGGCAGAATGGCCTTCTTCCCGTGGAGGTGCGTGTAGCGTTCGTCGTCGGGATTCACCGCGAGCGCCGTGTCGCCGAGCATCGTTTCCGGGCGCGTCGTCGCCACCGTCACCGTTTCGTCGCTGCCCGCGATTTTGTAGGTGATGTGGTAGAGCTTGCCCTTCACTTCCTTCATTTCCACTTCGAGATCGGAAACGGCGGTCTGAAGTTTGGGCGACCAGTTCACCATGTAGGCCCCGCGATAAATCAGGCCCTGTTCATACAGCCGCACGAACACCTCGCGCACCGCCGCGCTCAGACCCGCGTCGAGCGTGAAACGTTCGCGCGTCCAGTCCACGCTGATGCCTTCAAGGCGCATCTGCTTCTGGATCGTGCCGCCGGAGTGTTCCTTCCACTCCCACACTTTCTTTTCGAAGGCTTCGCGGCCCAGATCGGTCCGCGAAATACCCTGCTCGGCAAGCTGGCGTTCGACCACCATCTGCGTGGCAATGCCCGCGTGATCGGTGCCGGGCAGCCACAGCGCGCGACGGCCCTGCATGCGCCGCCAGCGCGTGAGCGTGTCCATGATCGCGTGCTGGAGCGCGTGCCCCATGTGCAAATAGCCCGTCACGTTGGGCGGCGGAATGACGATGGAATACGGCTCCCCGTCGCCCTGCGGTTGAAAGTAGCCGTTGCTTTCCCAGAAGGGATACCACTTGTGTTCGATGGAGGCCGGGTCGTAGGCCTTTGGAATTTCAGGTTGCGGTGCGGTTGCGTGTTCAGTCATGGCGGTCATTTCAATGGATGAGAACGGTTCGAAGTAAAGTCCGTGAGTCTAGCAACCAGCCTCTTGCGACGACAAGCCACTTGGACAGCGTGAAATCACGGGTAAAAAACGAAACCGCCCGCGACAGCCGCGGGCGGTGAGATGAAACACGAACGAGAACGACGGTTCAGGTCCGGCGGAGACCTCGCGGCACGGCCTCCCGGATGTCACGACGTACGACGACGACCGCTACCACTGAAAACCGGTTTGTGCGATTGAACGTCATCGTGGGTGAACTCCGGAGCGCGTTGCGCGAAGGTTCGAAAATTGGTTTCAGACAGCCAATGTACGCCTGACGTGGAAATCCGGCAAGGGAAAAGTCTGGAGTCCGGAGTCGTGAGTCTGGAGTCAAAGGCGGAAGGCCGAGTGTGAACGGTCGGCAGGTTCTCAGCTTGCATCGGTGCAATGACTGCCAAACACGATGAAATTTTCGTGATGAAATCCGCAGGCCCACTGTCCGGTACGGTCAAGCACCACCATCCCGACACCGACCGACCAGGCAAAGGCAGGCCAGTACAAAACCAGTATTTTCCACGTTACCTCGACAACCAGGTCGTGGCCGTAGACGAGAAAAACATCTCGTTCGAAGGGAATGCCACATTCGAACAGCCAGTTCCGGACGCGCGTCCCGCCCGTCTCGTCGTTCCAGTCGGTGGATTCAAGTCGTAAAAACCGTTCGTATCTGAAAAATTCTTTGCCGTCCGGCCAGTCCCGTGGAAAAAGCGATTCGCGCCAGGCCCAGACCCGTTCGGCGTCCTCGCGGTTCAGCCGGAAGATCCGGGCGGCATGATTCGGCGACAGCGGTAGGCTGTCGTCCTGAAAACAGAAAAAAAGCCGCTCGTCTTCCGATAACCGATCCCAATTTTTTCCCGACCCGGGAGACGGCAATCCACCAGTCATTTGAAGACGAGCCACCTGAGAAGAAATTTTGTCGGGCCAAACATGATTGAGTATCTTCAACTCGACAAGCCCACGGCAATTTTTCTTTCTGGTGAATCTCCAATGAGCGAAGCATTTGACTGGCTTGAAGCCAACCTCGACGACCCCGCAACCATTGACGCCCCGGACTCAGCCATCGACTACATCTTTATGGTTGATGATGAAGAATGGCCAACCCTGCTTCGGCTTTGGGATGAACGCTCGGTTCACTGGCGGGAAGGTCTGGCCTATCTGATCAGTTTTCAATCAGCGGACATTGCGCTCCCCTTTCTTCGAAAGGCCATCTTCGATTCCAATGAAGATGTGGCGATTCAGGGTCTGCTTTCGCTGTCCGACCTGATTTTTGAATACGGCGAGCATTTCCAGCTTTCGCCGGATGAAGCGGAACAGGCGCGTAAAGTCAGCCGACTGGAAGGAGCACGCCCATTCGGCGACTTCGAAGACTTTTTCAAAACAGTCGCGCAGTGACAAAATGCCGGGCGACAATACATTCCGCCTGTTTCACTGAATTCATTTTGAGAGAACGTTTCCATGCGTGAACGAATCACCGCGCTTGTGCTTGGCCTGATGTTTCTGACGGTCGGCTGTTCGGAAAGAAAACTGAGCGTCGGTCAGTCATCCGATGAGCTTGAACGCCGCCGCCAGCGGATTCTGGAACAGGAGGCGAAAAAATCGCCCGAGGCCGACGCGCGAAAAGCCCGTTCGATGGCCATCATCAAGGCGGAGGGCGTTCCATTCAATGAATACCTGCCGACGATTGCCACCGTCGCGGAATCAAAACGGAGAACGACCGAGGAAGTCGCCGTTCGCGCGATGTCGCTCTGCGTCGTCGCTGCCAAGGGCGAGGGATTGAAACAGGCCGACATCGACCGGCTGATTCAGGATTTCAAGCTCGCCGATGCTCTGACGCCCAACGAGAAAGAATTCATCCGGAATCCGAATCCTTCCGACCACGACCGGGCGCAATTCACCTGGCGTTACGAAGCCTATTGGGTGCTTTTGTGGTCGCTCGGATTCATCGACAAACTTGAACGCCCCGAAAAAATTTGTGATGTCGGACGCGCCGTGGCGTTCCTGACCGACAACGGACGCGACGGTTTCCTGCGGAAAGCCAAATTGCGCCCGCAGGCTGAAATCCTGGATGCAGCCGATCTGATCTACCGCTACGCATGGGCAACCGATGATGCCCGTCTGAACAAAAAGGAATTTCCGGCCCGCCTGAATAACGACATCGTCGTCGAACGCCATCATGCCCTGAACTGGCTCATCGGGTACATGGAACAGGAATGGGACGACATTTCAACCGATACCTAAAGAATGGCGACTTTCCCTCCCTTGCGGTTGGGGTTCCATACCGTCCTGGACGTTTCACCAGTCGCTTGCGGGTGAAACCGAACCGATAACGCCGTTCACCAACTCACTCACGGCGTTTACGTCTGCAATAAAGGCGTTTACAGGTTCTCTAAACGGATTTACGACTTCACGAAATGAGTTTAGGTCCTTACGAGCGCCGTTCAGGTCTTCTCTAAAGACGTTTACCTGTTTACTAACGGAGTTTACCAATTCCAGGCGGACATTTTTTCATGTCCGGATTTTATTCCGCATTCGATACTCCGCATTTCTTCCCTGAATCCAGACTCGCGACTTGAACAGGGGGCGTTTTTTTAGTTTTGGAGAAAGGCGGAAGGCCGAGTGTGAACGGTCGGCGGGTTCTCAGCTTGAATCGGCGCAATGACTGCCGAAAACGATGAAATTTTCGCGGTCCCAAACCTGAGGCGATAGAATCCGACCCGTCGGTCATTATTCTTTATTCCGATTCTTCGAATTGAGAAATCATGGCAACCATCATTCCTTTTCCCGACACGCGCGCCGTAACCGACTGGGACAATCTGTGTGAACGCCTCAACGCGGAAGGCGGAAGCGGGCCGTTACTCGAAGTGGCGAGACTCCGCGCGCGCGCATCCGTGACGGGCGACGACCTTTTATCGGGAGAAAATCTCGAAGCGCTGCGGCTGCGCTTTACCGGCTTTGATCTGTGCATCCTGTGTCTGGGGGAAACGGATGAACTCGCCGTTGTCGCGGGACCGGATTTCGATGTCGAAACGACGATCGATTTGCTGGATACCTTGCCGTGGAAAACGCTGGGCGGGGCCGTGTTGTACACCACGGGTTTTCTGACCAACGATCGTGGTTATCTGGACGGCCTGCAACTCCACTTCGGCCTTCCTGAAAAGGGTGTTCTGACCCGAATTCAGCTTGAATCGGTTGCGTCCCGGATTCGAATCTGGACCTTACAAAAAACCGACGACGGGGACATCCCGCCGGATGCCTGAATTGGTTTCCCGGATTTCGCTCGCCGTCCTCGGATTTCGCTCGAAGACTCGCTTTATCCGAGGCTAACGATATGTCGCCCGCTCCGCGGGCTTTCCCGGACTCCCGACTCGCGACTCCAGACTCCAGACTACTTTCCCGGCAGGGCGAGCATTTCCTTGCCCGCGCGGATTAAAACCCAGTCCTTGAAGTAATCGACCGAATCAATCGTTGCGCCGACGTGACGCCACGCGAGCTTGCCGTCTTTCAGATCGAAGGCGTACAGCGCGGCATAGACCTGACGCTGGACGTTGAGGTATCGCGAAACCAGTTCGTTTTGCTCCGTCCGGATATAGAGCATTCCGTTGCGCGCCTCGATGCGCTTGGCGATTTCCGGCTCGGGAAACGTTCCCTTCCAGAGTTCCCTGCCGTCGGCGGCGTCCCGGACGATGACGGTTTTCGACTTGAGCGGGTCGGCGCTGACGACGAAGTTCCGCCCGCCGTCGCGGACGATTTCATCCACTTCGGTTTGTTCAATGGCGGAAATCGGGGCGGTCCATTTCGTCGCGCCAGTCGCGGCGTCAAGGCCGTACATTTTTTCCTGATGATCGGCGAGAACGACCAATCCATTCGCCAGCCCGATGAATTTCGGGGAGTTCCCGAGCGCCGCCGCCGGTCCGGGAAGTTCGACCTGCCACTTCTTGCGCCCGGTCTGAAGTTCGAACGCCTGAAGAATCAGTTTGGCCTTTTCCGTGGCGGTGAACGTCGCCCAGTACAACGTCGAGCCGTCGATGTACGAATCGGCCCCGTCACCGTTCGGCAGCGTCACCGGTACGCCCTTCGGTGTGGTTGCGCTTCCGTCAAAAAACAGAACCTGCGCGGGCGATTTCTTCCCCTTGGTGATCACCAGCGCGCCGAGGCCGTCCTGATTCAGCATTCCGAAGCTGTTGGAAATGTCGGGAACGGTCGCTTTCCAGTCCGCCGGATCGCTCGAAAATTTGTACAGTTCCTTGCCTGTCTTGAGATCAAGCGCGCGGTAGACACGTCCCGGCTTGTCCTTGACCGTCAGTTTCGCAACGAGGCGTCCGCCGCGAATTTCCGGCACGCCTTCAAATCCTTCAAACCGCCACAGCTCGCGGCCTGACGCGGCATCCAGCCCGTAGGTCTGCGTCGGCTTGTTTGCATCTTCCCAGTTTGAGGCCGATGCGACGGCGACGCCGTCCGCCTGTCCGATGAAGTAAAACCGATGACGGTCGGGAAAATCGAAGTGCCAGCGCTCCTTGCGCGTCTCGGCGTCGAGCGCGACCACGCGCGGCGAGTAGTCGCGCGTGACGAGCAGCAGATTGGCCGAATCGACGCCGACCGGGCCGTTCGCCTCGGTCAGCCGTTCCTTCCAGACGGGTTGAATCCCCGTCGGCGGGACCGGCGATTTCGGCTCGCAGCCCGCCAGAACGGTCAGCGCCGTCAGACAACCTGCCAGAACCGCTCGTTTGAAAAAGAATCCACCCCATATTCGTTGAAAGCCGCCATTCCCCATACCCTATCCCCCATGCCCTTACTTGCCCACGCAGAACGTGGCGAAAATGCGGTCGAAAATGCCCTCGATGGTGACTTCGCCGGTGATTTCGCCGAGGGCATCAAGCGCTCGGTGAAGGTCGGCCAGCGGAACTTCCTCCGAGTAGCCCGCGTCGAGCGCATCGCGCGCGCGGACGAGCGCTTCGACCGTTTCATGTAAAAGCTCGGCGTGGCGCGCGTCGGTGACGAGCAGATCGGGCCGGGAATCCGCCGCGTCGCCCGCGACCGCGTGGCGGATGCGCGCGCGCAGGTCGTCGAGGCAGCGCCGTTCGCGGGCCGACACGCCGACGATTGGCAGATTCGAACCTTTTTCCTCCAGCCAGTTTTGAAAGGGCGTGAGGTCGTCCGCGAGGTCGGTTTTATTGACGACGAGCAGCGCGAGACGCCCGGCGGTTTCGGCGAGCAGTCGGTCGTCCTCGGGCGTGACGCCGCGCGCGGCATCCGTGACCAGCAGAATCAGGTCGGCGTCGGCGAGCGCGGCGAAGGTCCGCTCGACGCCGAGGCGTTCAACCACGTCGTCGGTTTCGCGAATGCCCGCCGTATCCACCAGCCGCACCGGAATGTCGGCGATGGCGGCGGTTTCGGTGAGCGTGTCGCGCGTCGTACCGGGAATGTCGGTCACAATGGCGCGGTCGGCATCCAGTAACGCATTGAACAGACTTGATTTGCCGACATTGGGCCGCCCGATGACGGCGAGGTTCAATCCCTGCCGGATGACCCGCCCCGCACGGAAGGTGGCGCGCAGCCCGTCGAGGTCGGCGGCGAGCCGGGTGAGCTGTTCGCCGATGCGGACGCGGCTGTCGGTGTCGAGATTTTCCTCGACGAATTCCACCGACGATTCCAGATGAACAATCGTGTGGAGCAGTTCTTCCTTCGCCGGTTGTAAGCGCGTCGAGAGCGCGCCGCGCGCCTGACTGGCCGCAAGTTGCGCCTGGTAAGTGGTTTGCGCGTCGATGAGGTCACGGATGCCTTCCGCCTGCGCGAGGTCGATGCGGCGGTTGATGACGGCCCGCATGGTGAATTCGCCCGGCAGGGCCGTCCGTGCGCCGTGCCGCAACGCGAGTTGAATCAGTCGTTGCAGGACGACCGGCGCGCCGTGGGCATGGAGTTCCACCACGTCCTCGCCGGTAAAGGATCGCGGCGCGCGAAAGAAGACAGCGAGGCCGTCATCCACCGTTTCGCCGGTCTCCGGATCGGCGAAAACGCCGCGCAACGCGACGAACGGATGCTCGGCGAGTTTCCGTTTTCCCGCAAAAAGGGTTTCGGCAAGCGCAAGCGCTTCCGGTCCGCTCAGACGGACGATCCCCACGCCGCCGCGTCCGGGCGGGGTGGCGATGGCGACGATGGTGTCGTGGAGGGAAAGCATGAGCAGTTAGTAGTTAGCAGTTAGTCGTTAGCCGTTGGTCTTTGGCGGTCGGTCAGCGACAAGGCGTGGGCTTTTGAATTATCACGAAAAACAGTGACTGACCACTAACCGCTAACCACTAACCACTAACCGCTGCCTTCCAGTCCGAACTCCTTCAGTCGGCGCTTGAGTGTCGAGAGCGAGAGGCCGAGCGTCTGGGCCGTCCGGGTCTGGTTGCCGCCGAGCCGGGCGTAGGTTTCCGTGATGTGGCGGCGTTCGACTTCTTCCATCGTCGGAATCGGGCCGTTGAGCGGCGTGGCGGCGGATTCGGGGCGTGGCTCGGAAATCGTTGTATTTGAAGGTTTTCCAAGCAGCGCGGAGGGGCGGAGCGTTTCATCGCGCTGGAGCAGCAGGCAGCGTTCGACGATGTTGCGGAGTTCGCGGACGTTTCCGGGAAAATCGTACGCCTGGAGCGCCGCCAGTTCCGAATCGGGGAAAATCACCCGCCGGTTCGGCGCGAGTGTCCGGGCGAAATGTTGGCAGAGCGCGGGAATATCGCCGGTTCGTTCACGCAGCGGGAGAAGATGGATGTGGATGACATTGAGCCGATAGTACAAATCGCGCCGCAATTTCCCCTGTTTGACGGCTTCTTCCGGCGGGACGTTCGTCGCGGCGATGACCCGCACGTTCACCGTCCGCGATTCCTCGCCGCCGACGCGCTTGATGGTGCGATCTTCCAGCACGCCGAGCAGCTTTGATTGCAGGGCGAGCGGCATTTCCCCGATTTCATCGAGAAAGAGCGTGCCGCCGTCGGCCAGTTCGAAAATGCCTTTGCGCGGATTGACCGCCCCGGTGTAGGCCCCACGCGCCACGCCGAAAAGCTCCGCCTCGATGAGCGTTTCGGGAATCGCCGCGCAGTTGACGCTTAAAAATGATCGGCGGCGCGATTCGGCGGCGTAGTGGATGGCCTTCGCGACGACGTTTTTGCCCGTGCCGGTTTCTCCCGTAATCAGGACCGTCGCGTCGCTCGCGGCGGCGACCCGAACAAGACGACGAATCGGTTCGAAGGTCGGATCGTCGCCGACGAGCGTCGAGGCTTCGCTTTCGAGTTCCGCGGCGTAATGCTGGACCTGTTCGACCCGGCGAAGTTCGGCGACCCGCTTTTCAGCCTGCCGCATCCGCGCGAGATGGGTGATGCGCTGCCGAAGAACCGTCCACTGGGCCGGTTTGGCGACGAAATCGGTGGCCCCCGCCTCAAAGGCTTGTTCCACTGCCGGTCCGTCCGTGTAGGCGGTCATCATCAGGACCGGCGGCGGGACATTCTTCGGGATGAGGCGCATCCGGCGGCAGGCTTCGAGGCCGTCCATCACGGGCATGCCGAGATCGAGCAGCACCACGTCCGGGTCGGCGCTTTCGTACAGTTCGACGCCGCGCTGGCCGTCGCCCGCCTCGATGACGGTGTGCCGGTCTTTTTCAAGCAGGATGCGGGCCATCCGGCGCAATGACGGATCGTCATCAATAATGAGAATGGTGGCGGTGACTGGTTTTTCCACGGCAACGATGAGCGGATCGGCATCCGCCGGACTGAATGATGGGGAAAGAATTCAGGGCCGCGTGAAGTGACAAACGGGACTCTAGTCGATTCATGGTTCATTTTGAACCATTTTTCTGACCCATCTTGCCGAGGTGGCTCAAATTGAGCCTGTCGGGCGCGCTTGCACATGGATGTCGGCAAGTGGTCGTTCAGAAGCAAACATATTTGAAATAAAGAGGTTATCCGATTTTTCTGTTGCCGGTCGGGAGTGTCCCGAATTCGGCACGCTGATTGCTCTTCTTTCGTGTCAAGTTTGTTTCGACGGCGCATCCGCGATTCAATGAAGAAAAAAACGACAATCGGGCATGGCGAAATTCGTGGAGAACCAAAATGACCGAAAATCACTGGGGCCGGTTGCTCGCGGAAGGGATCGAGGCGGCGGAACGAGGAGATCGGGAGACGGCGAGAGCGCGTTTCCTCGAAACCGTCGCCCTCGAGCCGAATGCCGAAGTTGCGTGGCTGTGGCTGGCGCGACTGGCGGATTCGGTACTTGAAAAAGCCGGATACATCAAACAGGCGCTCCTGCTGGCGAACGGCTTCAGCCCGTTGCAGCAGGTGCTTTTCGAAGAATTGCGCAAAGAAGGGGAGCGGCTGGCGGACGAAGGAGAGAGGTCGTCCGCCCATGCCTGTTTTGTGGAAGCGAGCACGCTGGACCCGACGGATGAATCCGTCTGGATGAAACTGGCGGCGACGGCTTCCGATCAGGCTGAAACGGTGCGATGTCTTGAAAACGTCATTGCACTCAATCCGTCGAACATCGACGCGGCGACGTGGTTGCGGAGGGTGCGACCGCCGACCCGCGAGATGGCGGTCCCCGCCGAGATGTTCGAAATGCCGGACGCATCGAATGAACCGCACTTCATTCTCGAACGTCCTTCCGGACCGCTGCGGACGGCGTTGCCCGCAACGCCCCCGCGCGGCACCGTTTTACTGGTCGAGGACGACGCGGTCTTCCGCGACCAACTCGCCGCCGAACTGGCCGAAGCCGGATTCCGCGTGATCATGGCCGAAGACGGGATGCGAGCCATGCGACTGCTTGAATCGGTGACGCCGACCGTGGTGGTGGTGGATGCCGTCCTGCCGATGCTCGACGGTTTCGAAATCTGTCGATTGATTCGCAAGCACCCGGCGTTGCGAAATCTCCCGGTCGTGCTGTTGTCGGAATCGGACGGCCTCATGGACCGGATGAAGGCCAAAATGGCCGGTGTGACCGAAACCTTGACCAAATCCGCCGCGCTGTTGTGGCTCTCGGAAACCGTCGTCAAATACTGCCGCAATTCCAGGCCGCCCAACTCGAACGAGTCCTTCGGCAACGCTTTCGGACTCGTGTAATTCCGTCGCGCGACCCATACGTCGCATTTTCCGTTTGTTTCCTCCGTTGTTTTCGATGCCCCCGGCAGGCCCCGCGCCTCCGGGGCTTTTTTTCTTCATGAATTCACGAAATTTCGCGAATTTCCCCCGCCCGAACCTGTTTCGCGGCGGATTTTGCCGTTTTGGAAGCGAAAACTGTCGTTCGAGATGAAAAAATTGTTGTTCAGTGGCGCGTTTTATCGTTTCGCGACCGATTTTAACGATTTCTCGCGAATATTTTTCGTTCAGCGGGAGATATTTGCGATTTTTCGAAAATATTTTCGGTTTCGCCGCTGATTTTATTGTTCAAGCGGCGATTTTTTCGTTTTCGCGCGAGATTTTGCCGCGTCACCGGCAAAAAACTTGAACGATTTGCGAAATTTCGTGAAGGGAAAGACGGTGCGGGCAGGGATGCCCGCGCTCCAACGCGCGCTTTATTTATCGGCGGCGGGCGACGAGCTGGATGAGGCCCTGGCGTTCGGCCTGTTCGACGATTGCACGGGCGATGGGGGCGGACTTTTCGCCGCCGTATCCGCCGCTTTCAACCACGACCGCGAAGGCGATCTGCGGATTTTCCGCCGGGGCGTACCCGATGAACCACGCGTCGATGCGGAAACGGTCGCCGCCGCCGACCTGCGCCGTCCCGGTTTTACCCGCGACCGGAATCCGGCAGCCCGCGAAAGCCCGCGCCGCCGTGCCGCGTTCGACCACGGCGCGCAGCATCGGACGCAACGCCGAGGCGGCGGCGGGCGTCAGCGCCTGGCCGAGTTCCTTCGGCGGACGCTCGGCTTCAAGCGACGGCGCGAGCCGTTTGCCTTCCGGATGCCCGACGGCGGCGGCCACGAGCGCCATTTGCAGCACCGTACTCTGGTTGTAACCCTGTCCGATGGCCTGAAGCGCGACATCGAACGGCGTGGTGCGCGGCCCGAGGACGAGCCGGCTTTCCGCGACGCCGAACGAATCAAGTTCCTTGCCGTCGGTGTTCCAGAAACCTTTCGCCGTCCGCGCTTCGCGGGCATTTTCCGCCGAATCCTCGATGCGATAGCCGAACCGCCGCGCCACATCGCCGATTTTCTGTGGTCCGAGCAGCAGCGCCATCTGCGCAAAGTATTGATTGCTCGACTTTTCGGTCGCCTGCGCGAGATCGAGCGAGCCGAGCGCCTCGCCTTCATCGTCGCGGATGGCGCGTCCGCTGCCGGGCGGGGTAAAACCTTCCGGTTTTGAAACGAACCGCTGGTTCTGGAATCCGCTTTCGAGCGCCGCCGCCGCGATGATGACCTTGAAGGTCGAGCCGGGCAGGTAGTACTCGCCGGTCGCCCGATTGATGAGCGGACGGTTTTTGTCGTCGAGGAGCATCTGCCAGCGCGTGTCGTCGTTGACCGCCGTCGGGTCGAAGCTCGGCCCGCTCGCGAGCGCGAGAATTTCCCCGGTCGAAATCTTGACCACCGCGACCGCGCCGCGCCGTCCGCGCAACTGCGCCGACGCCATCTTCTGAAGGTCGTAATCGAGTGAAAGCTGAATGTCCGAACCGACCGGCGAGGTGGAAACAATGGAGTTTATCTTCGACGCCGGTTTCGTCAGCTTGTCCTCGAAGGCCCGTTCGATGCCCGCGTCGCCCCGGACAAGACTTGTATATCCAATGACATGCGCGCCGTCCGCGCCGAGCGGATAGGTGCGGTAGATGCGTCCGCCGACCACCGTGTAGCGGCAGAGGGCCTTTTCCGCCGTGCGGCTCCGGTCGTAAACCCAGCCGCGCAGCGTGGCCTCGCCGCGCCGGCGTTCGCGCTGGTCGCGGACGTCCTTTATCTTCGAATAGCGCGGATCTTCCGAAATCGGCCCGGCGGCGAACATCGCCCAGTAGGAATGCAGGCCGAGCACGCCGAGACACAGCGCGATGAAGCCGAGCCGGGTGATGCCGAGAAACCGGTTTGTGCCGTCCTCGACGGTCTGCGCGCGGGGCGTCCGTTTCCACGCCGCCCGCAGCAGCAGCGCGCCGACGGCGACGAAACCGAGAATGACGATCCAGGAGAGAAAGCGGGAGAGAAGCATCGGCGGAAAAGGGACCAGGGATCAGAAGAAGTCTGGAGTCTGGAGTCTGGAGTCGAGAGTCGAAAGTCAAAACAATCAGATTTTTCTTTGGCGAAATCCGATGGCGGCAAAAAATTCTTCGAAGACTTACTTCGGAGGCTCGACTTTAGACTCTCGACTCCGGATGTGCTAGCTTCGGGGGACTTTTCAGCTCGCGCCCGAACTCGCGCGGCGCGCTCGTCGGTTTTTACCCATACGCACCGAAGGAATCATTGGTTTATGTCCTCGTCGAAAAATTTTCCGTCCACCTCCCGCTCCGCCACGGCGGGGCTGATTCTTTCCGCCGCGCTGGCGGTCACGGCCTGCGGCGACGCGCCGAAACCGGTTGCCTCGTCCACGCCGACGACGCCCGCGGGCGGCACCGCTCCGGCGGGTGGTCCGATGACCCCGGCCGGCGGCGGACAAACGCCCGGCGGCGCCCCGGCAGCGGTTGAAATCAAGGACCCCGTCACCGACGCCAAGCTGGCTGAAATGCTGACGCCGGAAATGAAGGAGATGGTCGAGAAGGTCAAGAAGGCCCAGACGGCTTACGACGCGAACAAGTCCGACGCGAAAGCCAAGGCGGCGCTCGCCGCGGCCAAACTGACCTACGGCAATGCCCTCCGCGACAGCGAGAAGCTGCCGTTCAACATCAAGTACAAGGCGGCACTCAAGATGTACCGGCAGGTACTGGAACTCGACCCGCAAAACAAGGAAACGATCGAGAAGAAAACCGAAATCGAGTCCATCTACAAGAGCATGGGGCGGCCGATTCCCGAATAGTTGTTAGCGGATAGCAGTTAGTGGTTAGCCCGGAAATGGGTTGTCGCTTTATGGGAACGGATGAATTTCCGGTGGTTTCAACTAACTGCTGACTGCTGACTACTAACTGCTGGTTTGACACTCCCGAAAACCGTCCTCTATATTCGGTTTGCTTATTTTTCCATTGATTTCGCTTCTGTTTCCGCCTTTTTCGGGTAAAACGGAGGAGAAATCCCCGTCGAATCCACCATCCTCCCCGGAAAGAAAGCCATGGCCGCTCCATCCACGAAGTCCGTGCCTCCCCTGCAAGACGCCCAAAAGGCGTGGGAAGAGGGCACACTCAAGCGTACGCTCGACAAAATGCCCGAGGCGCGCGACGAATTCACGACCGTTTCGCTACGTCCGATCGAGCGGCTTTACACGCCGAACGACATCGCCGATCTCGATTACGAGCGCGACCTCGGTTTCCCCGGCGAATTTCCCTACACGCGGGGCATTCACGCGACCGGTTATCGCGGCAAGCCGTGGACGATGCGGCAGTTCGCGGGCTTCGGTTCGCCGGAAGACACCAACCGGCGCTTCAAATATCTGCTCTCGCAGGGCCAGACGGGGTTGTCGGTGGCGTTCGACCTGCCGACGCTGATGGGCTACGACGCGGACAGTCCCTATTCGCTCGGCGAAGTCGGGAAGTGCGGCGTGGCGATTTCGAGCCTCGAAGACATGGAAACCCTGTTCGACGGGATTCCGCTCGACAAGGTCACGACCTCGATGACGATCAACGCCCCGGCGTCGGTCATCTTCGCAATGTTCCTCGTGACGGCGGAAAAGCAGGGCGCGGACCTGAAAAAAGTGTCCGGAACGCTTCAGAACGACATTCTCAAGGAATACATCGCGCAGAAGGAATGGATTTACCCGCCGCGCCCGGCAATGCGGCTCGTGACCGACACGTTCGGCTACTGCGTTGAACATCTTCCGAAGTTCAACCCGATTTCGATTTCGGGCTACCACATCCGCGAAGCGGGAGCGACGGCGGCGCAGGAACTGGCTTTCACGCTGCGCGACGGCTTTGAGTACGTCCAGTTCGGCGTAGATGCGGGCCTCAATGTGGACGATTTCGCGCCGCGGCTTTCCTTCTTCTTCAACGCGCACAACGATTTCTTCGAGGAAATCGCGAAGTATCGCGCGGCGCGCCGCATCTGGGCGCGGGTCATGCGCGACCGGTTCGGCGCGAAGAGCGAGCGGTCACTGACGCTGCGCTTCCACTCGCAGACGGCGGGCTGCACGCTGACGGCGCAGCAGCCCTACAACAACGTCGTCCGGGTCGCGATTCAGGCGCTCGCGGCGGTGCTTGGCGGCACGCAGTCGCTGCATACCAATTCGCTCGATGAAACGCTCGCGCTCCCGTCGGAGCAGGCGGCGACCATCGCCCTGCGGACGCAGCAGATCATCGCCTGCGAAACCGGCGTGACGAACACCATCGACCCGCTCGGCGGCAGTTATTTCGTGGAAAAGCTGACGAACGACATCGAAGCCGAGGCGATGGAGTACATGGCGCGCATCGACGGGATGGGCGGCATGGTGGAAGCCATCGAATTGGGGTATCCTCAAAAAGAGATTCAGGAATCCTCCTACGAATTTCAGAAGGTCGTGGACAGCCGCGACAAGATCATCGTCGGCGTCAACGATTACGTTCAGGCGGAAACGCAGGAAGTGCCGCTGCTGCTTATCGACGAAACGGTCGAGAAGGCGCAGCGGGAACGACTGGCGGCGCTGCACGCGCGACGCGACGGCGCGGCGGTCGAGAAAGCCCTATCCGCGCTGGTGGAAGGCGCGAAAGGCACGGCCAACACGATGCCCCTGATTATCGAGGCGGTTCGGGCGTACGCGACGCTCGGCGAAATCTGCGATTGCCTGCGTCCGGTGTTCGGCGAATACCGGGAACCCGCTTTTTAGGAGTCTGGAGTCTGGAGTCTGGAGTCGAGAGTCAAATCACGAACGGGTTTTTGACCTGAACTGTGGCGCGACTCTTGATTTCCACGTCTCCTGACTCTCGACTCCAGACTCCAGACTCCAGACTCTTAAACTTTTATGGCACGGATTTTAGTGATTGACGACGAGCCGGATGTACGGATGGCGACCGTACTGTCCCTTCAGCGGGGCGGCCACGCCATCACGGAAGCCGAAAGCGGCATCACCGCGATGCGGATTCTCAAGCAGAGCCGCAACGACCCGTTCGACCTGATCGTGTGCGATGTGATGATGCCGGGGATGACCGGTCATGAGGTATGCCAACTGGTCCGCCTCGACCCGGACATGCAGAAAATTCCCTTCATCTTTCTGAGCGCGAAACGCGAATCCGACGAGCGCATGGAAGGAATGGAGTTCGGGGCTGACGACTATCTCGGAAAGCCGTTCGCGCTTGAGGAACTGCTCATCCGGGTGAACAGCGTGATGGCGAAGCACAAGGCCATGGCGACCGGGCATTCAACGCCCGATCCGCTCGCGCAGTTGACGCTTGCCCAGTGCATCGACCTCATCGTACGCCACAACCTGAGCGGAAAGCTGACCGCGCTGCTCAAAGGCTCGGTTCAGGGTGTGATCTTCTTCGAAGGCGGTCACGCCGTCCACGCGAAGGTCCACGACAAGGTGAGCGAAGCGGCGGTGCGGGAAATTCTCTCGGCCCAGCTTCTGATGTATTCCTTCGAAGCCTACGAGGTTTCGGACCAGATCACGATGGCGATGGATATTTCGCGCATCATTAAAAAACATTGAAGGTGTCGGGTATCGGGTGTCGGGTTTCAGGTGAAAAACAACCTGCCTGACGAGAAAAGCGCCACGTCTTTTCAAGACTCCTGAAACCTGATACCCGACACCCGACACCTGCTTTTATGAACGACACCACCGAAAAGCGAATTCGCGTACTGATTGCCAAACCGGGCCTCGACGGACATGACCGCGGGGCGAAAGTGATTGCCCGCGCGCTGCGTGACGCGGGGATGGAAGTGGTCTACACCGGGCTGCGCCAGACCCCCGAACAGATCGTCAACGCCGCGTTGCAGGAAGACGTGGACGCCATCGGCGTCTCGATCCTGTCGGGCGCGCACATGACGCTGTTCCCGCGCATCCTCGAACTGATGAAGGAACGGGAAATCGGCGACGTGCCGCTGTTCGGCGGCGGGATCATCCCCGACGACGACATTCCGAGGCTCAAGGAAGCGGGCGTGGACGCCGTTTTTACGCCGGGCGCGACGATGGACGAAATCATCGCCTACATCCGGGGCCGCGTCGTCGGTCATTGAACCGCGCACCATCGGGCAGGCACCCGACCATGCTTCGTTTCAAAAGAGGAAGACCATCATCAGAATGGTGAATACCTCTGTGTCGCTGACGACGCAATCGTCACGGTGAAACCGGAAAATGAAAAAGCCGCCCGTTTCAGGCGGCTTTTTTGATGGTTGGCTGGGAGACAGGGAGTCGAACCCCGATAATCTGGTTCAGAGCCAGGTGTCCTACCATTGAACGATCTCCCATCACGGAAGACGGATTTTATAGCCACTTGATGCCGAGTCTGTCAAGCGTCCTTTTCTCCCTTCCGCCGGTGCGAACCGCCGGATTCCCGTCCGAAATCCCCGGCCGGAAAGAACGTTTCGTCCCTGAAAACGATTTCATTCGGAACCCGAAAACCATTTCGAAAGACCTCGAATGGGCCTGAAGGTGCGTTGTCGTACGTTCTCCGACGCGGTTCGGACAGTTGTAACGTAACTTTTCTAACATATTCAGAATCATATACTTGCAGCGGAAAAAAGACGGAAATAACGCTAGCTCCGCCTACCCTTTTTAGATAGAGTCGCCTGCTTCCGATACGTCTGCCGCCAGCGCGTAAGCGCGTCCCCGGCGGTGGCGTCATCAAATTCTCGAAGCGTTACGCAATCCGCCATGGCCGACGAACCAAACCAGACACCAGAACCGTCGCCGGAAACGCCTCCGGTGGATAAGGAGGCCGAGCGCGCCGCGAAAATCGCCGCCGCGAAGGCCAAGGCCGAAGCCGCCAAAGCCGCGAAAGCGGCTGAGGGTGCGTCCGAGCCGGTCGCCGAGGCACCGGCCGCCGCGCCCGCCGAGGGGGCGGTTGACGCCGACAAGGAAGCCAAGATTGCCGCCGCGAAGGCGAAGGCCGCCGCTGCCAAGGCTGCGCGGGAAGCCGCCGCGGGTGGCGATGCGCCCGCCGCGCCCGTCGCCGAAGGCGAGGAAAAGCCGAAGGCCGCGCCCGCGAAAGCGCCGGCCAAGGCCGCCGCGAAGAAGGAACCGGCCGTTCCGGCCTACCTCGACGTCGCCGACGATCCGTTCCTCAACGAACTCAAGGCCACGTTCGGCGACGATATCCGTTCGATTGTCGCCAGCAACAACCAGCAGATCGTCCGGGTCGCCCCCATGCGGGCGCGCGACGTGCTGTGGCATCTCCGGTTCAACACGCCGACCAAATTCGACTTTCTGTCCGACCTGACGGCGGCGCACTACCCGGACCGCAAGGCGTTCGAGGTTGTGTACCAGCTTTTCTCGATTGCGGAGAACCGCCGCCTGCGGGTTGTCGCGGAACTGCCGGAAGAAGACGTGATCTGGACGGTAAGCGACATCTGGGCGACCGCCAACTGGCTGGAGCGCGAGGTGTACGACATGTTCGGCGTCCGTTTCGACGGCCACCCCGACCTGCGCCGCATCCTGCTGCCGGACGGCTGGGTCGGTTTTCCGTTGCGGAAGGAATATCCGGTGGAATATCGCCCGAACGAGTGGGTGGAAGCGAATCTGAGCATCCTCGACATTCCCGAGGGCGCGGATCTGACCGGAAAGTTCGAATAAAACGCGATGCCCTCCCTTACGGTCGGGCTACTGACACGTCGTACCTAGTAAAGCTATGAACGCAATTCCCTTGGTTACCAACGAGACGGAGACCCTGTTCGATTCCGATGAAATGGTATTGAGCATGGGGCCGCAGCACCCCTCGACGCACGGGGTGTTGCGCGTGGTGTTGAAGCTCGACGGCGAGCGGGTCATCGATCTCGACTGCGACATCGGCTACCTGCATCGCGGCGCGGAGAAGATTTTCGAAAACCGGCTCTATCCGATGATTGCGCCGTATTTCGACCGGCTCGATTACATCGCGGCGGTGTCGAACGGCCTGCTCTACGTCGAGACGGTTGAAAAGGCGATGAAGCTGGAAATCCCGCAACGGGCGCAGTACCTGCGGGTGGTGCTGACGGAATTGAACCGGCTCGCGAGCCACCTGCTTTGGCTGGCGACCCACGCGCTCGACATCGGCGGGTTCACGATTTTCCTCTGGGCGTTCCGCGAGCGCGAGGAAATCCTCAAGATTTTCGAAAATTTCTTCGGTGCGCGGCTGACCTGTCACGCGTTCCGCATCGGCGGCATGTCCTACGATGCCTACGACGGTTTCGAGGCCCAGGTGAAGGCGTTTTGCGACACCTTCCCGGCGCGGCTCGAAGAATATGAAACGATGCTCAACGAAAACCGCATCTGGCTGGGCCGGACGGTGGGCGTGGGCGTCATTACGGCGGCGGACGCCATCAGCCTCGGCCTGAGCGGCGCGCCGCTGCGCGGCTCGGGTGTGGATTACGACGTGCGGAAGACCGATCCCTACGAGTGCTACGCCGATTTCGATTTCGACATTCCGCTCGGCGAGAACGGCGACACCTTCGACCGTTATCTGGTCCGGATGGAAGAAATGCGGCAGTCGCGCCGGATCATTCTCCAGGCGCTCGAAAGAATGCCGGACGGCCCGATCATGGCCAAGGTTCCGAAGGTCATCAAAGTTCCGGCGGGCGAGTTGTATCACTCGATTGAAGCGCCGAAGGGGGAACTCGGGCTGTATCTCGTCTCGGATGGCGGCACGAAGCCCTACCGTCTGCGGATGCGCCCGGCGTCGTTCATCAATCTCGGCGCGCTCCGCAAGATGGCCGTCGGCGCGCTCGTGTCGGACGTGGTCGCGGTGATCGGTTCGCTCGACATCGTGCTCGGGGAAATCGATCGCTAGTCGCTCGTAGTCAGCAGTTAGTGGTTAGTAGTCAGCAGTCAGTGGGTGATGAAACTCATGAGTTTACAGTTGATGACGATGCTCGCGGCCTTTGAGCCGCCGGGCTGGTTGAGCGGGTTGATTGAAAAAGGGTACGCCTTTTTGCCGCAGGCGATTTCAAACGTGCTTTCGGCGCAGGACGCGACCAATTTTCTCATCTGGCCGTTGATCCAGATCGGGGTCATGCTCGCGGCGGTCCTGACGGCGGTGGCTTATCTGACCTACGCCGAGCGCAAGGTGAGCGCGTGGATTCAGGTGCGCGTCGGTCCGAACCGGACCGGTCCGTGGGGGCTGCTCCAGCCGGCGGCGGACGGTATCAAGCTGATCATCAAGGAAGACGTGATTCCGTTCAACGCGGACAAGACCGTCTTCACGCTCGCGCCGATCGTGAGCATGGTCTGCGCGTTCGTGGTGCTGGTGGTCGTGCCGTACGGTCCGCTCTACGCGAGCGTCACCAACGTCAACATCGGGCTGTTGCTGATTCTTTCGATTTCGTCGGTCGGGGTGCTGGGCATCGTTCTCGGCGGCTGGGCCTCGAACAGCAAGTTCCCGCTGCTCGGCGCGTTGCGGTCGTCGGCGCAGGTGGTGAGTTATGAAGCCGCCATCGGTCTGACCATCGTCAGCGCGCTCATCTACACCCGGACCTTCTCGATGCAGGGCATCGTGGAAGTTCAGAAGAGTCTCGGCGTGTGGCTGATCATGTTTCTGTTCCCGGCGTTCATCGTCTATCTCGTGTCGGCGGTGGCGGAAACGAACCGCGCGCCGTTCGACCTCGCGGAAGCGGAATCGGAACTCGTCGGCGGTTTCCACACGGAATACAGCGGCTTCCGGTTCTCGATCTACTTCATCGCGGAATACACCAACATGGTGGTCGTGTCGGCCATCGGCGCGACGATTTTTCTCGGGGGCTGGTATTTCCCCGGGGTTGAAGACCTGTGCAAAAAGCTGCCACCGTCCATCAGCGAGGGTGTTTACACAATTGTGGGGGTCGGAATCTTCGCCGCGAAGGTCGCCTTTATCCTCTACATCTTCATCTGGATGCGCTGGACGTTCCCGCGTTACCGCTACGACCAGTTGATGGAACTCGGCTGGAAGTGGTTGATGCCCGCCGCGCTCATCAACATCGTACTGACGGCGATCATCTTCATCGTCGGCAAGGAATACGGCTTTGTCACCACGGTCGCCGGTCAGTTGAAGATGACGGGCGCGGGCAAGGCGTATTTCACGATTGCCGGGCTGCTGGGCGCGCTGCCGGTGCTGGCGGTCCTGAACACGATCAATCGCAACTCGCGCAGCTTCAACCTGCGGGCGCAGCGGACGACGATTCCAATGGCCCCGCGCAAGGTCAAGCTGTCATCGGGCGCGCCCGCCAAGGCGGAGCCGGTCGCCGCGGAAGCCGTGGAAAATTGAAGATTTCAGATTGAAGATTTTCGATTGGATGAAATCAATCATTCCAGTCGGCAATCAAAAATCTTCAATCTTCAATCAAAAATCTGAAATTCGGAGAATCCGAAATGCTGTTGCAGGGATGGGAAGCCTTCTTCTTTTACGCGCTGGCAATCACGGTGCTGTTCACCTCGGTGTTCACCGTGTCGGCGAAAAATTCGGTCCACAGCGCGCTGTTCCTGATTTCGACGCTGATCGGGCTGGCCGGACTGTTTCTGTTGCTGCGGGCCGAGTTTGTGGCCGGGGCACAGATTCTCGTCTACGTCGGGGGCATTCTCGTTCTGTTCCTGTTCGTGCTGATGCTCGTGAACATTCGCGACGAGGGGCAGAATCCCTTCAACCGACAGGATTCGATTGCGTTCGTCATCGCCGGATTGATTCTCGTGTCGATCATGGCCTCGGTGTATCACACGCAGCAGAGCGGATTTTTCAAGACGCAGCCGACGGCGGAACGGGCGGCCATTGAATCGGCGAAGCCCGACCCGAACGCGCCGGCGGGCGTGATTTCGGCGGACACGGAAAACGTCGGGAAAACACTGTACACGCGGGCCGTGCTGCCGTTCGAAGTGGCCTCGGTGCTGCTGCTCGTCGCCGTCATCGGCTCGGTACTGCTCGCGCGCGACAAGAAGCAGGAAGAAACGTACGACTAAGGATGGGGACCGGGTTTTAGGGATTGGGTTTTGGGTCTTGGGTATTGAAACAAAAAACCAGCACCCCAAACCCAGAACCCAACACCCGGGTTTCGGAGAAACACGATGATGATTTCGGAAATGTGGACACCGGTATTGGCGCTGATGCAGCAGGAAGCGGGTGGATTGAGTCAGCGGCTCACTCAGCCCTTCACGCAGGCGGGGACGCCGAGTTTTCTGTTTCTGAGCGCAATTCTGTTCACGGTCGGGGTCTATGGCGTGCTGACCCGCCGCAACATGATCGTCGTCTTCATGTCGGTGGAACTGATGTTGAGCGCGGCGAACCTGAACTTCATCACATTCGCGCGGTACTGGCAGACGCAGGGCAGCGAGTACGCCTACAACGGTCACATCATGACGATTTTCGTCATCGTCGTGGCGGCGGCGGAAGCGGCGCTCGGCCTCGGTCTGCTGCTCGCCCTCTACCGCAACCGCGAAACCGTCGCCGCCGACGAAATCACGCTTTTGAAATGGTGATGCCCGTCAGTGACAGTTTTTACTGACGACTGACGACTGACTGCTGACAACTGTCTTATGAAACTGATTGCACTCATTCCGTTCTTTCCGCTCATCGGATTCGTCTTCAACGGCGTTTTCGCCAAGCGGCTCGGCCTGTCCGAAAAGGTCATCGGGGGCATCGCCTGCCTGATGGTCGCGGCGTCGTTCTTCTGCTCGGTCGCGGCGGTGTACGAATTCTCGCACCACGCGCACGACCCGAAGGTGATCGCCGAGGCGAAGGCGCGGCAGGCTGAACTCAAGGCACGGGCCGAAGGCGCGCGCGCCGAGAAGGCCGGCATGAAGGCGGAAACGAAGCCGGAAGGCCACGCGGCAAAAACCGGCGAACATGGCAAATCGGGCCATGAGGCGAAAGGCGAGCACACGGGCGGCCACGAATCCGTCGCGACGCCCTACACCGTGACGTTGTTCGAGTGGATTCCGGGCGGGATGCTCAACTACACGCTCGGCAACAACGCGGGCAAGGGCGGGGCCGATTTCTCGGTGAAGTGGGCCTATCAGCTCGACCAGTTGTCGGGGCTGTACATCGTTTTCATCACCTTCGTCGCGTTCTTCATTCACCTGTTCGCCATCGGCTACATGCACGGCGACAAGAGTTTTCACCGGTTCTTCGCATACCTGAACCTGTTCATGTTCATGATGCTGAACCTCGTCCTCGGCGCGAACTTCCTGATGACGTTCGTGGGCTGGGAAGGCGTGGGTTTGGCGTCGTATCTGCTTATCGGCTACTACCTGAAGAAGCCGGAAGCCGGACAGGCGAGCAAGAAGGCGTTCGTGATGAACCGCGTCGGCGACTTCGGCCTGATGCTCGCGATGATGGCGGTCTTCGCCATTTTCGGGACGCTCGACTATGCCGACGTGATGGCCATGGCCCAGGCGTACCCGCAGGAGACGCTCGGCTGGGCCTCGATCAGTTTCACGACCGGCGCGATGACGGTCATCGCCCTGCTCATCTTCCTCGGCGCGGCGGGCAAGAGCGCGCAGATTCCGCTCTACACCTGGCTGCCGGACGCGATGGCCGGCCCGACCCCCGTGTCGGCGCTCATCCACGCGGCGACGATGGTCACGGCGGGCGTCTATCTCGTGGCGCGCTGCAATCCGATTTTTCAGCGCTCGCCCACGGCGATGCTGACGGTGGCGATTGTCGGCGTCCTGACGGCGTTCGTCGCGGCGACCATCGGCATCACCCAGACCGACATCAAGAAGGCGCTCGCTTACTCGACGGTTTCGCAGCTTGGCTTCATGTTCCTCGGCTGCGGCGTCGGAGCGTTCGTCGCGGGCGTGTTCCACGTCGTGACGCATGCGTTTTTCAAGGCGCAGTTGTTCCTCGGTTCGGGGAGCGTGATTCATGGCGGCTCGCCGAGCGGGCATCAGCAGGAAATGGCGTACTACGGCAATTTCCGCAAATACATGCCGATTACGTTCATCACGATGATGCTTTCGCTGCTCGCGATCTGCGGCATCATTCCGTTCGCGGGCTTCTTCAGTAAGGATGAAATCCTCGCCAAGGCGCTCCACACGCCGGTGTTCGGCCATGAAATCGGGCTGATTCTGTACGCCGTGGGGCTGCTGACGGCGGGCGTGACGGCGTTCTACATGACGCGCCTGATGTGTCTGACCTTTTTCGGAAAAGAACGTTTCCTTGAAGGTCCCGATTTTCAGGAAGGCCACGGCCATCACGACGACGATCACCATCACGCGCCCGCGTCGAAGGATTTCCATCCGCACGAATCGCCGCTGGTGATGACGCTGCCGTTGATGGTGCTGGGCGCGTTCGCGGTGTTCGCGGGTTTCGCGGGCGTTTCGGAAGAACTGACCGGCGGTGCGCTCCCAAACTACATCCACCACTGGCTGTCGCCGATCGTGGATTCGACCTTCTATCCGGAAAAGGCGGTCAAGGGGATCAATTCGACCGAGTGGATTCTCTCGATTGTGAGCGTGGTCTGGGCGGCGGCGATGATGGCCGTGGCGTTTTACCTCTACGCCGTGAAACCGGAACTGCCCGCGAAACTGGCCGCGACGCTCAAGCCGCTCTACACGTTGAGCTACCGGAAGTGGTTCTGGGATGAAATCCTCGACGTCCATTTCGTGAACGTGATGAAGCGGTTCAACACCGGCGCGTGGGGCGTGGATTTCCTGGTGGATTCGGTCGTGAATCTCTTTGCGTGGACGACCCGGGCGACTTCGGTGCTGATCCGAACGGCGCAGACCGGTCTGATGCAGAACTATGTGCTGGTCATGGCCCTCGGCGTGTTTTTGCTGATGGCAGGCATGGGCTACACGTTCTTTAAGGAATTTATCCCCGGCAACGCGCCGAAGGCCGTGCCGACGGCCCCGGCGACGAGCCAACGCTAGGAAGCGGGAGGGTGATGGGGATTGGGTTTTAGGTTTTAGGGATTTCCGGTTTTCGTTTCCCCCAAACCCAGAACCCAGAACCTAGAACCCAAAACCCAGGTTTAAGGATTTGAGTATGTCATTCGGGAATGTGCTTCTTTCCGCCGAACCGGCGAAACTGTTTCTCGGGCCGATCGGCATCCTGTCGCTCGTGATGTGGCTGCCGCTGGTCGGCGGGCTGATTCTCGCGTTCGCCATCGACAAGCGGAAGGAAGATCTGATCAAGCAGTTCGCGACCGGCTGGCTGGCGCTGTGCTTCGTCGTCTCGCTGCCGCTGGCCTTTATGTGGAACGGTGACGTGCGCGGCCTCCAGTTCATCGAAAGCTACAACTGGATTCCGTCTATCGGCGCGAAGTATCAGGTCGGCATCGACGGCATGGCGCTTTCGCTCGTGCTGCTGACGACGTTCTTCGGACCGATTGTCGCGCTCTGTTCGTGGAGCTACATCGAGAAGCGCCGCAAGGAATACTATGTCCTGCTGCTTGTGATGCAGTCGTTCATGGTCGCGGTCTTTTCATCAGTCGATCTGTTCCTGTTCTACGTCGTGTTTGAAGTGATGCTCGTCCCGATGTACCTGCTCATCGGCATCTGGGGCGGCGAGCGCCGGTTGTACTCCGCGATCAAGTTCTTCCTCTACACGCTGGTCGGCTCGGTGCTGATGCTGCTTGCGATGGTGCAGTTCTACTTCACCGCGCCGCGTATCGCCGCGCAGCATCCGGCGGAAGTCCGCAAGGCGGCGGAAGTCGTGGCGGGCGGCAACGCGGCCATGCTCCGGCTGATTGAAGACGGCATCGAAACCGCGAAGCAGGCCGCGATTCCGCGTGATGCCGACGTGGTGGGGGCGGATTCCGCGCCGCTCGGTATGTTCAACATTTTCGCGCTTCAGGCCATCGGCGGCGCGCGCGGCACGGGGAACACGCCGCTGATTCCGCTGTCGCTGCAACTGTGGATGTTCGCCGGGTTCGCCATCGCACTGGCGATTAAAGTCCCGATGTTCCCGTTCCATACCTGGCTTCCCGACGCGCACGTCGAGGCCCCGACCGCCGGGTCGGCGATTCTGGCCGGGATTCTGCTGAAAATCGGGACGTACGGCTTTCTCCGCTTCAACTTCACGATGTTCCCCGACGCAGCGCAGGATCCGCGCGTGGTGAAGCTGTTCGGGACGCTCGCCATCATCGGCATCATTTACGGCTCGATGGTCGCGCTCGCTCAAAAGGATATGAAGAAGGTCATCGCCTATTCGTCAGTCGCCCACATGGGCACGCTGATGCTGTCGATGTTCGCCTTCAATCCGAACGGCATCAACGGCGCGGTGCTTCAGATGCTGAGTCACGGAATCACGAGCGGCGCGCTGTTCATCATGATCGGCGTGCTGTACGAACGCCGTCACACACGCGAGATTTCCGAATACGGCGGCGTGGTCGAACGCATGCCTGCCTTCGCGACGCTGTTCTGCATCGCGACGATGGCCAGCGTCGGGCTGCCGCTGCTGAACGGGTTCGTCGGCGAGTTCGTCGGTCTGCGGGGCGTGTTCGAAGCCAACATCGGCTGGGCGTTCCTTGCCACGACCGGCATCATCCTCGGCGCGGCCTACATGCTCTGGCTCTACCAGCGCGTATTCCTCGGACCGATGAACAAGAAGAACGCCACGCTCGAAGATTTGAACGCGCGCGAGTGGGCCTACCTGCTGCCGCTCGTCGCGATGATGATCATTCTCGGCGTCTATCCGAAGCCGCTGGTGAAGCTCATCAACGGTTCGACCGAAACGATCGTCCGTCAGATGCGGCCCGGCTATTTCGCCCCCGCCGACGACAAGGGCGAAAAGGTGGCGGAAACGTCCCGACCGGCGCATAGCGTCGAGAAATAAAGGAATTTTCGATTTTCGATTGAAGATTTTCGATTTCAATTGAAAGGCTTTTGATTGCGGAACGGATGACCATTGGGTTTCACCGAAGTTCTTCAATCGAAAATCTTCAATCTTCAGTCTTCAATCAGAAACCGGAATCGAAAATCTTCAGTCGAAAATCTTCAATCTCATGAATTTGCTTTTCGAACTTCCACCGCTTCCGACGCTCCGCGAGACGATGCTCATCGTGCCGGAGCTGCTCCTGACCTTCTTCGCCTGCGCCGCGCTGGTCGTGGACATCGCCCTGCCGCGCGGCAAGAAGGCGATCACGGCGTGGTTCAGTCTGGTCGGCATCGGCTTCGTGGCGATTTCGCTGATTCAGCAGTACCAGTTGATCGGCGACAAGCTGCCGGTCGAAGGGTTCTACGGCATGGCGCGCGTGGACGGCCTGGCGATTGTCTTCCGGGGCATCTTCCTGCTCGCGGCGGCGCTGTCGATCATCCTGTCGGTGAAGTATCTCGACGTCGAAAACGAGCAGCGTGGGGAGTATTACGCCCTGATTCTGTTCGCGACGGTGGGGATGATGTTTGTCGCGGTCGGGAACGACGTGATTTCGCTCTACATCGGTCTGGAACTGATGGCGCTGACGGTCTATGTGCTGGTCGGCTACCTCAAGCGGAACGAACGTTCGAACGAAGCGGCCATCAAGTATTTCTTCACCGGAATCTTTTCGTCGGCGGTGCTGCTTTACGGGATGTCGATTCTGTACGGCGTGACAGGCCGCACCAACCTCATGCAGATTTCGGAAGCCATCGCGAGCTACACCCAGGTCGGCAACCCGCAGGCGGAAGGCGACCCGCGCATGATGCTGATTCTGGCGCTGGTGCTGATCGGCGCGGGGCTGCTGTTCAAGATTGCAGCGGTGCCGTTCCACATGTGGGCGCCGGACGCCTACGAAGGCGCGCCGACTTCGGTGACGGCGTTCATGTCGGTCGGTCCGAAGGCGGCGGCCTATGTACTCCTTGCGCGGGTGCTGCTGTTCGGTCTCGGTCCGCTGCGTGAAATGGAAGCGCTGCCGGGCTGGTCGATGATGCTCGGGGCGGTCGCGGCACTGACGATGACCATCGGCAACATTTCGGCGGTGACGCAGGAAAACATCAAGCGGATGCTCGCCTATTCGAGCATCGCGCAGGCGGGCTACCTCATGCTCGGCGTGCTGGCCGGGACGCAGATGGGCTATCAGGGCGTGGTGTTCCACCTCGTGACCTACACGCTGATGAACACCGGCGCGTTCGCGGTCATCATCTCGCTGCACCGCAAGGGCATCATCGGCGAGAAGATCGACGACCTGAACGGCCTGTTCGCCAAGGCTCCGGCGGTGGCGGTGATGATGCTCGTCTTCATGCTCAGTCTGGCGGGCATTCCGACGACGGCGGGTTTCATCGGGAAGTACTTTTTGTTCGGTTCGCTCATCCAGAGCGGCAAGCCGTGGATGGTTTATCTCGCGGTCATCGCGGTCGTGAACACGGCGATTTCGTTTTACTACTACGCGCGGTTCATCCGGGCGATGTTTCTGAACCCGCTTCAGGAAGAAGCGCCGCTGACGCTCTCGTCGCCGATGCGAGTTTCGATGGCGCTGTCGGCGGTGCTGGTGGTGGTGCTGGGCATCTACCCGCAGCCGCTCATCAAGGTCGCGAACCTTGCCGCAAAGAGCATTTCGACGGTCTACGCGCAGGCATCGGGCATCGCGGCAAACTGATTTTCGATTGAAGATTGCAGATTTTCGATTGTCGGAAAAACTGAACCCCGCGTCCGGACTCAGAACCGGAGGCGGGGTTTTTCTTTTGAGGCTGAAACTGGTCAATCAGACTTCGGCCAGCAGTTCGAAGAATTCCGCGATCAGTCCGTCGCGGAAAATGAATCGCTGCACGAAGTAAAGATCGTAGTCGTGGCTCGTTTGAACGAAGCGGCCCTGTTCGCGTCCGAAGACGACGACTTCGTCGCCTTGGGCGATGATGCCGCTAAGACGCGACGTCTGATTTTCGATCTCCGAAAAATTGTGACGGATGCCGGCAATGCTGGCTTCCCGACCGCTTAACTTGCCGCAAATCGGAAAGCTTCTCGGACCGACGATTTCCGCCGTGACATCCACGGCGAGCAGTTTACCCACGGCGTCGAAATCTCCCGTGGTGACATACTGAAAAAAGCATCGAACCTTTTCCACATTGCCGGACTCGACGATTTTCTGGTTGAAAACCGGATCGTTGGTTTTGAACATCGTGAGAATGGATTCAACGAATGTCTGCTGGGCGGCGGAATTCATGGCCTCACCTCCGGGAATGTTCGATTGAAGATTCTCGGTCTTCGATTTCTTCAATCGAAAATCTTCAATCTTCAATCTTCAATTCCGGCGCGTTTTCGTCGGACGCGAGGATCTGGGAGACCCGGGCGATTTTGCCCTCGCGGAACGTGTACCGCTGGACGAAGCGCAGCGCGTACCGCTCGCCGCTTGCCTTGAAACGTCCGGTTTCACGGCCAAACACGATGACCTCATCGCCCTGGCTGATGACCGCCGTCAAGACGGGCAACTGGTCTTCGAGTTGGGCAAAGTTTTTCGGAACGCCGTTCACCACTTCCGCCTTGCCGGTCAGTTTGCGGTGGAAGGGCAAGGACGGCGGCCCGAAGATTTCGGATTCGACGTCGTCGGTGAGGCTGTCGGCGAATTTCTCGAAATCGTGCCGCGCGGCGGCTTCGTAAAAGGCTCGCAGGCGCTTGACGTTGTCGGCTTCCACTAACTTTTCCGCGTGACGATCGTCGTTCTCCATGAACGCCGGATGGATGGACTGGATGAAGTTCTCGGCGGGGCTGGACATCGTGATGCCTCCAGGAATTGTCGATTGAAGATTTTCGATTTCCGATTCCAAACAATCTTTCATCGAAAATCTTCAATCTTCAATCGAAAATTCTGGCAGGCTCAGTGCTTGTTTTCACGGGCGTCGGAGCGCCGCTGGATTTCCTCGTCGGAAACGTCCTCGATGTGGGTGGCGATCCACCACTGATGACCGGCGGCATCGGTCACGCCGCCGTGACGGTCGCCGTAGAACTGGTCCGCCGGTTCCATGATTGACGTGGCCCCGGCGGCGATGGCCGCGTGGTACATCGCGTCGCAATCCTCAACGTAGAGATAAAACGAGCCGGTCAGCGGTTTCCAGTCGGGGCCGGCCTCGCCCATCATCATGACCGACGTGCCGACTTTGAAGATGAGATTGGCGATGCGGCCGTTCGGGCGGTTGGTACGGTGGAGTTCCTGGGCGTTGAAGGCTTTTTGAAGAAATTCGAACTGGGCGAAGGCATCCGCCACGACCAGATAGGGAATGACGGTCGGGAATCCGTCGGGAATCGGTTTGACTGACATTGGGGCAT
>JBDRAL010000022.1:0-36143 GCA_039793685.1 Blastocatellia bacterium NZW_1522
CACCGGGCAGGCAAGGTTCAGGTCGTTTTTTTCAGGCAGGGCGTGGCGACCGAACGGAATGAACATCCAGAGCCGTTCGTGAAGATAGAAAATGCCGATTTTCGAAATGAATTCGCCGACGCCGACGTGCGCGCAAACGCAATAAATCGAAATTTGAAACGCAATAACGGGGTGGAGACAGAATCTTCACTGAGGAACGTCTGCTACCAAAGTCATTGCTTTTTCAATGGCGTCTGAGACAAGTCCGGAAGGTATCGGATACGCATCCCTGCGAGCGCCTTGGCCTGGCAGTAGCGGCAACATATCGACGACGTGCAGTCCTACTCTGGGAGGATAAGTCCCGTTCACGATAACGATCCGACGCTCGCCGCCGGGCGGCAAAAAATCGAAAAGTTCACCCGGTGAAAGATTCAAAGGAAAGTCCATAAAATCACCCCTCACAGCGCGGCCGAAACGCCTGGCATGCCATTTCTGTACGCCGCTTTCATATAGGCTGAACTGCGCGCCACTGACGAGACCAGCGCGGACCCCAAGATTCCACTGACGCCGAAACTATTCAGGCCGGGGAACGTCGCAAAATGCCATCTTCCCGGCGTACCGTAATCGACCGAACCAGCATATGCCCCAGCGGCAACTTCAGATCCATTCCAGTACAGCTTGAGATTCGCGCCATCGAACGTTCCGGCGAGGTGTTGCCAGACCCCTTGCAAAACCGGCGCATCCGTCGTCTCAATTGAGCGCATTGCCCCGCCAGCCCAGATAAACAGGCCAAGGTTACGCCCGCTGGTCAGGTACAGGCCAATCGCAGTGTCCGACGCCGCCCCACTTTGCCCGCTTGTCAGCCGGGACTTATTCGCGAGATACATGGGATTTGTCGGAAACCCACTCGGGGAGAACCAAATCTCGACTGAAAACGAGCCACCGGGCGGATTGTACGTGTTACCCGTCAACGGAGTCCCAGTCGCCTGAACTCGGGCGCAATCGCCAAACGGCCCCTGCTCCCCGCGCCTTACCAAACACGTCCCGATTGTGGCGATATTCTGGCCTGCTCCCTGATTACCGGAATTCGCAAAATCTCCGGACGATTGCGCGAACGTGTATACCAGCTCGTGACCGGCGTCGAGCATTTGCGCCAGTGGCCGACCGCCCCCCCCCTCATGCACCCCTTTCGCGGCCTGCACCCATGTCCACGCCGACGCAACATACGAACAACGATACGGCGTGCCGCCGTTCACATCTGTAGCGAGGTAGGTGTAGCCCTCTAGCGTTGACGCCGCTGCGGGGCGGGCCGCGAGCGTGCCGAACCCGTGAATCGTGCCCCACGGGAGCGCATCCGCGCCGCCTGGAGCATGCGCTGTTGCATGGACCGCCGCCGGTGAAGCGGTTTCCCAAGCTACGCCTCGACACACGTACAAGCGCTTTTCGGTTACGTCGGTGGCGTAGTACAGCACATTTTCATAAATGCTTGATGCCGCCGGTCTGGCCGCCATCGTACCGCTCAAAATCGGCTGCGCGACATCACGCCAAACCGACGATCCCGCATCGTAAAACATCCATCGACGGGTCTCTTCGACGAATACATACCGAAGACGCAGGCTGGCGGGGTTGTAAAAATACCACTGGCCGCCAGCCCTGATCGCCAAGTGCTGTGCCTTACCCGCAAACTCTGATGCCGCATCGGCATTGACCAGGAACCGCATGCCGTTGCTGTTCGGCACGGGAGGCGCACTGCGATAGTCCTGCACGGTGATATGGGACAGGTTGTCCAGTATCTGCATTGAAGTGTTGTAGTCCCAATCTTCGTCGGGGATGTACCCCAATTGAAGGCCAAGGAACAGACCATTCGACGGCATTATCCACCTCCGTACGCACGCCCATAGGCGGCTCCGTAGCCGCGCAGGCGAACACCTTGAATTACGGGCGAAACCTGACCGCCCTGCATCACAATCCTGAATTCGATGACACCGGATTCAGGAATACCCGCAACAGTAATCGACCGGGATTGAGTCATAACCGATCCAGCCAACCAGCCTGTGTCGCCGGCTACCCGGTATTGCGCCAGTCCCATTTCTGAACCTGTGTAGCTCCAGACAACGGTTGCCTGCGTCCCTCTTATCCTGGCTGAACTTATGAGTGGGCGGTCTTGGTCGTCAGGAGTCGAGATTGTCACGGACCAATCAACCGAGTCGAAGGACTGTGCTTCGGCTTGAATTTCTCCCTCAACGCGGAACAATCCGTTGAACCCCAACTCCTCGTCTGAAAACCGAAACGTTCTCCCTCGATGCAAACGGACAAACTCCCGGACTGCATCGAATTCAGGCCTGGTTGACGCACGACCTACGAGAGAAATGCGGCGGCGAAGGCCGCTCCGGGTGACTCGAAACGGTGTCCCATCGGGCGCTGAGTCTTCCCGAAGTTGATAGGACGCCTCCATCTCGCCCCCGCGATTTACGGCCACCGGCCAAAGGCCCTCCACGCGGATATTTCGTTCACCAACCTCACCAAGGGCATTCATCGCACGCACGGTGACGGTCTGAGTACGATTCGGCGGGGTCAATACACCTGTTTCGATAATCACGCCGCGATTGACGCTCCACACCACGGGCTGATCGGCAAACATCTGCTTTGCCACACCTCCCGCGAGTGGTTCAGGACCAATAAAACTGATCAATGGTTGAGACATTCACAGTGCCCTGATGTGCAGGTGTCCGCCGACAAAGAACGGGGGCATGTTTTCGTGGGGCGCTCCTTCACCAGAGTTTCCCGTAGTCAGATTTGCCGGTCCGTTGTTCGCGTCGGTCGCGATTCCAGGCGAAGTCCCTGGGCCGTCCATAATTGTGTACGAGTGGCTGTGCTGACCGTTCTGTGCGGCCGTCAGGGATACTGTCTCCGCACCGCCAATCTGGCCGATTGTCCGGTTCGTAAGGTCAGTTCCAGCCCCGGCGACCACGAACATTCGTCCTTTCGAATTGGGGGTTCTGAACTTGCTCACACCTTCAACTTGATATGTGCCGAGCAGCGCCGCCAATGCCGGATACGCTGAAGCGTTGTATTCCGTATCATCACACGCCAGCCAGCCAGCGCCAGGGCTTGAGTCAGCCGACCATCGGTAATCGCCGACACGCCACATAAAAACCTCCAGTTGCACTGGGAGCGAAACCACGCCCCCTTTGAAATTCTCAATTTCGTAAACGTATGCGGTGGACTGGTCCCGTCCCGTGTCCGTGTAGGTCGTAGTTCCGGCGGCCAGCGAGGCAATTTGAACGCCATCGCGGCGGATTCTGACCCCCGTGTTCGCGATGGAATTTCGCGTCCAGTTCAGGGTCACGGCGCTCGCCACGAATTCCGCTGTCGCGTTGCTAGGAGCACGCAGGCCGGTAGTGGCCGTGACCGTCTCGGTTTCTGATCCGTCAATCGTCCGCAACTTGAATTCGTAAAGAGTGGCTTCGGTCAGTCCAGTGATGGTGGCAGCCGTACCTCGCGTGAATCCGCCGAATTGCGCCCAAGACCCATTTGCCAGCCGGTACAAAATCCCGACCTGGACAAATTCCGGATTTGTCCATTCGAGTGTGACGACATCTGCGACGACCACCCGGACACGAAGGTCGCTTGGAACATCCAGCACGCCCACTGATTCGACCGTGATCTCCCAGCTATAACTGTCCACGCCGGTTTGCCGGTAGCGCAGAGAACTGCTGAAGACGAACCGCGTCCGCACGGCCAACGCCAGGTCTTCATAAATGAAAATACGATCCTTATGCAGTCTGAAAAATTCTTCCAGCGCCTGCATTTCGTGAGTGGTTGCGTCTTCGCCGGCCAGTTCGATCTTGAGGCGTGTCCCACTTTTACGCCGGCTGTCCGTGCGCCGAGGAAGCGCGACCTGCAAACTCTTGCCGCCGAACGCACGGGGATGGCGATACGTCGGCGTGACCCGCAAAACTCCCAGGACCCTGACCACCGCCGTCACGGTTTCTGTCCCCGACCGGGCGGTGACTGTGTAAATGCCCGTGCGATTTGGAGCGGTATAGTTGCCCAGCGAAGTGATTTCACCGAAATCAGCCGACCAGGCCACTGGCTCGGAGGCAACGAATCCGACCGATTCATCTCCGATCAGATCGAGATTTGAAGGGGTGACCGTAAGGCTCAATTGACCAACCCTCCCTGCCACTCTTCAAATCCGCCTCCACCAAAGCCGCCCCCGCCACCACCAAATCCGCCACCTCCGCCACCCGTTCCACCACTTCCGCCGACTGAAACCGTCGCCGTATTTGACCAACCGGAAACCGCGCCATTGAATTGATTACGGACTTTGAACGTGAAGGTCCCGTTTTCGGAAAGGGTAACGGTCGCGGTCGTCGTTGCGGCGTTGAATTCTTCGAGGAACGCATCGTTCTGGTACAGCTCAACCGCGAGGTTGTCAGTAGCGTTGCGGACCCATTCCAGCGTGACCGCGTTCCCGTTGAGAGTCGCCGTGAGGTTGGAAGGCGCCGGATATTGGGCCTGGTTACCATTTGGCGAGACGAAGAAATCCAGATAGGCGTCTGGATCATATTTCTGCACAGTGAACCGTCTCAAATCCGGGGTGTCTTCGGCTGATTCATCGGTCGCCGCGATCACGATGTACTCGCCGCCAGCCAGCCCGTACTCGGGCGCGAACAAGCGGACCACATCGGCTGGCAAGACGTGCAACGAATCGCCCAAACCAACGAACTCCCACTGCTCGTCCAAATCACCCTTGAGTCTCAACTGGAACTGGAGAACGCGCGACGCCTGGCTGGTGGTTGTGCTGCCGAGGTTGAGTTGTGGTGTCTGGTCCACGATATCGGCGACTTCGACCTCACGCTGGCTGTAGACCATCCAGTCGGTCTTCGGCAGGAATTCCTTGTTGATGTCGAAGTATTCCGCCCGTAAGTACGCGGGCCGCGCGCCCCGTCCGGCGCTCACGTCGCGCAATTCGTCCATGTTTTCGCCGAAGAGGAAATCGTGGACGGAATCACGTCGTTCCGGTGAGAGGAAGACAATTTTCTCACCCGTATCCTGATAGTCCGAACAGGACAACAGCATGAGGAATTCAAGCGCTTCGACGATTGTGGTCGGGGTCGGGAACGCAGCGTGGCACTCGAACCGCAGATTGGTTCGGGCCGTCCCTTCTTCATCGGTCCAGTTCTGGACGACGCCGCAGAAATCACGGAATGCAACGTACGCGGGCCAGTCAATTCGAGACGACGGGAAACCGCGTTCAATCAGCATGTCTACGGCGCATCGAGCGAGATTGACGCTGTAGCCGACGCCAATCTGCGCGCCGTTGGCGTTGAAATCCCGGCTCACGCGACAGCGGTATTGCCCGATGAGCGCATCCGGCTCCTCGCCTACCGTTCCGATTTCCGACGGCACGTTGACGCTCACGTGGGCCGTCCCGCTGTACGGGATATTCGGAGTAACCGCCGTTCCGAATATCGAGCAGCTTCCTTGAATCGGATCGTCCATCCCGGCGCTCAATTTTCCGGGGTAGAAGCGCACGACGGCGGGGTTGTTGATGTCCAGCGGCTCGCCCTTGAATTCGAGAACGTCGATGCCCGCCCATTCGCCGTCGCCGAGCGCAACGCGCATCTTCTGGCCATCGCGATACAGCAACAGCCCAGCGACGTTGTGCAGGCCGTAGGCCCACACCAAGGTATTTTTTCCGGGTTTCAGGTCCTCGATGAGCGGCATCACAGCACCAGCACTTCCCGGCGGTCACGAGACCAGCCGACCGTCCCGCCGCCCCCGCCTCCGGTCGCGTTCCCGTAGGTCTGGTTGTTCGCAGTCTGCGCGGATTGGGAAGGTTCGCCGACCCAGGGGAAGCCATAGAACCGGTGCAGGACGATGCAGCCGTTTGTCGTGTCGTTGGGCTGCTTGTTGCAGGCCGGACGGGTCGAAACCGCCCCGCACTTGGTTCCCTTCCATTTCGTCTGACAGGTCCGAAACGCCGTCCGGTTGCCGATCTGGCCGAGGGCGGCAATATCCGAAACGATTTCGAGCGAGATGGTGGTTGACTCGCCCTTCACGTTGTTGACGACCCCGCGCATGAGGGTGACGTGCCATGTCCTGTCGGACTCCTCATCGCCGTACCACTTGCCGATGATGACCGGCGCGCCGATGAGCAGTTCGCGCGCGGCGGCCAGCGGAATCCCCAGCGTATCGCCGACCGTGATCAACGAAAACGTCGCCCCGTCCACCGACCGCGACAGGCTTTGACGGATCGCGCTGCCCTGTTTGATGTGCGGTGTGTATTCATCCTCGCCGATCTGGATCGCGCCGGAGGCGTATTTGCGCGTGGTGCCGTCATTCAGGTTCAGGCGAAGCGTGCTGTGCGATCGCAGGTTGCCGCGTCGGAGTGCTTCCTTCAGGCTTTCAGGGATTGGGCGAGGCATCACTTCACCATACCTTTCCGCTTGGCGTTGTTGTGGACTTTCACATGGACTCGCTCGCCTCGATCCGTCTCCGCCGCCATCTCGACGATTCCCGCCGCCGTTTCCTTACCGAGATTCAGCTCGCTCGTGAGATAGATATTGATCGTCGGCGTCCCACTCATGACCGGCGTCGGCGCGGGCATGCTGACCGTGGTGAGGCCGCCGAGTGCAAATCCTGGCACTCCAGCACGACGCATTGCGGGCGCCCCGCCGAGCTTGGCGATGTGAATCTGATTGATGACGGCTTCGGTTTTGCCAGCCATGATCGGCACATCGTCTACCGGCCATCCCTTGCCTTCAGTAATCAGTCCCAAGTGTTTCTTGAAATAGTCGGATTCGTACGGCCTTGCGCGGAAGGGCGTGAGTGAGCCTCCATCGGCCATTCTCGCGCCGACCAAGCCGCCGTCCCGAAATTCGGGCCGCCGGTTTTCCATCCGCCGTCGCCGCGATTCTTGGTTTTTCGCGGCGGCTTCCAGTTCCTTGATGGCGGCGTCCACTTGCGGCAACTGGTTGTTCAACGCCGACCGCCGCACGCTTCCAGTCTTGAGCGCGTTGATCTGCTGCAAATAGTTTTCGCGAATCTGCTTGGCCTGTGAAATCGCGCTGTTGCCGTCAATCGTGAAGTCCTTGACCCCTTTGGTCAGGTCCTTGATCTGCTTGAGCGTGTCGCCAAGGATGCGATCCCTTTCGCGTTCGTCTCTGCGACGTTGCCGCGCGCGACTCAAGAAAATCCCTCCGATCAACAACCCGGCACCGATTATCGCGGTTATCGGGTTCGAAAAAAGCGCGGCGGCAGTGCCAGCCGTACCAACCAGACCAACGCCACCAGCGGCCACGGCTGCCGCCGAGGCAGCGCTGGCAACTGACGCCAAGCCGAAAGCGCCAAGCAGCGCGCCTCCCACCGCACCGAGCGGTCCCCCGACCTGGCCGCCAATTTGCAGGCCAAGAAGTGGGAATGCCCCGGCGACACCGCCAAGTAACCCCTTGAACCCGGTCAGCTTGCCGACCGTTCCGGCCGCTTTGCCCACCGCGTTCCCACCCAAGTTCGTCGCCAACTGGCCCAATGTGCCGCCGATTGCACTCCCGGCTTTGGGCAGATCACCCGTTATTCCCGGCGTTCCCGCTACATCGCCCACGTTGCCGCTCACCGTTGCCCCGGCGGATTTCCGGCCTTTGAAAAGACTCCCAAGCCAGCCCCAGAAACCACCTCCACCGCCGGTTGCCGCGCCGACGGCGTTACCAACGGCTCCGGCTGCCCCGGAACCTCCGGCGAATCCGGGCGTTCCACTTACACCGCCACCTGCCCCGCCTCCGCCGAGCAGGCCCTTGAACAAATTGGAAATGCCCTGCCGAAGCGGCGACATCAACAGGTCCTTCGTCATCTGGGCAAGCATCCCGCGAAAACCGCTCACCACGCCGTCCCAAGCCTGGCCGAAGTTCCCAACCAGTGCCTGTTCAAAAGCATCGCCAAGAATTTGGTCAGCCGCTTGGGCCATCTGTCGCAAGCGGTTTTCGTTCTCGCTCTGCACTTCCTCGGGAATAATGAGCTTGCTTCGCCAGTCCATCTGACTTTCCGGCGTTCCCGCAACCGCTGCTTCAGCCTCTTTGCGTCGTAACTCCTTGAGCCAGTCTGGTTCCTCAATCAAGGGTTTCAGGTTCAAATTCCAACCGACCTGTGCATTGGTTGAAATTTCCTGATTCTTCAAACTTTCCAGAAAAGCTTTTGTGCGGGCGGCTGTTGCGGCTCGCTCCTCGGGAGTTCTGGTGTCCTGTAGATCATTCCACCAATCAGACTGCTTGAAGGTGGCACGCCAATTTCGCTGTCCCGCCTGTTCATTGGCGAGATCGACAAAGCCTTTGAACATCCCATCGTTGACCAAGTACACATATTGGGGATTCTGGGGTGTTGCGCCACGGCCATTGGTCAAGGCGACAACATCGAATTTTTGCCCCGCGCCCAGTTTACGTTGAGCCGACGCACCCAACTCCCACTGCTGAATCACATCATCCCCATTGACGTTCCACGCCTGATTCCTCGCAAATCGACGAGTGCCGCGCCGCCCACGCCGGATGACCATGGAATCATCCGGAAGCACCTCTCCCGCTCCGACCGAGGCGTACAACTTGGCGGCTGAGTCCAACGCGCCGAAACGTTTCATGTACCCGTCCAAGTACCTGAACACATACTGAAGCTGTTCAGTCGCCGAAATTGAGGAGAGGTATTTCTGTGCTTCACCAGTATCGGTAGGCAGTCCTACATCCCGCCGTGCGCCAGCCCCGAATTGGATCAATCCAACATATCCGAAAGGATTCCGGATCGACTTGTTGAAGCTCCCGGCCGTCTCGACCGCCATCAGGTTCACCAAGTCGTTCGGGTTGATTCCTCGTTTTTTGCTCTCAGCAATCAGGGTCGGCAGGAAATCGCTCTCCATCGACATGAGCTTCTTGAGGTTGGCATACACCTTGGCCTGTCCCTTCGACAGCCCGAGCGCAAGACCTTCCGCAATCCACTGGCCGATTTCGTCAAAGACCGTCGATGGCGACTGGATCCCGAATAGACTTTTGGCCGTTGAGATCGTCGATTCGGCAAGACCAGTGACCGCCTGGAGAACTTTCGGGGAGTTGTTTGAAATCCCGTCGAACAAACCGTTGATCAGCTCGCCGCCGGTCTTGGCGAACTTGGCAACCCACTCCCCTGAAGGGAGGTTTTGTACGACCTGATCTAGGGCAAGTAGGGTTACATTGGTGGTTTGACCGACTGCGCCGATGATGGCCCGCCCGCCAGGACCATCCAAGCCTTGCTGGGCACGTCCGAGCATTTCTAGGTATGTCTGATACCCCTGCTGTGTCGCCGCCCCAAGTTGCTGGTTATAGCTGTCCTTCAGGTTTGACGTTCGGCCTTCAATGGTTTCGTTCGCGAACCGATCCATCAGCCCCGAATATTTTTTTCCAAAACCTTCAAGCAGGGCATTTGCGGCCTGTTCGCCCGAGATTCGTCCTTCTGCAATGAGCTTTTGAAGTTCGTCACGGCCGATTCCGGATACCTTGGAAAGAATATCCAATGCCGGGACTCCCGCGTCCCGGAGTTGGTTCAATTCTTCGGTTGACAGCTTGGTTGCACTCCGCATCTGACCGATGGCGGTGATGATTCGATTGAATCTTTCCGTACCGCCTCCGGCGGCATTCGTTGCTTCTCCGATGGCTCGAAGCGTTGGAACGAGCTTTTCGGCGGCAATGCCATAGTTCAGCAGCGACCGTCCGGCATCAACAACATCTGGAAGTTCAAAAGGTGTGGTTTTCGCAAATAGTTTTAATTCCTCAAGTGACTTCTTGGCTTTCTCTTGACTCCCCAGCAAAACCTCGTAAGAGATTCTGGCTTTGGCCATGAAGTCATTGAATTTGAAGCCGGCTGTGACGGCATTTGTACCGAAGTCAATGAGATTGGTGATTGCGCTTGTGAGCAGATTTCCGCCCATGGTGCCGAGAGCGGTTGAGACCGCGCCGACGCTGCCACGCACCGAACCCATCGCGCGGTTGAGCATCCCGACTCTCCGTTCGACCTGATCGAACTGTTGCCCCATCTCCCGCGCCATCCGGCTCGTCCCGCCGACGATGCGCCGCGCGGCGCGCTGGAACTCGCCGTCGGGCAGTCCGATGGTGATTTGAAGGTCGGGATTTCCAGTCAGGCTGGCCATCGGTTGCGGTTCTTTCTTTGTTCTTCCTCACGACGAATCATCTCTCGCCGTTCGGCTTCGTGACGGGCACGGTTCAGGGCAATCAGGCCTTGCCACTCTTCCGGGCACAGGGCGTCTGGGTAGTGGAAAACCGCGCCCGCTTGACGGAGTTCGTCCAGGCGAAGCGCGGTGTCGATTAGCAGCCCAAGCGACTCGGGGCGCCGCCCTGGTTTGGTCCCGAACATCACGCATCCGGAACAAAAACTCTCGATTTTTTCTCTTTTTCGCAGGCCGCGCTTCTGCAACTTGTCGCATTCTCCCTCGCCGGGACAGCGTTGACCTTTCGACCGGTTGAGCGAGTCAAGCTCTTCCGTAAAGCATTCGGTCAACGCCTCGGTCAGTCCCCCAGTTCGGCCTGTTCTCCCGCGAAGAGCGCGTCCACGACCATCCGCTTCCACGTTGGGTCAAGGTCGTTGAGCACATTGCCGGCATCCTCGCAATCCGCCGGACGCTGATACATCGCGTCGAAGAGGCCAACGACGGCTTCAACGTCCACGCTGACGGAGGCAGTGCCTTCGTTGCGTCCATCGCGGAACGATCGAATGAATGCTTTGCTGTACTTCTTCAGATCGGTTTCGCTGGGCTTTCGAAGAATGAACCCGACCCGTAACTTTTTCAGCAGGGTTTCCTCATCGGCTGCCGGCTGCGGCTCAACGGCGCTCAACACGGCACGAGGGTTGGGAAATTCGAGCGTCACGGTTACGGTCGGATTCGACAGGCTGGCTTTTCGCCCTGCAATCCAGGCATCACCGTCATAGAACAGGTTGACCGCTTCCAGTTTGTCCTGAATCGGTACGGACTTGAGAATCTGGCTGAAATCCTCGTGGCCGAAATTGACTGGTTGCTCCAATTCCTCGTAGTTGGCGATTGAAATCACGAGCGAATCGTAATGGTTGCGGATGCCCGCCACGCCGCTGCCTTCAGAACGGCGAGTGCCGTCCTTGGCGATTCTCTGGGTAACGATGGTCTCTCGCTCCAGGCGTTTGAGTTCGTCGAGGGAGGCACGGCGCAGCTTATGCACCGAGCCGTTTTTCAGTTCAACGGGGCGAATCTCCCGCAGGAGTTCGACCAGCGCGCTTGCGGGGGGCGGCATTTGAGGGGATTGCGACTGCATCGGGGATTGACTCCTTGAGTTCTTGAGGTTTGACGGTTGAGTTAGGGCGGTCGGCGAGCGCATCGGCGAGCGTCCGACCGTCATCGAGCACGATGGTGTCGGTGGGCGTCCCGGTCAGAATCGCCTCCCGTTCAATGTTCGAAAGTTCTTCGCGGGTCATCGGTGGTCCTTACGAGAGGGTGGACATCCGGTTGCGGACCCGGAAGTTCACGTAGTTCTGACCGGCGCCCTTCAGGGCCATGATCCGGATCGCGCGGGTCACGTCGTTGCCGTCGTTGCCACGAGCGGCCTCCATCACCTTGACCTTGGGGAGGGAGATTTCCAGTTCGTTGTACCGGGCCGGACTGCCCGTGCCGATGCGCGGACCGCGGGCCAGGATGCGGAATCCGGTGATGGCCGTGTTGTTCAGCATCGCCAGATACTCGCGCTTGTTCTCGTCGCCGAGCAGGGTGTACTCAACGCTGCATTCGCGGTCGCCCCGCAGGCATCGCTTGACGTAGGCCCCTTTCGAGTAGTCGTTGGCGACCAGGGGAGAATCTCCCGGTCGGCGGTCGTTCTGCCGGTGGTTGTTCCGGAGGGTGAAGGTCAGCGACCGAATCCGCTCGCTCACGTTGAGCAGGCTGCCGTCGTTCAGCTCAAGCAGGATGTCCGCCGAATAGGCGTATTCGAGGTCCTGCGGCTCCGGCAACGTCAGCGTCGGCGACACCGCGCTCAAGGCCTTGTGGAATCCGCTGGTCATGATGCTGGCGGAGTACTTCGGCGGCTGACCGGTCTGGAACTGCATCACGAACTGGTCCACGACGCCGCCGGCGTATCCCCACTCATCGCCCCCGACCACATCCCAAAAGGTCGTGCTGGGAAGCTGTCGCCCGGCGGCTTTCGACTGGAGCGTAAAGTCGTGATCGAAGCACTCCGTCGCCACGACTTCGGTCGGGGTCGCCGTTCCGCCCGCCGCCCGGCGGAGCAGGATCGGAGCGACCTTGAAATCCAAGTCGTCTCCCAGATCACCCGTGGGCTGCTGCCAGTAGTCGTTGCGGATGTTGCGGGTGAATTCGTCGCCGGAACCCAGCTTCCCCTGCTCGTTGATCTTGTCGAGCATGGGCGAGGTGAATCCCTGACCCGTGGTCACGATGCCCATCAGGCCGGCGGCGGATTCGACGATCGTGTTGAAGGAACTTTCCGGAGCGGCTGACATCGCGAGGACGCGATCCTGATTGATGAACTCGGCCATGGTTTCCTCAGTTTTCTACGAGTTTTACGGTGATCGCGCCCCGCGCGTAGTGGCACTGGTTGCGCCCGAAATTGGTGAAGGCGAGTTTGCCGAACGTCAGCAACCCCACTTCCTTCAGCGACGGATCGTTCAGGCCGATCCGATGGTCCGCGTTCACGGCGCGGCAGATTTCCAAAACCTCTGTGTTCCAGGTCGTCGAACTGTTCGACGCCGTGGTCCCGCTTTCAAAAAACCGGTATCCCTGCACGATGTACCGGAAGGTGTATTGACGCCGCGTGGCCTGCCGCTCGATTTCAGGGATGCCTTCCAGATCGACCATCCAGGCATAAATCCTGCCTTCAGAGTTGTGCAGCAACCTTCCCCACTCATCGTCGTCAACATCCTGAATCCAGCGTTCAATGACGAGCGCCGACGCCGCGACTCCGCGGATAATCTCGGCCAGACGGGTGCGGATTTGTGCGTCGGTCAGCATCAGAGCCTCTGCAACAACTGATCAATCACCCGTTCCATCGCCGGAACGACGTGTTCCTTGGCCGGCCGGATGTATTTTCGATTCAGTTTATTCTCAAGAATCCATCCGTAGGGGGGCAGTGGGATGACCTGTCTCAGCCCACCTTCCTCTTCCTGAATCTGCGTCATCGTGTTGGCCAGATTCGACGAATCACGGGCCGGAGATTCACCCGGCGCGGACGCCTGATGAATGCGGTAGCCCACCGTGGCGCGATTTTTTCCCCTGCCGCGCTTGATCGCGCCCCTCCGGTAAATCCGTCCGGACTTCGGGCCGCTCATCGAATCGAGCATGTGCGCCACCATGTCGCTCGCACCCTTGCGAGCCATCCGCTTGATAATTTCCTCGAACTTTTTCAGTTTGTCCGGGATTCGGCTGTTCAGTTGAATCACGACCGCACTCCTTCCAGCAGCATTGTCCGGACTCCGCTCACGTCGGTCGCCGGCGGCGATTCGACGATCCGCCACAACGTGCCCGCCGTCTCGCAGTGGGTCGCCTGATTCAACTGCGCGACCGTCGCCGCCAATCCTTCAACGACCCGCATCTTCATCGCTCCCGGACCATCGCCCTGATAGACGAAGTGCGAGGTCATCACCCGGACATCAACCATTCCCGTCACCGGGTCCTGGCGTTTCAGGGTCGCCGTCGCGCCCGACCCCAGAAGCGTCACCCTCAGCTTTTCGATGGCGGTTTGTACGGCTGGTGCGAATCCCATCAGTAATTGAACTCCCTGGTGATCATTGCACCGATACCCACGCTTGCGACGCTGTCGTAATCACGTCCTGGCCACAGTTCCGCCACCGCTTCGTATTGCTCGATGAGCGCCCGGAGGTTGCCGAACGGCTGGTTCAACCTCACGTTGAGGTCCCCGATCTGCGCGTCGAAACTGCCCGCCTCCCGCGCCATCATCACCTTCAGGGCGGCAACGGCGGCCGCGTGCGGGTTGTGAAGATTCCCGCTCGCGTACACCGCCACCTGATCTCCGGCGAATTCGAACTCTCCCGAGATCAGCCCGATTGCCGAGGCCGTGAGATTTTCAAAAGCCGCATCCTGGAACGTCACGCCCGCTTCCCAAGTCCCGCAGACCGACCGCCATTTGCGCCGCCGAATCACCCCGCCGGGGGCGGCCTCCGCGACGACTTGGAGGCGCGCTTGCGTGACGGTGACGCGGGTTTCGTCGAGGAAGCTTTCGAGGGCGTCTTCGTCGAATCGCTGACCGCTTCCGGCTGGGTCGTTGATGAGGACCCGGAGTCGGTCACGAAGATCGGCTGTGCTTGCTCGGGCCATTGACCTTGCTCCACGGCGCGCGCGCCTTCGAAATACCGGGCAATTTCTTCTTCGGTCGCGGGACGCCACCCCTCAGTCAGGGCCTCCGCGAGACCGTGTTCGGAAATCGCCCTTACCTCATTTTCCTTGGTGACAATCGCCATCGGAACCTCACGACCGCAGGATGATGGCCGCGTCGTCGCGCAGGCGCGACCAGCCGTAGAGCGTGTCGAACCCGACCCGAGTGCCGCGAGCGTTCATGTCGTATTGATAGAGGACACGGATGGCGAAGCCGGACGCCTGGTCCACGATGGTGGACGAACGGACGCCGGACCCGTCCGGAATCGGCTTGAAGGGCCGTGTCATCAAAATCATCGCCTCGTTCCCCACGGCCAGGCCGATGTTCGCGGGGACCGCCGCAACCGTCCCGGCACCGCCGGTGAGCGCGACGTTGGTCGCGGTGATGTCGAGGCTGGACCCAGCCAGCGCACCGATGGGACGGATCAGGAACGGACCGCCGTTCGCGCCGGTGACGCTGATGTTGCCCGCGCCGACGCCGGTCATGTTTTCCAGCGTGGTCTGGATGGACGCGGCGGTCAGCCCCGCCGAGTAGGTGATGTTCGGCGAATCCGCACGGACAATGACGTCGTCGGCGTCGAGGGTCGGGATGCTCACCTTGAACGTGCCGCCGGTGGCGTTGACCGTCACGGTCGCCCCGCGCGGAGTCAGTTGGGACGGATACAGATCCGCTCCGTCGAGCCGGCCAATCGCGCCTTCGGCAATGGCGGCGGGGTTGCTGTTGGCGAAATACGCCGCGAGGGTCGTGTCGTTTTTGAGCGCTTCTTCGTCCGCGGTGGACATCACCACGGCGCGACCGGCACGCGGAATCTTGGCGTCCGTGAGCAGCCGCCCGGAGTTCACGATGGTGGCGCGATTGAGGGGCGTGCCGAATGTCCCCGCGGACTTGAGGTATCCGGTGTACACCGCGAACCCGTCCGCCTCGATTTGCTCCGCCATGGCCATCGCCGCGTTGTTGACGTACCGATCCATGATCGACAGGTTCGCCTGGGCTTCCGCCACATCCTCGACGATGAAGTCGATTGACCGGTGCTCCTTCAGGGTGACTTCGACCTTCGTGCCACCGGTCGGGTCCTGCACCGACGTGTTGACGCCCGCGCGCTTGCGCTTCGCCACGAATTGCCCCGGATAGGGAATGATCAGTTTTTCGCCAGGCTGGGCCGGGGCGAACGACGTATCGCGGGTCGCCAGCCGTCCGAGAACCATGAATGCCCTCAGACGGTCGAGAACGCGGTTGGCCCAGATTGAGGGTACGAATCCCTCGTTGCGCGCTTGAGTGGTGGTGACGGACATCGTCTACTCCTAAAAGTTGGGATGAAAATCAGGCGGTGATACGCCCCTCACGCAATGCCTTCTCGATGGCTTCCTTGTTCTTGAGGTAGAACTCGCGGTCTTCGAGCTGGGCGGCGGTGAACGTTTGCGGAGAGGCGTCCGACCGGGCCGGATTCCCAGCCGCCGTCGTCACGCCCGCCGCCTTCAGTTGCGGGTACTTCGCGAGCAGCGCCTCAATCGCCGCGCCTTCCTCGCCCTCCTTGGTTTCAGCCGGAATCAAACCGACCACCAGTTCGGGCACGGCCCCACGCTTGAGGGCTTCGTTCTCGATGCGAGTGCGACGCGCGGAGGCGTTGGCCTTGTCGAGTTGCTGCTTCAGTTTTTCCGCCTCGCTCATCTCCGATTGCTTGCGCGCTTCCTCGGCGTCCTCGAACGTCTTCAGCCTGGCTCGGGTATCCGCCAGTTCTTTGGCGAGCGCGACCGGATCGACGGCTGTCGTTCCAGCGGCCTGAGCGGGCGCTGGCTGTTGCGCCGGCGCTGGTTGCGTGGCGGGCGTTGTCGTCGTGGATGCGGCGGCGGTCGTGGATTCCGTTGCCGTACCCGGTTGCGGATTGGATGAGTTGTTGGTGGTGTCGCTCATGGTGCGGGCAAGGTAGGCCCCACCTCAAACACCGTCACCACGCGAACGCGCGGAATGTCGCTTTTGCCGAAAATCTCCCCTGACTCGCAAAGAAAACGAAAACGGCGGCGACCCTTTCGAGCCGCCGCCGTTTGTTTTCGATCTTGAGCAACTATTCGGGCTTGAGTTCTGCCTCGCGCCAGACCCGGTCGAATTCCGCCTCCATCGCCTGCTTCCGCTCCGCTTCGGGTAGTTCGGCCAGCCGCCGGACTTCCTCAGTCACGTCGGGTTGGTAGTCAGGAGCGGTTTCGCGGTCGTCGAGGATGTAGCCCATTAGATTCTCTCGCGGATATAGGTGATGAACGCTTCGCCTCGTTCGCGAAACAACCCTAGAACGAACGGCCAGAGTCGGTCAATCCATCCGGGACGCTGATCGGCGAGCCGCGCGGCGCCGAAGAGCTTGTTCAACTGGCTGATCACCCACTTTTCCCCGATGTTGGGCCAGCCGAACCGCAATCGTCCGTCTCTGGTCCTTACCTGCTCGGCCTTGAGCGTGTATCGCATGATCCCCTCCGAAGTTCGCGTCACGGCGGCGATTTCGGCGAGGTTGTGTTGAGAAGCGAGCAGAAGGTCGGCGCGGGAGAGGCTCTCGCCGTCCGGGTGGTTGTGAACAAACGTTGCGCCTTCCATCTCCGCCAGTTCGCGGTCGGTGAAGGCGATGGCCCGCGCGTCACCCCGCTTTCTCAGGATCGGCTTGCCGTCCGCGTCGAAGACGATGCCGTGCTCAATCTCGCGGTCGGCGATGGCTCTTTCAAGCCGCTCCCGCACTGATCCAAATTGGCGACGACCGCCGCGAATGAAAAATTCGGCGCGCTCGTCTCCGATGGCTGTCCGCAATCCCCCGACGCCCCACTGCGGCCCGTACGCCGTTGGCCGTTCAACCGCCAGGTCTCCGACAAACGGCAGATCGCCGTCGGCGTAGGCCGCGCCCGCCGCCGAGCCGAGAATCTCGTTTTGCCGCCCCGGAGACAATCGCGAGAAGTCCGATTCGCCGTCTTGCGGTACTCGCGTGTCGGGAATTTGCGCCGCCAGAATCTCGTCGTCCGACAGGCCCGCGTCGCGCAGGATGTCGTCCCACGATTCCGACACCGGCTTCATCGCGCACATGCAGTTCGGATGGGAATTCATCGGCCCGGTAAACCGCCGCCCGTGATTGCCCCAGCAGGCCGCGCAGGTCGCCGCGCCGCGATTCGCCGACCATTCCCACTCCTTGACCCCGCGCGCCTGCATTGAATCCCACGTCGCCTGCCGCGACGCGAACATCACCGCCGAATGCGCGGCCAGTTCCGCGCGTCGAACCACCGCCGGATCACGATTCGGGTCGCCTCCGTTCGCCGCGACCGCCGCCCGAATCATCGTCATGATCTGTCTCGGAGACCGTTGAAGCTGGATGCCTTCCTCGATGGCCGCCTCGACCGCCGCTTGAGATCGCGCACCCATGTCATCGGCAAGCCGTTGGAAGGACGCCGCGAGCGGCGAGCCGTTGCCCGTTTGCCCGACGTAGGCCATCAAACGGTCGTTCAGAAAACGGGCGTCGTCTCCGATGATCGTCACGTCGTCTCCTGAAGGCGCGGCGTTCGCGGCGTAGCCCAACGCTTCACGGACGGCGCGCGACTGGCGAGCTTCCGCTCTCGTCGCCGCTCCGGACGTGAACGATTTGATCCGCTCCGCCAGTTGCGCCTTGAACGCCTCTAGCCGTTCCCGTTCGGATTCCCACGATGAACGCGGCGACTGACCGGCGGCGGCGCGGTCCGAGACCCGGCGCTCGATGTCCGCGAGGTTGCGGTCGAGGCTTTCCCACATCCGCTCGTAGCTGGCCAGCATCCGCTCGCGCTCCGCCTCCCGACCGCTTCGGATCGAGTTTCGGAAATCAGCCGCGAGACGTTCAAAATTGACCGACATGACGCAATGAGCCTTTGGAAGAAAAAACTACGCGCAGAAACGCGCAGAAACAGGTTTGCGGGGTATTCAGGGGACGAGATTCAGGTCCTGCATCCGCGCATCGCGTCGCTTGGCGGATTCTTCGGCCATCCGAGCCTGCTCAACCTCCCAGTTCAGCCCCATCCGTTCGGCGAAGGTTCGCGCAGACATCACGCCCGCGCGCTGGAGGGTTTCGAGGCGATTCACGTCCTGAGCCGGGTCGTTCGGCAACGGGTCCGCCCACTGGAGCGTGACCGGCAGGCCCGCCCCGACGCCGCCGATTTCGAGGAGCGCCTGAGTGACGCGCCGAATCAGACCGCCATAGTGCCGACGCTTGACTTCGGTACGGGCCATCAACGGGCCGTAAAGGATCTTCAGAGCCAGTCCGGACAGTTGCCCGATGTTTTCGACTCTCCCCGTGGCGATTTCCGGGATGTGCGTCAGTTCGGCCAAGCCCTGCCGCATCACGTTTCGGAAATTCATCGCGCTTGCGAGGTCGCCAGTCATCTCGACCAGTTCGATTGACTGCCCGACATTCGGCAGGAAGGCGATGCTGTCCGAATTGAATTCGAGGTCCTGTTTCCGCATCCCCTTCGCCACCGGCTTGGGGTAGGCGTGCTGACGGATGATGCGGTTCACAAGCGAGTCCAGACGCCACAGCGCCCGAATCGCGTCCATCACGTCCACGGTCAAATCGGCGCGGCCGTAAAATTCGTTTGGTATGGGGAGGTTCTGTTCGTGGAAGACCGGCGGGAACGGGTAGTTCCACGCGGTCTCGTTGGTCCGACTCCATGAGTCCGAGTTGAGTCGCGAGGTTTCCTCGATGATCCGCCAGCCCGTGCCGCTCCGCTCAATCGTTTCCCGCACCACGACTGGCTTCCCGTCAACGTTGGTGTGATACTGGAGTACGATTTTCCGCACCCGCTGATAGTCGTCCGACTCCCATTCCGCCCTGACGTTGAGCGGGTCAAGGACAACCACACGGGGCCGTCCTTCCGTCAGCGCGATCCGCAACCAGACATCGCCGAACACACCCCCGTTGACGCCCAGCGCGGTCAAATCGACCGCCCGTTGTTCGGCGGGCCAGACCGATTCGAGATATTGGTCCGCTGAGTCCTGGCTTTCGTCGCCGACCTGGATCGACGGAGGTTGGCTAAACAAGAACTGGACGCCCTTGTCCACGATAATCGCGGCGTAGTTGAGGCAGACGTTGTCGTCAGGCTGACCGACTTTCACGACCAAGGGTTTGTCCCGCAGTCCGAGGTTGTGCTGGTAAAACTGCCACGCCCGCGCCAACGTCTCCTGTCGCGCAACGTCCGACTCCAGTTCGTGTCGGTTGAACATTTGTTGAAGGAAAGTCAGCATCGTCACTCCTCAGATGAACAGCGGGTCCCCGGTTTCCACGTCGCCCGACCAGGCCGCGATCAATTCCGTCCCGCCGCTCACGCTGTCGATGAGATCGTCGAACGCCCCGTTCGGGAAGGACTCCATCTCGCTCAAGAGCCACTGCGTCCACGTCCCGCGCACGACAGCGACCTTCTGTTGCCCGAGCCGGGTCGCCCAGGGCAACGCCCGCGTGTATTTGTCGAGATGAACGTTGACTGGCTGGAACGGCACTCTGGCCAGTTCCGGCTCCCTCAACAGTTCTTGCACAGCCGCCACCCCGTGCAGCTTGGCTTCGATGCCGTGCAGGGCCGGGTCCGTGAGCATCCGATCCTTAATGATCGAACGCGCCACCGGCCACTCTTCCTTGATCCGGATGCCATCCCGCAACCAGAGCGTGCCGTCCGGACCGAGCGCGACCGCCACCGCCGCGGTGAACGAACTTTTAGCTTTCTTCTGAACCGCTAGATCCCAGTAGCAGAACCACTGCAACCCGTCCGGAGCGCGGTCGGCGTACCGCAGCAGCTTCACGTTGAACAAACCGCCCTCGCGCGGCGTCGGACGCTGCTGATACAAAGACGCCCAGGCATAGGCGCTGACCGTCGCCCGCGTATCCTCCAGATACTTTCGTGAATATCGCTCCGGACACAGAGCTTCTCCCTCGGCTCTGCCCAGCGGATCGTTTTCTTCCGCGAGCGCGGGCAGCGATATGACCTCCCATTCATCGCGGCCCTCCGCCTGATCGGCAATCAACATCCCTGCCAAATCCCGCGCATGCCATCTGGTCAGGATAATGATGATGCTGCCCTGTTCCTGAAGACGACTGCGAATATCCGACATGTAGCAGTCGTAGATTCGCTCCCGAATCGTCTCGGACTCGGCTTCCGCCCGGTTCTTGATGGGGTCATCAATGATGATGACGTCCGCCGGATTGCCCGTGACGCCGCCGCGCAGACCCGCAGCCGTCAAGGATCCGCCGGCTTCCGTTTCCCAATACTTGCTGGCACTCACTTCCCGGGAAAGCGCGATGCGGCTTTCGGCGATGCGCCGGTTGGCTCTGGAGTACTTGTTGGCCCGCGTCTGGTTGTAGGCTCCGAGGATGATCCTGATTCCCGGATTGCGTTCCATGAGGTAGGCCGGAAAGCGTTCGGTGATGGCCGTCGTCTTCCCGTGCTGTGGCGGCATACAGACGATCAGCCGGACCCTCTCGCCGCTGGCGATTTTTTCGAGATACGGGTACAGAAAAAGCAAATGCTTCCAGTCCCAGGTATTTTTGGGAGCAACGGCTCGAAGCCAGTCAAGATAGGAAAGGTCACGGTCTCCAACGCCAAAGCGTTGCCGCGCTCGCGCCCCGATCTCGCGCATCCGCTTTTCAAATTCGTTCAGGTTGTGGATGCGTTGCGGCATGCCGTGCCTTCACTCGCTTCAGAATTTCGTCCTGGAGGCCGAGCAAGCGGATGGCCAGGTCCGGATTGAATTCGTGCAGAATATCCAGCAACGTCTCCCACGACGCGGCAAAGGCTGTGGCGTCCTTGGTCCCCGCGTCGAGACGCGCCAACATCGTGGTCACCTCGCGGCACACGTCGCGAAACTGCCAGACCAGCTCCTTGTCGCCCGGTTGCTTGACGACCATTCCGAACAGTTGATCTCGGACCGTCACCAACTGCTTGAACTGTTTTTCCCCGTCCGTCTCGGCGTGCTGAACCGCCAGCGTTTGCAGGTGGACTTCCAGCGACCGGTCAAACCCGTATTTCGTAATCCAACACTGCGTCCCCTTGCGGCTCAGGTTCTGCTTGCGCCACTTCGGGTAGCGCCGCTGCATCTCCGCCTCAATGGCGGCGAAATTGCGTCCCCCATACTTCAGGTATAACGAACGACAGAATTCAATTGCGGCTTTTCCGTAGTGATGGCTCATGGTCACGCCGTTGTCGAGGAATCGTCGGAAGGGGAGCGACGGCGTAGCCGCCGATACACCCAGTGGGAAAACCGGGCAATCACGAAAAGCGCCCCCACGATCCAACCCACATCCCGCGCATACAGCGCTACCACCGACAAGTGTGCCCGGTCGAAGAGCAGAAAGAGGATTCCGTTCAGGAAGACGACACTGATCGCGAGGTTGTCCATTGAGTCGGAATCTCCGGCCAAAACGTGGGTGGTCAGTTTTTGCGCCAATCCGAAAGTGGTGTGCATTCGCCCCAGCCTTCTCTCCGGTGTCAGTACGAAACCGGCGTGAACGCCACGATGCGGAACTTCGCGAACGGCTGGATCGTTCGCGTCCGCCGGTAGACGCCGTCGCCATTGAACTGCGACCCGCGCCCGCTGCTGGTGTTGGCCTCAATGGTCGTGCCCGAGGATTTGTTCCATTGCTCAACGTACCCAACGTGCCCGCCGCCGGGTCTGACCCAGACGAGGATCGTCCCCGGCGGCGGGCGGTATTTCCCGAGTAGCACGTCGCGAGCGTTCACCGAACGTCCCTGGACAATGAACGCCCGCGCCCAGGCGGTTCGAAGAGTCGGCGCTCGTATTCGAGCCTCATTGTTGACGAACGAAATGAACGCCGCGCAGTAGTTGGACCCCAACGGGACCCGCGCAAACCGGTTCCATCGGTCGATGTCGGGACTTCTGTTTCGGCCCGAGGTTTCGCGGACCGTCAGGTACCGCGCGGCGATGTCGAGATGCGGCGGTCGAAGCGGCGGTCGCGCCGGAGGAAGCACCGCGACCGGCTTGGCACACGGACAGGGCGGGCAATCAGCGAGAAGCGATAAGGGCGCAACCGCCAAGAATGCAAAGGCCAAGCCAATACAAAGAAACGGCGATATTCCCTTTACGAATTTCTTCATGGGTTCGGAACTCCTTGACACCCAACTCGTCAAAAATGGTGACGGCGGCCAGCATCAGCGACACGGCCGCCGCCGAAAAGGAGAACGAGGAAAGCTCCAGCGAGAATTCGAGCGATCCCCAGACCAAAACGGCGCTCAGGATCAGATAGAGCGCGATGAGCTTGGCCCGATTACGGCCATGCTTCTCAGTGGGCGGGGCGGGTGAATGCTCGCTGACCCGCCCCTTAAGGATTTCAATTTCCTGCTTCAGGCGATCAATCTCGCGGTTTTTTACGTCGATGAGCCGGTCAGACATGTCACTCTCCGATCACCGGTTTCGCGAAATTGATTTCGAGTTTCGGCCCGCCCTTGGGCACGTTGACGGCGATGCGGTCCACCGCGTCTTTCCCGAACGCCTTTTCAGCCGCGCCGATCTGCACTTGCATGCACGACCAGGCGAGTTCTCGCTTCGTGCCGGCGAGCGCAAGCAGGTTCTCGGGGCTGACCGAGCGCTGCGTCGTCTGTTTGATGAGCGCCTCGTGACCCAGGTCCGATTTGAAGTTGAGAATCGCGCCTTTGACCATCGCGTCGGACAACTTCTTTTCGAGCGCCGAGCGCTCCTCGGACAACGCGGCCCACTGCTTTTCTAATTTGGCGGTGACCTTCTTGCGCGCGGACTGGAACTCCGCTTCCAGCGGCGCGAGCGCCTTGGCGGATTTCTCGTTGACCAACAGCATCTTGGCGTTCAGTTCAGCGATTCGATCCAGGGCCGCTTTCATTTCCGACTTCTTCATGACGGTGTCGTCTCCTGAGAGGTGATGCGCCACCCTGCGCCCCACGCTCCACGCCGTCACCACGCGAACGCGCCCTTTGTCGGAAATGTCGCGATTACCCTTTGCGTCGCGTGTTATCCTCGGTTCCACACACCTTTTACTGGAGGTTCGATGAACCAGCTTCAGTTGTTCCAGACGGCCCCTCAGCCGTTCGCCAAGGGACCTTTCCTGCGCGTCCGTGAAATCCGGAACCGGCTGAAACGCGGCAACGTCATCAGGCCCGTGCCCGACCCGCGCACCCTGGTGAAATTGATCCAGGACGGAACGCTCGATGGGTTCCGAAGCGAATTCGGATACGGTGCTTTCGAATACTCGGTCAACGCCATGATCGAACGCCTTCGAAAAGGCGAGCGCATCAGACAATTTCCCAACGAGGAGCACGACGAGCCGAAATTGAGGGCGGTCGGATAGACCGCTTCACGGGAAAACAAAAACCGCCGCCGGGTTCGCTCGGCGGCGGTTTTGCTTTTGGGCCATTCACTTCAATTTGTTGGTGAAAGCCTGGTAGTAAAATGAACAGCGCGGATGCGAGGAGTTGGATAGTCCTTCAAAACAGAGATCCCTCTCCAGTTCATACCACTTGCCCACACATCCTTCCAAATCCAGCCATTTGGGAACTGCTGCCCAGCTTTAAGGCCAGCAAACTTAGAACCAAAAAGAGGCAAAACTTGCTCGGGTGTTCTGAAATCAGTCTTTTCTGGAAACTCAATAACGAATCTGACAGCGACGCCCCGATAAAAGCGAACCAGCATCTCAACCGATTGGGAGGAATCACCCGGCAACGTAAAAGAAAATTCTCGAAACTCGCCAGGCATCTCTTCGGGATTTCTTGTAATTGGTGTGACTCTTTTGGCTTTCCCAATCAGCTTCTCAACATCTTTTGGAGTTTGCCCAGCGAGGTCCGAAACATCACAAAGGGGCTTGGCCTGTGTTTGAGAAAAAGCGGATAGCGAAAACAATTGGATCAAAATAAACAGCAAGATGCCTCGCAACATAGATCAAACCTTTCGAAAGATTCCCACCACACAGGCGAACACGTTGACCCGCGACGCCTCGTAAATCATCGGCTCGAATTCGGGATTACCCGGTTGAAGCGTGACGCGGTTCTTGTGTCGAAAAAGCTTCTTCACGGTCGCGCCATCATCATCCACCACGGCCACGACTTTTTTCCCATTCGTCACATCCGACTGATTCTTCACCTTCGTGCAGATGACCAGATCGGCATCCTCGATGCCTTCGTCAATCATGGAATCACCACGCACGCGGAACACGACCAAGTCTTTTCCAAACTTCTTGTACTCCGCCGGGATGTCAACAAATTGGGTGAGTTCCTCGAAAATCTTCAAGGGATGACCTGCCGCAATTTCGCCGTAAAGGGGCACGCGAAAGAATTCGATCATTTGTTCTTCAACAAGGGTAACAAACCTTTCCGGACGGTTTGCAACCAGTCCTCGCGCTTGCAGGGCTTCAATGATCAGAGTCGCGGCAAAATCTTCAGTTGGGACGGATTCTTTTTTGGCTTCTCTCCGTACGATGTTGGCCGGAATCTCCTGAAGGTCGGCGATAATCAGGTTTTCCGGTGCAATCGGTACACCAAAAGAGTCCGCAATCGGCCAGTCAATCAACTTTGAACCCCGACCGGTGAGCAACCAAGTGGGACTAATGTTCTTAGAGTTTGCGAGTTCAATCAGCATTTCCGCTCTCGGCAGGTACTTCCCGGAAATATAGTTTTTTGCCTGCTGGTATGAGATTCCCAAAGCCCGACCCACTTCGGCGATCTCAGTTGTTCCAAGAACTTCGAATAGCCTTTCGGCAAAATTCGAAGAACTTTGATTTTTTCCGTTGACAGTCATTCAAAGTACCTTTAATCTCGCATCCAGCAAGAAAATTCTTTCAACTTGAGAGCCTAAGCATGGAACCCCACGAAATCAAGGCTGCCTTGATTGGAAAGTACAAGACGATGACCGCTGCGGCTGAAGCTTTGGATTGTTCTCTCAAGAAGCTCAGTCACTGCATCACCCTTCATCGTCCTTATTTTGAGATCAGGAAAAAGGTCGCCTTCGCCCTCGGGAAACCAGTCAAAAACGTTTTCCCTCCCTCCAAGAGTGAACAGCGGGCAGCCGCGTAGTTCCTTCACCGATACCTTTACCAACCGAATCCGAAGACGCGGGCAACTGCCCGGTCGGGATTCGTCTTGCCTGAAAACAGGAGAACCCTATGCCCCCTCAACTTTCCCCAATCAAATTCAGAGTTTTCAACTTGAAGGCTCGTTTCGTTCAAATCGACAAGCAATTCATTTTGGAATTCGAGAATGGTCGCCTTTTCAGCTTCAGCCTTCGTGGAGAGGAAACCGTTTTGGAAGCCATTGACAGGTTTGAACGGCTCAACGCTGGTTGCGCGGAAGTCGCGTTTACCGCCTCCGCCCTTAAACAAAAAGACTGCGAGATTGAACACGAAGGGCAGACCTTCCGAGCCTGCGAGTACGCGCCCCGTAAAGGCTACATCTGCAACGGAACACATTCTTTTCTGTTTCATTTCGAATTCGAAGGTCTTCCGTTCTGGGATGCTCTTTCGCAGGTTGCCGATGATTTTCAATACGACCAAGTGGCACTGCAAAACCTCCGTAAACTTGTCGCGAAACAACTTGTTCAGGCCCAAGCCTGAACCGAGTGGGGATTCGTGTTGCCTGAATCCGAGATTCCGGCAAACGGCCGCCCCTCGCAATTCCGGTTCAACCATACGGCTCATTACCGATTTCCATACCGAAAGGCCCCTCTATGAAGTTCACGACCCGACGCCCGGCGGCGCTGCCCGCCGATACCGATCACCCGACCGGCCCCGAGATTGTCCGGGCCATCCTCACCGAAACTGGCTACGAAGAACTCGCGGTTGCGCTCAACCGGTCCGTGTCCTCGGTCGAGAAATACGCCCAGGGAGACGACACCGTCATTGACCCGATTCGTCTGTTCGAACGGCTGTACCAGTTCGCCCTTCAGCACAGCCCCGCCCAGGCCCGGCTCATGCGGTCTCGCCTGGTCTCTATTGAACAGGCTCACGAACGCCGGGAAGGCCGGATGCTCGCGGCGGTTCTCGCCGATTGCAATGACACCAGGCACGATGAATTCGAGGCCACCGCCGACTTCCATCAACAGGCGGCCGAGCTTTTTACGGCGGTCGCCACGGATGCGCCTCCGAGCGTGATCCGCAAGGAAGCCGCGGATGTCGAAGCCGCCCTCTCCAACGTCATCCAGATTCGCGCTTTTCGTCGTCAGGCCATCGGCTCCGAAGCGGCATGAGGTGAGTTATGTCAAAGGTCAAACCCGTTCGACACGACATCACCGCCGCGCAACGAAAGTCCATTTTCGGGCTGATGAAGGCGCGCGGCGTCCGGACCGAGGAAGTCGCCTTGCACGTCCAGGCGATTGCCGGTCAGACGGTCGAGGAAGGAAAGACCGGCATCAGTTTGCTCACCTTCCGCGACGCCAACGAGTTGATCGTCAAGCTAGGCGGTGTGCCGCACGCGAGCAAATCCCGCCGTACCGTGCAACGGCTCAAGAAGATGGCTGGTATCGAGACGGTCCCGAGTGAACGTCAATTGAAGTTCATTGCCGACCTCGCGTCTCAACGGGGCTGGTCGGCGGAAGGTCTTCGCGGATTCATCCGCCGTCAGACCGGACACGACACCCCTCAAACCACGAAGCAGGCCAACGCCGTCGCCGAGGCCCTGAAATCAATGAACCGTCGCGATGGACTCTGGGCCGGTGAAGTCAGGGTCTCGTCGCGCCCCTCAAACGGAGATTCAAAATGAAACACACTCCCGCTCAGGAACGCCTGCTTGAACGCTTCGGCAAGGCGCTCAACATCCACAGCCCCAACATTTATTTCTTTGGCGACGCCGAAGAACCCGTTTTCACCCTGCACGGTCTCTTGAGTCTCGCCTACGCGAGTCCTTCCGTGTACTCCGTCCAAGTCGAACCCCTCCGCTACAACCTTGACCTGAACATCGCCTTTTCGGGATGCGAGATCAAAACCGACAATGGAACGCTGAAAAACTTTTCAGCGGCCAAATTGAACGAACGGCTCAAATCCGGGAACACCATCGAGGAAGCTCAAGAGGCTTTTGAAATCGCCGCAACTCGCGCGCTTCGCAATGCCCTGATGGTGATGGGGCTGGACCCGATGCAACTGCTCAACGACGCCGAAGCGGAAAGCCCGGACGAGTTTGACCGACAACTCGCCGCGCTCACGGTTGACGCCATCACTGGGGACAGGACCGACCTCGAAAAAGAAATCCGCGAGATGGCGAACAAGCTCGGCTACATCAAGGGGCCGAACGAACTCGGATTTCAAGAGACCATCCACCGCTTTTTCCCAGGCAAATCCTTCCTCAATCAACTGACCGAGCCGGAAGCGATGAAGCTTCACGATGTGTTTTCGCTGATTTTGAATTTGAAGAAAGCCGCCTGAACCGAGGCCCGTCCGCCACGCGCGTTCGGGCTTTCCTTTTCGAAAGGACTACGAGGATGAGAACCGAAAAGAAAACAGACGAACTGTTCGAGACACTTTGCGAAGTCTGCCAGATCAATCCGGATGTTTACGGGCGCGGCAGGCTCAACAAGGAGTTGTCGGCGTTCCGCCGGGGCGGGATCACGTCCGAACGGCTGGTTCGCTTTGGAAACTGGTATGCGGTCAACGATTGGCGCGGGAAGAAGCGCGGCGAGACACCGAAGCCCGCGACCATTCGCGAGCGGTGGGGAGATTTCGAAGAATGGGAAGGCGGGCAACAGATGGTCGCCCCGGTTGTTGCCGCCGAACCTGAGCCGGATGAACCCCAGGTCGAGGAATTGGAAGAGTACCTGCAATACCTCTACGAAACTGCCCTCGAAAGCCGGGCGGACCTTTTTTGGAGTGAGTTGACGCCTGATGAACGAGCCGCCCGCGTGGCGACTCAGCGCGATTATCTGCTCAACGATCCGCACAGCCGGAACACCATCCACAACGCGGACCAGCTCAACGCCTGCGCCGAATACAACGCGAAGGCCAAGTTCGCCGCCGACCGGTTCAGTTTCGTCGAATTTCTCAAGGAACGCGCCGCAACGAAGAACGCCGCCTGAAGCGAAACTGTCTCCTCTTCGGAGGAGACAGTTTTTCCTAGAATCAACAACTTACAGGCAAATAGTCGTTTTTTTAGTTCTCTTAGGAGGAGAAAGATGAAGAAGAACGAATTGGTGAAATCAACTTCACCATCACTTCAAAAAAATAACCAGCAAAGGCTTTTTGAATTGCTGGGTGCTTCCAAAGCTTTTGCTTATACCGGCCAAACTGCTGAAGCCCAATTTATGGTCACGCTTATGACCATTCAGGAGCAAGAACTTTGGAGAGAAGCTGAATTTGACAGCACTCGGAACTGCAACGACTTTGATGAATTTCTCCTGATTTATGGAGAATTCGGCAAGACCGCTTACTACAAGCGGAAGGCGTTGGTCGAGAAAGAAGGGATTCATTCCTTCGACATTATGGCCCACTTGGGCATTTCCATGAAGCAACGCCAACAACTCACGGCTGGCGCGATCACCATCGAAGGCGAAGAAGTCATTATCAACGATGAGCGGGTCCCGATCTCCGACAAGAAGCGCATCAAGGTTTTGATTTCGACGCTGACCGAAAAAGTCGAAGCGCAATCGAGGCAACTCGAAAAAGGCCAGGCCAGTTTCGAGAAGATGAAGAGCCGTGCCCTCGACGCCGAAAAGCGTGCCAAGGAAGCCTCCTCGACCGTACCTCTCCGGGAACTTCGCCAGACTGAACTCATCGTTGCCATCACCGGTTATGCCGATGCGGTTCGGGCCGAACCCTACACCGATTCCGCCGCTCTGAAATTGGCCGTCGAACGGATTGGCGACGCCTTGGCCCCGCTGTGGCGCGCGCTCGGAACCACACCCACCTCTGGACTGCCTTCGACTGGCGACAAAGACCTGGATTCCGCCATTGACGCCCTGCTTGACGACGAAGACCCCTCGGAAACGGAATAAATATGAACCGGCGACTCACTCCCGCAGAGATTGCCACAATTAAAGAACTCTTGACCGGTTGCGCTGATGTTCCGGCGACTGTTGAGCGACTGGCTGAACGTTTCGGCGTGTCGCGTGACCGGATCTACGCCCACTCGCGTGCGGTTCGTGAAGTTCGCAAGCCTCGCAAGGACAAGGGAAAGCGCGCCGCCGACCTCAAGTCTCACCCCGTGCTGAAGCTGGCGGCCTCCTTGGTCGTCGCCAAAAACCTTGATCCTGAACTTGCCCTCGAAACGGCCTGCCTGAACCATCCTGAATTCGGCAACGCCCCGGTGACCGTTGAGACCTTCCGCCGCTACCTTCGCGAACACGGCATTGATGCCAAACTGCGTCGGAACCCGACCTTGCACGTCCGCTTCGAGGCTCGTTTTCCGCTGGAAGTTTGTGAATGCGACTGGACCGCCTTGAAGGAACGTTGGCGGGACGAAAAGACGCGCAACATCTTGCGGATTCCCGGCTCCGATGAACGAAACCATCCGCTGACCGATCCTCGATATGAGCGGGTCTGGATGTTTTCCTATAAGGACAAGCATTCCCGCCGGTGGTTCTTGCGGGCGATTGTCGGGCGAGTGCCGACGCAATCGGACACCTTGGACTGTCTGCTTGAAGCCTTTGCGGCTTGGGGTATCCCGCAAATCCTCTACACCGACAACGGTTCGGAACTTGCCGGTCCGATGATTCGCCTGATGGCCCGGCTGTTGAATCAGGCTCTTTCCGATGGGGGCGGGTTCGCGCTCCAGCAACACGCTCCGCGAAATGCCCGCGCGACCGGCACCGTCGAACAGTCTAATCAGACCTCGGACCGCTTCAACCGCTTGTTGTCCCTCGTGGACGGCAAGGAACTCGACCTGGTTCAACTGAACCGATTCCTGGACAACTACTGTGCCCGCTACAACGACCGCGAACACCGTTCGACCGGTGTCGCCCCGAACTTCCGTTACCGGGCCGGTGTTACTTCAGTGCGCACCCTGCCGGTTGAAATTACCAGTGACCTGTTCAAGTGCAAGCCCTTCGAAAACGTATTGATACGGCCTGACCTGACCGTGCAAATCGAAGGCCGCCCATGGAAGTTACCGCACGAAGAACCGTTCATCACTGCCGGTCTGCGGAAAACCAAGGTCACGGTGTACTGGCCGCAACTCCGCAAAACGTCAGACCAAGAGTTTGAAGACCGCGTTGGCTGGTTTGTCGTCGAGCGTCCTGCGGTGGGCGAGATCCCAGGATGGGAAGTCAAAGTCACCCGCGTACCGTATCAGGCGCACGCTCACGGTGAATTCAAATCCATTCCTCAGTCCGCAGGTCAGCAACTCGCCGAAGAACTCAAGGAACACGCCCGCGAAGTCGCCAAGCCGGGGGCGTTGGTCGTCCCACTGTTTCACACGACCGACGCGGAACGCGGTGCCGGCGACGACCGAGTTGCAGTACTTCCCCCGCGCCGAATTGAAACGGACCCGACCTTGTTGGGCGTGTTTGGCCTGTCTGGCCAGCCCGCGGCTCCCGAAGTACCGACCGCAAGCTTTCCAGCCACTGTCCATGAGTTCCCGGCTCCGGCGCAACACGCCGACACGGGTGAACTTTTAGACCTTCGGAGTGCCAAACGCTGGCTACTTGATGAAGGACTTTTGACTCCTCCGATCTCCGACATTGATGCCGAATGGCTGGCTTCCGTTTTTGGTCAGCGGAGTGAGGTCACGACCGACGAAATCCGCGCCGCGCTCGATGCTCGTGCGCGACAGCCCAGACTGCGCGTCGTGGGATGACGCGAAAGGAGAAGACGATGAACGAACCGTGGAAGGAAGTTGGGATGACCGTGCGCAGCTTCGCCGCGTTTTGCGGCGGGCCGCGGGTACTCCCACACAGCACGCTCTGGAAAGCGATGAACGGTCAGACTTCGACCGTGATCGCCGAAAAAGTGAAGCCCCTCGTCAGAGAGGGGCTTCGGAAACGATTGTTGGCGATGGGCTTCGATGCCTCGGAAGCTGAGACCCGCGCCGACAACCTTTTACAGGCTTCCGCCGGGGAGACGGTGGAAGCTGCAACGGAGAATATCATGCCCGAAAAACGTTCAACCCTGACCCCGGCGCAAGCGCGTCACTTCGGATTCCGTTTTGACCCTTTCGTCCTGCCTCCACAGAACCGTGAGGAATCGTGGACCTCTCCCGACCTCGACGCTCTGTTCTCTCGTGTCAAGAACGCCGCCAGCCGACAGGGATTCATCGCCGTTACCGGCGTTCCCGGCGGCGGCAAAACTGAATTGAGGAAGAGGCTGATCCACGAGGCCAAAAAATCCAATGGCAATCTCATGCTCGTCTGGCCGGAATACGCCGATATGCGGCGGGTGACGGTTGGGGTGATTTACGCCTCGATTCTCCGGACCTTCGGACAGGATGTGCCCCGCGACCTCGACCTCCGGGAACGCCGTCTTCACGCTCTGCTGGAAGCCAAGTCGAACGATGGCGTCAGCGTTGCGCTTTGCTACGAGGACGCCCACGAACTGGACGACCGCGTTCTCCGGGTTCAGAAGCGATTTCACGAACTCGGTGATGGCGGCTACGAACGCTGGCTGGGTGTCGTGATGTTCGGTCAGCCAGCGCTGGCCGCCCGCCTGGACGATTACCGTTTCTCCGAAGTCGCCCAGCGTGTCGAAGTCAGTCCGATGCCGGACCTGAACCCCGCAACTGCCTGGAGCTACGTTGAGCACCGCTGCTCGATTGCCGGAGTCGCCGCTTCGGATGTCTTCGAAAAAAACGTCGTGGAACGCCTGGTCGGGACGCACAAAACTCCCCTTGCCCTGGGAAATGCCTGTGCCCGTCTGCTGATTGAGACGTGGCAAATCGGTGAGCGCAAGGTGGTCAACGTGACCAAAACCGATGCCTCGTCCTCACGCATCATCGCGGCCCGCAAGGCGTCGTAATTTCAGAGGCCGGCGCGGTCTGACCGCGCCGGTTCTTGGAGGGATTATGAAGTTATTCGACAAGACGCTGCCGTGCATCCTCTGCAAACACCAGTTCACCTGGACAGCCGCCGACCAGGAATTCTACCAGGAGCGCGGATTGAAACAGCCCAAGCGGTGCAAGACGTGCCGCGAAGCTCGCAAGGCGTTGTTCGAGGGCAACCAGATCAAGCCAGGCGTTACGATTTCGGTGCATGTCAACTGCGCCGAATGCGGGAAACCCACGTCGGTTCCGTTTGTACCCGCCGATGGCCGTCCGGTTCTGTGCCGAGACTGTTTCCAGAAAGCGAGGCTGACGGCATGACCGATACAACCATGTGCGACAACTGCTCAAAGGTTTTCCCGTTCGACGATCAACTCCAATGCCAACACTGACAATGCGTGCTTTGCGAGCGGTGTGTTGAAGAAAACGGCGAGGCGACCTGTGATGAATGCCTGAATGATGAAGGAAGCGAGGTGGAGATATGAGTGAGCCGAAAACCCACAACGTTGACGAAATGGAAATTCAGGGGATGCACTGGCGGAAACTCCCGCTCGTCATTCAGGCCGTCCAGTTGCCCTATCCCTTCGAAGTCACGACTCGGGAAGGCGTGATGACCGGGAAGGCCAATGACTATCTGTGCATCGGGATTGCGGGTGAGCGTTACCCGATGGACCGGGAGATTTTCGAAAAATCGTACGTCGCTTCCAATCCGGAGGCTGACAGATTGCAGGCAATCTTCGATCAGATCGCAGAGGAACGGGTTCGTCAGGACGCCCGGTGGGGAGGGCCTCGCCACGATGATTTGCTGTCTCTCCATGACTTTTCCAGCTTTATCATGAAGAAGATTTTTCAGATGTGGGGGGAACAGTACCAAGGGATAAAGGCGAGCTTTCGATTTATCCAGATTGCAGCCTTGGCCGTCGCGGCAATTCAGTCTGCCTACCGCCGTGAAGCCAGAATGAAGGAAATGGAGGTGGCGTGATGGGTGAAAAAACTGGAATCGGATGGACCGACCGCACTTGGAATCCCGTCCGGGGCTGCTCGAAAGTCAGTGAAGGTTGCGCGAATTGCTACGCCGAACGGGACAACAAATTCCGTAAATGGACGCCAGGATGGGGGCCGGGTCAACCTCGGGTCGTCGGGGCCGCTGCCTACCTGAAAAAGCCTCTCCAGTGGAACGCCGAGGCCGCCGCCGAGGGCAGGCGCATCAAGGTCTTCTGTGCCAGCCTTGCTGATTGGTTGGACAATGAATGGCCAGTAAGCGCCCGCGTTCATCTGCTCACTATGATCCGGCAAACTCCGAACCTCGATTGGCAACTTCTGACCAAGCGCCCACAGAACTTTTTGCCCTTGCTGGAGGAAGCCGCTGACCTTTCGGACACCGAGACAAGGGATCTCGTGGAACGTTGGTTGGATCGCGTTCCTCCCCAAAACGTGTGGTTTGGAGTCAGCGCCGAAAACCAGGAGCGAGCGGACGAGAGGATCCCCCTTCTGCTCTCAATTCCGGCAGTCATTCACTGGATTTCAGCGGAACCGCTGATCGGCCCGATTGACCTCTCCTACCATCTCAATCCGCTCTTTCCGCCGAAGCCTTATGGCGCCGGAATCGACTGGGTAGTTGTCGGTGGTGAGTCCGGCCCCCAAGCCCGCCCAATGCTGACTGAATGGGCAAGATCACTTCGGGATCAGTGCCTGCTTCGCGAAATTCCATTTTTCTTCAAGCAATGGGGAGAGCACCGCGAACATGTGCTGTTGACCGGTGGGTGGATGCCAAATACCGCCGAGATCGAGCGGGCTTTGCGCGCCGGAGAGATGGATTTCGGAGGCTTCGACGACAAGCAGCGTAAATATCTCGACCTGGGCAAAAAGCTGAACGGTCGTGACCTTGATGGGATCGAATGGTCTCAGTTCCCGGAGGTCACCCGATGAAGAACAGTCTCTTTGAAACTGAACGTCTGACGCTGAAACGGAGTCTCGAACTCACCGCCGAATCATTGAACGAGTACGGCCGGAACTACCGTCACTGGTCAATCGCTTACTCCGGCGGGAAAGACTCGACGGCCACGGTTGCGGCTGTGACGCACCTGATCGATACCAAACGAGTGGCCGCACCGGAATCGCTGACCGTGCTTTATTCGGATACCCGGCAGGAACTCCCGCCACTCCAGCAGGGAGCAATGCAAATGCTCGCCGAACTGCGCCGGCGGGGCGTTGAAGCGCGGGTCGTTCTGCCGAAGATGGACAACCGCTATTTCGTTTATATGTTGGGCAGGGGGGTGCCACCGCCGAATAACAACACCCTTCGCTGGTGTACCAACCAGTTGAAGATCGAGCCGATGCAGCATGCGCTGAAGGAAGTTCGCGCCCGAGCAGGGGAGAAAATCCTCATGCTGACCGGTGTTCGCCTCGGCGAGTCTGCCGCGCGTGATGCTCGGATCGCGCTTTCGTGCGGGCGGAACGGTGGCGAGTGTGGACAGGGGTGGTTTCAGCACACCACCCCGGAAGCCCTGGCGGACACACTCGCGCCACTTCTCCACTGGCGCACCTGCCACGTCTGGGACTGGCTCGGGCTGTACCAATCCGAACACGGGTTCAACACTGAGTTAGTGGCTACGGTTTACGGACAGGACGAAGATGGCTCCGCCGCCGAACTGGGTACCAGGACCGGATGTATCGGCTGCCCACTCGCAACGGCGGACACCGCACTCGACAACCTACTGAAACGGCCTGAGTGGTCCTACCTTCAACCGTTGAAGCGCTTGCGTCCCCTCTACGAGGAACTCCGGCAATTCAAGAATCGGCTACAGAAACACGGCGAGCGCAACAAGAACGGCGAACTTTCTTCGAATCCCTGTCGGAAAGGGCCGCTTACCCTCGAAGCCAGGAGTCGTGCCCTCGAAGTGGTGCTTTGCGTTCAGCGCGACGTGAACGAAGGGGCTGTGCGGGCTGGACAGCCCCCCGTTGACCTGATCAACGTTGAAGAGGAAGCGCGTATCCGCCAACTGATCGCGCTGAAAACTTTTCCCAACAAGTGGTCCGGCGAAGAGCACGCGGGCGACGAGCTTCTGCCAACGATTTTCCCAAATGGGTCAGTTCAGCCTTTGATATTCGACGTAGCAAAGGCCGTGGAGGTACACCAATGAGCAAAGTGCCAGCAAAGCAGGTCACTTTGGTGCGTCAAATGCAGGCGACCGCGACCGACCATGAACTCCGGTTCGCCGATGAGGGCTTCAAGGCGCTATTTCAGCATCCTCCGGTAATCACTCAAATTGACGGTTACATCGGCGCCCTCTCGGCGGTACTTACGATTACCGAAGGCGGACACCTGTCGGAACCAGCACTCAAGGCAATCGCGTTGATGCTGGGGAGAGGGATGGATGAAGCCGTTGCCCTGGTTGCGAAATACAAGGAGGAACAAGCCAATGCGTTACACGTTCCTGGGAGATCGTGCGACGAGGCCGGAACTGCGGGGGATGCAGTGCGACCCGATCCTGGATGAACGCGGCAAGTGCATCGTCTCGGTCAAGTTCGCGACCGCCGCCGTCCGCGATGCCGAAGGCAGATTCTACGTCGTTCCTCGACGAAGACTTCGGCTCAACAAGCCCGTCAACAACGAAGCCCACCGGTAACGGTGGGCTTTTCTGATTCCGGAAGCGGCGACACATCGTTAAAATGCCTTCTGTCTCCGCTCGTTATTGCGTTTGAACCCCTTTTTTATTGCGCCCCCCCTGTACTGGCCTTTCCGCAATCCCTCATTCTCTAGGTTCACCTTGGCCACTTGCGCCTCACGTTTTTTTGGAAAATTTCCGACCAGATACGGGAATCGTGCCCCGGGGCTTTTCAAAATGAC
>JBDRAL010000023.1:0-15093 GCA_039793685.1 Blastocatellia bacterium NZW_1522
CGTCCCCGTCAAAGTCCCCCGTCACGGGAATGTCACCCGACTGTCCGCCGAGGGTAAACGGCGCCTGTGTTACGTCGTCAGATGAACGCCGTACGATCCACTGCCCGTTGGAAGGACGGAAAACGACCGCGTCAGCCTTCGTATCTCCATCGAAGTCACCTGCCACCGGAATGTCGCCCGACTGGCCGAGCGTGGTCGTGGTCAACTGGTTCGGGGTGACGGAAATGTCCATTGAGCGCCATTGAAAGTTCGACGGACGCCAGACGGTCAGGGCATGCAGCCCTGAAAAGCCTCCTCCGCCTTCTTCAATCGCCAGCATCCGTCCCCCGGCGTAGACGTATTCCTTGTCGAGCGTGGCGGTCGGCCCCTGTGGAGGTGGCGGCGCAAGCGCGGGGATGAAGCGTCCGAGAAAAGCGCGGGCAGGCTTTCCGCCAAACTGGGCAAAGGCGCCGACGCTAAGGACGGCGACGAGTGACGCGACAACCACACGGGCGAACGTACGAGAGCGAAAGAATGGAAAGGCCATGTCGTGGGGGAAACTGAAAAAAGACTGCTGGGTAATTGGAGAACTGTCAGGTGTCGGGCAAAAGACGTGCAAAGATAGGCTTTTGCCCTCTACCGCGTCAACCATATGCTTTCGTGCATTTTGGGTATTCGGGCCGGAATTTCTCCGGAAAAGTTCCAAACGCCTTACCACCGGGTTTCAGCGTTGCAACGTTCGAGTTACACGACGGGACTTGGCGGGAGCGGGAACGCTTGTACGGAAATTTCGTTCGGCGGGACCTTGCGTTGTGATCGGGTTTGGAACAGAGCTTCATCTCATCGGATGGAAAGAAACCAACCGCAGAATGTCATCAATCAAGTGCTGTTTTCCTTACTCCCGGACTGGTACTCTCCGCAGAAAGCGGGGAATGCCCCTGAGTTTCGCTCCTCGACGACCTGTCACCGAAACATCTCCGGCAACCATCCCTCCCCGTACGGAAAGGCCACGCCTTGCGCTTCCACATTTCAGCCGTAACCGATGTCGGACTGTTGAGATACGAAAATGAGGACTTTTTCCTGATTGCCGGGAATGAGGAACGAATTGGCTTCGGGAATCATGACCAGGGAGAACTGGCCGGAGACGGTGACTTCATTGCGGTGGTCGCCGACGGCTTGGGCGGCATGGAAGCCGGAGCCTACGCGGCCCGAGTCACGGTCGAGGCCATCAATGCTGTGTGGAAGGGGCGTTCTCCTGAAACACCCATCCAGAAGGTGCTGGAAGACGGTCTCCGAAACGCGCATGAAATTATCGAGCGGGAATCTACTGCAAACCCGAATCGGGCCGGGGCGGGCGCGACCGTCGGAGCCGTGGTCCGAAGCGGAAACCTGTGCGTAGTCGCGACGGTCGGAGATGTGGCGGTCATTCTGAAACGCGGGGATGAATTCTTCCAGCCGTTCAGTACCGATATCTTTTATCGAGCATTTCCCCGCAGCGGCGGGAGTATCCGGTCCGACCCGAAAAAGCCTACATACGTCCTTGAAGCGCTGGGAATCCCCAATGTGGGACTTCTGGCCTCGATTGGCGTTTTCGAGCCACTTCCGGGAGACGCGATCCTGATTTTGTCCGACGGCGTTCATCAGCGTCTTGGGGAGGACCGGGTACACGAACTCACCCAAAGTGACACTTTTGCCGATCTTCCCTCTTGCCTCGTGGCGGCAGGAAATGCGGCCGGAGGCGAGGACAACCTGACGGCGGTCCTGTGCCGCTTCGCCACGAACAGGGATACTGTCCGAACCATCCCAAGTCTGGAATCGGATTTTCAGGTGATTCGGCTGAAGCCATCCCCCCAATGATCTGTAGCGAGCCGCCGTCACATGCCGAGGCCGAACCCCCGATCCGGCTTTGGTGAAGGGCCGAGGTCAGGGGCTTGGACCTACCCCGAAGCCGAATTCAGCTCAAGCCGCCCAGTCTTTTCGTTGATTCCGCAAAAGAATCTGAACAGGCTGCTCCGACGAAAACGCCCATGACGAAACCTAACCCCACGTCCCCGGAACCACCCTGGAGACAGAAAATTCAGATTACCAAGGATCGGAGGAAAAAAGTCATGCGCTTCCACATTGCAGCCGTCACCGATGTCGGACGGGTTCGACAAGGCAACGAGGACACATTCCTGATCGGCGGGAATGAGGAACGAATCGGTCTTGGCAATCATGACCAGGGTGAATTGGCCGGGGACAGTGACTTCATTGCTGTGGTCGCTGACGGAATGGGAGGCAGGGGAGCTGGAGACTGGGCGGCCCGCGCCGCGGTCGAGGCGATCAATGGCGTATGGATTGGGCGTTCCCCCGAAACCCCCATTGCGAAAGTTCTGGAAGACGCGCTCCGTACCGCTCATGAAATCATCGAGCGGGAATCCCGTGAAAACCCGGACCGGGCCGGGGCCGGCGCGACCGTCGGACTGGTGGCCCATACCCAGAATCAGTGTGTCGTTGCGACGGTCGGGGATGTGGCGGTCATCCTGAAACGAGGGGACGAGTTCTTCAAACCATTCAGTACGAATATCAATCTGACCGGATTGGTTTGTCCGGGAATCCTCGATGTCCCCCTCAGCCGAAAAAATTTTCGCTACATTATGGACGCTCTCGGATTACCCGAAGTGGATCTCCTTGTATCCATTGGTTCTTTCGAGCCGTTTCCGGGAGACGTCATCCTGATTTTGTCGGACGGCGTCCATGAGCGCCTCGGGGAAGACCGGGTACACGAACTCACCCAAAGTAACCATCTTGCCGATCTTCCCTCTCGCCTCGTTGCGGAGGGAAATGCGGCTGGAGGCGAGGACAACCTGACGGCGGTCCTGTGTCGCTTCGCCGAGAGCGGCGCTCCAGCCGAAGGCCTCCCAAGCTTGGAGTGGGATTTTCAGGTGATTCGCTCGAAGCCATCCCCCCAATGACCTGGAGCGAGCTGTGGTCACCTGCCGAAGCTGAAACCACGGTCCGGTTTTGGGGAATGGTCGAGGTCGATGGTGCGGGTTTGCCCCGAAGCGGAGTTCAGCTCCAGCCGCACGGTTTCACCAAGCGACCGCGCCGTCCCGAGTTGAATATTCGGGTCGCGCCGAGCCAGATCAGCGAGCGCCTCCCGATCCCTGGTCGTCAGGTCATCCTTGAAAACGACAAAGAGGCCCTGGTTGTCACCGAACTTGTTTTGCAGCGCCTTCCAGTTCTCCTGGGTCAACCCGTTTTGGTCCACCATCAGGACCATCCGGCGGTCGGCGTTCACCTGACCGTTCGAGGCGCACAGGGCGTTCGATTCACCAATCCGGTTCAGCGTGGACAAAAGATCGATTCGCGTCGTGAGCTTCAGATAGTCGTCCAGCGTCTGCGCCGCCCGCCGTCCGAGATCCGCGTCGGGCCGGCGCGCGATTCCCTCCAGAATCCCCGTCGCCAGGCCCACCGCGAGCACCGCTTCCCGTTCCGTCCGGGGCGGATTCCGAAATCCCTCGCACACGCCGGGTTCTCTGGGGGTACCGACGAACCACCCGGTGGTGCCGTTCCGGTCCATCATTTCGGTGAAATGTTCCCGTTCGCGCGCGGTCAACGGTGGGTGGCCGCTTGCCGGGAGTAACTTCTCCATCACCACCGTCGCCAGCTCCGTCTGTCGCTTCGCCGGCAACTCCGTCAAGCGCTCGAGCATTTTGCCCAGGATGATCCGCTCCGTCGTTTCGGCCTGAACGCCGTCGGAGGTCATCACGCCCCGGACGAATTCGACCCGTTCCCGGACACTCGCCCGCGCGGCAACCCGGACGCGCTCCGCCGCCGCGGCCAGCGCGTCCTCCGGCGGCCGGGTCTCGATACCGGCGGCTTTTGCCATCCGTGTCGTCTCCTCGACGTACTTCGGGTTAGCCGGTTTGTTCGCCAGCGCCGCAAGCCGTTCTTCATCAAACGACTCTCCTGCGTAATCCTCGCCCGTTACCCACCGGTGGAGCTTCTCGTACGCCACCGTGACCCGCGAGGCTCTCAACTCCGCCGCCGCCATCCCGATGTCCGGGTTCTCCGCGACCACGAGCGTCCGATCAGACGGCTCGACCGTCCTGCGCCGCGAGGCGGGAAACAGTTTCGCCGTCGCCGCCGGGAACGCGGCAAGGTCGTCCGTTACGATCCGGATATCCGCCGTCGCTTCCCGGAGCGTCTGAACCGTCGCCTTGTCGTGCCGGCCCGTCGCCGTTTCCACGATGACACGGGCATACCGCCCCCCAAGGTCCTCGGTCCGCCCCACCGCGTACCCATGATCGACCGCCCGGAAATCCGCCCGCGCGACCTCGACTTCCCGGCGGACGTTCTTTTCCGTCACCGCCACCGTCACCCGCTCCGGCGTCATCTTCCGGATCTCGCCCGTCGTCGAGGCGGTCAGCCCGTACTGGGGAGCGTCGCTCGTAAAACGCACCCGGTCACCGACGGCGAAACGCTTCTCCTGTTCCTCGTAGACCGTCACCCCTCGGAGAAACCTCGGGTCGTAGGTCACCCGCTCCTCTTCCCGCTCGACCGTCACCATCCGCCCGGCGACCTCCGCCACCCGTAGCCGTTCACCCTTCTCGAACCGGGCGCTCGTCTCCCGGTACTCGACGACATCCCCCACCCGATAGGACTTCGCGACGGCTCGGGCCTCGCCCCGCATGTCTTGCCGGGGCACGAGCACCCGAAACGTTTCTTCCGCCTGATCGAGCTTCCCCGTTACCCGAAGGTTTTCCCGGATCGTCTCCGTCACCCGCTCCCGAATCCGGTCGTCGCCTGAAACCACCACCGCGTCGGGCGCGTAAAAGCTCGCCGCCAATTCCGCCCTTCGCTCCGGTTCCGGCGCCGCGACCACCCGGCCCGTTTCCTGGAGCGTCTTCACCGCCTCCGCCGTCTTCCCTTCCGTCAGTCGCCAGGTCGCTTCCATCACCCGCGCGTTTCGCTCCCGCACCTCTCCCGACACCGAAAACACCGGCATTCCCGACTCACGAAGCGTACCCATCAGCGCGTTCTCGCCAATCGCCAGCCGTCGTCGCGCGTCGCCCACAATCACCACCCGGTCCTGGGGTTCGAGCCGGGACAGAAATCCATGAAAGGCACGCAGGCTCGTCACCGCCTCGTCCGCCACCACATACACGGTCGGCCCCGACTTCTCCGTCTCACCCAGCTCCAGCGCGTTCCAATCCCCGAATTTCTCACGCGAGGCCCCAGCCACCACCTTTACCTGGTATCCCGAACCTTCCAGCCCCTCGGCCACCACCCGCGCCACCGGCAGGGCGGCGTTCTTTGCGCCGTCGATCTCGATCACCTGCCGGCGGCATTTCGCCGCTCCGAGCGCCAGGCTGATTTCCTCGCGACCGAGTCCCTTCCCCGAAAGCGATCCCTTCACCGCCGGGACCTCCCGCGTCGCCATCGTTTCCATTTCCCGCCGCAATCTCGCGAACTCCGGCGTGGTCACCACCCCCACCGGCCGTGCCGGCGACACCTCGATCACTTCCCCCGTTCCGATCCGCGCCGCCAGATTCCGCTTCGCCTCCTCAAGGCCGACCTCGCCGATCCGGTACTTGAGCGCCTCGGCCAGCACCCGCGTCTCCTCCGCCTCTCCCGTCCGGTCCAGCGCCCGCTCCAGTCCGTAGGTCACCGCCTCGTCAACCAGCCGGGAACGAAACCGGTATGAAGCCACCATCGCTTCGCCCGTCTTCGTCTCTTCCCGCGTCACGCCGAACAATTCCGCCCGCTCCGCCCACATCCCCCGGATCGCCGACTCCCCCACTTCCAGCTTCGGTTGCCGCGTATCGAGCACCGCCGCCTGCGCGGCCGCCGGGCTGTATTCCAGACCCCGCGCCAGCAACGCCTCGTCACGCTGGACCGACCGCGGACTGATCGCCGTCAGGTACGCCTCGTCGTACCCCTTCAATTCGAAGGCCCCGTTTTTCGTCGGAACGATCTCGTATCCCAGGTCCCGGACCTCTTTCGCCAGCGCCGCCCGGTACACCGTCGTCAGGTAATGCTGCGCCTCGTACATCACCCGCGTGTTCAGCGACCGGTACTTCCCCGGACCGTCCTTCGTCATGTTCATCACGAAGTTGTGCGTATGAAGTTGCGGCGCCGCGAATCCATCCACCGGACGCGCCGCGTCGTGCTCGAACTGGATCATGCACAGATTGCCGGTCGTCTTCGGCAGACTCCGCGCCCCGGTCCGCGCCTGGGCAAACTTCTCCAGTTCCCCGAGCGCCGCCGAAACCGCCTTCCGGTGCGCCTCGATGAGCCGCCGGTCCCCACCCACCAGCGCCGCCTCCGACACCGACTTCGGCGCCGAAAACGTCACGTCCCATCCCGGTCGGTGGCCGACCCGTCGTTTCGTTTCTCCGTCCTTGAGATAGGTCTCGCCCCGGATGTCCCGAATGAGCTTCTTGCCTGTTATCGGATGCTCTCCACGACACAACCGCCCGTACTGCTCGCGCGTCACCTCGCCCTCAAGACCGAACGCCTCGGCCAAGGTCCCCTTCGCCACCCGGTCGCCATCCGACAGATACCGCTCCTGCGCTGCCTCGAATTCCTTCTCGAAGTACTTCTCGCTTCCCGCGCCGATGCTCATCATTGGACCGCGTCCCCCTTCAATTGAACACGTAATCCGGCGCCGGCTGCCCCCAATAGACGCCGACCCAAATCAATCCGAGCAGGGATCCGCCAAAGAAGAGGACGAAGATCGCGGGGAAAAACGAGAACCGATCCCCGCCAAGTTCAATCAGCGCCACGATCCCCAACGTGAGAAAAAGAACGACGAACGAAAGAATCGAACGGATGTAATACAACGCGAAAAATTGACCGAATCGTTGGCCGATGCCCACACTGGCCAGAACGCACAGGACACACAAGAGAATCGCCACCAGCACCCCGAATATTTTCACCGAAATTCCCCAAACCGTTTCGCTTTCCTCCTCGAAGCGTTTCAGTTTTGCCCGGAATTTCGTCTGCGCGGCGCGCGCTTCCTCCTGAAGATGGTCCCGATTCCGGACCGCTTCAGCCAACGCCTTTTCCTTCTCGGCCAATACCTGATTCGCTGCCTCGCGGGCCTTCAGCAATCCGTCCCGTTCCCGTGTCATCTCCGCGAGTTGTTTGGACAGCACTGATTCACGTTGTTGAAACTCGGCCAGCCGGCTTTGCGCCTGGTGAATCCAGTTCGAAGTTTTCTGGCGTTCAAGGACGATGGTCCGCGCCAGTTCGCTGGCCGCCACCCCCTGCCTACCCGCGTCGCGTTCAAGGGCTTCCAGTTCCTCTTCGTGCAGCCGGAAGGAAAGCGGGCGCGATTTCGACTTGCGCGGTTGGTTTTCATTCGGGGATTCCATCGATCCGACCTCCATTTCAAATCCGAAACCCTTCAAAACAGGCCGTCAACAGGGTCTATATTTTGCGTCAACATATTGATTTTATTGAGGAAGTGGAAGTTTTTTTCTAAAATCAATGGATGGTGTGTGAGTATTATATTGGGTGAGTGCTTATAACACAATACCAAGGTGCTACGGGGGGGTGATGGGAGGCGACTTGTAAAGAGATTTGACGGCGCCCTAGATCAGATTTTCAAGCAACGGCTCGTCGTCCTGTTCTTTCCTCGAACGCGATTCCTTTCCGCTTTTTGCCTGCTGCTTCAGATAGTTCAGGGCTTCGGTGTATTTGCGTGCTCCATCTTCCTGAAATGCCTGGACCGCGTCGGCAATATATTTGGAGAGGGGTGGGATGACTTTTTCGGCTGCCAGTTGGCGTGCGATCTGCCCCTTTGATTCGGGAACGATGATCTCGAATGTATAGGTGACGGATTTCTCCCCTTTGGAGAGATCGATGATTTCGGATTCCGGCTTTTTCTTTCTTGGCATCGTTTACGCTCTCATTCCCTGAAAATATTTCGTACCAATAAAAGCACTCATTTCGGTACAGCAAGAGGAAACCATAACTGACCCGAAATATGCACCCGGAATTTTCCGACAAGGCAAGCAAGATGGGAGCCCCGGGAAGGTCCCCGGCCGAGAGACCCGAAACAGCCAGATCAAAAAAAAGCAAAGGCAGAGTCCATTTTGCTGATTGAAGAATCTGAATCAGTACCAAAATGGGACAACAACTGTCAGGAAAAACGAAAAGGTCCAGGGCTTGCTTTCCCGCTTCCAATCCGGGCATTGATCTCGCTCAAAACCGTCCACGATTCCTGTCTACTTGAACGCATGAGTTTTTGCTCCGGATTGTCGAGGTTGTTCCGGCTCGGCATCGGTGGCGGAAAAATCTCGAAACGGTCCATGGTCACATCCTGAAAGGCGCGTACCTGAAGGTGGTTTCTTCGGCCTCGCTCGACCCGATTCACGACCCCGACGAACTTTCCGAGCTGGGCGATATTCTCGACCTCGACCCCGGCAAGGAATCCGGAGACGGCTTGTCATCAAAGGTCACTTCCGGCGGCCGTCAAGCGGAGGGTCGTGGCTACGAATGACCTCGCATCGGTCATCGGATTGAGCCGCCCGAGCGAGGGCGGCGAGTCCCGGCATTCACTCGGGTCCGCCGCGAATGGGCCGCCGGAGGCGGCGCGTCCATGAACATCGCCTCGGACGGCGGTTTGAAATTCACGAACGCGGCAACGCTCTTTTCAGGCCGTCTCTGAAAATCTTTCCGCCGGCGGGAAGCCGAAATTCCCGGTCGCCACCAGGACGATCCGGGTTGAGCCGCCGGAGGCGGCGCATTCCGGCACTCCCGCGAAAGCCTGGGGTGTCCCCGAATTTCGGGAGATGAACAATGTCGGGCGCGTCTCTCATAATAGAGACGCGCCGGATCGGGACAGCGCGCGCTGTCCGAACGGAGATTGTGCCCGGCATTCAGCCGTTTGGAAGTCCGTCGAAATAAATAGCGACACCTCGGCCGCCCGAGCGAAAGCGAGGGCGGCGCGATTCCGAAATTCGAAGCCGCCAGTCACGAATATCCCTCGGTGATGGCGGGAAACCGTGCGGAAAAGCCACGGCCACTGGTTGCGGGAAGTATTGCGTCACGAGAGCGAAGACTTCCGTCGCCTGATTTCAAGTCTGGCCTCCAGGAAGTCCAGAAACTCGTCAGTCGGAGCAAAACGCCATTCCAGCCACGCCGCCACATCGAGACAGGCAAGCAGCCGATCAATCCGGTCGAAGATTCGCTCCTCTTCCGGACGGCGTCTTTCGGTCGTCGTTTTTCGTTCCCGCGTCTTCGCCTTGGCCCGCGTGGTGTGAAGCGCCGCGAGTTCCGTCTCCACCCGGGAGAGACGAATGATTTCGGCGTCGTATCGGTCGTCGCCGTTTCCCGGAAAGCGAGGCAGCGGCAAGCTGATCTCCTGAAGGTTCTCTAGGAGTTTCAGCCTCCGGTCCTCCAGTTCCGCGACGGCTTCTTCTTGCCGGTTCCGCTGGTGTGCCTACCGCCGCGTTCCGCTGGAAAACCGTGTCAGCATTTTCGCGCCGTCGCCGAAGAGTGTGAAATCCGCGACGGGCCATCCATTGGGAATCCGCTTCGGCGAGGCTTTCGGCTTCACCGAAAGGGGCTTTTTGCACCGCCGGGGCGCACGTTTTTTCAAAGGACGGCCTTCATCGGAAAACCACATCGGGTCGAGCCTTTCCGGAATCTTCAGCGGATTCCATACCACCGGTGTCACCTGAAGCTCCCGGCTTGAGTCACTGGTCGACCGAAAGCGGCGAACGACCCAATCGCTCGCAACCAACAGACTTTTGGAAGTACCCCGATTTACCTACCAAGGTCAAAATCCATAAATTTGCTCCCGTCCCTGTGACTGTTGGGTAGAGCAAGCCCAATGGCATACCCGAAAACCTGTAAATCGATGAAAAAAAGAAAAAGTGTTCTCTCTTAAGATTCCCGAATTCGAAACTCTTAGAATTGAGTTTCAAAATCGGGAATCTTAATTGTGTTGGATTGGCCAGATTTTGAATGCCGGGGAGTTTTTTTGAAGGAAGGAAATCCGGGGATCGAAACAGCAGGGAAAAACCGTAAAGTGCGGATTTTACTGGGAGATGGAGTTTTTTTCATTGACGGGCCAATCGTTTGGTCTTGCCAGACGATGAACCCATTGAGGTGTTCCCGCAGAAATCTGGTACGGGACTTGCTGGGTTTAATGTAACCAAATCATGAAAGGTGTCACCCATGACAATTCCAGACCCTATTGCTGTAATTTCTAGGTTCTGTTGACGTTTCATCGTAACCAGATGAGTGAGCCAACCAGCCAGACGAACCCGAGGTACCGGGAATCAAGTTTGTCAAAACGCGAAAAGACCCGGCGGTACTGCTTCATCTTGTTGATACAACACTCGATCAGGTGACGTTCTTTGTACATTTCACGATCATGTTCACGCGGCTGGCGACGGTTGCGCCGGGCCGGAATTACGACCTCAACGCCACGTTCGACCACTTCGTCAATAAATGACTGATCGTCGTACGCCTTGTCGGCAATCAGGCATTCACAGGCGATGTTTTCAATCAGCGGTCGGGCCTGCGGGGCATCGCCGGATTGACCGGGGGTGAGCCGGACACGGACCGGGTTGCCAAGGGCGTCGGTGGCGAGATGAATTTTGGTGGTGAATCCGCCACGACTTCGTCCGAGTGACTGTTTTCCTTTTTTTCACCGCACCGGCGGCGCACGGATGCGCCCGTACCACGGTGCTGTCAATGATGAGTTGCTGAAAATCGGCGTCGGCGGCAAAGGCTTCGTTCATCCGTTGCCAGACGCCGCGATCACACCAGCCGGCGTATCGCTTGTAGACGGAGTTCCACTTCCCGTACGACTCGGGCAGAAACCGCCACTGGGCACCGCTGCGGCTGACCCAGACGACGGCTTCAACGAAACGCCGACAGCGGGTGGAGACGCCGAAGTGAATACCGGGGCAGGTTTTCAAAAACTGCGCGATCTTTTTCCATTGTTCGTCAGTCAGGTGAGTGTGTCCCATGCCACAAGCATACCCATTACTCACCAATTTCGCGACCAAGTCGTTGTAACAAAACAGGTTTGCTAACTTCGTCAACAGAACCTAGCTTGGAACGGCCGGCTCCATCCCCACTTTTTCCATCGGCAAGACAGAAAACAGTCATCAACCACTTACGGGCAGAGGTTGGGGCAGAGCCCGTTCCGACGACTGTCCATCTGGACACTTTGCACGCCAACCCCTTCCAACCTCGTCAGCGATTTTTTGATCTCGATATTCAGGAGCTTTCTGAATCTTTACGAGTTCGTGGACTTTTCCACCCGGTGATCATTGGCGACCATGACTGCCGGCCCGGGCCAATCATCATTTGCGGCGAGCAGCGGGTTCGGGCGGCGCGCCAACTCGGATGGACGACTATCCCTGCCCTTCATTTCGGTCAGGTCAGCTCCGAGGGATTGATAGCGCTCGCGTTTCAGAAAAACTTGAGCCGGGTTGATCGGTGCCCATTTGATGTTGCCGCGGCATTCAAACAATTTTTGGACCAAGGCGGCACGATGGCGTCCTTGTCCGCAATTTGTCGCCGTGCCCCTGATACTATTCGGCGTTATCTTGCGCTGTTGGCCCTGCCGGAGGTCGTCATCAACAACGCCATCCCGGCTAGGCTTTCTTTTCGGTGGCTGAGATTTGTTGTTTCTTTGTCTTCAATTACTGATCAACTCGCCGCGATTCATCGTTTCGTCGAAGGTGGTCATCTTCCGAAAACACCGCAACACAACATCAAAAACAACCGGCGAAAAGAGCGTCGAGACGATCAACCAGCGTCGCCCCCGGAAACGACTCCCTCCAAGCTCAAAATGGACGTCACCATCACGCTCGGGGACCGACCAGCAACCAAGTTCAATTTCTGTGTTGAATGTTCCGAGAAATCCTTCGAGCCGATCGAACTTCGCCTGGCGCTCCTGCAAGTCGTCGGGGGGACGTATGGCGATACTCCCTCGCCCCACGAAATCACGCGAAGACTGGCCGCCGACCTAGTCTCAGTGGGCGTCACCTCCTGACCGGATCGCGATCCGGTCCACCAACACATAGGAAGTCAAACGCGGCCCGAAGGTTCAAGAACTTCCGGGTCGCGTTTTTTTGTCAGGCGTCGAAATCCCCCGCCGGCAGGGTGAACTGGTTCATAAGATTCCCGAAACCGGGAATGTCACCTTAAGATTCCCGATTTCGGGAATTTTCATTGAGAAAATCAGGGGTTCTCCGTAACTCCCGAGGCCGCCTCCCCGGATCGCGGTCCGGTCTGTAAATCCCTGTGTGAATGAGGTTTATCTCTTCATAACAACGGCCCGGACGTCTGTACAACGTCCGGGCCGTCCTTTTTAGCCGTCATTGGCGTTCAGGGCAGGATTTCCAGGAGATCGGCGAGTGCAATCTCCACCTCGAAGGTCTTGCCGCCATCGTCCTCGAATTTCAATCGCAGCATCTGGTTCGGTGCCGGCAGCTCGCACACGCCTTCCTTCCCAATCAGTTCCGGTCGCCCCTCGTGCCGCAGCACCCGAAACCGTTTCCCGATGTTCGCCGCGTCCGCCCAATTGCCCGGATTGTGAACAAAGGGCCGCGCCCGGCGCAGTGCCCGTTCAAGTCTTCCCAGTTTCATCATTGTTCCTTTCGTTCTCGCCCGACCGGTACGAAACCCGCTCGTTCGGATTGCGCAGGTGGGCATGTTTTTTCTCGTGGCACGCCCGACACAGCGTCACCAGATTCGTCGGGTGGTTCGTTCCACCCTGACTCACTTCCAGAACGTGATGACAATGGAACTTGCGAAACGACACCTTCCGACCGCAGTCCCGGCACTGGCCCTTGTCGCGCGTGTGGACAAACCGTCGCAACCGCTGCAAGGGTTTTCCACGCAACCGACCGAACCACCGGAACAACGCGCCCGGAAACGCCGACAGCTCGAAATGGGTCGTGTGATCGCTCATAAAACCGTTCCTTTCCTTTCCAATCCGCTCAGTTCCCAGCCCCGCATCGCCTATCCGTTCCGAGTGAAGTCCACCCCACTCCCCATCCTTTGAGGAGAGTTTCCCGAACGGGAAACTCTCCGCGCGTCGGCCCGGACACCCGGTCCGACGAACGCCTTCACGCGGCCCTGGGCACCGCGTCCTGTTTCTGAAAGCCGGTCACCATGAACCGACCGAACCGGGGACGGTGGTCTCCGATGCCGCCCGTCTTCCCCGCCAACTCCAGAACATCCTTCAGGATCGCCACCGGAATCTGGTCGTCCATGACCTCAATCGTGAATGACAGCCGCCAGCCTTTCTTCAACGCCGGTCGAATCCGCACCACCCGTGCCTTCTGGATCACCACCGGGCGCATGTCGAGGTAGACGGTCTCCTCCGGATTCGTCGTTAGCGTTTCCGGGCTGGCCACGCCGTGCGACAGCAACTCCGGCGTCACGAAGACACTCGCCTTGAACAAATCCCGATAGGTCGCCCCCCGCCGACCGGTGATCTTGAATGAACCCGCCGCCTTGATGAGCGACTGCTCGATGTGAACCGCCGGCTGGCCGATTTCTCCTTGTGGCGTCACATACAGATAGCCGCGCCATTCCTCCGTGTAGTCCACCGCCCCCGTCACCCGGCGTCCGCCTTGGGTCAGGTTCGCCAGTTCCGGCGTCACGAACCGATGTTGAAGCAGCGGCGCGAGGCCCTCGATTTCACAGTCCACGAGATACATCTCTTTTCCCTCCCTTTATTGATACTCATTTTCCTGAGTCCCTTTTTAGATATTCTATTTTTAGACCATCAAGTCAAGCACTTCTTTCTCAGCCCTCCAATCGGTAGGCTTTTTTCAGCATTTCAACAGGAGGGACAATGACCAAACTGCGGGTTCAGGAAGTCGCCAAAGAAAAAGGCTTCAACATCATGAGTCTGGCTCGGGAAACCAAACTCGACATCCGGCTTGTCCGCCGGTACTGGCACAACCAGGTCAACAGCGTCTCGCTCACCGCCCTTGATGAAATGGCCGTCGTCCTCGGCGTCCACTTTTTTGATCTCTTTGAAGTCGCTCCCGCCGGGGATACCGTCCCTTCCCCCTCGAAGAAGAACTGACCGGCGGCGTTCTTTTTGTTGGTCGTACGCGGGCCTCGCTCGTCGAAGTGTCCCCTGCGGGCGCCCGAAATTTTCTTCGGGGGCGACTCGCGCCTGTAACATCTTCGCGGCATAATGACCTCATCTCCGGTTCGGCCAGGTTTCCCTTTCTTCTTCCACCCGGTCACCCTCGATGAAATTCAGCGGCGTCATCTTCTCCATCCATCCTGTCAAGGGCCGGATCGAACGCACCGTCGTCCTCGATGAAGTCATCTACCTCGGACGGCGGTTCTGGAAATCCCGTTCCGACTGGTTCGCTCATGACGACGGGCGCAGCTTCAACCCCCGCGCCAAGTGGACGCTCGATCCGGCTTCGGTCACCCCGCTTCCGCCGGACAGTCCTCTCCTCCACCCGGTCAGAAAACCAATACCGCCGAAAAGAAGCCGGTCGTGCCGGCGGCAGTCCTTCCCGCCGTCAAACCGGTTGGCGGTCGCGCCCGGTCACGGGTGTAACCGAAAAAGTGTTTCGGAATTTGACGAACGACAGCCTGGATTCCAGTCCGGACCGGCGGCGGGCGGTGATAAATCTTTTTACAATCACCGCAAGTCGTTCTTTTGGCTGGCTTTCGGGATTTTCGGTCAGCCGTGATGAGATTTCCGGCGGTCCGGCACGCGGATTGTTCTAAAGACGGATAGAAATCACCGCGAGGACACCGTCATGAACCGCTTCATCATCGCCGCCATCGTTGCCGTCGCCTTCATCTTCGGATTCCAGATTGAATCCTTTGCGAAGGAATCGCCCGCTCCGGGTGTCAAGACGGTTGCCGCCAAGCGGACGATGAAGAAGAAGCGCGCCCGCAAGTATCGCCGTCACGTTCGCAAGCACGTTCGGTACGGCAAGCGGACCGTCAAGAAATCGAACACCCCGAAAGCTGTCTCCGCGAAGACCGCGCGGGTGAAGACCTCCGATTTCGGCCTCGCCAATTTCGCCGATGTCCGTCCGGTTTCCGCGACGGTGGCGTTCGAGTTCGCGGGACTGGTCGCGCAGCCCGATGGCTCGAACGCCAAACTCTGGCACT
>JBDRAL010000024.1:0-15959 GCA_039793685.1 Blastocatellia bacterium NZW_1522
CTCCGGCTCAGGCAGCGACTATCGAACGCAATGGCGTTCAATGGATTGATCGCTCAATCCAGAATTTCAACCACCAACCGGGCCTCGACTCACATTTGTAGTGGTACTACTTTCGGGGGCAGGTCACGTCGGGTACATCGAGTCACGCTCGATTCGAGAGCAGCAACCTACTTGAAAAACCGACAATCGGCGGCGGACGACCAATCACGAAAAGGCCAACTCAAAATTAACGATCACTGGAAAGACTCCCGCAAAACAAAAGCTATGGGTCGGGTGGTCGGAACACTTCAGGGGATGATGGGGTCGCGCGAGCGATGCATGTACTGTCTGGATTCACATGGATCGGATATTGAGCATTTCTGGCCGAAGGCGGAGTTTCCCGAGAAGATGTACCAATGGCCGAATCTGCTTTTGTGCTGCACCGAATGCGGAAGGTTCAAAGGGAACACATTCCCGCTTTCCCACGAGAAGCCACTATTGATTGACCCGACTGCCGAGGAACCGTGGGATTACCTCGACTTCGATCCGAAGACGGGAAACATCATGGCCCGCTTCGACAAAACCACGAACAACAAATCAGAGAAAGGTTCAAAAACGGTCAAGGTTCTTCAACTCAATCGTCGGGAAGCCTTAGCTGATGGATACAAGAAAACCTTTCGCAAAATCAAAGCCGAAGTCGAAAGGAAGCTTTCGGAAACGTCTCCCGACGCCGCCGAGTTTAAAAAGTTCATTGGCGACATTGATGAACACGGCCTGATCGGATGGGGGTTCATCGGAGTCGGACGGGAACAATCACCGTTTTCCGACCTCAGAAAGCGCCATCCCAAGTTCTGGGAAGAGATTCATTCCTGGCTTTCCCAAGCATAGAGTACCCCAACCGACATCACCGCGCTCCAATGTACGCCGCGCCGACCGCGCCCGCGTTGACGCCGAGCCGCGAACCGACGATCCGGCAGTTTTTGAAGGCCGTGGCGTAGGTCCGTTTTTCGGCTTCCTGAATTGCGGGCTTAAGCAGGAAATCTCCGGCGGCGATGGCTTCCCCGCCGACCACGACCAGTTCGGGATTGAGCAGGTTGACGAGGTGGGAGAGTCCGATGCCGAGATACATCCCGGTCCGCTCGATGACCACGCGGGCGAGTTCATCGCCCTGATTCGCCATTGAAATGATGTCTTCGAGGATCATTTCGCGGTTGCGCGGAATGCCGCGTCGGGAGAGCGACGACGTACGGTCGCGATACATCCGCTCCTGCGCCCGCCGGACGATGCTGTCGCCCGACACCCGGCTGTAGACGGTGGTTTCGCCGTCGATGTCGAGCGTGTTGAAGCCCATTGCCCCCGCGAGGCCGTTCGCGCCTTCGACCAGATTTCCATTGAGAAAAAGCGCCGCGCCGGTATCGTGTCCGACCTCGACGTAAACGATGTCGCGCATCCCTCGCGCCACGCCGAAGGCCGCTTCCCCGACCGCGCAGGCGTTCACATGCGAGCACAGGCGCACGGGCAGCCCCGCCGCTTGCGCGGCTTGCTGTTCGAGCGGCTCGATGCCGAGTCCGCGAAATCCGATCCAGAGTTCATTCTGCCCGGTCTGGCGATTGAGCGCGCCGGGAATGGCGACGCCGACGCCCGCGAAAATCTCCGGGTCGCCTTCGGTCTGCTTGAGTTCGGTGATGAAGGCGGCGAGCTGTTGGTCGAGGCTCGGAGCATCATAGGCCGTCAGGCTCTGGCGGCGCTGGGTGATGATTTCCCCGTCGGCGTCGATGACGACGCCCCGGACGTGGCTTCCGCCACTGAAGTCGATTCCGATGGAAAGCTTGTCCGTTCCGAAACCAGCCATGTCATTACCTCGTTTTGCGCTCTGCGCTCGGTTGCAAATTCCCCGCGAGCATAGCAACCTTATCCGGCCCTGAACAACTCGCCGATTCTCTTTTTCAACTGCCTTCATCCGTACCGGAGATTCCAATGTTTTCGAAAATCCTGCTCGCCACCGACGGGTCCGAATTTTCCCACAAGGCGGCCCGGCACACGGCCGCGCTGGCCAAGGCCACCGGCGCGAAGGTCACCCTGATTCATGTTTCAGAACCCATGAATGAACTGGCCTACATCGGACTTCCCGGCTATGAACTGGGCGTCGATCGCGACCAGATGGAAGCGTTCCAGCGCGATATTTCACATCGCATCCTGGAACGAACCGGGGAACTTCTCGCGGCGGAAGGTGTCAATTTCACCACGAAAACCGAAATCGGCCATCCGGCCCGAACGGTCGTCGAAATCGCCGAAAAGGAAGGATTTGACCTGATCGTGGCCGGCAGTAGCGGACACGGCCAGACCGGCGCGATTTTTCTCGGAAGCGTTTCCGACCGCATCGCCCACCGCGCCCATTGCCCAGTGCTGATTGTGAAATAGGGGCATGGGAAATTATGAGTTATGCATTATGAGTTATGAATTTCCTATCGGGAGCGCTCGTCAGGGGATTCAAGCACAAAGCTCCCAAATCAAGAGCTCAGGTTTTCACTCATAATTCATAACTCATAATTCATAATTCCTCGTGAGGTTCGTGAGTGTTCGATTTTCCCGGCGGCTTCTTTCCCTATGTCACGGCGGTTGCCTGCGTTGTTTGCGGGGCGGTTTACCTTGTCCTCAACCTGGCCCCGAAACCGGTCAAGGACGCGGTTTTCGCCGTCGGTTCGCCGGAGGCCATCGAACTTTTCAACGGACGCTACTGGGGCGTGGTCACGTCGGCGTTCGTTCATCTTCAAATCTGGCACGTTTTTTTCAATGTGTACTGGTTGTGGAAACTCGGCATTGTCGTCGAGGAGGCATTTGGTCCGTGGCGGCTCATCGGGTTTTGCCTTGTGGCCGCGGTGGTGAGTTCGAGCGCGCAACTGGTGTTTTCGGGAACAACGGGAATCGGCATGTCGGGCGTGTTGTACGCCTTGTTCGGCCTGATGTGGTTCGGGAAATCGCGGGTCCCCGCGTTCGCCCAGATCCTTCCCGACCAGACGGTGATGGTTTTTCTGGTCTGGCTCGTCGGGTGTGTTGTCGCAACCAAACTCAAGCTCGCCAACATCGGCAATGCCGCCCACACTTCGGGGCTGATTTTCGGCGTAGTCACGGCGCAGGCCTTCCTGATTGAAAAAGCCTTTTTTCCTACCTTTCCGGCGGTTGTGGCCCTGTCGCTGGCGGCGCTCGTGCCGTTGTTCTGGAGTCCGTGGTCGCCGGTCTGGCTGTTCGACCGGGCGGTCAAGGCGCATCAGAACAACGAGCTTGAAAAAGCGGTTGGGCTGTATCGGAAAAGTCTCGAAAAGGGGCTGCGGCCCGACCTCGGATGGAAGAACCTTGCCATCGCCTACGCTGGAATGGGAGACGAGCGGAATTTCCGGGAAGCCCTTGCGGAGTTGAGAAAGGTCAACCCGGAAGCGGCCCGGGAATTCGACTGAACCGAAACCAAAGGATTTGCGGCACCGACATGTTTGAAGAGAACGATTCCATTCAGCCGGGATTGCAACGGCGGGGCGACCCGATTCCCTATGTCACACAGTTTGTCTGTGCCGTCTGCGGCCTGATCTTCATCGGGTTGAACCTCGAAAAAAGTCCGGTGGACAACCCCATCTTCCAGTGGGCGGTCCCGAGCGCCATCGAAATTTTCGCCGGACGTTACTGGGGTCTGCTGACAGCCCCGTTTGTCCATATCGAAATCTGGCACGTCGCCTTCAATGTTTACTGGTTCTGGATACTCGGCCGCGCCGTCGAACGCGAAATCGGCCGCATCGGCCTGATCCTCCTTGTCGTCTTCTCGGCCGTGACCGCCGCCGGAGCCGAACTGGCGGTCGCCGACACGACCGGAATCGGTCTGTCGGGCGTGGTGTACGGCGTGTTCGGTTTCATGTGGATGGGCAGCCGACGCATCCGGGCCTTCGAGGATTTGCTGCCGCGTCAGACGGTGGTCATTTTTCTGGTGTGGCTGGTGGCCTGCTATATCGCAACCGAACTCAAGGTCATGAATATCGCCAATGCCGCGCATCTGTTCGGAATGCTGTTCGGAATGGCGGCGGGCGAGGCGTTCGTCAACCGACGCCGGATTGCCGTCATGGTTCTGGCGATGGCACTGATGATCGGCGGGGCCGTCACTGCCTGTTTCTGGAATCCCTGGTCGCCCATGTGGCTTGGCGAAAAGGCGTTGAAGGCCCACAAGGCGAAGGATTACCCGACGGCCATCGCCTATTACCGAAAATTCATTGCTCGCGGCAGGAACTCAGGCTGGGCGCTTTACAACCTGGCAGTTCTGTATTCCGAAATGAAGGATCAGCCGAATTTCGAAAAGACGCTCGACCAGCTTCGGAAAGTCGATCCCGAGTCGGCGAAGAAATTCGATCCCGAACCGGTCGAGGACGAACCGGACGAACCGCCCGCGAAGGGCAAATGATCACTCGGGAAGCCGGAACAGAATCAGCCGTTCTCCGGATTGAACAAGACGACACCGGGTTTTGAGAAACTGCCGCAGCCGTTCCTTTTCGGCATCGGTGTCGAACGGCGTGGTCCGTTCATCAAACAGGAAAACCGGCGCGATGAGCAGATATTGCGCCTTCAGTTCAGCCACTTTCCCGGCCAGTTCGTCCACGTCCTTCGACTCCCGAACCATCTTCGCCAGCGTGTGGTCCTCCACCACATAATCGGTGATGAACGGGCGTTCGAGGTAGTAGGTCCGCGCCCCCGTATCGACCAGCCAGACCCGCGTTCCCGGCGGGGTTTCCCGGTTCAGCCATTCAAGGAAAGGATAGACTTCCAAACGATCTCGCAAGAGGGAGTCCGGAGATTTTCGGGCGACCATCCAGTCAAACGGACCAACCGAAACCGCCAAACGGACCGTTCGCCAGGCGCCAAAAAGCCATAAGACCGAAACCAGAACAATGAGAATGGGGGTTATTGAGGCCCGACGGCCAAGCCGGATGGCCTGCTCAAGAGAAAAGGCCGAAACGGCAACGGACAGGGGAAGGATCGGAAACAGATACCGTAACTGTGGCGCGTTGAATGCCCAATAAAGAAAAAACAGAACAATCCCAATTGAGCAGACCCTGGTTTCAAATGACCAATATTTCCAGGCCAGAAAGGAAAAAAGGAAAAGAATGTGCAGAGGGCCGATTTCACCTTCAAATGCCTTGATCACTTCATGCTCGCCGAAAAAACAAACCTGAAACGGCAAAGCAATGACGCCAAGGGGAGAAGAAGACAGGTCCAGAAAATTTAATGCCTTAACGGTAATAAAGGTACGCTCGGCATCCCAGCCGTCGGCTTTTGTCGGGAACAAATCCCACAAAAACGGAAACACCGGATTGCGGGTGACCCAAACGTTCCTCAGAAAGAAAACGGAAGGTACAACGAGGGCATTCCCCAAAAGGATGAAAAGTTGAAATGCAACGGTCGATGCGTCGGCTGTCTTTTGGGCTTTGAACAAAAGTCCGAGAAAAAAAATCAAAAGGACCAATACGGCTACAATCGCGAGATATTTTACGCTCAGGGCACCGCCGATCATGAGTCCCGCCACCCACAACCAGCCTTCTTTTTTTTCGGTGTGCCACATCAGAAGCCCTAAAAATGCACAGGCTGAAAAAGCGGCCAGGGTGACATCCACATAGGGGCTTGCCATTTCGAACCAGAACGAAGGGGTGACAGCCAAACCGGCGGAAGCCAGCAACCCATAAACTCGGGCGGAGCCAATCAACCGGGCAAACCGGTAAGCCGTCCCGATGGCGCAGAGTCCGAAAACGGCGTGAACCATCGCCGGAAGTCGATCACACCCCACGAGCAGACCAATCGCAAAAAGAGACTCTCCTCCTTGGGGAAAGTAGCTGTAAATGAAACCCGGAATCGGGAAGAAGCCGCCCCGTTCAATGTACAGTTTTTGAACCGTCAGATGATAAACCAAGGCATCTTTGGCGATTGGCGGGGCCAGGCCTGCGATCATCGCCAACGCCACCGCAAACATCACCGTCCCGAAGAGAAGCAATTCCAAAGGGCTGAAAGAACGGACCCATTTGAAAAGCGTTCTTGCGTCGCGCCGCAATTTCGATTCCCCAAGGGCCACCACACCCAACCCAAGCAGCAAATAGGCCACGAAGGGTCGATAAAACCCGAACGTTTGCGCCAAAGCCATGATGAAAATGACCGGCAAGGCTCCAAGCGGAATGTCGAAAATCAGATCGGAAGGGCTATCCGACCGGGTGAGATACCTTCGGATCCGAACCCCGAGCCAACGCAAAAGGGAAAACAAGGCAATCGTGGCGACGATATTGGCAACGAGGACGGGGAGAGGGATCACGGCAAAGTGAAATCATCGAAATCGAAGATGGGGTTAGGCAGGGTCCCGATTATGCGAAAAAAATGGGACAACCCACAAGCCGATGTGTATAATCGGCCCTTTTTCGAAACTTCTTCTTTCGAATTCCCGACGGTCAATTTCGAGGACGTCAGACAATGACCACAGTTGATATGGCGAAGATCGTCGCGCTCGCGAAACGGCGCGGCTTCGTCTTTCCGGCAAGCGAGATTTACGGTGGCCTCGGTTCCACCTGGGACTACGGCCCGCTCGGCGTCGAACTCAAGAACAACGTCAAACGCGCCTGGTGGAAATCCGTCGTGTACGAACGCGACGACATCGAAGGCATGGACGGCGCGATTCTCATGAACCGCCTCGTCTGGAAGTATTCCGGCCACGAGGAAACCTTCAGCGACCCGCTCGTGGACTGCCGCGAATGCAAGGGCCGCTTCCGCGCCGACAAGATTTACGAACTCGACTGCCCGAACCACAAGCAGAAGGTTTCGGCCTGCGCCGAAAAACTCACCGAACCGCGCGCCTTCAACCTGATGTTCAAAACGAACGTCGGCCCGGTCGAGGAAGACGCGGCGGTGGCCTACCTGCGGCCCGAAACGGCGCAGAGCATGTTCGTCAACTTCAAGAACATCGTGGATTCGCGCTGGCGCAAGGTTCCGTTCGGCATCGCCCAGATCGGGAAAGCCTTCCGGAACGAAATCGTCCCCGGAAACTTCACCTTCCGGACGCGCGAGTTCGAGCAGATGGAAATCGAATTCTTCTGCAAGCCGGGTACGGATGAAGAGTGGCACAAGCACTGGATCGAAACCCGCCACGCCTGGTATCTGAAAATGGGCCTGCGGGCGGAAAACATCCGGCGCTACACGCAGGAAAAGGATGAACTCGCCCACTACGCCGCCGCCTGTACCGATCTCCAGTACCGCTTCTTCCCCGAACGCGAAGACGAGGAAAAGCAGTGGGATGAACTCGAAGGCGTAGCGAACCGGACGGATTACGATCTGAGCATCCACTCGAAGGGCAAGGACGAAAAGTGGGGCACCCACAACGAGCATTCAACCGAGCGCCTGATGTACCGCGACCCGGTGACGAATGAAAAGTTCGTGCCCTACGTCATCGAGCCGTCCGCCGGCGCGGACCGCGCGACGCTCGCCTTTCTGCTTGACGCCTACAGCGAAAAGGAAGGTCCGGACGGCACGCGCGTGGTGCTGAAACTCCACCCGCAACTGGCCCCGATCAAGGTAGCCGTGCTTCCGCTCGCCAAGAACAAGTCGGAAATCGTTGAGAAGGCCAAGGCCATCAAGGCTGATCTGCAAAAGAGCGGCATCCGCGCCGTCTACGACGACACCGGCGGCATTGGTAGACTTTATGCCCGGCAGGACGAAATCGGCACGCCGTTCTGCGTGACGGTCGATTTCGACACCCTCGGGCAAGGCAAAAAGAATGAAGACGGCACGAGCGACACGTCGGCGCTGATCGACACGGTGACGGTCCGCGACCGCGATACGTGGGAACAGGACCGGGTTTCCATCGGGTCGTTGAAGGAATACCTGCAAGACCGGCTCGACCGGGAGTAGACTCGGAAAGGTAAATCCTCCCGCCGTCTCCCGATACCCCAAAACACACACAAAACGTAAAGCTGAAATCATACGATTGAAGGAGCTTTGACTCACATGAAGAAGTTGAAAATGTTCGCCATGATCTCCGCGGTCGCCCTGGCGGGTACGTTTACGGCCTGCGTGACCAAGGACAATGCCCCGGCCCCGCCGGAACCGGCCAAGCCCGCCGAAACCGCCAAGCCGGCGGAAACGGCGAAGCCGACCGAAACCGCCAAGCCGACCGAAACCGCCAAGCCCGCCGCCGGTGATGATCTGGCCGCCAAGGGCAAGGCGATTTTCGAGGGCGCGGGCAACTGCGCGGGCTGCCACGGCAAGGAAGGAAAGCCGACCATCCAGCTTCCCAACATCCCGAACTTCACCGACGCGGCGTGGCAGAAGGCCCAGAAGGATGAAACCTTCACCACTTCGCTGAAGAACGGAAAGGGCGCCATGCCGAAGTATCCCGGCGCCGAAGGCGACATTCCGGCGCTCGTGGCCTATGTTCGTCAGCTCGGCGGCGTCAAGCCCGCCGGCAAGTAATTCCGCGGAACCTCTCGGGCGGAAGGTCCCCGGACCTTCCGCCTCGTCGCGTTCAGACTTTCTCTCGATACACCCATGAGAATTTCCGCCTTTCTCTTTTTTGTGACCATTGCGTGCCTGACGGGATGCACGGCGACGCCACCGGCGGCTCCCCCTGCCACCCCGACCAAGTCTACGGCACCTGCTCAACCGACGCCGCAGCCGGCAACTCCGCCGGATAAAACCGCGCAGGGCAAGGCACTTTTCGAGGCAAACGGCTGTGTCGGCTGCCACGGGCCGAATGGCAAGGGGACCATTCAGGGAGCGCCCAACTTCACCGACATTGCCTGGCAGTCGAAGGGAAAGGACGAATCGCTCGCCAAGTCCATCAAGAACGGCAAAGGCAAGACCATGCCCGCCTTCAAGGCCGGTCAGGGTACGGACGAGGAAATCGCGCTGCTCGTGCGGTACGTCCGCCACCTCGGCTCGGTTGATCAACCCGCCCCGCTTCCGAAAGCCAGCAAGGGTGTCCCGCCCGGCACGAAAACCGAGGAACAATAGCGCCATGAAGCAAACCGTCATCGGTCTCTTTTTCGCCTTTTCCCTGATTGCCGGCACCGCGCGGGCCTCCGACCCGGCGGCGCTGATGGCCAAGGGGAAAAAGGTCTATTCAGGTTCGGGCGGCTGTGTCGCCTGCCACGGCAAGGACGGCACGCCGGTCGTACCGGGCGCTCCGAACTTCAAGGACGCCAAATGGCAGAAGCGAAAGACGGATGAACAGCTTTCAAAATCCATTCGCGAAGGCAAGGGCACGATGCCGAAACACACCGGCCCCGAATCCGACATCCCGGCGCTCGTCGCTTACGTTCGGTCATTCGCTGCCCCCAGACCGGAAGGCGGCCAATAAACCGTTTTCATTTCTCTTGAAAGAAGTCGTAAAAACCTCATGAAAGTCGGAATCGTCGGTTTTGCCGGATCGGGCAAAACAACCATCTTCAACACGCTGACCGGCCTGAGCGCCGAAGTTGGCGGCTATGGCGGCAAGGACAAGGCCAACCTTGGAAACATCAAGGTTCCCGACGCGCGGATTGACGCGCTCGGCGACATTTACAAGACCAGGAAACGGACCTTTGCGGAAGTCTCCTTCACCGACGTGGCCGGCCCGGAAACCGTTGACGGGCGTGCCGCGAGCGGCCTCGACGCCAAGCTGGTCAACAACATGCGCGACGTCGAGGCGCTGGTCCACGTCGTCCGGGGTTTTGAAAACCCGGCCCTGACCCAGGCCCCCGACCTCGCCCGCGACATTGCCGCCTTCGATTCCGAACTCATCATTTCCGACCTCATTCAGGTCGAAAACCGGCTCACCCGGATGAAGAAGGAGCAGAAGGTCAACCCGCGCGAACGCGAACTGTTCGAACAGTGCAAGGAAGCGCTCGACAACGAGCGGCCGCTGCGCGAAATCGAGTTCGACGAGGAAGCCCAGCAACTCGTCTCGGGCTTTCGCTTCCTGTCGCAGAAGCCGCAGATGCTGCTGCTCAACGTCGCCGAAAGCGACATCGCGGCGGGCATCCCGGACGCGGTTTCCGCGCTGGCCGCCGACCGCGGCATCAAAAAGGTGATTTCGATGTGCGGCCAGGCCGAGATGGAAATTGCCCAGCTCGAACCCGAGGAACAGATTGAATTTCTCAAGGAACTCGGTATCGCCTCCCCCGCGCGGGAACGGTTCATTGTCGCGTCCTACGACATGCTCGACCTCATCAGCTTCCTGACGGCGGGCGAGGACGAATGCCGCGCGTGGACCATCCGCCGCGGGACCAAAGCCCAGCGCGCCGCCGGAAAGATTCACTCCGACATCGAGCGCGGGTTCATCCGGGCGGAAGTCATCGCCTATGCCGACTTCATCGAACTCAAGTCCGAAGCCAAGTGCAAGGAAGCGGGCAAGTTGCGTCTGGAAGGCAAGGAATACCTCGTCCAGGACGGCGACATCATCCACTTCCGGTTCAACGTGTAGAGAAAAGTCTGGAGTCGAGAGTCGGAAGTCACCAGACGGAAGACGGGCTGGTTGAGTTGGTGAAAGGGAGTTGAAAACGATGAGCGAAAAGGAAAAGAACACCGAAAAGGATGGCGAACGAGGACCACAACGGTCCGGCGCTCGCGAATTCGCGGAACTCATCCTGACGACGCTGGTCATGGCGATCTTCGGGATTACCTTCATCCTCCGCTCGGTCAACGTGCCGACCGGCTCGATGCAGAACACGATCTATTCCGGCGATTTCCTGCTGGTGAACAAGTACGTCTTCGGCTATTCGGGCGGCCTGCCGATGAACGGCTTCACCCCGCACCGGGAAATCAAGCGGGGCGACATCATCGTTTTCAAGTATCCGCAGGATGAAGTTCAGAACTACGTCAAGCGGGTCATCGGCCTTCCGGGCGAAACGGTCGAAATCCGGGGCCAGCGGGTCTACATCAACGGCAAGGAACTTCCCGAAAACCATGCCATCGCGGATTCCGATCCACAGGACAAGGGACACCTGATCGTCACCTCGGTCAAAAAGAACGACCAGGCGACCTGGACCGCCTATCACCGGCCCGGCAGCGAGTTCGAATATGCCGTCCAGACGGACGAGGTTTCGAACGAGGGGCCGGTCAACGGGAAGTATCAGAACTATTCCAGTGAAGCCCATTACGGGGTCGGACGGCCGTTCAAGGTCCCGGAGAACTGCTACTTCGCCATGGGCGACAACCGGGACAACAGTCTCGACAGCCGGTTCTGGGGACCCGTGCCGCGCAACTACATCATCGGACGCCCGATGTTCGTTTACGCCTCGATCGACAACGAAACGCAGGCGAGCGGACGGTGGAAGCGATTTGGCACGCTGGTCAAATGAATTTTCGATTGAAGATTGAAGATTTTCGATTTTGACGAACCTCACGCCACAATTGAAAATCCTCAATCAAAAATCCTCAATTCCGCGAGAACGCTGGTCGGATACATTTTCGATTGAAGATTGCAGATTTTCGATTTGAAATCTTCCGATTGGTTCTTCAATCGAAAATCTTCAATCTTCAATCTTCAATTTCCTCAGAGGGGAAGCATTCATGAGCATTCTGGTTGTCGGAACGGTCGCGTTCGACCACATCAAGACGCCCTTCGGCGAAAAGGAAAACATCCTCGCCGGGGCGGCGACCTACTTTGCGATTTCGGCTTCGTATTTCACGGACGTGAGCGTTGTCGGCGTCGTCGGTGACGATTTCACGGGCGAGCATGAGGAAGTGTTCAACCGCCACGGCATCGACATTTCCAACCTCGAACGCAAGGCGGGCGGCAAGACCTTCCGCTGGGCGGGCGAATACGGCTACGACTTCAACACCCGCACCACGCTCGACACCCAGTTGAACGTGTTCGCCGACTTCAAGCCGGTCGTGCCGGAATCGAAGAAGGACACGCCGTACCTGTTCCTCGGCAACGCGCACCCGTCGCTTCAGGGCGACGTCCAGAAACAGTCCAACGCCAAGCTCGTGGCCATGGACACGATGGATTTCTGGATTCACGGCTCGCCGAACGAACTCAAGGAAACCCTCAAGAACATCGACCTGCTCATCATCAATGACGAGGAAGCCCGCCAACTCGGCGAGGATTCGAACGTCATTCGCGCGGCGAAAAAGATTCGCGCAATGGGGCCGAAACGGCTTATCGTCAAGCGTGGCGAATACGGCGCGACCCTTTTCGGGGACGACACGTTCTTCGCGATGCCGGGCTATCCCCAGGAAAACGTGGTCGATCCGACCGGCGCGGGCGACACCTTCGCGGGCGGCGTGATGGGCTATCTGGCGGCCACCGGCGGCGGATTCGATGACGATTCCATCCGCAAGGCCATGATTTACGGCTCGGTGATGGCCTCGTTCAACATCGAATCCTTCGGCAGCGACCGGCTCTCGCGGCTGACCAAGGAAGAAATCAACCAGCGGTACCGCGAGTTCAAGAAAATCACCTACTTCGACGCGACCGAGCATGCATTCTGAACTTTTGCAGTTCTTCAAGTTTCAGGGGTTGTCCAACGATTTCCTCATCTTCGACGCGGAGCAGCTTTCCGCGTCGAAGTTTTTTGAGGACCCGGGCCTCCACATTCGCCAGATGTGCGACCGGATGCAGGGCATCGGGGCGGATGGCGTCATCGTCGTCGAAAAGCGCGACGGTCGGCAGGCTGACATCCGGATGAACCTCTGGAACGCCGACGGTTCGCGAGCCGAAATGTCGGGGAACGGGTTGCGTTGTCTGGCAGCGCACTGGCAGCAGGACCGCGACTTCGGGGCGGACACGCTTCGCATCGAAACGGATGCGGGCATCAAGATCGCCCGTTTTCTCGGTTTTGAACGGACCGGGCGCACCATCGACTGGCGCATCGCCCTCGAAATCGGCGAGCCGATCTTCGATCCGGCCCGGATTCCCTTTCTTCCCGACCCCGGCGCGCCGGTCCCGCTCGTGGAACATCCGCTCTACGTCGGCCACGACGACGTTCCCTTCTCCGTCACCATCACTTCGATGGGAAACCCGCACTGCTCGCTTTTCGCCGAGGGAATGGTGCTGACGCCCGAGTTCATCACCGGCGTTGGCGGCATGATCGAGCGGCACGAGAAATTTCCCAACCGGACGAACGTCGAATTCGTCGAGGTCATCAGCCGCGCCCGCATCCGCGCCCGGTTCTGGGAGCGGGGCGTGGGCAACACGAAGTCTTCCGGCACCGGCTCCTGCGCGGCGGCGGTTGCCTCGATGCTGCGCGGTCTGACCGACCGGACCGTGACCGTCGAAACCGAGGCGGGCGAACTGACCGTCGAATGGAACGAACGGACCAACCTCGTGACGCTGACCGGCGTCGCGGGCGAGGCATTTATGGGGTACTACCGGCTATGACCGGACCTGAACTCGGCCCGGACGACGTTCACGTCCGGCGGATTTCCCTTTTCGAACCGGAGCGGCGCGCCGCCCGGTTCGTTTCGTTTCTCTCCCCGGATGAAACCGCGCGGATGAACCGGTTTGTCCGCGAACGCGACCGGGCGGCGTTTGCCGTCGCGCGCGGGTCGCTGCGGGCCTGGCTGGCGTACTACTCGGGGGCGAATCCGGCGGAAATCGAATTTTCCTACGGCCCGGACGGGAAACCGGAACTGGCCGGGAACCCCGATGTAAAGTTCAACTTGTCGCATTCCGGGCCGGTCGCCTACCTCGCGGTCGCGCGGCGTCCGGTCGGGGTCGATGTCGAGGCAGGGCGGCTCGTCAAACGGCTCGACGCCATCGCCGGACGGTTCTTTTCGAAAAACGAATGCCGGTTTCTGGCGGAACTTCCCGAATCCGACCGAAATCTCGCCTTTTTACGCGGCTGGACGCGCAAGGAAGCCCTCATCAAGGCCCACGGCGGCGCGCTGTTCCGGAATCTGACCGATTTCGAAGTTCCGCTGACGGCGCTGACCAATTCCATCGAACTGACCGAACCCGGCGGCGACGCCCGCTGGACGCTCGCCGACGTTTCCCCCGCGGACGGCCCCGTCGCGGCCCTCGCCGTCGCCGGAAAAAATCCCCGCATCGAAGTTTTTCACGCCCCGGAACCGGAAAACCTCTAATCGCTACCGGACCGGACCGTTTTTTCGCATCGACTTTTTCAAAAACCCCGCTTTCCGCCCCGCGAATCGCCTGCTAGTATCGGAACATCCGTTTTCCACGATCAGCTTTTTTCATCGCCCTTCAAACCGGGCGAAATCCACAACGTTCTTTCGTAAGGTTTTCTCCAATATATGCGGGGGTTCTGCGACTGTTGTGATGAACGGGCCGAACAGCTTTTCGACATCACCCGTTTGAAGGAATTCGAGGAAATCGTCAAAAACGACCAGTACCGCGCGGTCTGTCAGACTTGCTACGACGATTTGTACGAAGAACTTCAGCGCGAAAAAGAAGCTTCGGACGAAGACGAATAGTCAGTTTCCCACCACCACTACCGAAGACCGGGAATCGGAGGCGGCCGGGCCAGCCCGAAACGCCTCCCGTCATCCTACCTTCTCCGCGGGGTTCGGCTTCGCCTCCCCAATTCCACGGTTTTCCACTTCCTCCGAAAGGTCATTTATGGTCAAGTCAGCCGAAGTCGTCATCATCGGTGGCGGCGTGATTGGATGCAGCGTCGCCTATTTCCTCACCAAGATGGGTTGCCGCGACGTGGTCATCCTCGAACGCGAAACCTTCCAGGGCAAGCACTCCACCGGACGCAGCGCGGGCGGCGTGCGCCAGCAATTCGCCACGCCGGTCAACATCCGGATGTCGAAGTTCTCCATCGAATTCTTCTCGAAATTTCAGGAAATCACGGGCCAGGACCCCGAGTACCACCCGAACGGCTACCTGTTCATGGCGACCACCGACGCCCATGTGGAGTACCTGAAGACAAACATGGCCGTTCAGAAGGCCGAAGGCGTTCCGGTCGAGTTTCTGAGCCAGGACGACATCCGCAAACTGGTCCCGCAGGTCCACGCCGACGACCTGCTCGGCGGCAGCTTCTGCCCGACCGACGGGTTCGTCGATCCGTACAGCGTGATGCAGGGTTTCAACACGAAAGCACGCGAGCAGGGGACGAAAATCATCCTCGACGCCGAAGCGACCGGCATCCGCGCCGAAAACGGGCGCGTGACCGGCGTTGAAACCAATCAGGGCGTCATCGAGACGAAGACCGTGGTCAACGCGGCGGGCGCGTGGGCGCACCTCGTCGGGAAATGGGCCGGAATCGACATTCCGATTCGCCCGACCAAGCGCCAGATCGTCACGACCGAACGCTTCGACGAGATTCCGCGCACGATTCCGATGCTCATCGACATGTCCACCGGCTGCTACATGCGGAAGGAAGGCGAGGGCGTGATGATCGGCTGGGCCGACCCGGGCGAGCCGGAGAGCTTCGACACAACGTTCAATCCCGACTTCATCGACGCCATCATCGAACGCGCCCTGCCGCGCGTTCCCTGCCTCGAAAACGCGGCCATCAACCTGCGCCGCTGCTGGGGCGGCCTTTACGACGTCTCGCCCGACCACCACGCCATCGTCGGCCTCGCGCCGGAACTTGAAGGCTTTTACATCTGCACCGGATTTTCCGGTCACGGCATCATGCACTCGCCCGCGATGGGCATTTCGGTCGCGGAAATGATTCTTAACGGAAAGTCGGAAACGCTCGACGTTTCGTCGCTTTCCATCGAACGTTTCGCCAAGGGCGAACTGCTTCACGAAACGGCAGTCATCTGAATTTTATAACGCCCTCCCCTGAAGCAGTCTTGTAAGGTTATTGGTTTCACGGAAGCTGTTCCTCAAAGTCGGTTGGCGTTTTTTGCTCATCGGACCTTAGAGCAGTTTTCAAACGAATGCGCCCTCACCCCCCAGCCCCCTCTCCAATTGGAGAGGGGGAGTAAAACCCACAACCTGTTGAAAAGAATGGCTGAAGCGCCCCTCCCTCCTCTCCAATTGGAGAGGAGGGAGGGGGTGGGGGAGGGTGGTG
>JBDRAL010000025.1:0-3111 GCA_039793685.1 Blastocatellia bacterium NZW_1522
AGATAATCGATAGACCCAAAAAAAGAGCGAAAAAGCAGGAATAATCTGCTTAGAGTCATTTTTTGACCGGTCAAAACGAAAAATCAGTCCTTAGCGGCTAAAAATGCGCGATTACTGTCGGGAGGCCGGTTCGCAAAAAAGGCTGTCGATATGGTTGTACCAGGCCGCGGCTTCGGGACGACAGAAATCAAGGTCCTTCCAGTTCTTGATGCGCGGCATCAGCCGGATTCCGAGAAGGTGGGCGATGGCGAAGACCGCCGCCGTCTGGCCGTGGGTGTCCGAATGGAGCGTGTCCGGTTGAATCTCGCTTTCGTTCCGAATCAGTCCGTCCAGAATGAAAACGGCTTCACGAACGGAACAGGGGATGAAATGGGAAAAAATGGCGATGTAGGTATCGCTGACGTGCCAGTACGCAATTGCTCCGGTCCCGCCGTAGCGGAGGTGATATTCGGAAAGCAGGTTATTGTCATAGAGTTCCCGTTTGGTCCCATCCGCCGAGGCGGAACGGCCGCTCCCCCACAGCCCGTGAATGGGCAGCTTCGCGTACACGTCGATGATTCGCCGATTGGCTTCGTCGAGACGCTGCTCGGTGACGTGGCGCTGATTGAAGTAAGCCAGATCCCGGCGACTGGTTTCGGGAAGGGAACCGGCGGCCTGACTGGGACCGAGGTTACATCCGTAGGCGAAAACCGAGAACAGGGCCCGGCGCAACGGATCGTCCAGGCTGGCCCGGGTTCCCGTGGGAAGGCCGAAACCGTTGAGGAATTCGGTCCAGCGCCCGACGTCCGAAACCATGTCGAGAATGCCGCGGCGCGGAATGATTTCGCGCAACCGTCGCTCGATGCGCTTGAAATCGGCGGGGAGCTGGCGCCGCCCCTCGCGCTTCAATACCGGCAATCCGTTTTCAAGCTTCACTTCTGTATTTTCCGGAAAACCGAGATCGACGGTTTCAGCGGTTTCCGCCAGACGTTGTCTCAGGTCGGCCGTGAACTGCTCCCCGGAGCGAGGCAGTCCGACCTGTCGGCAATAGGCCGGCGCCAGTTCCTCGACCATCTCGATTGGAACAAGCTGGTCCCGGTAGTCCGAAAACTCGTCGCTTCCGACGATGACGAAGTCGCCGTTCTGAAGACCGTTCGAGAGATGCGTCAGAAAAACCAACTCGAAGGCCCGCCGATCCACCACGTCGGAATCGACGACGACAAATTTTCGCCACCGTTCGGACATCCAGTCGAGGGGAAGCGGATTTCCGGCGGGATCAACCGGAGGAACATCCGAGCGCTTCGTTCGCCGATGCGTCTGAACGAACTCAAGCAGCCGTGGAAACGGATCATCCGTGATGGTCGAGATCAGGCGTATCGCCGACAGCGCCTCGAAAATCAGATTTCGCTGCGGGCGGTGGTACTTCCAAAGAAAGGGAAAATGGTTGCGCCTCGCGTGTGCCTCATGTTCCCGGCAGGCATCCAGGTTTCGCTCCAGGTCTGTTCCAAGAACCGGTTCCAGCTTCTCCAGCCGGTGTTCCGAAGGCGTCGCCGACCAGATTTCCAGCGCCTGCCGCAATGTTTCAACCAGTCGGTCGGTCTCCACCTGGCGCTCCCAAAGATGTTCCCGAAGCCTTTCCCGCGCCAAAGCGTGCATGCGCCGAATCCGGCGGACCACGAGAATCCCGAGATCATCCAGAATCAGGGCGATCCGTCGTTTGACGAACGCGGCGACCAACGTCGCTCGCTTCGCGTCTCGCAATTTCCACATGTCCTGGGTATTCAGCCCGCGTGCCTCGTCGGCGAACCGGGCCAGCTTGGCGGCGGGCACGCCCGCGAAAAACGCCGCGCCGTGAACATCTAGTGACTCAAGCCACCGCAACCGCGCGATTGTCTGGCGCAGGGTGTCGAGTGTCGGCGCGCCGGAATCGGTTTTGACCTCCCGCCAGACCTTGAACGGACCATCCCCGGTTTCCTCCATCAGAAGGCGGTCGATTCGGATACAACGCTCGGCTCCCAAGGCCTCGGCCACCATCGCGAAATATTCCCGATTGACCTGGGCTCGAATGCCGCCGGCCATCTCCTCCAGCGTGTTTCGCGCCGGAAGTTCGAATCCCGACCGGATCAGGGATCCACGCCGGCATCAATGAAATCCTCCATTTCCTCGCGGGTTCGGGCGACCTCCCGAAAAGCCGCCTCCACCACCGACCGCCCCTCGGCGTCGAACGGTTTCAAACCGAGTACGTCCCGAATCAACGCCACATGCCGTCGCCGACTCCCGCCTCGGTCGTAGGCCTCCCAATCGACTTCCTTCGGATCGACCCCGGCCCACTGGGCCAGATGGGTCCCGATTCGGCGGGGTACTTTTTCCAGCGGAATGAACCGCCGAAGCCTTCGCGTGGCTTTCAGCAACGTCAAAAAACAGACCCGCGAACACACCCCACGGCAATATCGTTCGGCCAGCAATTGCTCCTCGACCGTCGGCGTGAAGCAGGCTTCAAGTTCGTCCTGGCTGATAGCGGGAGAAAGGTACGGGTAGGCGGATTCCGGCGGCAGCGACACGTTCGGCACACTCCTCGAAAGAATTTTCGGGGAGATTACCGAATCCGCGTTTCAGGTCGGTTCAGCGACCACTTTTTCCTTGTGGCCCAATTTCCGCTCTAGGATTGCCATGGGTCAATGCCGAACTGACTTTCAATCAGGTTTTGCCAGGGATGACCCTTTGGATACGGCCGATGATCGATGCCGAGCCGGGCATGAACCCGTTTGAATTCGTTGCTCAAAAACTGACCGCCGTGGTCGGAGATCAGAATTTCCCAGAGTCCCCACCGCATGAGCGCCTGAAAGTAGACCTGAAGAACAACACTCACGTCCTGCGCGGAGGTGAGTGAACCGGCGAGAATCGTTCTTGAAAGCCCTTCGAGCACCAGACAGGAATACAATTGGACGCCTTCGGGCTTGGCGTCCAGATACCGCAGATCAATGAAGACATGTTCAAAGGCGCGTACCGACCTGGGCGGTCCTTCCCGAATTTCCGGCTCGATGACCTCAACCGGACGGACGGGCGCCAGATGCAGTCGGCGATTCAAGGCCATGATCTTCTTGATGGCCGTTTTGCCCAGCTCGATTCCGT
>JBDRAL010000026.1:5000-63627 GCA_039793685.1 Blastocatellia bacterium NZW_1522
GAAACCGGTGAACACCGGCACGCGTCTCAAAACGGGAGATTCCATCCGGACCAGCGCCGACGGTCACACCGAAATCCTGCTCAATCCCGGTTCATACCTCAGACTCGACGGGAATTCGGAGATCACGCTGACCAATCCCAATCTTGACAATCTCAGCGTCTCGGTCGCGCGCGGGAACGCCCTCTTTGAAATCACGGGTGTCGGCGACACCAACCTGGTCATGACGGTGAAAACACCACGAGGCGATTTCCAGATCCTGAAGGCCGGTCTTTATCGTGTATCCATCGACGCGTCAGGCAATACCGATGTCTCAGTCTGGAAAGGTGAAATCAAAACCACCGGCGCCCAGGCCAATGTCGTCAAGGGCCGCAAAAAAGTAACGCTCGGCGCATCGGCCCAGATCGCCGAACTCGACAAGAAAGCCCAGGACAACTTCGATCTCTGGAGCAAGGCGCGCGCGAAAGATCTCGCCAACGCCAATGCCCGGCTTTCCTACAACGCCATCACCAGCGGCGTGGCCGGCTATCAGGCGAGCGGTTCGTACGGATTCGGGTACCGTCCGTTCTTCGGACTCTGGATGTTCGATCCGCGCATGAACTGCGTGACGTTCTTCCCGTTCTACTCCTCGTGGAACTCGCCCTATGGTTTCGGCTACGGCACGTCCTACGGTCTGGCGTGGAATCTCTACACACCGGGCAGCTATCCGCTGTATCCGTTCGGCACGGGTGGAAACGGCAACGGCGGCATCGCCGGAAACGGCAGTGTCCCTCCCCGCGCCATGCCCAAGCCGGGCATGGATGACAGCCTGAACCCGCTGCCCGGACGCACCCTCCCGCCGCCGCCCGTACGGAACATTCCGTCGGCCGGCCTCGATCTCGGCGGTCCTGCATTCGGTGGCTACAACAACGGCGGCTTCAATACCTCGACCGGAATCAAACCCGGAACGGCGCCTATTTCCGTTCCATCCACCGGACCGGCCCCAATCGCCAAGCCGAAGGGGCAATAGGTCGGCCCCCTCACCTTTAGAGATGAAAAGCGGAATCCGTACCTCACGGATTCCGCTTTTTTCCTTTCTCAAGTACTTCTACATAGAGCCGTTCGGTCAGGTTGGTGGCTCGTTCGACGGAATATCGCGTCACCGCCGCCCGACCCGCCGCAACCAGCCGCTCACGCAGCGTCGCGTCTCGCGCCAGCCGTTCGAACGCCCGATGAAGGCCTTCGCCGTCACGCGGCTCAAACAGAATTCCCGTCACGTCATCGGTCACGAGTTCCGCAATTCCTCCAACGCGGGACGCCGCCAGCGGGACGCCCGCCGCCCATGCTTCCAGAACACCGATGGAAAACGCCTCGTCGTGCGACGCAATCGCCGCGACGTCGCAGGCGCGCAGAAACGCGGGGACATCATCCGTGAATCCGAGCCACCGGACGGCATCCGTCCCGCCCCGCGACGCAATCAACGTTTTTAATTCATCGGTGAATCCAGTCCCGCCGGCCTCGCTTCCGGCCAGCGCCAGCACCGCGTCCGGAAACGCCTCGCGAAGCTTCAAAAAAGCTTCCACCGTTTCACGCTGCCCTTTCGCGGGCGAAATCTGATTCACCATTCCGATCATGAATGCCCCTTTGGACAAGTCGAAACGCGCCCGCGCCTCATCCTTTGAAAGCGGAATCGCGAAGCGCGCCGCGTCCACCCAGTTCGGAATCACCGTCACACGCTCCGGCGGACACCCGAGCGAATCACACACCGTACGCTTGACTGTTTCCGAAACGGCAATCAGACCATCCGCAACCGACAGCCACTTTCGATACAGCGGATGACGCGTCATCGGCAAATAGTGATGACGCGTCAGAAAAAACGCCGGGCCGTCGCCACCCATCCGCAGCCGCCGCACCGCCCCCGCGACGACCGGGTAATCCCTGGCGTAGTGCGCGTGAACCACTTCAATCTTTTCACTTCGAATGAGCCGAATCAGTTTCCGCGCCGCGAACACGTCCACCGCGTTGCGCGGCGCGACCGGATGAAGTCGAATCTCCGGAAATTCCTTCAGCCGCGCCCACAGCGCACCGTCCGGACGCGCCCCCACATGCACGACGTGTCCCCGCGCCGCCAGCGCCCGCGCCAGTTCAAGAACATGACGCTCGCCGCCGCCGAATCCCTTGCCGGAACTCAGATGCAGGACGGGCATGGGCGAAACAGTCTGGAGTCTGGAGTCTGGAGTCGAGAGTCCTGGTTGGTTGAATGTCATATGTTGAAGTCTCTTAAAACCGAATCGTCGGGACTCCAGACTCTCGACTCCAGACTCCAGACGATGTGCCTACTCTCCCGTCAGATACCGCTGCAACCACGCCCGCGCGAACGCCCACTCGCGTTTGACGGTCGCGGGCGAAATGCCGGTCAGCTCGGCGGTTTCCTCGATTTCGAAACCGCCGAAGTAACGAAGCTCGACGATGCGGGCCTTGCGTTCGTCGAGCTTTTCAAGTTCGGTCAGGGCCTCGTGAACCGCCACCACGTCGCGCGGATCGGCGACGGCAAAGTCGGGAATCTCCTCGATGACCGTCTTTTCAATTCCCGCGCCGCGCTTTTCCGCCAGTCGCATCCGGGCGTGATCCACCAGAATTCGCCGCATGACCTTCGTCGCGATGGCAAAAAACTGCGCCCGCTCGCGCCACTCGACGTTTCGCCAGTCCACCAGCCGCAGATAGGCTTCATGCACAAGCGCCGTCGGCGACAGCGAATGCCCCGCGCGTTCGTTGGCGAACAACCCGCCCGCCGCCCGTTTCAAATCACCGTACACCGCCTCGAACAGCACACCGACGCCTGCCGGGTCGTCGCTTCGCACATTTCGCAACAGTTGGGTAATGTTGGAAGAATCGTTCATCAGAACCATCCCGGGCGACGCGAAATTTTTTTTCGACGGATGAGCCGTTTCGCGCCGCGATTCCGCCTGACGGGTTGAAACCGAACCTCATCCGTCGGAGGCCGCGCATGACACCCGAACACTTTCAACGACTTGAAGTACTTTTTCATGAAGCGATTGAACTCGACCCGATACTACAACAGGGCTGGATTGACGCCCACTGCGAGGACGCCGAACTCCGCGACGCGCTCGCCTCGCTCATCGCCCATCACAATCAGGAAGCGATTATCGACACCCCGGTCGAACTGACCGCGGCGACCGTTCCCAACCCGGTCGGATTCGTACTCGACCGCAAGTACCGCATCGAACGCGAACTCGGCCACGGCGGCATGGGCAACGTCTTCCTCGCGACCCACCTCGGGACCGAACGCCCGGTCGCCCTCAAAATCATCCGCCCGGAGTTTTCCGCCAATCCCGAATATCTCTCCCGGTTCAAGCGCGAGGCCATCGCCGCCGGGAAACTGCGCCATCCGAACATCGTCAATGTGACCGATTTCGGCATTGCTCCCTTCGGCAACCGCTCCGCCGCCTATCTCGTGATGGAATATCTGACTGGCGAATCGCTTGCGGACCGGCTCGCCGCCGCCACGAAACTTTCGCTCGCCGAAACGCTCGACATTCTCGAACAGACCTGCGCGGCGGTCGGCGCGGCGCATGAAACCGGCATCATCCACCGCGATCTCAAGCCCGAAAACATCTGGCTTCAGCCGGATGGACGCGGCGGCGCGCTCGCCAAGGTGCTCGATTTCGGCCTCGCCAAGCTCACCGATGGGGTTGAATCCCCCGCGCTTCCCCTGTTGCCGCGTTCGGCGAGCGAGAACGAAACCCTGCCGGTCAACCAGCCGACCACGCTTCAACCGTCGGAACATTCAACGTTGCAGGCGCCCACCTTTTACGAACGCGACACCCGCCCGGCGAGCGACTACCCGAAAGCCTCGTTCGAAAGCACCCTTGCGGGGGCAGTGATGGGAACGCCCCTCTACATGTCGCCCGAACAGTGCGCCGGACAGAAAGTCAGCCGCGCATCCGACATCTACAGCCTTGGCGTCATCGCCTACCGGATGTTCGCGGGGACGACGCCTTTTACCGGCGACGTGTTCCAACTGATGTTCAAGCACGGCGAAGAAATCCCGGAGCCGCTGGGCAACCGCCAGAAGGGCATTCCGAAAGGCGTTTCCGAAACCGTCATGCGCGCGCTCGCGAAAACGCCCGCCGAACGCCCCGTTTCCGCCGCCGCCTTTGCCGCCGCGCTGCGCGTCCATGCGGACGGCGACGCCGCGATCACCCTTGAAGCCGACCGGCTCTGGCGCGCCCACCGCGCGACGCTGATGAAACTGGCCGCGCGAGTCGCGCTTCCCGGGATTTTGGCGACGGCGTTTCTGATTTCGACGTTCGTCCAGCGCTGGAGCATCGAATTTCCTTTCATCTGGGTATTGCAGGCCGCGTTGTGGATCGTACCGCTGCTTCTTTTACGCCACGTCGCCGACCTCGTCACGGCGGCGACCGCCCGCGCCCTGCCCGACCTGCGCGCCAATCACCCGGTTTCCATTTCAAACATCGCCCGGGACATTCGTCGCCAGCGGTTTTCCCTGCTTCGGCTCGGTCTGGGCGGAAGTTTCAGTCCTCAAAGATTGCTTGCCGTTCCGGCGGCGCTCGCGGAAACGCCCGACAACGCGGTTTCCCGGTCGAAAAACCTGCTCCTCGGACTGCGCGCCTTCGCACGGACTCAGTTCCTTAAAAAAATGAGCGGGAGCATCGAATTGATCCTCGCCGTCGGCATCGCCTGCATTCCGTTCTACAGACTCTCTCTGAGGCGGGCCGGGATTGATTTTTTCGCCAGCGCCCCTGCCCCACTACGCGACGTATACCCCGACCTGTGGCTCTCCGAATTTTTTGTCATTGCCGTCACATTAATGCTGCTCGTGTTCATCCGCCTTCAGAAATCAGCGATTGAAACGGCAGTTCTTTTTGAATCCGCCCGCGCCATCAGCGGCGAATCGGTCCCAAAATTCATGCCGAGAGCCGCCGAGAGCCTGCACCCGCAACTCGTCGTTCCCAATTGGGCGCGCAAACCGGTCATCGTTGCGTGGCTACTCCTGGTTTCTCTGATGTGGAGCGCGGTCTACACGGTCTTCATCCCTGGCGCGGGATTGACCGTGAAAGCGGAACGCCGTCGCATTCAGCCGATTCCCGACAGCGAGAACGCCTGGCCGGAATATCGCGTCGCCATCCGGAAACTCGGCAGTAATGACGTGAAAGACCTCCAGGGACAGGCATTCGGGAAAGGTTACCGTGCGCTCGTCAAGTACGCGTTTGAGAAAGCGCCACTGACAGATGAGGTCCGAGCCATCCTCGATGACAATCAAGATGCGCTCCGTCATCTGCTCGAAGGGGCGAAACGTCCGAAGTTTCAGTTCATCATCGAGGAAAACGGAGCGGCAACCGCAACACCGAGCCTCCTCGAAGTGCGCGGGCCGATCAATCTCGCGGCGGCGGAAGTTCGCCGACTTCAGGAAGCCGGCAGGAATGACGAAGCCATTGAATTGATGGTCGCCGCGTTTCGCATGAGTACGGATTTCGCTGAACCCGAAAGCTCCCTGATCAGCCTGCTGATCTCGATGGCGGCTCGAAACCTGTGCTCTCAGATGGTCACCGACTGGCTCGCGCGCGGCGGGAGCGACGCCACCCGGCAGACCAACCTGCTGCGCCGACTCTCCGACATCGATCTCCGGATGCCCCAAAACATGATGGGCTGTTTCAATTTCGAGTACCGCACCTTTCACCAAACGCTCGAAAACCTGGTGACCGGCCCAAAATACTCCGACACTTTCGCGCCCCCCGCAGCCATCGAGCTCCTTCAGGACGGGCTTTCCTACGCTGCCGGTGTCCAACTGGCAACCCAACGAGGGTTCATTCGTCGATGGGACCGGGATCGGCCGATTTTGGAACAGGCCTCGAACCAGTGGGATTTCGAAAAGTTGTATCAGTTGATGACGGAAACGCCCGTGTACGATCCCTCCGTCGGGCCGACCCAATTACTCGTCGCGAAATTGGTTCAAAACCTCACCCCGAACTGGTTCGTGACGATGCGCCAGTTTTATCGCCAACATGCCCGGATGCGCGGGACCTTCGCCCTGCTTGCCTGCGACATTTACAAAAAGCGCCACGGTGCGTTTCCGGCGAATCTTGAAACGGCGTTTGAAGAATGTGGCGTCGCGCCGCAATTCGATCCGATCACGCGGAAACTGCCGGGTTACCGGCTGGCCGACGGCGTGCCGGAACTCTGGTTCGTCGGCTTCGACCGAAAAGATGACGGCGGGAAAATTCCCTACAACCTCGAAAAGAACAAAAACCAGATCGTTCCCGGCACGGATTTCCTGATGCGGTACGGCCAGCCAATCGAGTGGTGAGAACGCGAAACGCACAGCTTCGTTTTTCCCCGGCAATAAAGAACGGAACCCGGTGATTCGGAGCGCGTTTCAACCGACGCCACCAAACAAATTACAAAAGTTTTCGTCAGTCGAAAGGGAGTCACCCAATGCGGAATGCTCGTTTCCTCGCCGTCATTTTCGTCATCGGATTTCTGGTCTTCATCGTGACCTCGCCGCTGCGGGCCGTCCTCGATCTCAAACAAAGCGGATTTGCCGGGTTCGCGCTGTACTTCGCCGGGACGCTCTTTTTTCTGGCCAAACTGAGCCAAAGAAAAGACCGGCCCTTCAAATCCGCCATACTCGTTTTTCTGCTCGGGGCGGTTGCCATTGAGGGGCCTATGCGATTGATAGACCCGGGTAATACCGCGGTATCGCTCCCCGATTTCCTACTTCGTATTTTCGGAATCGCGCTGGCCATCGGGATGTTCCTGACCGGACGCCGTGGCAGGCTCGCGCTCGCGGGCCTCGCCGTCGTACTCCTCGGCGCAACCTATTTCTGGGCCATCGACCTTTGGTTTCACAAACTGAATTTCGGAACGTACACCTCGAACGTCAGCTATCGGCCGGCGTCGCCGTTCGAGGCCGTCGGGGAAAACGGAAGCGTCATTCGGGACAGCGACCTGCGCGGCAAAATCACGGTGCTCGATTTCTGGAACACCCGGTGCGGCGTCTGCTTCCGGAAATTCCCGAAACTTCAGCGGGTGTACGAGAAATACCGGAATCATCCGTCCGTCACGATCATCGCCGCGAATCACCCGCTGTATGTGGACAAGCCGGGCGACGCCTTCCGGGTGATTCGGGAGGAGGGCCACACCTTCCCGGTCGCGGTGATGAAAAGCGAAAACGCCGCGCGCGACTTCGGCGTACGCCTCTATCCGACCGTCCTCATCCTCGACCCGACCGGAACGGTCGTCTTCAAGGGCGACATTGACGAAGCCGAGCGGAAAATTGAGGTGCTGTTGAAGCAGCAAAAGCCCTGAACTGTCCCGCGCGCCCCCCCCTCGCTGACGCGCGGGATTCCATACCGGTTGTTCAAATTGAAAAAACCGGGCGCGGGAGTCGCCTCCCGGCCCGGTTTCACGGTTGAAACGCCATCCCCGCTGAAGCGGGAGACGCTGAACGGGTTTAGTTGGCCTTTTCGTACTCGGCGTCGTCCATTTCGAAGTTCGACGAAATTTTCTGCACGTCGTCGTGGTCGTCGAGCGCGTCGTAGAGTTTCAGCATCTGCTGCGCGTCGCGACCTTCGAGTTTGACGAGATTCTTCGGAACCATCGTGATTTCCGCCGAGGTCGGCGTCAGCTTCGCGGCCTTCACGGCTTCAAGTACGGCGTCGAAGTTGTCCGGGTCGGTCAGAATTTCCCAGATGTCGCCGCTATCCTTGAGATCGTCCGCGCCGGCGCCGACGACGAGTTCGAAGAGTTCTTCTTCCGTCTTGGCTTCCTTGTCGAGAATGATCACGCCCTTGCGGTCGAACATCCAGCCGACGCAGCCGTTTTCACCGAGGTTTCCGCCGTTCTTCGAAAAGAGGTGACGAAGTTCGCCGACCGTCCGGTTGCGGTTGTCGGTCGCCGTTTCGAGCATGACCGCGACGCCCGCCGGGCCGTAGCCTTCGTAGACGATTTCCTCGTACTGTACGCCTTCGAGTTCGCCCGTGCCGCGCTTGATGGCGCGGTCGATCGTGTCGTTCGGGATGTTTTCCGCCTTCGCGTCGGCAATCGCCTTGCGCAAGCGCGGGTTGCCCGTCGGATCGCCCCCGCCGACGCGGGCCGCGACCGTCAGTTCCTTGACCATGCGGGTGGTCATCTTGCCGCGCTTGGCATCGAGCGCGCCTTTTTTGTGCTTAATGGTATGCCATTTACTGTGACCGGACATAAAAGAACGTTCCTGAAATGAGTCTTGGGAGTCTTGTGGGTCTTGGAAGTCTCGGGAGTCCGGATGGACCGGGTGGTCCAGGAATCCCGGCGCCCCCCGAAGCATTCAACAGTTTATGAGTCTTTGATGTGGTCGGGCAATACAAATGACGTAATTTGTACGTCCGGGCCTAAAACTTTTAGACGCCCGAGACTTCCAAGACCCTCAAGACTCCCAAGACTCGCTAGGGTTGCGGCTGGAAATAGGGCGGCAGGTGGGTGTTCTGCTGCGGAACGAGCGGCGCGTGGTGCGTCGGCAGGCTGAGGTGGTTGACCTCCGGCGGGGCGTCGTCGCTGTAGTGTCGGCGAATTTCGAGCAGATCCGGAAGGATGCGCTTGAAGACTTCGACCAGATGCGGGTCGAAATGCGCCCCCGCCTGTGACTCGATTTCCGCCATGACGTCCTCGATGGCCCAGGCTTCCTTGTAGGGCCGTTCGGACGTCAGTGCGTCGAAGACGTCGCAGAGCGCCACGATCCGTCCGACCATCGGAATGTCCTCGCCCGCCATCCCGCGCGGATACCCGGTGCCGTTCCATTTCTCGTGGTGCGTCAGCGCAATCTGCATCGCCATCTGCATCAGCGGCGAACTCGACCCGTCGAGCAGTTCCGCCCCGATCGAGGCATGGGTCTTCATGATTTCCCACTCGTCGGCGGTGAGCTTGCCTTCCTTGAGAAGAATCCGGTCGGGAATGCCGATCTTGCCGATGTCGTGCATCGGACTGGCGTAGAGCAGCATTTCGCATTCCTGATCGGACCAGCCGATTTCGCGGGCGAGCCGCGCGCAGTACTGGCTCATGCGAATGACGTGCATCCCGGTCACGTTGTCGCGGTACTCCGCCGCCCGGCCAAGTCGCCGGATGATTTCGAGCTGCGTCTCGCGCAGTTCCTGTGTCCGCTCGCGGACCTTTTCCTCAAGAATGCGGTTCTGCTCGCGCGCCGCGTTGTGCAGCAGCCGCACCTCGATCATGTTGCGGATGCGGGTCAGCGCCTCGATATGTTCGAAAGGTTTGCTCAGAAAGTCGCGCGCGCCCGATTCGAGCGCCCGCAGACGTGTCGCCTGATCCGGAAGGCCCGTCAGCACCAGCACCGGAATGTAGGAATCGTGTTCGATCTCGCGCAACTGCTCCATGACCTGAAACCCGTTCAGGTAGGGCATGTGCAGATCAAGCAACACGAGGTCGGGCCGGATGTCCCGATACATATCGGCCACCCTGCGCGAATCGACAGTGCTGTGGACCTGTTGGTAACCGGCTTCGGCCAACAGGGTTTCAAGCAGCTTGATATTCAGTTCCAGATCATCGACGACGAGTATTTTCGCCGCGCGAATCTGTGCGTCGTTCATCGGCCGACATCCTTGATTATCGGGTGCGCGCTGTCGAAGGTCGTGACGGTTCTTATGAAGGGGCGGCGTGTGATTCTCACGCCGCCCGGAGTATGGTCAATTGATGCGCAAATTGAAAGGCATTCGTGCATAGACGTACATCGGATCGTTAAAAGAACCGATGGCCTTGAGGTCTTCGCGCATTTTCTGGACTTCGCGGCTGAGCGGCGTCCGGGTCTGGCGAGCGGGTTCGCCGTCATCGCCGAGCAGCCCGGAAAGCTTTTCGGTGAACGAGCGCCGCCGCGGATATTCGTAGAATTTCCAGTTCACGCCGAGCTTGGCGAGGTCGCCGGCCGCCTTGATTGCGGCTTCCATGCCGCCGATGTCGTCCACGAGACCGAGTTTTTTCGCCTCGACGCCCGACCAGACCCGCCCCTGCGCGATTTCCGCGACCTTTTCCTTCGGCATTTTGCGGGCTTCCGAGACACGAATCAGAAACTGGTCGTAAATGCGGTCCACGTTACGCTGGATGAGGGCCAGTTCTTCGTCCGTCTTGGGCCGCGACAGGGTACCGAGGTCGGCGTACTTGTCGGTCTTGGCCGTGTCCCACGTCACGCCGAAGTCGTTCGCGAGTTTCTGGACGTTCGGAAGGATGCCGAAAACGCCGATGGAACCGGTAATCGTGTTCGGCTCGGCGAAGATTTTGTCGCTCGCCGTCGAAATCCAGTAGCCGCCCGACGCCGCGACCGTCCCCATCGAGACGACCACCGGCTTCTTCGCCTGCCGCGTCAGCACCAGTTCGCGCTGAATGAGTTCCGACGCGAGCGCGCTGCCGCCGGGGCTGTTGACCCGCAGGACAATCGCCTTCACGTCCGGGTCCTGGCGCAGTTCGCGCAACTGGCGCGCCAGCCGGTCGCCGCCGACCTGATCCTCGGTCCCCGTGCCGTCCACGATTTCGCCCTCGGCGTAGACGACCGCGATGATGTTCCTGGATTCGCGCTCGATGCCGAGCGACTTGCGCGACACCTTGGAATACGAAATCAGGTTCACCTGCCGGAACGTTTCGTCCGTGTCCTTGCGGCCGGTCACCTTCTTGAGTTCGGCCAGAACTTCATCGAAGTAGGCCGTCTTGTCGGCGAATTTCACCGCCACCGCGTCCTCGCCGCCGAGCAGTGCCCGTTCATTGACGACTTTCTTTACATCGTCCGGGGAAATCTTGCGGCTCTGGGCGATGGCCGCGACGTATTCGCCCCACAGATCGTTCAGCAGCTTTTCCGTCTGCTCGCGGTTTTCCGGACTCATCTTGCTGTACAGAAACGGCTCGACCGCCGACTTGTACTTCCCGACCCGCGTCACCTGAACGCCGATGCCGTACTTTTTGAACGCATCGCCGAGAAACATCGTCTCCGCCGCCAGCCCGTTCATCTCGATGAGGCCGAAGGGATTGACGTAGCAGGTGTCGGCCACCGACGCGAGGTAGTAATCGCGCTCGGTATAGACCTCGTTGTAGGCGTAAATCGGCTTTTTCGCCGCCTTGAACCGTTCGAGCGCCTCGCGGACTTCCTTCAGCGCCGCGAAACCCGACCCGTAATTCTCGGTGGCGAGATTGCCGTGCAGGTAGATGCCGACGATGCGCTTGTCCTTTGACGCCTTGTCGATGCTGTCGAGAACGACGCTGAGCGGAATCGTCCGCCCGCCGCCGCCGAGCAGCTTGTCGAGACCGCTTTCACGCAGGTCCGACGGCGGCGCGGTGTCGCTGATGGTCGTCGAAAGGTCGATGACAAGAATGCTCTTGTCGTCCACCTTCGGCTCGGGCGCGCCTCCCCCCGACGTCAGGGACACCAGAAGAAGGACGAAAAATCCGAAAATCGCGGCGAAGAAGATGATCGTGCCGGTCAGGCTGGCGAAGACGTTTTTGATGAAATCACGCATGGGCAGTGGTCAGTAGTTAGTGGTCAGCAGTTAGTGGTCAGCAGTTCGTAGCCAACAGGTGGCGACAGTCAGTACCTTGGAGGCCCGTAGTCTGATGAGTATCACTGACTACTAACTACTGACTGCTAACTGCTTTCTTCATCGGCTGGCGACGAATTCCCCGAGTCGGGTGTAGACGTCGCGCAGCACATCGGGCGGCGGTAAGAACACGATACGGAAATACCCGTCCGCCGGGTTCAGTCCAAATCCGGAGCCGTGAACGAACAGGATGCCGGTTTCGCGCAGCAGTTCGAGAATGAACTGCTCGTCGGTGCGGCCCTTCAGGTCTTCCACCTGCGCCATCGCGTAGAACGCCGCGTCCGGTCGCCAGCACTTCATCCCCGGGATCGCGTTGATCATGTCCGCCGTGATGTCGGCGCGAAGTTTCATTTCCTCCATCACCGCCGGAAGATGCGTCTGATCGGCGAGCGCCGCCGGAATCACCTGCTGCGTCGGCAGCGGACTGCAAATCCGCGCCTCGGCGATTTTCCGGACGCCCGTGATGTAGTCGCCCGCGCTTTTCGTGTTGGTGTAGGTCATCCAGCCCACCCGCCAGCCCGGCACGAGGTGCGACTTCGACAGGCTTTCCATCGTGACCACCAGCACGTCGCGGCCCTCGGCCAGCTTCGCCATCGCGGGCGCGGGCGTGCCGTAGGTCATCCGGTGGTAGACCTCGTCGGCCAGGACGACCAGATTGTGCTGTTCGGCAATGTCGAGCAGTTCCGTAATCAGCGCCGCGTCGTAGACCGCGCCGCACGGGTTGTTCGGGCTGATGATGACGATGGCCCGGGTGCGCGGCGTGATTTTCGCGCGGATTTCGTCCGGGTCGGGCAGCCAGCCGCGCGCCGGGTCGAGCGTGTAGTAATTCTCATGCGCGCCGAGCTTCGCCGTGATGGCCGTATATAAAGGATAGGTCGGACACGGGGTCAGCACGTCGTCGCCCGCTTCGAGCAGCCCGCTCAGAAGCATGTCCGCGCCTTCGGAAGCGCCCGAGGTCACGACCACGTCGTCCGGGTGAATCGTCACGCCGCGTTTTGCCGCGTCGGCCACGATGGCCTCGCGCGCGGGAAGCGTCCCGACCGACGGGGCGTAGCCGTTGCTGCCCTCGCGGACCGCCCGGTCGAGGGCGTCCATCAGGGACGACGGCGGCTGAAATCCGTAAATCACCGGATCGCCGATGTTGAGGTAGGTGACCTTCTTGCCGGTCGCCTCGACCTTTTTCGCTTCCGAAACCACGTTCCGGATGGCGTAGTTGTAGTTTTTCGTGCGTTCCGCGGGATGAATGGGGTTCATAAGGTTCTTCAGTGATGAGTGGCCAGCGGGTTAGTAGTTAGTGGCTAGCAGTTAGTAGTTAGCGCTCAGTCGCCAACCGCCGGTTGCCGGCAGTCAGCGGTTAGTGGCCGGGAAAAGATTAGCTCGCGCTTCTTTTTCGCGCGAAAAATGTTTTTTGACGGTTTCGAAACCGCCAGAGACTGACCACTAACTGCTAACGACTAGCTGCTAACTGCTGAAATCGGGTTGTAACGGAACCGTCCGCCGCCCGCAACGGCGGGAATTTGCCAAACGTCAGGCGAAATAGAGCGAAATCGCGGTCCGGGCGAGATTGAGCAGGCGCGTCCAGTTGAGTTTGCCCGATTTGGCGTCGTGGAGGCTTTCCCAGACCTGTTCGCGAAGGTGCGCGCTCTCGCGGCGGAACAGGAAATCGCGGGCGTAGGGCTTGGCGACTTCGAGGAAGTTGAACTCGGGGTTCATCGTGATGCTGATGCCTTCGAGCGTCATCAGCGCGCGGATGATGAAGGTGAACGACGCGGGCGTGGTGAACGGATAGCGATAGACGATTTCGCCCAGATCATAGGTGAGGTCCTTGAAACGGACCTGCGACAGATTCGTGTCGAGCTTGCGCCGGAACAGGTCCGCCACCACCGGGGTGAATTCCGCCAGATCGACTTCGGGCGAAAGGAATTCAAGCGCGATCAGGTCGCGGCAGATGCCGTCGTAATCCCGGTCGAGCAGGTGGAAGAACGCACTCACCATCAGGTTCTGGAGCTTCGGCGTGATGCGTCCGACCATGCCGAAGTCGAAAAACGCCAGCCGCCCGTCGCGCAGCATGAGGATGTTGCCGGGATGCGGGTCGGCGTGGAAAAAGCCGTCTTCGAGCAGTTGCTTGAAGTAGGCGCGATACATCAGCTCGTTCGCCTCGCGCCCACTGATGCCCGCCTCGCGCAGCCCGTCGCTGTCGGTCACGCGGATGCCCCGCAGAAATTCCATGACCAGCACCCGCGAGGTCGTGTGTTCCCAGAGAATCGAGGGAACATGGACTTTCGGCCAGTCGCCGAAGTTTTCGGCGAAGCGTTCGGCGTTGCGGGCCTCGTTCCGGTAGTCCATCTCCTCGTGGATGACCCGCTCGAACTCGTCGATCATCCCGATCCAGTCGTTGCCCTTGAACAGCTTGCCGGAGCGCTCCATCCAGCCGGCGATACGGCGCAGGATGTAGATGTCTTCGTCGATGCGTTCGCGCAGACGCGGACGCTGAACCTTGACCGCGACTTCGAAGCCGTTCGGCATCACCGCGCGGTAGACCTGCCCGAGACTCGCCGCCGCGACGGGTTCGCGGTCGATTTCCGCGAAAATCGCGGAAGGCGGCGCGCCGAGTTCGCGCTCGACGATGCGGAAGGCTTCCTCGGTCGGAAACGCCGGGACGCGGTTCTGAAGCTTGCCGAGTTCCTCGATGAAGGCCACCGGCAGCAGGTCGGCCCGGGTGCCGAGCGCCTGGCCGATCTTGATGAACGCCGGACCGAGCCGGGTCAGCCGTTCCCGCAGCCGGGCGGCTTCCTCGCGCAACCGGGCCGCGTCGAGCGGATTTTCCGGCGTCGCCGATCCCTCGCGCTTCGCCTTCCGGAGATCCCGGTAGACCATCAGCGCGAATCCGCCCAGCACCCACACGATCACGAGCGTCCGCCATGCCCGGTGCAGACGGGCAAACAGCGTGCGGCGAATTGGCGGGTAGTCCGTGCCGGAGGCGAGTTGTCGGTGAAAGGCGCTGGTCTCGGCTGGAACGATCGAGGGCATTTCGGGAATGCGGGGGGTGACGATGAGGTCGCGGTCGCGCGAAGCGACTGAGGTTTATACCAGACGGGGTTCGGAGGCGAAACCGAGGCGAACGAAAAGCCTCCGAAAAAAATTCCAAAAAAACGAAAAGCGCCGGCGAGCCGACGCTTGTCTCAGAGAGGTTCGCGCGCGCGGTCGGCGCGGCGGCACCGGAACTACTTGGATTCCTTGTAATCGACGTGCTTGCGGACGACGGGGTCGTACTTGCGCAACGTCAGCCGCTCGGTCGTGTTCTGCTTGTTCTTCTGCGTGAAGTAGCAGTGCGGACTCGCGGAGCTTTGCAGCTTGATGTTCACGCGTTTGCCGGGTTTCGCCATGACGCCTTCTCCTTCCCAAAAACGATGATCAATCCGAAGACGGACCGAACCGACAGAATGACGAATGTTCCACGGTTCGGTCAAGCAGTTTTTTCTTTGAGCAGTTAGCGGATAGCAGTGAGCAGTCAGTTTTTGTTCCCAATCGCCAAGTGTTTTTTACTAACCGCTAACTGCTGACCACTAACCGCTCCCTTGACAGTCGCCGCTCCGGCGCACTATCTTCGCGGCCTCATTCGCGGGCGTAGCTCAATGGTAGAGTACCAGCTTCCCAAGCTGGGTGTTGTGGGTTCGAGTCCCATCGCCCGCTCCACGCGAAAACGACAGAAGGCCGGTGATCGCTCACCGGCCTTCCCGCTTTTCCGGGTTTCCCCGAATCCGATTAGTAGCTCGTGAAGAGCGCGTTGAGGTCGAGCGTACCGCCGGTCACGCACTTGTTGGTGAGCGACGAAATCTTGTAGGCGCTCGCCAGCACGTTGGTCTTGATGGTCGTGCCGCGGGCGGTGCGGTTCGCGGCGTAGAGGGCCACGCCACCGGTGACGTGCGGGGTCGCCATCGACGTGCCGCTCAGCGAGCCGTAACGGTTGACCGGGAGGGTCGAGAAGATGTTCGAACCCGGCGCGCCGATGTCGACGCTGGTCTTGCCGTAGTTGGAGAAGGAGGACAGACCGCCGGTGCTCGTGATCGAGGCGACCGCGATGATCTTGCTGTCGGTGTAGCTCGCCGGGTAGGAAGGCGCGGCGTCGTTGTTGTTGGTTTCGTTGCCCGCTGCGACGATGGACAGAATGTTCTGCGCGCTCGCCCGGCCGATGGCGTCCGCCAGCGCCTGGGAGTAGCCGCCGCCGCCCCACGAGTTGTTGATGGCGACGATATCGAGGCCGTGACGACGCTTGAGGTCGGTCACATAGTCAAACGCCTTGATCGCGTTGGCCGTCGTGCCGCCCGAAGCACCGAGGAACTTGCAGGAGATGATCGTGACCTTCCAGTTGACGCCGGCGACGCCGATGCCGTTGTTGCCGACCGCGCCGATCGTGCCGGCAACGTGCGTGCCGTGCGAGTCGGTGTTGGTCGTACCCGAGGTCGGTCCGTCATAGACCGTGCGGTTGTTGCCCGCGAAGTCCCAGCCATTGGTGTCGTCGATGTAGCCGTTGCCGTCGTTGTCGCGACCGTCAACCGGATCGAACGGGTTGTTCCAGATGTTCGCCTGGAGGTCGGGGTGGGTGACCTGCATGCCTTCGTCAATCACCGCGACGTAGATGCTGCGGGAACCCGTGCCGTTCGCGGTCGAGGTGTTCCACACCCGCGTGGCTTCCGTGCCGTAGGTGTTGGCCGGCGTGGTCTGGTAGCCGTACATGCCCCAGAGCGAGCCGTTCGTGAAGTAGGGATCGTTCGGCGCGGCGAGCGACTTGGTGTAGATCCAGTTCGGCTCGACCGACTTCACGGCCGGATTGGTCTTGAGCATTTCGATGGCGTCCTTGACGGACGTCCCTGACGGAAGCGTGTCGAGTTCGACTTCGCCGCCGGCGCGCTCACCCGCCTTCATGCGGACGCCGGCTTCCATGGCCTTGCGGTTTTCGGTGGTGATGAGCGTGCTGGCCTTCGCTGCGCCGGTATAGGCGCGAACCGCGCTCTTTTCCTGTTCACTTGCGTCGGCGTGGTACTGGACGATGACTTGGTTCGCCACATATTTCGGCTGACCGGCCCGGGCGACGGATTCTTCACCATCGACGATGGGGGCGCGGCCCTTGATCTGGCTGAACGTCGCGACCGACACGGTGGCGACGAACATAACGGCGAACAGATACACGAAAAGTTTCTTCACTGTCTCCTCCTCGAAAGTACTCAGGTTGAACCTGAATCTCTATTTATGAATTCCGTCTTATGCGGTGTGTGTGCCGGTCTGTAGAACAAACCGCGTGCCAGAACGTCCTGAAAAGCACTTTTCCAAAAAATTCAGGCTCAGGCGAAGACTTTTCCAGAAATAAACTGAAAAGAATCGTGATTTGAGTCTTCCGAAACAAAGAAAAAATCACTTGTCGGGCGCGGGCGTTCCCGACTACTGTAAATCTTCCGCACCAGCGTCTAGCGTCTTGCCGTCAACTTTCTTGACGGTTTCCGGGCAAAATCGGCAGCTCCGCCCCTTCAAACCGGCGGGTGGCATGTCGTCTCCGGTCGTCGGTGCGTATTTTCACCCCCCGGATGCCTCGCCTGATGAGCGTCAAGCCGATGTTTGCCGAAAGCGGTCTGCCGACCGTCCCGCCGAACGACGCGGAACTTCGCGAACTCATTCATTCCCTGCGCGCGCGACTTTCGGCGGGCGGACTGACGGCGGAATCCGCCGCCCGGACCCGCTGCCGCCTGGCGCGGTGTCTGGAAAACCTCGGTCAGTACGCCGAAGCCCTCACGGCCCTGAGCCAGATCGACGTCGCCTCGCGCGCCGAACCGCTCACGGCCGCGACCGCCGCCTCGGTCTGGTTCCAGATGGGACGGCTGCACCATCATCTGAATAATGTCCCGCGCGCGATTCACTGCGCGAACACGGCGCTCAAGTTTTTTCAGGAAGCCGGAAACCCCGGCTGCGGCGGTCATGCCCACGCCCTGCTCGGACGCATCTACGCCACGATCGACGAATACGCCATCGCCCGCGACCACCTCGAACAGGCCCGCGAGGCGCTGGAAAAGGCCGACGATCCGCGCGCCTTGGCCGAATGCCGCTGGCATCTCGCGAACATCGCCAATCAGGAAGGCCGGATTCTCGATTCCCGCGAGGAAGCGGCGCGCGGTCTGGCGCTGATGGAGCGCATCGAGACGCCGAGCGCGTCCGACGAACTGCTGTTCGGCCAACTGCTCGACCACACCGCGATTCTGGCGTTTGAACAGGGCGATCTCGCCACCGCCGTCTCGAATCTCGAACGGGCCATCGCCCACTGGTCGCAATCCGACGACCCGAGAGTGCTCGCCATTGCCTACGACCACCTCGCCGACGCGCAGCTTGCCGCCGGACACTGGAAGGAAGGCGAAGCCTCGCTCGAACGGGCCCTGTCGCTCGCCGCCGCCGACAAGCCGACCGAGAGCATGGTGCTGCGGACGTTCGCCAAATTCCGGACGTTTCAGGGAAAGATGGACGATGCCGAACGGATGGCCCGCGCCGCCATCGAGCGGGCGCTTGAAACCGGCATCACCTCGATTGAAGCGGGCGGATGGGAAGCGCTCGCCGAGGTCATGCTCGCCAACGGTCGCGTCGAGGAGGCGATTTCGCTCTTTGAACAGACCGTCCGGCTCAATTCCAAGATCAACCGCGTCGCCCGCTTACCGGTGAATCACCTTCGGCTGGCGGAAGCCTGCCTCGCCGTCGAGGACTACAACCGGGCGGAAGCCCACCTGAACCGGGCGAAGGAACTGTTCGGCACGCCGCCGAAACTTCACTCCGCCGGACTCGCCGCGCGGCTCGAAGGTCGGTTGCGACTCGTCCGCGAGGAGCAGGCCGAAGGCATCGCCGCGCTGACCCAGAGCATTTCGATGTTTGAAGCGGCGGGGTTTCTCTATGAAGCCGCGTGCAGCCACCTCGAAGCCGGACAGGCGTTTGTCGCCATGGCGAACGGGCCGCGCGCGCTGACCCACCTCGACATCGCGGTCACGTCCTTTTGCCGCCTCGACGCCCTGCCGAGCCTCAAACGTGCCGAAGCGGTCCGGGGAACGGCGCGCGGCCTCATCGAAATTGCCCAGGAACCGGCCATCGCGCCGAGCCTCGACGCCCTGCTCGTCGAGCGCCTGGTCGCCGCCGCCGGGTCGCCCGATCTGCTTCTGCGCGAACTGACAATTCTTTTAAGAGATGAACTCCGGCTCAACGCCGTGATTTTCGAGCAGATGCCGGACGGCATCCGGCTGCTCACCGGTGAAGCCTCAGCGGCGGAACGCATCCGCCGGGCGCTGACGTCGACCATCGAGGACTCCCATCCGCTGCCGGACGGCCTCAACGTCCGCCCGTTCAGCGACAGCCGCCAGACCGCCGAGGTCTATCCCGCACGCCGCTTTTTCCTCTGCATCGGCAGCGACATGACACCGACGCTCGCGACCACGGTGGATGCCCTGCTTCACGTCGTCGAGTTCGCGCTCGAAAACGGCCGCCTCCGCAACGCGCTCCGCTCCTCGCGAACGGTCGTCAGCAGCTACCACACGACGAGCAACCTCGCCGCCATCGGGCTGGTCTGCGAGTCGCCCGCGATGCTCAAGGTCGCCGAAAAGATCAACAAGATCCGTACGTCGGACGTGACCGTCCTCATCACCGGCGAATCGGGCGTCGGCAAGGAACTCGTCGCCCGCGCGCTGCACGCGACGAGCCGCCGCCACACACGGGCGTTTCTGCCGTTCAACTGCGCCGCGATTCCGGGAGAACTGGTCGAAAGCCGCCTGTTCGGCCATCGGCAGGGGGCGTTTACCGGCGCGAACAAGAGCGCGCCCGGCATCATCCGGTCGGCGGCGGGCGGGACGCTCTTTCTGGACGAAATCGGTGAAATCTCGCTCCACGTCCAGCCGAAACTGCTGCGCTTTTTGCAGGAACACGAAATTCATCCGGTCGGCGAGGAACATCCGATTAAGGTCGATGTCCGCATCGTCGCCGCGACCAACCGGAATCTCGAACACGACGTCGAGCGCGGCGCGTTTCGCGAAGACCTGTTCCACCGGCTGAATGTGGTCCGGATTCACGTCCCGCCGCTGCGCGAGCGCCGGGAAGACCTGCCGGTCCTCATCCGCTATCTTTTACGGGAATGCGCCAAGCGCGAAAACAAGGAAGTCGCGCTCTCGGAAGCCGCCCTCGAACGCCTCGTCGAACTGCCGTGGACGGGAAATGTCCGCCAGTTGAAAAACGAAATCGAGCGGGCGGTCGCGCTCGCCGAACCGGACGCCGTACTGACGCCGGACAGTTTTTCACCCGAACTCTGGGAACGCTCGTTCCCGCCGGACCGCCGCTCGGGCGCGAACCTGATTCCGGCGCGACTCGCCGAACGACGTCCGACGGGCGAATTTCCGATGCCGGGCCGGACGATGGCCGAAGCCGTCGAGGATCTCGAACGCCGGATGCTGCGCGACTGCCTCGAACGTCACAAGGGCAACGTCACCCACGCGGCCAAGGAACTCGGCCTCACCCGGCAGGGGCTGATCCTCAAACGCAAACGCTACGGCCTCGAAAAAACGAAGTAGCCCGCCCGCTCACCGCTGACGCGGCTCGCGCCTCCGGTTCGCCGGTTCTCGCCCGCAACTGGAAAAATTTCAAAATTGTAATTCAGACTTTTTTACGGCGTCGGAATTCTTACGCGGTGTTCGTGAGTCACCAACCGACACACTTTCATCGATACACGCAGGAGATTTCGACCATGACGACATTCAAGAATTGCATCGCCGTCGGCGCGACCGCCGCCCTCGCCCTCGGACTGACCGTTTCGGCCTTCGCCCAGAGCGGAACGTCCGGAAACACCAACACGCCGCGCATCGACAAACGCCAGGTCAAGCAGCAGCAGCGCATCGATCAGGGCGTCCAGTCCGGACAGTTGACGCCGACCGAACAGCAGCACCTCGAAAATCGCGAGGCCCGCATCGCACAGAACGAAGCCGCCGCCAAAGCTGACGGTCGGGTGACCAAAAAGGAACGCGCCCGCCTCACCCGCGAGGAAAATCGCACCAGCCACGCCATTTACTACCAGAAGCACGACCGCCAGCGGGTCACGACACCCGCGCCGGCCGCCCGCGGCAAGCGCAGGGGATAAACTCTTTCATTCAAACAAGAACCGCCGCCGCCGGAATTCCCCCCGACGGCGGCCGTTTTCGTTTTCGGCGTGCCCGACCGGAACCGGGCGATTCGCCTATAAGCTCCGGAATGGGTTTTGAAAATTTGAACCGGTCATACCGACAGGTTCCCTCGAACAGGCGCGGATGCGCCGTCAGATGGTACCCCCACCCGTGAGGGTGGGGTGGCGTCGAGGCAAGCCTCGGAGCGTCGAAGACGCGACACACGCAAGTGAATGGAGAATTGCAGTGGACAATTGACAATTGGCGATGAAATTCCGGCTCACTTTCCATTGTGCATTGTCAATTGCCCATTTTCCCTGTGTCGCCGCTTTGCGGCTCGGCGTTTTACCCGTCGCGTACCCCACCCTCACGGGTGGGGCTATTACCTACCGGCGCATCCGCGCCTCCCCGAGGCAGACCGTCGTTATTACCGGAATAATTTTTCAAAAGCCATAACGGGGCTAAAAGCAAAGAAATCAATATTTTAGCCTCGTTCACGAGGCTTGCTTTCGGGTAGCCCTGTTCTTGAGGGCAGGGCGGAGAGCACCGTCCTTTGAAAATGACGTTGGGCTGATCGGGAAAGGTCCGAAACCATCTCCCATCGGCAATTCCCCGCGCCCCAATTCACGCAACTTTGAAGATTCATTCATCGTACGCGCGCGCGATCATTAATACATGTCGATTCCGGCGCGTTTCAGTAGGGCGGGAGCATCCGCCGGAGGCCGTGAACCAGCAGGGTCGCCAGAAACAGCGCGTTGCGCGGAATGATCGCGGGCCAGAAGTACGGCGGGACCTTCCCCGGCGCGTCCGCCGCGACGGTTTCGGCGAGCCGCTCGCCGAGCGTAGTCATCCAGCCGACGGTGCGCGGGTATTCGAGAATGCCGTTCAGCCATTCCGCCGGGATGCCGTTCCGCCCGACGCCCGCGCCGACGATGCCTCCGACAATGGCCGCCGTCGTGTCGGCGTCGCCGCCGCACCGGACGGACGCCGTCACCGCCGCCCGAAAATCGCGCGGATGCGACAGCCAGGCGTGAATCCCGACCGGGACGGTATGTAAAACATAGCCGGTGACGCCCTTCCCCAGTCCCCGCGAGGCGGCGAACGCCTCGACCGACTCGCCGCGCGCCACGCTTTCGGCCACGGCGGCGAATTCCCGTTCGAATTCCGTCGCCCGGTTTTCGGTGATGTCCCGAAATTGCCGGAAAAATTCATCCGCCGAGGCGCGTCCCGTCCGGGCGAGCCAAGCCGCGAGCGCCACGGCCAGCGCGCCCTGTTCGGCTTTCGGATCGGTATGGGTGACGCGGGTGGCCGCTGAAATCATTGTTTTCAAACGGCTTACATCCCCGCCGTACGCCACGCCGACCACCGCGCTCCGCATCGCCGCCCCGTTCCCCGCCGAAAAAACGCCGCTCCGACGTGGAGGAAAACCGATCCAGAGTTTGAAAATGGCCCGGAGTGTCGCGAATCCGACCCCGCCGGGCAGTCCGAGCAGCCAGAACCGCAGTTTCCACGCGAAACTTCGTGAAAAGCGGCCCGGATCGCCGCCCGCGACGATGAGCGATTCGGCGACGAGACAGGTATGTTCGGTGTCGTCGGAGGTCATCCCGCGCCCGAAGAGAAACCGGTGGCGGTCGAGTGCGGGGAAAAGTTTTTGCTGACGACGGCGGGAAAGAGCCTCGCACGGCAGTCCGAGCGCGTCGCCGACAGCGGTCCCGAGGATGCAGCCGACGAGGGCGGCGGCGAGGTCATCCCCCACCGCCGCCCCGATTTCAGTCGTTTCAGACCGATTTGACTCGTGACTCATTTCAATCCCCCGAATTCTCAAACCCGGCATTCCCGAAATGCTTTCACGCCGGGGGATCGCTTTGGGCCAGGTTTTCCTCGTACACCTTCGGCGTGCCTGGAGCAGTTTTCGGTTGCTTGCGGCCAATTCACCGCCACACGGGGGTAAAATATTGGGCATAGCCCGTAGCCGCAGCGTTTTTTGCGAGGCTGCGGGAAACATGTTTCGCCGTAAAACCCAATGAAATTAATGTTTTCACATATTTTCCCACGTCCTCGCCAAAGCGCTCCGGACGTGGGCTATATCCAATATGTTCGACATTCACTTCCCGGCGGGATGGTCGCATGCACCTGAAAACCGCTCTAAAATGGTCACACTCATTTGAAAACTGTTCTCAATGTGACCGCCCAAAGAAAAACCACAGCCGGCCCGAGGGAAGGCTGTGGAAAAACGGGTGTCGTTTTCTCTTTTATCGTGTCCGCCCCGGACCGCCGGGCCGGAAATTCTCAATTCCGCATTCTCAATTCTCAATTCCTACTTGATGCGGTCGATGACGGCGCAGACGGCCTGATTGCGCGCGGTCGTCAGCGGCCCGCGTTCGATGTGCGCGATGCGGCCTTCCCGGTCAATGACGATCAGGTTGCAGACGTCGCCCTTGCACTTGAACATGTCGGCCACGTTGCCGCCCCAGTCGAGCATGACGCTTTTCGGCGCGCGGCTGCGAAGCTGGCTGCGGATGATGGGCCGGATCGGCGGCGGCACACCGCGCAGAATCGCGATGCCCTGAATGTCGAGAGCCGCGCCGTACTTGTCGTACAGTACGCGCACCCACGGCTCGATCTGTTCCGAGCCACCCTTGTCGCCGAGCATCAGCACCACCGGCTTCGCGCTCGGAAATTTCACGGTAATGTCTTTTTTGTACTGATCCGACAGGGTGAACGCCTGCGACTGCTGGCCGACGAGGGCTTCGTTCGCCCGGACCGGGCCGCCGCTCCAGCCGGTCCAGAACAGCAGGGCCAGCAGACCTGCCAGCGCCCAACGGGTGGGGGACACACGCACCTTCATTTCAGAATGAACTCCTTGTTGAAAAATCGATTTTTTCCGGGAAAAAGCGGCTGGAATCTAGCTGAACCTGTCCGACCGCGATGCAAGTTTGCTTACGAAGTCCGGTGAAATGAACGGGTTGCCCGCCGGTTCGGGCTACGCGCCGAGTTCCCGCCGGATAATGTCGGCCAGAGCGTGCGCCCGGTCGATGACGTCCGCCTTGTGTTCGCCTTCGATCATCACGCGGGCGAGATTTTCCGTCCCGGAATAGCGCAGCAGCAGCCGACCCCGGTCGGCGAAGTGGGCCTCCGTTTCGCGGGCGGCGGCGGCGATGGCCGGGACCTGCTCGAACGGCACTTTTTCCCGAACCCGAATATTTACAAGAATTTGCGGAAAGGTCTGGAAACCGGCGAGCGCGTCGCGAAGGGTCGTTTTCATGTCCGCCAGCGCGCCGACGACCGTGAGCGCGGTCATCAGGCCGTCTCCGGCGAGGCTGCGGCGCGGGAAAATGACGTGGCCGGACTGCTCGCCGCCGACGACCGCGCCGGTGTTGAGAAGGTCTTCCAGAACGTACTTGTCGCCCACCGCCGTCCGGCGGAGTTCGATGCCCCGGTCGCGCAGGGCGACTTCCAGCCCGAGGTTGCTCATCACCGTCGCGACGACGGCGCGGGGCGTCAGTTCCCCCCGGGCGTCGAAGTGGTTCGCCATCAGAAAAAGAATGGCGTCGCCGTCAACCGGCGTTCCGCCGGCGTCCACCATCAGGCAGCGGTCGGCGTCGCCGTCGAACGCCACGCCGAAATCGGCTCCGACCTCCCGGACGAAATCGCTCAGATGTTCAAGATGGAGCGAGCCGCAGTCGAGGTTGATGTTTCGTCCGTCGGGCGAGGCCGCCGTAACGAAGGTCCGCGCGCCGAGCGCCTGAAAGACGGTGCTGGCATAAAAACTCGCCGCCCCGTTGGCGCAATCGAGCGCGATGGTGAATTTCGACAGGTCGAGGTCTTCCCCGACCTTGCGGGTCAGAAATTCCATGTAGCTCAGCCCGAGCGCGGGGTCGTCCCAGAGCGGGGCGATGTCGTCGGGGACGACCGGCCCGGTTGGGACGGCGAGTGGTTCGAGCGCGGCTTCAAGGAGGCGTTCGAGGTCGTCGTCCTGCTTTTCGCCGGACGGCAGAAAAATCTTTATTCCATTGTCTTCAAAAGGGTTATGGGAAGCCGAGACAACCACGCCCGCGTGAAATCCGCCGGTTTTCGCCAGAAAGGCCACGCCCGGCGTCGGGATCACTCCCGCGCAGGCGACCGTGCCGCCGACAGCCTCGACGCCGCGCGCGAAACAGGCGGCAATCCAGGCGGTGGACTCGCGGGTGTCGCCGCCGATGACGATCCGGGGCGCGGCGGCGTGCCGCCGGGCGAGTTCATTGGCAAGGGCCGCGCCGAGCGCTTCGAGCGGGGCGGGCTGGAGGGGAAAATGACCGGCCTGCGTGCGGATGCCGTCGGTCCCGAAATATCGTTTCATAAACACCTGTCCGCGCCCGGTTTCGTTTTCGGCGCAAACCGTGTTTGTAACACGTCGGAAGGGCAGTGCCCAAGCGACGCCGAATTGCGCCGACGAGTCGGCTGGAGGAAGATGCCCGCGCCGACGGTGATCTTTTCGGATGCTCCCGGCGTACGGAGATCGCTTTTCGATATTTCCATCCCCCGAATCCCCTGATGAACACCACTCTCAAGCAGACGCCCCTGACCGAACTGCCCGGCGTGACCGCGCTGTTCGCCGATTACCTCGCCGCCCCGGAACGGCTCGCGGCCTTTTTCCCCGGTTTCGACGCCGCCACGCTCACCGTCGAGCATCTCGCCGCCCGCGCGCCCCGCATCGCCCTCGAACATTCCCACCGCGACGCGCTCTGCGCCGTTCTCGCGGAACAGAATTTGAAGTGGGGCGCGGGCGATGCCACGCTCGACGCCGTCGCCCGCCTGCGCGAACCCGGCGCGGTCGCCGTGGTCGGCGGCCAGCAGGTCGGGCTGTTCGGCGGGGCCGCGCTGTCGGTTTACAAGGCCGCAACCGCGATTCAACTCGCGAATGAACTGACGAAAAAGGGCGCGCCCGCCGTGCCGGTCTTCTGGATGGCGACCGAGGACCACGATTTCGACGAAATCGCGAAAACCGCCGTCATCGGACGCGACGGCGGGCGGGTCGAAATCGCGATTCCATCGACGAAGGAGGGGAAACCGTCGGTCGGCGCGCTGAAGTTCGGCCCGGAACTGGAAGCCGCGTTTGAAACGCTCGCCGCCGCGCTGCCCGAAACCGAGTTCACGCCGGACCTGCTCGCCGACCTCCGCGCGGGCTACGCGGAAGGCGCGGGCTGGGGCGACGCGTTCGCCGTCTGGATGCTCAAACTGTTCTCCCGCTTCGGGTTGATCGTGGTCGACCCGCGCGACGCGCGGCTGAAACGGATGACCGCCGACATCACCCGCGCCGCCATCGAGCGTGCCGCCGATTTCGCCCATGCGCTCGTCAACCGCTCGCAGGAACTGGTTGCGGCGGACTACCACGCGCAGGTCGCGGTCGCGCCGAACTCGACCCTCCTTTTTCTCGAAATTGACGGCTCGCGGGTCTCGCTCGCGCGCGATGGCGCGGATTTCGTCGCCAAAAACGACCCGACCCGGCGTTTTTCAGTCGCCGACCTGCTCGCCATCGCCGAAGACGATCCGCTCCGGTTCTCGCCGAACGCCCTGCTGCGTCCGGTGGTTCAGGACCGCCTGTTTCCGACCGTGGCGCAGGTCCTCGGCCCGGCGGAAATCGCCTACCTCGCGCAGTCGCAAGTCATCTACGACGCGCTTGACCTCGTCGCGCCGGTCCGCTGGCATCGGTCGAGCATCACCATCGTCGAGGCGCGCCACGCGAAAACACTTGAAAAATATGGATTTACGCTGACCGACCCGCTCGCCGGGGCAGCCGAACTGGTCCGCCGGGCGGTCCTCGACTCGCCCGCCGGGGCGACGGTCAAAACCTTTGGCGAGGCGAAAGCGGCGTTTAACGCACACCTCGACATCCTGCACGCCTCGCTGGCGGCGTCCGACCCGCCGCTCGCCGATGCCCTCCAGCGCGGACGCGACAAAATCCTCAACCAGATTGACGGACTGGAAAACCGGTTCGTCGCCAACCGGGCGCAGGCCGAGGAAGCGACGCGGCGGCAGATCGAGCGCGCGGTGACGGCGCTCGGTCCGCGCGGCGCGTTGCAGGAACGCGACCTGAACTTCCTGACGTTTCTCGCCAAATACGGCCCAGCCTTGCTTGACGTGATTCTCGAAACCGCCACGCCCGATCCGCGCCATCACCAGTGGCTGACCGTCTGATTCGTTCCGCCGGTTCAATCCCTCAAAATGAAAACGGCCCGGATGCACTTGATCCGGGCCGTTTCAGGTTCGAAAGCAGGAAAATCAGTATTTGCCGATCGCGTCCTTTATCTCCAGATTCACCTCATAGTTCCAGGTGTAGACATAAAACTCGATGGGAACCATGTATGAAACCTTGGTCGTGATGGTCCCGCCACTTTTCGTACACTCGAACTTGGTGTCGTCGGGCGCCTGATTACTGTTCAGAATCTTTTTGGCTTCCTTCTGAATCTGGTCGTCCCGCTGGAATCCCATCGACCCGATGCCGGCCTTGCGGGTCAGTTCTTCCATGTCGTACTTGATGTTTTTCTCCTGCCAGTAAACCGGCCCGGCCTTGATGCCGACAAAGGCGATCAAGGCAATGATCGAGAGGGTCACAATCAGTTGCGTTTGACCCTCACCACGCTCCGAAACATGACGGAACCGACGAAAAAGACGGGAACTCATGACACTTCCTCCAAACCGGAACTCAGACCCGACTGCGTACGGGCTGCGTGCAGGGCGATAAAAATGAATCGAATGCGGCTACTATGACACGAATCGCGGCCGCGTATCCAGACCGGCGCCGGAAATTCCGGCCCGGATTTTTTCAGGATACGAGCCACGCGAGGGCCGTCCGACTGAGCCGCGCAATCGGTGCGGGCAGCGCAAGGCGACGGCTTTCGGGACGATGAATTCGGGTGTTGATCATCGGTCGCAGAAAACGGGGCCGCAATCGCGTACCATCGAGCGTTTCGGAAACGCCGTGGGATGCGCTCGAACCATCGAGTCCGCTCAGAAACCGGACATAAAACGGCCCGGAATCGACCATGTGGCGTTTCCGGACAACCCACTCGCCGCGCTCGCCCGCATCCTCCGGAAGCCGCAACCGCAATGAATCCGGATATTTGAGCGCCAGCCAGTTGCGCCGCTGCGACGGGAAGCTCACGTCCAGCCGGTCGGTCACGACGCGCGGCTCGGCGTCGTCGAATAGAATTCCGCAGTTGAACGGCGCGCCCGCGCCGCGAAACGGCTCCGTGGCGTAGTAGACAAGCATCCGGTCGCCGGTCCAGCACCGGCCCCAGTGCCAGCGATTGATCGCCCGCGACATCGGCTCGGTGTCGAAGTTGTGGTCGTGGTAGCCGCGCCCGGTAAAATTCACGTCCCGCTCGGTTTCACCACCGGGCGCAAACAGCGTCGCCGCGCCTTCCACCGCGCAGACCGGCGCGACCAGATTCCACGTATGGGTCGCCGACGCCCGGCCCGGACGGTTCAGCCGCTCGGCGTCCTGCTCCGAAAGCCAGTTGGGCGTCCGGTTTCGAAACGCGAACGACCCGACCAGTCGCCGTCCGAGCGCGACCGGGATACCGGTCGTCACTTCGGTCAGCGGAACGTCCACGACGAGCCGATAGGTCGCCGTGTCCGAATCGTAGGTGAACCGGTTGCGGCCCGTCCGGACTTCCGGATGAACAGTCGAGGCGGCGAAGTCGTCCGCGTCGTACTCGACGAGCGAATAGGCGATGGTCTTCCCCCGGTGGTACAACGCGAAGGAAAACGCGCCGTAATCGCACGGATCGGGCGGCGGGACCGCTTCCGGATTCCGCCGGTGACGGTCGATATGGCTGTTGTAATCGGGCGAGAACGGCATGCCGCAAAACCAGATGGCGACCAGACCGTACTCGTGATCGTCGGAAAGCGCGTCGAAATACCACCACTCATACGCGCCGGGCTGTCGTAACGCATGCCACGCGTCTTCCGCCGAGCTGGCAATCATTCGCATGGGAGTTTCAAGGCTCCTGTGTCGGGCAACGGTTGGGGGACCGGGAGAAAGCGCCCACGAAATTCACTGTGCCTTATTTTTACGGAAAAAACAAAAGGCACGGATGCAGCTAACCATGAACGGACCGCCGCTTCCGTGCCTTTGCGTTCGAACGACTGGATTTAGCCGCCGATGATGCCGTCTTCATGGGCATCGCCGCCCGGCAGTTCGCGCGGGGGCAGGATTTCGAAGGTCACCAGTCCGCGGTGGACCTCCTCCATCGCGATCCGCGTCGGCTTGTGGACGCCGGCAACGCGATAGCGGGGAAGATCGCCTTTCTGAATCTGCTTGCTGCGGGCCGCGGCCACCAGAATCATCCGGTACTTGCTGTCCGGAGACGTCCGGATGTCTTTGTCCTGTTCGTGGGTTTCGCTCATGGTGTCTCGATGAACCTCCGTGGGTAGTGGTTGGCGGATAGTAGTTAGTGGTTAGTAGTTAGTAGTTAGTGGTTAGTAGTTAGTAGTTAGTAAAAAGCTGACTGCTAGCTGCTAACTGCTCACGATTACGTCGTCGTCCGCTCGAACGTTTCGACGATGGATTGAAGCCGTGCCTCGGAGCGGTTCCACCGCTCGCGTTCGGCGCGAATGATGCTGATCAGCGACCGCAGCGCGGTTTCAAGGTCGTCGTTGACCACGACGTACTGAAACTCGCGAAACCGGGCCACTTCGCCGCGCGCGTTACGCAGGCGCCGTTCGACCGTTTCCGGCGAATCGGACGCCCGCCCGCGCAGGCGTTCGGACAGTATGTCAAATCCCGGCGGCATGATGAAGACCCGAACCGAATCGGGCAGCACCGTACTCACCGCCTCCGCTCCCTGCACGTCGATGTCGAGGACCAGATCGTGGCCCTTCGCCAGTTCTTCCTCGACGTATCGGCGGCCCGTCCCGTAGTAATTTCCGTGGACTTTCGCCGATTCGAGCAGTTCCCCGCGTTCGCGCATCCGTTCGAAATCCGCTTCCGAGACGAAATGGTAGTGAACGCCGTCTTCCTCGCCGGGGCGCGGTTGCCGCGTGGTGTACGACACGGAATACCGCAGGTTTTCAACTTCCTTGAGCAGTCGCCCGAGCAGGGTGGACTTGCCGCCGCCGGAGGGAGCGGAAATCACCACCAGCATGCCGTAACGGGGCGGCAACTCACTCGACATTCTGGACCTGCTCCTTGATCTTCTCGACTTCCGCCTTGATGGCGAGCGCCGCCTGGCTGATGCTCAAATCGCCGGCCTTGGACAGCATTGTATTCGCCTCGCGGTTCATTTCCTGTGTCAGAAAGTCCATTTGCTTGCCGACTTCGCCCGCCGCGCCCGCCGCGACGAGTTCCCGCATCTGATTGATGTGGCTGTACATCCGGGCGACTTCCTCGGTGATGTCGCTGCGGTCGGCGAGATAGGCGGCTTCCTGCGCGAGCCGGGCTTCGTCGAGCACGGCGGTGTCGCGCAGCAGATCGCGCATCCGGCGTTCGAGTTTCTGCCGGTAGATTTCGGCCACCTGCGCCGCCGATGCCTCGATTTCCGGCAGCCGCGCGGCGATGGCGTCGACCCGGCGGAGAAGTTCCTCGGCGAGCGCCTGACCTTCGACCCCGCGCATGGTTTCGAGCGCGTCGAGCGCCTGCCCGAGCGCGGCGGTCAGTCCGGCGGAGATGTGCGCCTCGAAATCGGCGTCCGGGGCGGTGGTCGGCTGAATCGCGCCCGGCAATCGGGCAATCAGGCTCAAATCGAGCGCGCCCTCGACCCCGGTCGCCGCCTGCGCCTCGCGCAAGGCGTTCACATACCCCTGAACGAGCGGGAGATTCACCAGAAACCGGACTTCCCGCGTCTGGGTGAAGTTCACCGTGGCGTCCACGCGACCCCGCTTGAGGCGTCCCTGAATCTCTTTTTTAAAGGCGGATTCGAACGGCGAAAGCTCGGACGGCATCCGGGCGTGGACGTCGAGAAAACGATTGTTGACAGTACGAAGCTCGACGGCGAGGGAAAAATCCGCGCCCGCGAACGTCCCCTTTCCGAACCCGGTCATGCTCTTCATCAGCGCTGGTCTCCGTTGCAAAGCCCCAACCTTAGCACAGCCGCGCGGTTCCGGGTGAAGAAAGTCTGGAGTCCGGAGTCGAGCGTCTGGAGTCCCGCAAGCCCGTGAAACGGGCGAGAGCGTAAAGCCCCGTCTGGAGCGCAGCGGAAGACGGGGTAAAAAAGGCGAAAATGACCTCAAAGCCCGTGAAACGGGCGACAGATCGGCGGCTGTCACCCGCTTCGCGGGCTCATTTCTATCGCTCGTCTGATTTCCCCGCCTTCCGCTACGCTCCAGACGGGGCTTTACGCTTTCGCCCGCTTTGCGGGCGTTCCTGAGTTCAATTTCGCCTCCCCTCCGCTTCGTGGGCTTACCTGACTCCAGACTCTCGACTCCAGACTCCAGACTTTGAAAACCAGACTCCAGACTTTCGACTGTTTATTGACAGCCGTCCCCCGGCTGCCTATAGTCGCAGTCCGCTCGTTGAAAGACGGGTCACATATCAGGCTCTCAGGTCCTACGCGTCCAACGGTTTGCGAACTCCGCCAGGGTAGAGATACAGCAACGGTAGTAAATTTGAGGAGTGCGTGGGGAAACTTGAGAGCCTGGCTCAATTTCAGAGCCGCTTTTTTCCTCTTTTTTTCTTTTGGGTTGTGAAGGCCGGTCGGGATGACCGGTTTTTTCGCTTTTGCTTGCGGCTCCGGGCCTCAAACCGGTAGCGTTTCGCCATGTCGTATCAAGTCATCGCCCGCAAGTGGCGTCCGCAAGCGTTCGAGGAAGTCACCGGACAGGAAGCCATCACCCGCGCCCTCCGCAACGCCATCACGAGCGGACGGCTTCATCACGCCTACCTTTTCGCCGGACCGCGCGGCGTCGGCAAGACGACGTCGGCGCGGCTGCTCGCCAAGGCGCTCAACTGCGTGACGGGTCCGACCGCGACGCCCTGCGGAACCTGTCCGTCCTGCACGGAAATCACCGTCGGCAATTCCATTGACGTCCTTGAAATCGACGCCGCGTCGCACACGGGCGTGGACAACATCCGGGAAGTCATCGTCAACACGGTGGCGAACCGCCCGGCGCGCGACCGGTACAAGATTTTCATCATCGACGAAATTCACATGCTCTCGACGAGTGCGTTCAACGCCCTGTTGAAAACGCTCGAAGAGCCGCCGTCGCACGTTATCTTCATCATGGCGACGACGGAACTGCACAAACTGCCGGAAACGATTCTTTCGCGGTGTCAGCAGTACGAATTTCGGACCATTTCGGTGGACAAGATCGCCGAACGCCTCGCGCTCATCGCCCGCGAGGAAACCATCACGATTTCGCGGGATGCACTGATTCAGATCGCCCACGCCGGACGCGGCAGCATGCGCGACGCCCAGACGGCGTTCGATCAGGTCATCGCCTTTACCGGCGCGAACATCGAGGAAGCGGACGTCCGGGAATCGCTCGGCCTCATCGGCGCGCAGTTTCTGGGCCGGGTCGTGGACGGTCTCGCCGCGCGCGACGCAGGCGCGATGCTGGCGCTGACCGATGAACTGGTCCGGACGGGCTACGATCTGCGGCAGTTTTTGCGGGAACTGATGTCGTACCTGCGTCACCTGCTCGTGTTCAACACCGCCGGAATGGACCGCGAACTGCTGCCCGTCGCCGAAAGCGAGCGGATTCAGATCGAGCGGCAGGCGCGGATGTTTTCGAACGAAGATCTCGTGCGGTTCTTTTCCCTGCTGACCGACATCGAGCAGAACATCCGCCTTTCGGACGAACCGCGCTACCAGTTGGAAATGGGACTGGTGAAACTGACGCAACTCGCGGGTTTGAAAAGCCTTGAGGACATTCTCGCGCGGCTTGAAAAACTTTCGGGCGGCGGAAGTTTTCCGACCGGCGGCGGTTCGGGACCATCCACCCCACCGCCAGTGAAGCCGACGCCGTCGCGTTTCGGTCCGCCACCGCCGCCCGTCCGGGCGAGCGCCCCGGAAGCGCCGAAGCCGCCGGTCACCGCTGACGCGGCTCCCGCCCGACCCGCGCCGCCACCCGTGCCCGCGCCCGAACCGCCTCCCACGCCAATCCGGCAAGTAGTTCAACCAGTTGAAGCGCCGACGCCGGTTCAGAAAGCCGCGCCGCCCGAACCGGCGGACGACGGAATGCCGCCGTGGGACGATGACGCCCCCCCTCCGGAGCCGCCCGACGACTTTTCCCCGCCCGAACCGCCCCGCACGCTGCGTCCCGCGCCGCCGAAACCGGCCCCGCGGACGCCCGAGCCGACGCGCCCCGTTCCGGCAGCCCCGGTTTCGTCGCCGACGGTCAGTTTCGACCTGTCGCGTCCGGACGCGGGCAACGCGCTGCTCCAGATGCTCAAAACGGAACTTGAAACGCGGCGGAAGATGATTCTGCTGACCCAGTTGGATGTCGCCGAACGCGCGGAACTCAAGGACGACGATTTCATCCTCCATTTCCACGCCGGGAAGGCCGAATCGAAGCGGCTGGTCGATCAGCCGCGCGAGCAGATCGCGATTCAGGATGTTTTAAAAGGATTGACCGGCAAAAAGTTGAACATTAAAACCCGGCTCGCGGGCGGCGGCGGACCGGTCGCGATGTCGGAAGCCGACGTACAACGGGCCGCGCTCCGCAAGCAGGCCGAGGGCGACCCGCTCGTCCAGGCCCTCGTCAAAACCTTCCGGGGCGAAATCGCCGACGTGACGCCGCCCGCGTAAAGTCCCCCCAAGTTCAATCATCAAAAGAGGTTATCCCCCCAATGCTTCGTCCATCGAACGCCCCGTTCCTCATCGCCGCCGGACTTTTCGGCATCGCCGGGTACGAAATGGCCCTTCGCGTCCTGTCCACGTCGTTTCTTTCGCTCGATTTCGTCCACGGACTGTGGTTCGGCCTGTGCATCGGCCTTGAAATCCTCGGATTGGTCGCCCTCACGCGGGGCACGCGCGGGATGCGGGCGTAAAAACCTTGCGCGCTGAATGGTTTTTGAAAATTTGAACCGGTTATCACGCCCCTCACCGCTGACGCGGCTCGGGTGGTGCGTTCCACGCATCCCGAGGGCTTCGCTGCGCTTGCCCTCGGCTATCGTAACGCCGCCCCGATGGGGCGTTGGTTGGTCGTTCAACAACTTGAACGGATTACCCAAACAATTTTTCAAAAACCATGAAGTGAAAACCCTGAAGCGCGCGCTCCCTCGCGCGCTCCTCATTCGCCTTCGGTTTGAAGTAGAAACAGCCGTTCGCGCAGGTATTTGAGCTTGTCGCGCAGTTCGGCGGCGCGTTCGAATTCGAGCTTTTTGGCCGCGTCGCGCATGTCGGTTTCCAGTTGCGCGATGGTCGCGGCGAGGTTTTCCGGACTGTATTCCTCGAATTTCTCGATTTCGACCGGGACCTTGAAGTAGTCCGCCTCGTAGGCCGTCACCAGCGTCGCCTCGATCGGCTTGATGACGGTCTGCGGCGTTATCCCGTGTTCCTCGTTGTATTTGTGTTGAATCTCGCGGCGGTGGTTGGTGATGTCGATGGCCTTTTTCATCGAATCCGTCATCCGGTCGGCGTAGAGAATCGCCTTCCCCGCCGAGTGCCGCGCGGCGCGTCCGATGATCTGGATGAGCGACGCCTCGCTGCGCAGAAAGCCTTCCTTGTCGGCGTCGAGAATCGCCACCAGCGACACTTCCGGCAGGTCCATCCCCTCGCGGAGCAGGTTGACCCCGACCAGTACGTCGAAATCGCCCCGCCGCAGGTCGCGGATGATCTTGATGCGTTCCAGCGTCTCGATGTCCGAGTGCAGGTAGCGTACGTTCAACCCGACTTCAAGGTAGTAATCGGTCAGATCCTCGGCCATTTTCTTCGTGAGCGTCATCACGAGGGCGCGTTCCTTGCGCTCGATGCGCGTCCGGATTTCGCCGAGCAAATCGTCGATCTGCCCCCGCACCGGTCGAACGTTCACCAGCGGGTCGAGCAGGCCGGTCGGACGGATGACCTGCTCCACGAATTCGCCGCCGGTGCATTTCAACTCGTACGGCCCCGGCGTCGCCGACACAAACAGCACCTGCCCGACCTGTTCCTCCCATTCCTGAAAGTTCAACGGGCGGTTGTCCATCGCCGAGGGCAGCCGGAAGCCGTAATCCACGAGCGTCGATTTGCGCGAGCGGTCCCCGGCGTACATTCCGCGAATCTGCGGAATCGTCTGGTGGCTTTCATCCACCACGATGAGCGTGTCTTTCGGCAGGTAGTCGTAGAGCGTCGGCGGGTGCGCGCCCGGCGGGCGGCCGGTGAAGTGCCGCGAGTAGTTTTCGACTCCGCGACAGAAGCCGAGTTCCTTCATCATTTCCAGATCGTAGAGCGTCCGCTGGTGCAGCCGGTCGGCCTCCATCGTCTTGCCCGCCTTGATGAGCTGCGGTTCCCATTCGTCGAGTTCGGCGCGGATGGTCCCGATGGCGCGATTCACGACCGCTTTCGGCATGACGTAGTGCGATTTCGGGTAAATCGTGTAGCGCCGCTCGATTTTCTCGATCACGTCGCCGAGCAGCGGGTCGATGATCGCCATTCCGTCGATTTCATCGCCCCAGAACGAAATCCGCACCGCCTGTTCCATGTAGCTCGGATAGATTTCGACCGTGTCGCCCCGGACGCGGAAGCCCCCGCGCGTGAAATCGTCGTCCTTGCGGTCGTATTGCAGTTCAACCAGCTTTTTCAGAAGGTCGTTGCGGCGGATGTGCTGGCCCGGTTCGAGAAACAGCACCATTCCGAAGTAGGCGTCCGGGTCGCCGATGCCGTAGATGCACGACACCGAGGCGACAATCAGAAAATCGCGCCGTTCGAACGCCGCGCGCGTCGCCGACAGCCGCAGCCGGTCGATTTCCTCATTGATCGTGGCTTCCTTCTCGATGAAGGTGTCGGTCGAGGGGACGTAGGCTTCCGGCTGGTAGTAGTCGTAGTAACTGACGAAGTATTCGACCGCGTTTTTCGGGAAAAACCCCTTGAACTCCTGGTAAAGCTGCGCTGCGAGCGTCTTGTTGTGCGCGATGATGAGCGCCGGACGCTGCAATCGCTGGATGACGTTGGCGACCGTGTAGGTCTTGCCCGAACCGGTGATGCCGAGCAGAACCTGATGCTTTTCGCCGTTGCGGAGATTTTCGACGAGCGTGTCGATGGCGGCGGGCTGGTCCCCGCGCGGTTCATAGGACGAGACGAGTTCGAATGACATGTCAGGGGCTTTCGCTTCGGCGGGGGTTATGTAGAATGCGCCGCTCAAAATCACCGGAGGCGCATGTGGTCTGGTGGCTGCCGCGGACTTCAAATCCGTTGCGGCCCGGTGAGAGCCGGGTCGGGTGGGTTCGATTCCCACACGCCTTCGCCAAGAGCCTCCGGCGGTGCGCGACCGTCGTCCACTCTATCCAATCGACGAAAATCGAAAAAGCCGCCCGACCGGGGCGGCTTTTCCAATGGAACGATGTCGGGAAAACCCGGCCGTCAGCGACGCGGACCGGTGTTGGCCCCCGGCTTGATCGTCGGCTGGGTCAGGGTGTTGAGGATAAAGACGGTTGCGAGCGCCAGCGCCGCGATCAGGACGTACTGCCAGAGCGAATAGCGATTCCAGGCGCGTTTCAGATTGCGCTTGATTCGCCGGAGGGTCATCCCCTTGCGCGCGACTTCACCCTGCGGCTGGATTTCGACCCAGCCTTCCCGATTCACCGGTACATTCGATGAAAGAACGATGCGCGAGGAAATTTCCTGACTGTGACCGACGCCCTCCGGAAAAAGCGCGCCACGGGTTTGAGGTGGGCGCTGCTTCACATCGTCCGTAAAGAGCGCGGGTTGCTTGGTGGGTACTTCTTCAGGCATGACGGTCTGCTTAAAAACTTTAAGACTTTCGAGGGGCTTCGCGCTTGGCGGAAACCTTACGCGAAAAATCCCCGATGCGCCAGCAGTTCCGCATTGAGAATGGCCGCGCCGGCGGCACCGCGTAGCGTGTTGTGGCCGAGAACGGTGAACTTGACATCCCAGACCGGATCAGCCCGCAGACGACCGACGACGCTGGCCATTCCCTTTTCCACATCACGGTCGAGACGCGGCTGCGGACGGTCGCGTTCGTCGCGGACCACGATCGGCCGCGCGGGCGCGCTCGGCAGGCCGAGTTCCTGCGGGACGCCGGTAAAACCTTCCAGCGCCGCCCGGACATCGGCGAGGTCGGCGGGATTTTTGAGCTTCAGCGAGACGGTGCAGGTGTGCCCGTCGCTCACGGCCACGCGGTTGCAGTGGGCGCTCACCCGCATCGGATGAAGCGCGACGTGCGTTCCCTCCAGCGCGCCGAGAATCTTGCGCGGTTCGAGTTCGACCTTTTCCTCCTCGCCGCCGATGAACGGAATCACGTTGTCGAGAATGTCGAGCGACGCGACGCCGGGATACCCCGCGCCGGAAATCGCCTGCATCGTCGTCACCATGGCGAGTTCGATGCCGAACGCCCGGTCGATGGCGGCGAACGGAAAAACCAGCGCCAGCGTGGTGCAATTCGGATTGGTCACGATGAAACCGCGTCCGGAATGGGTCCGGCGCTGTTCGTGGATGAGTTCGACGTGGTCGGCGTTGATTTCCGGGACGAGCAGCGGCACGGTCGCCGACATGCGAAAGGCGCTCGAATTGCTGATGACGGCGTGTCCGGCGTCGGCGAAGGCCCGCTCGGTGTCGGTCGCCATGTCGCCCGGCAGGCTCGAAAACACCACGTCGCAGTCGAGCGGCGGGCGGCAGGGCTGAAGAATCATGTCGGCGAAACGCGCCGGAAGCGGCGTCGGCAGTTTCCACTGGGCGGCGTCGGCGTAACGCTTGCCCTCCGAGCGGTCGGAGGCGGCAAGCGCGGTGATGTCAAACCACGGATGATGTTCGAGAAGCTGGATGAAACGCTGTCCGACGGTGCCGGTCGCGCCGAGGATGCCGACGCGAATCTTTTTTTCGAGGTTCATGGTTTCGGGAAAAGGGGTCAGGGATCAGGAGTCAGGGATCAGGCGGATGCGTGGCAAGGGCCTGAATCGACCGGGCGTCCGGCCATTTTCGGGAGGCGGCGGCGAAAAGGCAAGCGGGATGATCTGAAGGATGAAGGATGAAGGATGAAGGATGAAGGATGAAGGATGAAGGATGAAGGATGAAGGATGAAGGATGCGAATTGTATGTCCCGACTTTTCGAGTCAAACCTTTTCTTTCGATTCGGGCTTTTTTATTCCGCGTTTGAAGTTTCGCATTCGAAGTTCCGCGTTCCGCCCGAAAGCGATGCCACGCGGCGGGGGTTCTGGTACGGTAAGTCCGAAATCCCGTCTTCCGGACCGTCAGGAGTCACCGTCGTCATGAAATTCGAGGAATACCGCGTCGAATACGCCGAGTTTCACGCCGCGCGCGAAAGCGCCCGACTCGACGGCTGGCGGCGCGACCTGCCGGACGAACCGCTTCCCGAGCGCATTTTCGACCGGTTCAGCGATCTTTTTTCAATATCGGGCGTCGAGACCCTCCGCCGCGAGCGGAACCGGGTCGCGACCGCCGCGGAAAACGAACGGCGCGGTGTGGCGGTACTGCTCGCCGAGGCCGAACGGCGCTTCGTCGCGGCGTGGGTCCGGCCGCTGAGCGTCGAACTGGCCCGCGCCCGGACGCGCCCGTTCATTTCGTGGAACGACGAAAAGCTCTCCGCCGTGACCGCCGCCGCCCGCGCGACCGCCGAATCCGACCCGATCCGCCGCGCCGACCTCCACCGCCGTCTCGTCGCGCTGACCGACAGCATCGCCGATCTGCGGGCGGAACGGCGGGAAAAGGTCGCGGAAGCTGTCGGGAAACTCGGCTACGACACCGTTCATTCCTTTTTGAAAGCCGCGCAGCCGGCCTTCGGCCCGACCCCGGAGCATCTTCTTTCCACCTGTGAACGATTTCTCGACGCGACCGACGAGGAAGCCCGTCGCCGCGCCGCCTCCTTCGCCTTGCGCCTGTCGGGTAATCCGACCGCGACCGATCTCGCCCGGCTCGATGCCCGCGCCGGTGGCGAAAACGAGTTCCCCGCCCGGCGGTTGAAATCGCTCGTCTCGGATGCCCTGCGTCCGTTCGGCATCCGGACGTGGCAGCAACCGAACTTCGACGCCCGCGCCACGGCCGACGGCACGACCGTCGCGGCGCGGATTCGCGTCCCCGGCGACATCCGGCTGCGCTACGCCGAGCGGAGCGGCCGACGGGCCTTCGCCGGATTTCTCGACGCCCTCGCCCGCGCCCAGCACGCAGCCTGGACCTCGCCCGACCTTCCGGTCGAACTCCGCTCCGGCGGCGACCCGGCGGTGGCGAATCTCTGGGGGCTGCTGTTCGAGCGGCTGCTCGACGAACCACGCTGGCTCGGCGAATGTCTCGATATCGTTGACGGGAAACGGTTTACCGCCGACCGACTGCGTCGCCTGCGCCGCGACGCCCTGGTCCTGGTCACGGCGTGGCGCGTCGCGGGCGGGATGACGCCCGGCGAAACCCTGACCGCCGAGTTCGGGGAACGGATGGGCATCCGGCTGACCGACGGCGAACTGGCCGCCGAACTCGACGACGCGCCGGGTGCCGCCGCCCGCCTGCGCGCGGCGCTGGTCGAAGCCCGGCTGCGCGACTGGCTCAAGACCCGGTACGGCGCGTGGTGGCAGTCGCGGCGCGCGGGCGACGCCCTGATCGACCTGTGGAATACCGGCTTCCGCCATTCCCTCGACGAACTGGCGGCCCAGATCGGATTCGGCGATCCCGGCCTCGACGCCCTGCTCGAAGACCTGAACGTTCTCCGGTAAGCCGTTTCCGCAGGCGAGAGCGGTTTTCGGTTGCGTGCGACCAGGTCGTAATCTGAAAACGGCTCAAAGGACCGGATGTTTGACGTCCATTCGCCAAACCAATTACATTGAATCTTGCCTTTATCGACCGAACCGACCCCCTCAAGACATTCCGGAGGAGTTGCGGTGCCCCTTCACGATGACTCCGAGTTCACCCCGGCTTCCGCGCCCCGTCGCGGCAGAGGTACTCCTGTCACGCCTCCGGGCGGCTATTCGCACCGTTCGCTGCTCGCTTCGCTGGCGGAAAGCACGGCTGACGGCATTCTCGCGTTCGATTACAACCTGAACGTCACCTTTTTCAATTCGGCGTATCAGCGGATTCTGCGCCTGTTCACCGATGCCCCGCTCCGGCTCGGTCACTGCCATCTGGACCACCTGCCCGAACCGATGGCCGAAATGCTCCGTGAACGCTACCGCCGGACGTTCACGGGCGAATCCTTCACGATTCAGGCCGATTTTGAAACCGCCGAGGGACACCGCTGGTTTGAATCCAGTTACAGCCCGGTCATCGAACAGGACCGCGTCATCGGCGGCTGCCTGTTCGTCCGCGACATCACCGAGCGCAAGCAGGCGGACATCCGGCTGATCGAGAATGAAATCCGGCTGCGCGGCATTCTGCGGGACTCCCCCTACTACATTCTCACAACCGACAACGAGGGGCGCTTCACCTACGCCAACCGGCTTCCGGAAGGCTATGAGACGGACCAGGTGCTGGGGTCCTGCATTTTCGATTATCCGCATCCGGGCGACGCCGCGACGGTCCGCGACGTGTTTGAAAAGGCCGAGCAGGAGGAACGGGCGCAGAAATTCGACTGGCGGGTGACCGCGCCGGGCGGCGATCTCCGGTGGTTTGCTTCCGTCGTTTCCCCCCTCCGCCGCAATGGCGCGAACACCGGCTTTCTGGTCTTCAGCGAGGATGTCACCGAGCGCCGGGTTAATGAAACCTGGCTGCGGCTCTACCAGACGGCGACGGCCCGGACCGAGGATGTCATCATCGTCACCGAAGCCGAACCGCTCGACCCGCCGGGGCCGCGCATCCTCTACGTCAATCAGGCGTTCGAACAGATGACCGGCTACGCGGCCGAGGAAGTCATCGGCGAGACGCCGCGCATCCTTCAGGGGCCCAAAACCGACTGGGAAACGCTGAAACGGGTCAAAACGGCGATGCGCGACTGGCGGCCGATTCGCGTGGAACTCATCAATTACCGAAAGGACGGTGCCGAGGTCTGGGTGGACCTGAGCCTCGCGCCGGTGTCGGACGGCCAAGGGCGGTTTGCCTATTGGCTCGGCATTCAGCGCGACATCACCCCGCAGAAACGGCTCGAACAGACGCTCCGGGCAATGGTCGAGGAAAAGGAAGTTCTGATTCAGGAAATCCACCACCGGGTCAAGAACAACCTTCAGACGGTGGTGAGCCTGCTCGACCTGCACGCGGCGAATGAAACGGCGCCGGGGTTCCGGACGGCCGTCCGCGAGGCGCGCAACCGGGTCGAGGCGATGTCGCTCATTCATGAGCAGCTCTACCGGCAGCCGGACGTCAGCCGGGTCGATCTCGGACAGTTCGTCCAGACGCTCGCCGACCACCTTCAGACCTCGTTCGGGACGGCGCGGGCCACGCTCGTCACCCGCTGCGCGCCGGTGGCCCTTCCGCTTGCGACCGCCGTGCCGCTCGGCCTGATGCTCAACGAGATGCTGTCGAACGCGTTCAAGCATGGCGTTCCACTGCCCGGCCCGGGAGCCATCGAAGTCATGGTCGCCACCGAAAACGGGCGCCTGAACGTGACCGTCCGCGACCACGGCCCCCGCAAAGCCGACATTGACGGGATGCTGGCCTCCTCGCGGACCCTCGGCTTGCGGCTGATCCGGCTGCTGGCCGGGCAACTCGGCGCAACACTGACCCTCGCCGCCGCCGACCCGGGACTGCGGGCCGAAATCTCGCTGCCGCTTCCCGTCGATTCCGCCCAGGGAGAACACCTCCGATGACCTCCGCCCGCCCCGCCCGCATTCTCGTCGTGGAAGATGAGGCCATCATCGCCGAGGGGCTGCGCCTGCGGCTGACCGACCTCGGATTCGAGGTGATCGGCGTGACCGCCACCGGAGAAGACGCCATCCGGCAGACGACCACCACCACGCCGGACCTCGTCCTGATGGACATCCGGCTGGGCGGAGAGATGGACGGCATCGCCGCCGGTCGTCAGATTCGGGCCGCGAGCGACACCCCCATCGTCTATCTGACCGCCAACAGCGATCGGCCGACGGTGGAGCGGGCCATCGGAACCAGCCCCTTCGGCTATCTTTCAAAACCCGTCCGGGACGAAACGCTCCGGACGACCATCGAAGTCGCCCTTCACAAGAACCGGCTCGAACGCGAATATCGCGAGCGCGAACAACGGTTCGTCTCGACCCTCGCCAGCCTCGGCGACGCCCTGCTCGTCACCGACGACATCGGCCGGGTGACGTTTCTGAATCCGGCGGCTTCGCGCATCACCGGCTGGAGCAATAACGACGCCGCCGGGAAGAACATCGCCGAAGTTCTGTCACTCATGGACGTTGCCGGACGGCACATCGTCCCGACCGACACCGCGCTGGCAAGCGGCCAGACAATCGAATTTTCCACCGCGCTGCTCACCTGCCGGGACAACGAAACCACGGTGGTGGCCGGCACGGCGGTCCCGGTCGAGTCGGGCGGCATCCGCGGCGTCGTGGTTTCACTGCGCCTCACCACCGCCGATTCAGACCCCACACCGACGCATCAAGGTCGCCGAATCATTCCCACCTGCGCCTCATGCCGCGACATCCGCGACGCCAGCGGACAGTGGATTCGCCCGGAAACCTTTTTCGAGCGCGAATTTCCGGTGCAGTTTTCCCACGGCATCTGCCTCACCTGCGCCCGGCGGCTCTACCCCGACATCAAGCATTTTCAGGAAGAATAAAAAAAGTCTGGAGTCGAGAGTCGGGAGTCAAGCGAACGATGAACGACCGTCCGGTTTTAGAGCGGTTTTCGTTTGCTTACGACCAATTCATCGCCGCGTGGGTGGGTGGAATATTGGGCATAGCGCGTAGCCGCAGCGTTTTTTGCGAGGCTACGGGAAAGATGTTTCACCGTAAACCCAAATTAAATCAATATTTTACACATTTCCCCACGTCCTCGCCAAAGCGCTCCGGACGTGGGCTACATCCAATATTCGGGCCATTCACCATTCGGCAAGAAGGTCTCTTGCAACCGAAAACTGCTCTATTACCTGTCGGCGCATCCGCGCCTGTCCGATTACCGGTTTCATTTGTCAAAGACCTTCAGCCCGGTAAAGTCGGACAGCGCCCGCATGGCGACCCCGCCCGGCTGTACATAGCTGAATTCGTGGCTGCCGCCCTCGATGAGAACCGTTTTCGCCTTCCCCGCCGAGGCCCGTTCGAGTTCCTCGGCCATCCGGTAGGGGATGGTGTCGTCGCGCGTGCCGTGAAAAATCAGCGCCGGACATTTCACCTGGCCGATTTTCGCCCGGTTGTCGAGGTGGATGCGGACCGCGAGCGAGGTCGGAAACATCCAGTACCGCTCGCGGGCCATGTCATCGAGCGACGTGAACGTCCCGAACGTCACCAGCCCCGCCGCCTGCCGCTTCGTCGCGAGGTCGATGGCCGCCCCGCCGCCGAGTGAATGACCGACGATGAAGATTTTCGCCGGATCGATGTCGGGCCGCGCCGCGAGGTAGTCGAACGCCGCTTCCGCCGTGGCGTACATCCCGGCCTCGCTCGCTGTCCCGCCACTCAACCCGATGCCGACGTAATCGGGAATCAGGATGTTGTACCCCGCGTAGCGAAACATCTCGAACTGCCGCTGCAAGAACGAAAAGGCCAGATATTCGCCCGCGCCGTAGAAAAACAGGATCGTCGGGCGTGATTTCGCATCCGGGCGCGGGTGGCCGTCCGCCGCGAGCGCGGGACTGAAAACGGCGGTAATTCGTTCACCTGACTGGAGTTGAAAGGAAACCATCTCCGCGCCGGGACGCGGCTTGAACATCGCATTCGGCGTGTTTTGCGTCTCGCGGGCGCGAAACACGGTCGCTTCCTGCCGGAGAAAGAGCAGCGCGAACGCGCCGAGGTAGGCCAGGGCAATCAGGACGCCGACCGTGACCGCCGCCCGCTTGAGCCAGCGGGCGCGTCCGACCCGGTGGCCGCGTCCGGCGGTCCGCGACATTCCCGTCAGTGAAATTTCGGATTCCATTGCAGTGCGTTCCTGTTCGGGGAAGTTGAAACCGGCGATTGTGCCAGTTTGAGCAGTTAGTGGCCAGTGGTTAGCAGTTAGCAGTTAGCAGTTAGTGGTTAGCAGTTAGCCGTTGGTGGTGTCTCAAGAATGCTTTCCGATTGCGGGAGTGTGATTGGATGGCGATGAATGGTTGTCAGCTTGGGGCAACTTCCCTTTAATGGATTGAACTCTTTGTTTTTGTTGTTCCTTCGACCATCCAGCTAACTACTAACCGCTAGCCACTAACTGCTTCCATGTCTGCCGTTCCCTACCACGAGCACAGCCTTTTCTACCGCATCGGTCTGACCGCGCGGCGCATTTTCCCCGCCATCGCCGATCTGGCGTCGGGCGAGGTGTACGTTCTGGCCTCGGCGGTCGCGTTCAACGCGCTGCTGTCGTTTTTTCCGTTCGTCCTGCTGCTGGCGCTCGTCTGCCGCCATCTTTTTCAGTGGAAGGAAGGCCCGGAGACGATTTTCTACCTGCTGGAAGAATCGTATCTGCCGGTGGCGCAGGAGTTTATCGTTTCAAGTCTGCGGAAGGTGCTGGAAACCAACATTCGCGGCGGAGTGGCGGTGTTTTCGTTCTTCACGCTGGCGTTCACGAGCGCGGGAGTGTTCACGCCGCTCGAACTCGCGCTCAACCGGGCGTGGAAGGTGAAGAAACCGCGCGCGGCGTGGAAAAGCCAGCTTCTCGCGATGTCGCTGGTCGCGATTGTCGGGGCGTTCGCGCTCGGCGTGGTCTATCTGACGGCCAACGCGCAGTGGCTGCTGCGCGCGGGCCTCGGCGGGATGCTCGCCGAACCGGCGTTGCGGACCATCGGCTCGGTCATCACGAAGTTCATGAGCCTGCCCGCGACGGTGGTCGTCTTCTTCATTCTCTATTCGGCGCTGCCGAGCGAGCGTCCGCCGGTGATGCGCGTCCTGCCGACGGCGCTCTGGGTGGGGATTTTGTGGGAAATCGCCAAGTACGCCTTCGTCGCCTGCCTGCCGCTGTTGAACTTTGCGAAGGTCTACGGGCCGTTCTATGTGACGGTGACGCTGGTGTTCTGGGCGTTCATCTCGGCGTTGCTGCTCTTGCTCGGCGCGAACCTCGCGTCACTCGACGCGCGGAAGGGCGACGAGGAGGTGTAGTTCGTCCGGTTTCCGTCAGAAAAACGGTTCGGTCCCTTCATCCAGCAGGTTCAAATACGCTCGATAGACATACTGTCGGTCCCGGTTCTTGTTCGTGATTTCCTCAAGAATTCCAAGGCTTACCAAAGCCTGTACTCCCTTCGAAACCGTTGCGAAGGTTAATGAAAGCTGCGTCGCGGCTTTCGAAATCGTCATCACCGGATTGCGTCGGATGTAGTGGTGCAATCGTAAAAAGTTTGGAATCCGCCCAGTGTCCAAACCGTGAATCCGACGTTCATCGGATTCAAACAACGCCAGCGCCCGTCGTGCCGCCCCCGTTGCCTGTGTCGCCGTTTCGCGTACCCCTTCAAGAAAGAAGCGGACCCATTCTTCCCAGATTCCGTCGGTTCTGACCTTTTGAAGAAGCTCGTAGTACTCCCGCCGATGCGTTTTGAAGAAAAGGCTGAGATAGAGCGTCGGTTCGGACAACGCGCCCTCTGAACACAGCAATAACGTGATCAGCAGTCTTCCAAGTCGCCCGTTGCCGTCAAGAAAGGGGTGGATTGTCTCGAATTGGACATGAGCCAGCGCCGCCTTGATGAGTGTTGGCGTTCGCACCGGATCGTCGTGGAGAAATTTCTCCAAAGCTCCCAAGTGATCGAGAACCGTTTCCGGCGATGGCGGGACGAACGCGGCGTTTCCGGGACGGGTTCCGCCAATCCAGTTTTGTGAACGTCGAAATTCGCCCGGCGATTTATTCTCGTCGCGACCGCTTTTGAGAAGTTCCGCATGAATTTCGCGTAACAGGCGGAGGGATAAGGGGAAACCGTCGTTACGCAAGCGCCGGAGTCCGTATTGCATTGCCGCGACGTAGCAGGAAACCTCCTCAACATCGTCAATCGGGACGCCGGGGACTTCATCATTTTCATGAAGCAGAAGGTCGGTGAGTGAGGATTGGGTTCCTTCAATCTGGGACGACAGCACCGCTTCCTTGCGGACGTAGAAATACACGAACAGTTCAGGGTCCGGCAAAAGGGGCGTCAAGGCGCTCAATTCTCCAAGCGCCCGATTCGCCTTCTCGACAAGATCGAAATCCGAGAATTCAAAAACAAGTGGCGGTTCAGGCGGCAATGGATACGGGTGAAAAACCGAGTATGCCTCGCCCGCGACCGTTGCCGGTCGGAATTCTCCCGTCCGTCGAAATCCCATGCGCTCGCCCTCATTCCCTATTGAAAAAAGTAAAATAAGCCGGCGAACTATTATACTTTTTGACGCCAAAGTATAATAGCGACTCTTCTTATTTTACTTTTTGCCGCAAAAGTATAATAGCGAGTCGTTTCTACCGCCGTCCGATGACGGAAAGCAGGCGGCCGATGGGGCCGTTCGGTTTTTCGCGACGGTAGGAAAAAAACAGGTCGGTGCGGGTCATCGTACAAAACTCCCCGTTGTAGACCCGTTCCGGGGCGAGGCCCGCGTCGGCCAGTTGGCGCAGATTGCCCGCGCGTACGTCGAGATGGCGCTTCGTCGCGCCCTCGGGACGCAGAAAAAGATCCTCCGCGTATCCGAATTCCTTTTGAAACTGCTCGATGACCTCGTCGCCCACCTCGTAGCAGGTTCCCGAGGCGCTCGGGCCGAGCGCGGCGTGGAGGTCTTCCGGCCGCGAGCCGAATTCCTCCCGCATGCGCGCGACCGCGTGCTGGACAATGCGCGCGAGCGTCCCGCGCCAGCCCGCGTGGATGGCCGCGAACGCCCCCGTGCGCGGGTCGGCGAGCAGTACCGGCTGGCAGTCGGCGGTAAAAACTCCGGCGAACTCGCCCGTCCGGTTGCCGATGATGGCGTCGCCCTGGGTCACGGCGTCTTCCACATTGGCTTCATCGAACCACCGGATCACGTTCGTGTGGATCTGCCAGAGCGTCCGGATGGAAAAATCCGGCGCGTCGAGTACTTCCAGAAACCGGCGGCGGTTCTCGATGACGTTTTCGCGCGAATCCTTCGCGAAAAATCCGAGATTCAACGCCTCGGCGGGAAACGGACTCACGCCGCCGGTCCGGGTGCTGAAGCCGTTCGGAAAACCGAGCCGTTCGAGCGGCTCGCAGACGATGACGGAAACCTGATTGCGGGTACGGAAGGAAAACATGGGGGCAGCGGTCAGCGGTTGGAATGACATGTAATAATAGGATCGCGCGCGTACGATGCGGGAATCCGTAAAGTTCCGTGAATCGGAGATGGGCGGCGGGTCAGTTCTTGCCCTCTAAAATCTTGATTGCCTTTTTGTATTCATTATTGGCCAACCACTTTGGCTTCTCACTTTTTATGATTTTCCAGATTTCGTCGTCGTCGGGTGTTTGAATGCCGTGTTCCACATCCCTGAAAAAGTAATTCTCGTAATCTTTTCCGGGTTCATCTTTCCGATTCGTTATCCAAGCCGTAGCAATCGTTTTAGGAGTGGGTAGGGGAGATTCAGGCTTGTTTGCTATTGCAAGGATCACGTCTGGCTGGTAGGAGCTATCGCCATTAGCTTTCAGCCAAGGAATTTCAAAATTTAAGATTCCATCCGCAGTTACGACAGGCTCAACTGGGGACTGACCTACAGCCCGAAAGTGGGCACTCCAGCCAAAATCATTCCCCTTCTCTCGAAACATTATTCCGACGCATCCCCAAGGATCACTTGAATTGCCTCCAATTTTGCTTCTTGACGGAGAAGGAGATTCAGCCTTCCAAAGCGCTTCAGCCTCTTCAACTAAAGATTCCTTGCTCTCAATCTCATATTTACAAGGCACAAGCAGAGCGGTCCCCAAAGGTGAATCCTGTGAGGAGAACACCATTGTGTAGGTATCACCTCTGGAGCTGGATTTTCGTCCATAGCAAATCGGGACTTGAACCTTAACCTCTTTACCCACAATTAGGCGTTCCTCACGCCATTTTTTTCGGATTCCATCCGTCCCATCCTCCCATCTCAAGGACCCAATAATCAGAACGCCTACCTTCATACCGCCTCCTTACCCCACAAGTCTTTCCCAAGGAGTTACTTACAAGGAATCTTACTCTCCGATTTCGATAGTAAGGCTTCCGGCAACTTTTTGGCGGAAACGAGCCAAGTCTGCGGATGAAATCCCCCACGCGGGGTCGAGCGGGACGCTCGCGGGTGGCGCGCCGGTTTTCTTCCGGTTTTTCCACCAGTCGGACCAGCGCGCGATGCTCGCTTCGCGTTCCTTCGGGTCGGCTAAATAGAAGAATTGAATGCCGTTCTCGCCGGTGACCTGCCGGAGCGAGTCGTACGCGAAATAGCGCACCGCCGGATACGGGTCGCGCAGCGCCTCAACAAGAAACGGCACCGCCCAGAGGCCCTGTTCGCGGGTGTCGTTCTCGCCGGACTGCCCGAGGCCCCAGGCGGCGGCGATGCGCGCCGACGGATCGCCGCTGAACAGTTCCCGTACCAGTTCCGACTGCCTCGCCTCGGGACGCGCCGCGTTTGCGGGCGTCAGGGCGTACTTCTGGCCGTACCACTTGACCATCGCGTCCGCTGCCCACGTCGCGCTTTTCGACTGGTGGCAGAGCGTGCAACCGTTCGGCATTTCCGTCGATAAGCTCTTGTCGGGATTGGGGTTAAGGATGCGGTGCGTCCGCTTGGCCGTCAGCAGCCCGAAGGAAATCCGGGGACGGTGGCATTCGTAGCAGTTGCTGCCCGCGCTCGACGCCGGATGGTGCGTGTGCGCCTCGATGTTGGCCGCGATGGGCGCGTGACACTGGGTGCAGGAATCGTTGCCGCGCATGTTGTCGAGCATGAGCGACTGCTGGCGGCCCTTGTGGACGTCATGACAACTCGTGCAGGTCATCCCGCCTTCCCGGCATTTGCTCATGAGGACGCCCTGATATTCGTACGCCGTCAGCCGGGGCGTGCCGTCGGGGTAAAAACGGGGTGAAAAATCGTACGTCCCGACCTTGTCGCCGATGGCGAGCGGTTTGTAGTACTTCGAAAGGTCCTCGCCCGGCGTGAACGGGTCGCCCTTCGCCATGATCGTCCGGATGGAATCGATTTCCTTCGGCATCCGCTGGCCGTGGCAGTGGCCGCAGACCTGAAGATTCCGCATTGAATCGCCGCCCTTTTTCGGATGAACGATGGTCGGATCGTCCGGCCGGACCTGCTTGCGGAGCCACGTCCAGCCGATCTTTTTATTCATCTCGATGTGGCGCGCGCCGGGGCCGTGGCAGGCTTCGCAGCCGATGCCGAGTTCCTCGACCTTCGTGCCGGGAAACCGCCCGGTGGCGAGGTCCATTCCCGGATTGCCCTTCACGTTGTGGCAAAAGATGCAGTTGTTGTTCCAGACGCTCGTGTGGCGGCTGAAATTCGGGCTGTCGGGTTCGAGAAAGAGGCCCTGGAGGTTGAACCAGTACTTTTTCTCGATGTTCCACGCGATGGGCAGGCGGTAGAAGGTGTCGCCGACCTGCGTGACGTATTGCTGAAACCGCCGCGAGCCGATGGTCCGGACGATCTTCGCCGCCGCGATGCGTCCGCCGGGATCGAGCGTTTCCATGAAAAATTCGTCGCCCCGGCGGTACATCTTCGACGTGACGCCGTTGAAGGTGTAGGTCGCGTTGTTGAAATCGCCGACGACCGCCGCGGGCGTGGCCGCCTGGGTCATCTTGTGGTGGTGCGATTCGCTGCCGTAGGCGTGTTCCGCCGGGTGACATTCCTTGCAGGAATCCGAGCCGACATAGGCGACCGTGGCGAGTTCTTCGCGCTGGGCCTCGCGGATGGCACGCGCTTCCCCGCGCGCGAACAGGCCGCCCGCCAGCAGCGCGACGGCGACGGCGGCGAAAACGGCGATGACGACGGTTTTGGTCCGGCGAACCGGACGGACGGAATTCGGTGACGACACGTTCTGGAACGGGTTCGGCTGGTGGTGGATTTTTTGGGAGCGGCGGATTCTAAATCAGACCGCACCGGATTGGTACAGCGGCCCCGCCGCCCGATGGGTGGAAAGGCCCCGCCGTTCCGTCGCGTCTCCCACAATCACTCCGGAGGGCTTTCAGTCCGACACTCACCCTCAAACCAGCCGTTCCTGACTGAAACTTTTTCTCAAGGACCATAAAAAAACCGGCGGTTCCTCCCGGTGGGTGTGCTTTATTTGGCGTACCCCATTCATTTCCAGCTCGCCGACGGGATGTTCCGGCAGGAAATCCGCGTCTTCCCGTCATCGGTCGCTCCGTTCAACGGGAAGCCGGACCGTTTCCGGCGTCCGCGACCACGTCCTGACCGGCCTCCGGCTTTCCCGGTTCGACTGAAACCGTCGGATCGGGCGTGGCCTTTGGCGAGCCGACGGCCTCCGGCCGACGGAAACTCCCCCCGATACCCGAAAAGCGCCGCGTTCCGACGCCCCGCGACGGTCCGTTTTCCGTTGCCTTCCCTGTCCGAACCGCCGTTTGACCGACACGGTCGGTCAGGCCGGGGAGCGCGTGTTCAAAACCGTCATCGTTCGCCATTCGCGGCGATGGCCCACCCGAGGAGCGAAACAGAATGACACACCGCTACACGCTCGCCGCTTTCGGCTTCTTTGTGCTGCTGACGGCCATCTTCCTGCCTTCGCACCGCGCATCGCTCGACACGGGCGCCAAACCGACCGGCGCGGGCGGCTGGACGTACGGCACGGCCCGGACCATCGGACAGGGCACGACCGTTTCACTGTCCGACCTGATGGCGCGGGAAAAGAACAACCCGAAGTCGAACGCCGTCCGGGAGCCGGTTCCGGAGCGCCCGGCGGCAGTCTTTTCGGAACGAAGCCCCAATCCCGACTCGCCACTGACCGCGGCGTGGCCCCCGACGGCGATTGAAAAGGGCAAACCGTTTGAAAAGGCCGCAGTGGTGTTGCCCAACGCGCCGCAGACACCCGGCCTGAGCTTTCTCGGCGTCCAGCAGACCGTGCCCAATGGTTCCAGCATCCCGTTCCCGCAGGGCGCGGTTGGCCCGACGCAGGTTGTCGTGACCGCCAGCACCACGCTGCGGTCGTTCAACAAGACGACCGGAGCGAGCGACGGCGTCCTCGACCTCTCCCTGAGTACCTTTTTCAGTTCGGTGAGCGGCGGCTCCGCGCTCAGCGACACGCGGGTAAAGTTCGACCCGATCAGCCGCCGGTGGTTTTTCTCGAACTACGCCGATTCGTCGAACCGGATTCTGTTCGCCGTCAGCAATGGCGAAAACATCACCGCCGCGTCGAGTTTCACCTTTTTCAGCTTCGCGCTGACCGACGGCGGAGGAGCGGAATTGCAGACGCCCACGGGCGGCTTCTGCACCCTCGGCATCGACGCGACCGGCGTCTATTTCGGCCTGAACATGTTTGCCCAAAACGTCAACTACATCGGCTCGACCGTGTTCGTCGTCAATAAGGCGAACCTGCTGACCGCGACGCCGACCCTGACGGTCACGGCGTTCCGCCAGTTGAACGCGGGCCAACTCACCAGCCCGGGGGCCTCGTCGCCCTTCGTCGCCGACAACCCGGACCCGGCGGCGGCCGAAGCCTACCTCGTGGGCACGGACCACGCCTCGTTCGGCCTGCTCGTACTGCGCCGCATTACCGGCGCGGGCACCTTGACCCCGGCGATTTCCGGCGACTTCAACCTGACCGTTCCGGCCACGGCCAACGGGGTGCGGGTCCCGGTGCTGGGCCGGTCGTCAACGCTCACCGTCATTGACGACCGGCTGTTCGACGCGAAAATCCGCAACGGGAGTCTCTGGACGGTCCAGCAGATCGGCGTCAACGCGAGCGGCGTGGCGACCTCGCCCGACCGGACGGCCTCGCGCTGGTATGAAATCGGCACGCTCTCGACGACGCCCACTCTGGTTCAGTCGGGCACGCTTTTCAGCAGCGCCACCGTCAACCCGGATTCCTTCTGGGTTCCGTCCATCGGCATCACCGGTCAGGGCCACATGGCGCTCGCCGGCAACGCCGCCGGCAGGGCGCGTTTCATTGACATCGTCACCGCCGGTCGGCTGAACGGCGACGCGCCCGGAACGCTTCGGACACCGGCCACGATCCTGACCGCGGCCACCTCCTACACCAGCCTCAACTCGAGCTGGGGATTGTATTCGGGACTCGCGACCGACCCGAACGACGACATGACCATGTGGACGTTCCAGACCTACGCGCCGACCGCCACGACCTGGGGGGCGCGGGCCATCCAGTTGCGCGCGCCCGCTCCGGCGGCGGTCACGAGCATCTCGCCGACTTCGGCCACGCAGGGCCAGACGCTCGACATCACCGTCAACGGCACGTCGAGCGGCGGCACCGGCTTCTACAATCCGCCCGCTCCCTTTCCCAACCGGCTCGCCGCCGACTTCGGACCCGGCGTGACGGTCAACGGCGTGACCTTCAACAGCCCGACGCAGGCGGTTTTCAACGTGACGGTCGGAAGCGGCGCGGCGACCGGCACGCGCGACGTGACGGTCATCAACCCGGACGGCCAGTCGGCGACCGGCAACACCCTCTTCACCGTCAATCCGGCCGACTGCGGCGCTCCGGCCAATATCAATTCGCTCGTCTCGTTCACGGGCGGCGGCGCGATCGCGGGACCGACCTGCGGCGCGCAGGGATATTCCAATGACTACGTGCTGAACGGGACCATCACCAACGTCAGTTCGCAGACCCTCTGCTCGCTGTCGCTGCAACTGGTCGAACTTGCGGAAGCGGGCGGCGCGCCGCCGGCGGTGCCGTTCCGGCTCGTCTCGGCGGACGGCGCAACCTGTACCTCGGGCGGTCTGGTCGGATCGGTTCAGACGATCGGTTCGCCGGCGACGCTCGCGCCGGGCCAGTCGGCGAACGTCACCATCCGGGTGGCGATGCCGACCCTGCGCCGGTTCCGGCTCACCTTCAACGTTTTCGGCGGCATCCCGCCGAGCGGCCGCGCTTTCGCCACTCCGGCGGCGAAAGCACCGACGGCGAAACTGTTTGAACTGTCCGTCGAAGCGAACGGAACGGCGCGGACCGTCACCGGCGACCGGACACGCGGCGCGCGGCGCGGATAGCCGGCGGAGCGCCATCCGCTCCACCTTCAACCCGACCGCGAACGGCGCCGTTCGCGGTCGTTTTTTATTGCCTTCCCCCTATTTGGCCGGGGGCGTTTTTTCCGGCTCGTCCGGCTCGGAAATGGAAGCTTTGAAGCCGCGGATGGCTTCGCCCAGTCCCCGACCGAGTTCGGGGATTTTTTTCGGACCGAAAAGAATCAGCAGGCCGACCAGTACGACCAGCCAGTGCAGCGGCGCGAATTCGCCCATATCGGGATACCTCCGGAGGTGACGTCCGCGTCACTGTGCGCCGATGAACCTTTCCGGGGGCTTTCCCGCGCGTTACAGCTTTGAAATCCAAAAGAAATGGCGGAGACGTCCATTAAAAAGATTTCTTCCATTTTCTTTCTCAAAAAATTCACTTTTTCCCGGAACCCGTGCTTAAATGCGGCAACTGTCTCAAAAAATACGGTTGCACCTCTTTTCCCTTCGTTTCGACGTCCCCGTTCGATTTCCGTCCCGGCCTTGTTCTCCGACGACGGAGGCTGGAGCGTTCCATGACTTCCGCAAATGAAAAAATCACGCTCCCCGACGGGCCGCGCGAAGGCACGGCGGTAACGGTCGGTAGCGGCGTGACGCGGACGGTCGCCGAGCTTCAGGAAGCCGACGTCCCGACCACGACGGAGGAACTTCGGGAACAGATTCGACCGGGAACACTCAACCGGGACAAGCACGCCAACCCCGACTCACCCGCGACGGACCGTTTTCCGCCTGCGGACTGATTTCTTCGACTTTTCTTTTTCGCCCGGCCGTCCGGCCGCCGCGTTTTCAATCCGCCATCGCCGACCACAAGAATATTGAAGACGATGGTTTTTCAGTTGAGGAGTAGAACATGACACGAGGAAGCCGTTATACGCTGGCCGCGTTCGGCATCTTTTTCCTCCTGGCGGCGATTTTCATGCCGACCACGCGGGCCTCGCTCGACACGCGCGGCGAGAAGTCCCGGAAGCAGGAAAAAGGCAACGAATGGACTTACGGCACCGCCCAGACCATCGGACAGGGGACGACCGTATCGGTCGCCGACATGATGGAGATGGAAAAGAAACGTCCGAAGCCGAAAGTGACGGGCGAACGCTTCACCAAGGACGAGTTCGAGTTCCTGGTGCATCACCGCCGGACACTGCAAAACGGTCCCGAATCGCCGCGGGTTGCGTCATGGCCGCCGTCGGCGATTGAAAAGGACGGGAAGGCGGTCGAGCCGATTCGCAACGCGCCGCAGACGGTCGGCAACAACTTCCTCGGCGTCGTGTCGAGCGAGGCGGGCGGATTCGTCCCGCCGGATTCGCATGGCGCGGTCGGTCCGACGCAGGTCGTGGCCGCCGCCAACGTCTTCATGCGGTCGTTCAACAAGACGACCGGCGCGGCGGACGGCGTGCTGGCCCTGAGCCTGAGCACCTTTTTCGCGCCGGTGAGCGGCGGCGCGGGTCTGAGCGATCCGCGCGTCAAGTTCGACCCGATCAGCCGTCGGTGGTTCATCTCGATCATTACCACTTCGACGACGAACCGGATTCTGTTCGCGATCAGCAACGCTGAAAACATCACGAGCACGTCGAGCTTCACGTTTTTCAGCTTCGCGGCGACCGATGGCGGCGGCTCGGAATCGCAGACGCCCTTCGCCGACTACGACACGCTCGGCATCGACGCCAACGGCGTCTATTTCGGCATCAACATGTTCAACACGGCGGGAACGGCCTTTCTCGGCTCGACCGTGTTCGTCGTCAACAAGCCGAATCTGTTCGCCCCGACGCCGACGCTGACGGTGACGGCGTTCCGCCAGTTAAACAACGGCAGCGGCCCGGGCCCCTACACGCCCTACGTCGCCGACAACCCCGACCCGAACGCCACCGAGGCGTATCTCGTCGGTACCGACAATGCCTCCTTTGGTTTGCTCCAGTTGCGCCGCATCACCGGCGCGAACACCCCGACCCCGGCCATTTCGGGCAACCTGAGCGTGACCGTTCCGGCGACCAGCGCGCCCTTGAACGTCACGGTTCAGGGCCGGACGCAGGCGGCGCTCGACGCGCTCGACGACCGGCTCTTCGAAGCGAAAGTCCGCAACGGCCGCCTCTGGACCGCCCACAACATTCAGGTGGACGCCACCGGCGTGGCTTCCTCGACCGGCGGACGCACTGGCTCGCGCTGGTATGAAATCGGGAATCTCTCGACGACGCCGACGCTCATCCAGTCCGGCACGCTGTTCAGCAACGCCGCGACCAACGCGGATTCCTTCTGGATTCCCTCCATCGGCATCACCGGTCAGGGCCACGCGGCCCTCGCGTGCAGCGCGGCCGGTCCGGCCCGGTTCCCCGAAATCGTCACCGCCGGTCGCCTGAACGGCGACACCACCGGGACGCTGCGGCCGGTCCTGACGGCGGTCACCGCCGCCAACTCCTACACCGTGACGGCCAATCGCTGGGGTGACTACTCGCACGTCGCGACCGACCCCAACGACGACATGACGATGTGGACGTTCCAGGAATACGCGCCGTCCACCACGACGTGGGGCGTCCGCGCGATCCAGTTGCGCGCGCCCGGTCCGGCGGCGGTCACGAGCATCTCGCCGACCTCGGCGACGCAGGGCCAGACGCTCAACATCACGGTCAACGGCACGTCGGACGGCGACACCGGGTTCTACAATCCGCCCGCCCCGTTCCCGAACAAGCTTGCGGCCAACTTCGGTTCCGGCGTTACGGTCAACAGCGTGACCTTCAACAGCCCGACCCAGGCCGTTTTCAACGTGACGGTGGCGGGCGGCGCGACGACCGGCGTCCGGAACGTGACGGTTACCAACCCGGACGGCCAGTCCTCGACCGGAAACAACCTCTTCACCGTCAACGCGGGTTGCGTCAACCCGATCACCATCAGCCCGACAAGCCTCCCGACCGGCATTGCGGGCATTGCCTACAGCCAGAGCTTCACGGCGACCGGCGGCGCTTCCCCCTACACCTTCTCGCTGGCGGCGGGAACGCTTCCGACCGGTCTCTCGATCGTCGGCAACACGCTGGTCGGCATTCCGACCGCGGCCGGAACGTTCAATTTCACGATTCTCGCGACCGACAGCAGCACCTTCAACTGCACCGGATCGCAGGCGTACACGGTGGTCATCGGCGCTCCGGCGCTCACGCGCGGCGCGGTCACGGTGACGACCGGCAACAACCTCATCGAACCCAACGAGTGCAACTCGCTCACGGTCGCGCTTTCCAACGGCGGCACCGCCGACGCGACGAGCGTCAGCGCAACGCTTTCGACCTCGACCCCCGGCGTGACGGTCACGGCGGGCACGTCCACTTACCCGAACATCCTCGCGGGTGGCGCGGCGCAAACCAACGCCACGGCGTTCCAGGTTTCGACCGACAACACGGTCACCTGCGGTTCGACCATCAACTTCACGCTGAACGTCACCTATGTCGGCGGCTCGGCGTCCTTCAACTTCACCCAGACGGTCGGCCAGCCGGCCGGCACCAACTACGCCTTCACCTCGACGACCGGGGCGACGATTTCCTCGGGCGGCACGCTCATTCCGCTGAGCGCCGACGACGACGTGGTCGTGAGCTTCGCCGTGCCCTTCGCGTTCTCGGTCTACGGCACGAACGTGGCCAGCGGCCAGAACATCCGCCTGAGCAGCAACGGACAGGCCCGCATCGAGACGGCCGGTTCAACTACCTCGACCCTCACCAACGCGGCCCTTCCCTCGGGCGCGGCCGGACTGCCCACCGCGGCGCCGGTGTTGTTCCCGTACTGGGATGACCTCGACATGCGGACGACGGTCACCACCGGCGGCGGCATTTACAGCGAAGTGACCGGAACGGCCCCGAACCGGACGCTCAAGCTGGAATGGCGCGCGCGGCACTTCGTGGCGAATCAGACGCTCGGCGCGCCGGACACGAACTTCGCGATCCTTTTTCATGAAGGGTCGAACCAGTTCGAGTATGTCTACGCCTTGACCGGCGCGGGCGCGAACGCGGCTGGTGTCTCGGCCACGGTCGGCATCCAGGCGGCTGCGACCGGAACGACCTTCACGCAGTTCTCGTTCAACACGGCGAGTCTGTCGGCGGGTCAGCAACTGGCGGCGGCGATTCCGGCCGGAATCTGTAATCCCGGCACGGGCGGCTGCGTCGGCTGCACGTACGTCATCAACCCGACCAGCACGAACGTGGTCGCGGCGGGCGGAACCGGTTCCGTGACCGTCACGGCTGGCTCCGGCTGCGCCTGGACGGCGGTCAGCAATGACGCCTTCATCACCGTCACCGGCGGTGCTTCGGGCAGCGGAAACGGCACGGTCAACTACTCCGTCGCGGCCAACTCCGGCCCGGCGCGCACCGGCACCATCACCATCGCCGGGCAGACCTTCACGGTGAACCAGGACAACGGCTGTACCTACTCGATCGCTCCGACCAGCGTGAACGTCGCGGCGTCGGGAACGTCAGACAACGTCGGCGTCACGACGGCCACCGGCTGTACCTGGACGGCGGTCAGCAATGACGCCTTCATCACCGTCACGAGCGGCGCGACCGGCAGCGGGAACGGCACGGTCGGCTTCACCGTCGCGGCCAACAGCGGCGCGGCGCGGACCGGCACGGTCACCATCGCGGGCCAGACCTTCACGGTCAATCAGGCGGCGGCGGGCGGCGGTCCGACCTGCGGAACGCCGGGCGTCATCAACTCGCTCGTGTCGTTCAGCGGCAGCGGTTCGGTCACGGCACCCACATGCGGCGCGCAGGGCTACTCGAACGACTACGTCCTGAACGCCACCATCACCAACACCAGCTCGCAGACGCTCTGCAATCTGTCGGCGCAGGTGGTTGAACTGTCCGAAGCGGGTGGCGTACCGCCAGCCGTTCCGTTCCGCCTCATCTCGGCGGACGGCGCGACCTGTACTTCGGGTGGTCTGGTCGGTTCGACCCAGACCATCAGTTCTCCGACGACGCTCGCGCCGGGCCAGTCGGCCAACATCACCTTCCGGATCGCCCTGCCCACGCTGCGGCGCTTCCGGTTCGTCGTCAACGTCATCGGCGGCATCCAGACGGGCGGATTCAGCCGGAACGCGACCACCAAGTCGCTGATGAATGCCAAGGCGTTCGAAATGAACGTCGAACCCGTTCCGACGGCCAAGGCGACGCCGGTCCCCGCGGACCGCGTCCGAACCGGTCTCCGTCGGAAATAACCCCAAACGGGACGAAGCCTTCCGGTTTTGTCCCGTCCCTTCATCCCTTTTCGGGAAAGGCCGCGAACGGCAGTGTTCGCGGCCTTTTTCCGTCTCCGGCGCCGAATAAAAAATTGCATGGCCGCATTTATCATCCATTCCGGATTGACACTGTTTCTCGCCAGCCTGTAGCCTCCGCGAATCACAAAAAATACGGATTCCAACCGGACTTTCGAGATCCCCGAAAAATCCTGAAACGAATATTGCCGTTTCAGGATCACGACGGGTTTCAACGCTCTGCTCGAAAGCCGACTTTCCGTTGTACTTCCCCCAACCGGTAAAGGAATTTCACTATGGCAAAAACCCGGAAATCGTCTCCGTCCGAACCCGTCGGCGTCACGCGCCCGGCGGGAACGCCGGAAACGACCCGCGGCCGCTGGATGCGCAGATTCAGGACCAGCCGACCGATTTCGGTTCTGA
>JBDRAL010000027.1:0-138658 GCA_039793685.1 Blastocatellia bacterium NZW_1522
CACCGGGCAGGCAAGGTTCAGGTCGTTTTTTTCAGGCAGGGCGTGGCGACCGAACGGAATGAACATCCAGAGCCGTTCGTGAAGATAGAAAATGCCGATTTTCGAAATGAATTCGCCGACGCCGACGCCCACGGCCAGCCAGCCCTTGTTCGTAAGCCCGAAGACGATGCCGCCGGTTACCGTGGACGCGAAGACCCGGTAGCTGACGGCTTTCAGGAAGCTGCGAAGATTGGTTTCCACCAGCCGAATCCCTAAACACCAAAGAATTCAGGCCGCTTTCTCAGCGGCTCCGGGTTGACCGAAATCTCGCGCGGGCAGTGGTGCGCGACTGTCGTTAATATAACGGACGTTTTGTAAGGTATAACGTCAAACCTGTCAAGAAAGGAAAACGGGAAAACGTATATCACTGACCGGCGGACAATCGTCAGTCACCTTGAAAACCAAGGAATAAAGCGAAAAAGACGGGTTTTAGCCTGAGAATGGAATCCGGTTTCCCGTTGAAGAGAGGAAGGGAATCAACCCGCCGTTTTAACGGATACAATGCTACACCCGGACATTTTTCGGAATCGATCCCCGGGAAAACGCCGGTCCGGCGGCAATGTCTTTATGAAGGCCTGATCTGGTGAATCTCGCCGGTTCGGGTATCGAGGGAGCGGGGGAGGTCGATGATGAAACGGCTTCCCTTGCCGAGGCCGTCGGATTCGGCCGTGATGGTGCCGTGATGGGCTTCGACGTAGCTCTTCGCGATGGCGAGACCGAGGCCGGTGCCGCGCGCATTGAATTCAAAGCGGCCCGAGGAATGCCGCGAGGAATCGGGACCGGTGTAGAACCGCTCGAAGATGCGTTCGAGGTCGCCTTCCGGAATGCCGATGCCGGTATCCGTTATCACGACCCGAATACCGATGTCGTCGCCCTCGGCGGTAACACTCACCGTGCCGCCATCGGACGTGAACTTGACCGCGTTCTGAAGAACGTTCAGGAAAACCAGTCCCAGCTTGCGTTCATCGGCCTTCATGGGCAGGGTCGCCGGGCTGTTGAGTTCGATGGACAGATTGCGGCGGTCGGTAAAAACGCTCAACTCGGCGAGCGTATCGCGAAGAAGTTGCGCCACATCGACCGATTCCATCCGGAGCGCGACTTCACCTTCCTGAATCTGAAGCATCTCGAAGATCTCGTCCACGGTCAGGGACAGCCGGTCAACGGTTTTCAGGCAGGTGACGAGGGCATTGCGCTGGCTGTCCGAAAGTTCCCCGAAGGTGTCCATGATGAGCGCCTCGGTAAACCCGCGCAGGACGGTGAGCGGCGTTCTCATTTCGTGCGACGTGACAGCCATGAAATTGTTCTTCATCACGTCGAGATCGCGCAGAATGGTCGTCACCTGCTGCTCGCGCTTGAAGAGACGCTCCATCTCACGGGCATTTTCGATGGCGGCCTGATTGATGTTGGCGTTTTCGATGGCAACCGCCGCCTGATTGGTCAGCCCTTCCAGAAGTTCGCAATCCTGCTCGGTGAACGGCCGCCGTCCTTCGGGCAGTCGTACGTCGAGGACTCCCACCACTTTACCGTTCCGACTGACAATCGGCGTGTCGAGCATGCCCCGGACACGAAACTGCTCGGTCAGATCGGGATGGGCGAAATCCTGAAAACTGTTCACATCGTTGACAATGAGCGATTTCCCCGTGGCCGCCACTTTCCCGGCCACGCCACGCCCGATTTCAAACGGGATGCCTGTGTCTTCCCACATCCCGTCGCGCCAGACATAACGAAAGATCAGTTGACCATCTTCGATGAGGCCAATGCCGCCCGGCTCGGCGTCGATGAGTTTGGCGCTTTCCTCGGCGATCTTTTTAAGCACCGCACCGAGTTCGAGCGTCGAGTTGATGGCCCGGGTACTTTCGAGAAGCTGCCGCAGGTAGACGATGCGGTTTTCCTGCATCCGACGAATCTGACGAATCCGCAGGTCATAAATCGCGTAGGCGAAACCGAGCAACGCAATGGCATACAGCACATACGCCCAACCCTGCCGCCACAAGGCGGTCTGGATGGTGAAACGGACCAGGACCGGCCCGGTCACGTTGCCCGCGTAGTCGCGCCCCCAGACCCGGAAGACATAGCTACCGGCGGAAAGATTCGAATAGTCCCGGGTGAACTGGGAAGACCACGGCGTCGGGGCCGGATCGTAGGGTTCAAGCTGGGTCTGGTAGAGCGTGTCACCGTTCCGAAAAAAACTGGCCAGGGCAAATCGGAATGAAACATCGCGCACGGTGTAGGGAAAACTCATCCCTTCCTCCGGTGGCTGAGGCTTGCCGTTGAGCAGCATCTGTTCGATCACGAGGGGCTTGGCCGTGGCATCCCTCGGCTCAATGGCCGGATCGAACACGGTAACGCCCTTGAGGGTCCCGACCCAGACGCGCCCCTTGCCATCAATGGCGGCGGCCCCCTGATTGCATTCGTTGCTCGGCAGACCGTCTTCGGTGGTGAACGTATAAAGCTGACGAGTCCCCTCGCGTCGTTCGCCCGCCTGAGCGCCGAAGCGCACGACGCCACGGTTGGTCAATGCGTAAAGCCGATGCTGGGCGTCCTCGACCAGAGCATAGATCACGTCATTGGGCAGCGCCGGGCTGGTGTCGCGGTTCAATCGTTCGGCAACACGCGGAGGCCCGTCGAGCGCCAGCCGAAACAGACCGCCGCTCTGAATCCCGACCCACAGCGACGGCTGGCCCTCCGGACCGGTCACGAACCTTACACAATTGACCATGATCTTGTTGGCGCCCTCGCCGAAATCGACACGCTTCCACTGCCCCTGATCGCGATACGACAGCCCGTCATTCATTCCGACCCAAACCGTTGGCTCGACACCGAACCGGCTTTCTCCGATGCAGTTGACCGGCTTCTTTTCGAAATGGAGTTCGGGGGTTGCAGCCTGGTCGAGAGGAAGAGTCATCAGGCCGCCTTCGGTCCCGATCCAGATCGTATTTCCGGTTTTGGTTTTCACGGATTTCAGACAGCGCACCCAGTCATGGGGCAGTCTGCCGGTTTTGCTATCGAGGTAGGTCACCCGGCCTTTCTCGAACCGGGCGAGGCCGAAGTGTCGCGTACCGACCCAGATAATCCGTTCAGATCCATTTTCCGTGACCTCCAGCGAGGTCACGTCATCCGGCTTGAAACCATCCGCTTCCCGGAACGTTTTCCACGCCCCGTCGCGCCAGACCGCCAGACCGAGACTCGTGCCGACCCAGATGGAAGCTTTCCCGTCGGGTTCGCTGACCGCCTGAACGCAACGGACCAGATTGCTCGGCAGGCCGGTCACGGTCGAATGCGTGAGCCATCCCAACGCCTGCATGCTCGCGATGCCACCGCCGCCGAATCCGATCCACAAAACTTCGCGACCGTTTTCCCCGGTGACGAACAGACAACGCACCACTTCGCTCGGCAGCCCGCTCTGTGTCCCGAAAGCCCGCCAGCGATTCCCGGTCTGATGCGCCAGACCGCCGATCGTGCCGACCCAGAGCGTCCCTTCCCCCGCCGCGTCACGCGTCTTGCACAGGGCGGTGACCTCCTCGGAATCTAGGCCGAGTTCGGCCTTTCCGAAAACGGTCAGGGCATCCTCCTGAAATCGAACCAACCCCCGCTGCGTGCCGACCCAGACATCTCCCGGACCACTTTTCTTTTCGACACCGAGGACGCAGGACACAAAATTCGAGGGCAAGCCGCTTTTGTCGTCGAACGCCTTCCACTCGCCGCCTCGCCGCCGGAAAAGGCCCTTCGTCGTGGTACCGACCCAGAACGTGGAGCGACCGTCGGCGTCCTTGGTCCGGGCAAGACAGCGAACCGTCGCGGTCCCCACGACATCGGCAAACTCCGGCCCCGACCAGACACCATCCCGGAGCCGGTACAGTCCGGCATTGGTACCAACCCACAAAACGGTCCGTCCGTCTTCCTCCTCGGTTTCAAGGAGACAGCGAATGTTGTTGGCTGCATCGTTTTCGAAAGTATGAATCTGCCACCGCCGATGGGCCGGCGCGACGGGGTCGTAATGGCAGACGCCACCGCCGTACGTCCCGAACCAGAGACTGTCATCGGCGGAGACGATCAGCCCCCGGATGAAATTCGATGAAACCTGCCGGGGCATATCGACAACGGTCCAGGACCGACCGTTGAAATAGGCGGCACCATCCTGAGTTGCCGCCCAGAGTCGTCCCTGCCGATCGAGCGCGATGGACTGAATCGAATTCTGGGGCAGACCGTCGGTATCGGAAAAGGTTCGAAACGCGGGAATTGCCGCCTCGACCGGATCGGTGAACGACATGCCCGGAACCGTCTGGGCGAAAATACCGCACGGAGCGCACGTCAGGGCGGCGAGCAATACCGACGCCCGTCCCAACCACCCCAGTTGGTACCAGAAATGTCCCATTCGGCGATCGTTTTCCCGAAAACCTGACCATCCCGACGAAAGCCGACCACGTTGGGGGGTCAGATTTCGAAACTGAACCCCTCGCGGACCTTGTCCCGATAGGCTGCCGTATCGAAGCGATACAGCCGGGCCGCCCGATGGCGCACGCCGGTCTGCATCTCGCCGGTTTCCTGAAGAATACCCATTTCCAGTATTTTGGCGCGAAAATTCCGTTTGTCGAGGGGTCGGCCGAGAATGATCTCGTAAAGTCGTTGAAGCTGGAACAGGGTGAACTTTTCCGGCAACAACTCGAAGCCGACCGGCTGGTAGCGGACTTTCCCCCGTAACCGGGCCTTGGCGACGGCCAGAATTTCAGCGTGATCGAAGGCGAGGGGGGGCAGGCCGTCGAGCGAAAACCAGGCGGCTTCCTTCGCGTCGGTCGCACCGACCACCGCGTGTTCCCGCAGATTCACCAGCGCGTAGTAGGCCACCGTCACTGTCCAGCCGCGCGGATCGCGTCCCGGATTGCCGAACGTAAAGAGCTGTTCAAGGTAGGCATTCTCGATTCCCGTCTCCTCGAGCAGTTCGCGCCGGGCAGCCGTTTCGAGTGTTTCGTCCGACTGGACAAATCCTCCCGGCAACGCCCACGAATCCTCAAAGGGCGGGAGCGCGCGCCGAATCAACGCCACTTTCAAATCGGCGTCATCGAGTCCAAACACCACACAATCCACCGTCAGCGCGGGGCGTTCATAGTCGTAACTGAAAGGCATATTCAAATCCGCCGGGCAAACCCGTCAAAATCACTGGCCGGACTTGCAGAATGTCGGTCAGACCCAAAGAAAGTCAATCCGAGAAATATTTTCAAAACAACAGTTTACGAAGAATACTCCGGAAGCGCGCCGGAAAAATCCAAACCCTAGTTTTTTTTAATTCGTCCTGTCCAGATTACGGGTTGTCAGTCTCGATTCGGAAGACTAAGGTAGTGTTGGCAGCCGGATTCCATAATCCGCCAAAATCTTTTCATGAAGAATTCTTCCCCCCCTTTGGGAAGCCATCTTTCCAAAGCGAAGCCAAGCACTTCGGAACGTATTCTGGTTCTGGATTCCCTTCGGGGTATTGCCGCACTCAGTACGTTCTTTTTCCATTTCCGCCAACAGAGTTTCTTCCCGGATTCCTTGCGTGGTTTGTTCGGCAGCGGGTTTGGGACGGCGATGTCATTCGTCATTTCGGGCTACATCATTCCCTATGTCCTGTGGAAAAGCGAATACCGGCTCAATGACGCGGGCCGCTTCCTCGGCAAGCGCATTGTCCGCATCGAACCGCTCTACCTGCTCGCCATCGGCATTGTCCTGACCGCCGCCTGGGTCAACACGCTGTCCCCGGCCTATTCGGGACCGGCCTTTTCCATCGACTGGCCACGACTCGCCGCGAATCTCACTTACGTCAACGCCTTCACCGAACGCCCATGGTACGTCCACGTCGGATGGATTCTCGCCGTCGAGCTTCAGTACTACATCGTCATCGCGCTTTCCTTCGGGATCATCTCATCCACGAAACCGATTCAACGACTTCTCGGATGGTTCGCCTTTCTCATCGCGCCCCTCTTTTGGCCGAAACTGCTCCATTCGCAATTCGCACTGCTTCCCGGTTACAGCTACTACTTCGCGTTCGGCATTCTGGCCTTTCAGTATCAGGTCAAACTCATTCAAAAGACCGAGTTTCTCGTCCTGCTTTCACTGATGTGCGGCTTTATCGGCCTGTCCTACAGCCCGAGCGCCGTCGTCGTCGGGCTGGTCGTCATTCTTCCCGTATTGTTCAACGGCATGCGCGAACCGGCCACAGCATTCATCGGCCGGATGTCCTACTCGGTGTTTCTCTTTCACATGCCGATCGGCTTTCAGGTTGCCCCGCGGCTCGTGAAGATTCTCGGTCCGAACAACCCCGCCGTTTTTTTCCTGACAGTGGGCATCGTTCTCGTCTGCTGCTGGGTCCTTCACCACGTCGCCGAACTTCCGCTCCAGCGCCTTGCCCAGCGCGTCCGCTATGGCAAATATCGCCGCCGTGAAGCCCCTGCGAAAACACCCTCCGAATCGGTCGGCAAGCGCATCAGCAGAAGCTTCGAGGCACTGAAACTGCAAGTGAATGATCCGGCAGCGGTGAATCCGCTCGCCTCTGCCGGACCGGACTTCAACTCCCAAAACCACCCGCCGAAGCGCTGAACGTCGCGCCCTGGCTCAACCGGACCGCCGACTGCGAGAACATCAGAAACGCCTGCCGGATTTCGGCCTGCGTGTCGCCCGGCACCAGCATCCAGCGGTCCGCGATTCCCATCGAACGAAACACCCGCCGGAAATCCGTCTGCCCGCCGTCGTCAATGCCCATCGCGGCCACGATGTGATGCTCGGCGGAAAGGTCCTCGACCACCGACTTCACCGAATCCGCCGTCGCCCGCGTCGAGTGGGCGTCGGCCCCGTCGGTGATGACGAGCGTGATGCTTCGCACCGCCACCCCGGCGTCGATGAACTCCTGCTGCTTGGCAATCACCCGCCCCAGCACCACCAGCGTCTGATCGTACAACGGCGTTCCGAGATTCGGGTTGTAATTCTGAATCGTCAGATCGACCGCCTGCGGATTTCTGACGTAGGAAATCTTCCCCGTCTTCTTCCGTTCCTGCTCGTCCACCACCGCCAGCGGGACGTACGGGAAAATCACCTCCCCGTTCAAATACCCCGTGTGAACCAGAATCGAGTGGTTCTGCTTCGCGCCCATCAGCGCCTGAAGCACGATGTTGTGACCGTCGCGGACAATCTGCGCGTTATTGGCGTACTGAATCGAACCCGAATCATCCACCAGCATCGTCACCAGAATCACCTCGCTCGCCGTCACGTCGTCCACCGACGTGCCCAGCCCGGCCTGAATCTGCGCGCCGATGTCGGCGATGTTCAACGCCTGAAACGACTGCGGTGAAAGCGTGCCATCGTCATGCGCGGCCTGAAGCCGTTCGAGTGCTTCGTTTTCAAATTGCTTGCTCATAAAAAAATATCCGGTCCTTTCGTTTTCGTATCTCAACACATCGTTTTCCGATGCTTTTGAACTTCGCCCTCACCCCCCGACCCCATCTCCAAATGGAGAGGGGGAGTAATGCCGAGGTTTTTTCTCCCCTTCTCCCCTCTCGCTTCAGGAGAGGGGAGAAGGGGCCGGGGGATGAGGGGTGAGGGCGAAGCGCGTAAACGGAAGAAAAATTTTCTTTCCGTGGCGCTCACGCAAAAACCTGCGCCATGCCCGGCCACGATTCCATCGGATCGGTCGAGTTCACGACGTGCATGCCCGCGTCCTGGAAGTTCTGAAGCGCCTTGTCGGCGTCCGCCGTGAAGTCGGCGACACCCGGCACGACCACCGCCGCCGTGCAGTCGCGCAAAATGTAGACCTTGCGCGCCAGCGCCGGGTCCTGCGCCAGAATCTCGCCCAGAAAATCGGCGATGCTGCCCTTCACGCAATGGCTCGACGCCAGCCCGGCCATCAGCACCACGTCGGCTTCAAGCAACGTCTTGACCAGCTTCGCGTTTTTCTGCGCGCCCGGAATCGGCCGCCCGTCGAAACAGGTCGTCACTTCCGGCGCGAAAATCGAGTAGTGCTCGGTCAGCGGATTGCCGCCTTTAATCTCGGGCCGGTTTTCCGCGCCGCGCGCGAAGGCGTGAAACAGCCGCGCTTCCTCGACCACGCCCGCGAGCCGGTGACCGTCCGATCCGAGCAGGCAGTGGTACGGCCAGAGGTACAACTGATATTTCCCCGACGCTTCCAACTGCTCGCAGTAGTAGGTGAACTGCCGCCGCAGCCACACCGGGTCGGCCCCGATCTGCCGCGCCATCGCGGGGTTCGGCTGGTACTTCCCGTTCCGATACTCATCCGCCGAAATCATCGTGTGCGGATCAGGCGCGCTGCCGTCCGCGCGCAGGTGCGCGCTCGTGAAAAACACCTGATACGGAAGGTGCGAATCCATCGTGCAGGTGATTTCGGAAATCACGCCGAGATGCTTGTAGATGAACTCGACCAGATTCCGCTGGGCGTCCATCGCGCCCGTGCCCGAACGTCCCGCGACATAGAGCGAACCGCCCGGAAAGCTGAAATCGACCTGATCGTCGATAATCAGCATGTGAACCCGGACCTTGTCCGCGCCCGCCAGCCGCAGGCTCTGCTTGCGCCGCCAGTCGTCCGCCTGCTTGAACAGCCCGTCGGTGTTCTTCACGGCGTAATCCTCGATCATCGCGTTGCCCCGGCTGTAGTGCGGCGGCAATGGAAGTTGCGTAATCCCGTTGTTCATAAACATGTCCTTTCCTTTCGTGAAAACCCTTTGCGCCTTCGCGCCTCTGCGTCCTTGCGTTAAAAAATCAGCCTATTTTCAAACGTCGAACGGTTCGTCGTCCCACGACATATAACCCGTCCCGCCCGGCCAGCAGTTTCGATTCCGCCTCCACAAACGGCTCCGTGTCGGGAAACGTCTTCGTCACCGCGATGTCTCCGTTGCGGATGCCGACCTGAACCACGCCTTCATCCGTCGGCATCAGTAAAAACTCGCCCGCCGCGCAGCCGCCGTGGATGTTCTTCATCCAGTCGAGCGTTTCGCCTTCAGCCTCGATAACCGCTTCAACCACGCCATCGCGCCGGATCGCCACGCACCGCCGCCATTCCTTCCCGTCGGCGCGTTCAATCGTGAAAAACCAGCCGCGATTTGAAGAAAACACCGCGTCGGCGGTCACGAGCTGTCCGCGAAACTTCGGCAGCCGGACGGAATCGTTCAACCCGCCGCGTTCAACATCGAACACGAACGCCACCGACAGTTCGCCCGCCCGGTAAAACCCCAACCCGAACGTCGCGCCCGCCCACCAGCGCGTCTGGCCTTCGAGAACGTCCCCGATGCGCTCCGGGGCAATCGTTCCGCGTCGCATCAGACTTCCATCGAGGATGAAAATCTTCGACGGCGGAAACGCGCCTGATTCACGCAACGCCCCGTTTTCAAAATACCGGACCGTGAGCGTTCCACCCGTCAGCGCGGCGTCCACAATCGTACCGGCGGTCGTGAAGACTTCCTCCGCCGTGACCGTTCCGCGCGCCACCAGCGCGGGCAAGGACGCCGGGAGTGAAAGTTTTACGCATTTCGGACACTGCTGCCGCGCATGCTCAAGTCCGCACGTCGCGCAGCGCGTCCACCGCAACCCGGCGAGCAGTTCGCGCGGAAATCCCCACCGACGGTCGCACACAAACACGTTTTTGAAAAAGTCGAGCAACTCGTCGGGGACCGTCTCGAAGGGCCGCGCCGATTTCGGCAGCCGCACTTCCGGGTCGAACACCGAAATCCGGTTCAGCGACCGCGCTTCCTGCGGCACGCGCCGGGCGGCGTCCTTCGGTTTGAACACGCCGTCCCACGGCCCGATGAAAAAGAGCGATTGAAACAGCATCACCGCAAAGGCGTACCAGTCGGATTCCATCGTGTGCGGTTTGACCAGTTCCGGCGCGCTCGCCCCCGCGCGGCAGAGCGTCGGGTCCACGAACCGCCCGGTGAACACCGTGCAGGGAAAATTTCCGAACTGAAAACTGTCGGCGTCAATAACGTAGGCCGCGTCGTCCACCGCGAGAATGTTCAAATCATTGAAATCGCCGATGACCACGCCCTCGCGGTGCAGCACTTCGACCGTCAGATGCAGATCGGAAAACAGCCGCGTCACCCGCGCGCCGTCGCATTCCGTCTGCCGGAACAGCGGCTCGGCCAGTCGCAGAAAATGCTCGCCGCCACTCACGAACCGCATCGCGTAGCCGACGATATTCTTTTTCGATCCATCCAGCGCGATGTCGAGCGGCGCGACCACCCGCGAGGGCAAGCCCTTCGGAAATTCCTTCAATTTCGTCTGATGAACCTGAAGCCGCGCCTCGGCGGCGCGCTGCGCGGCGGGCTGGCCGAGAAAATCCGCATGGGTCGGCGACTTGAACACCTTCAGCGCCTGACCGTTGCCGAGGTCGTAAATGTCGGCCTCGCCGCCCTTTCCGATGGCCTGCGCGGGCGCGATGTTCATTTTTTTACCGCCGACGTAGATCCGCATAACCGCCTCGAAGAATTTTCGATTGAAGATTGAAGATTTTCGATTGAAGGCGTCAGGCCGCCGGTTCCTCGACTCGAACATCGCGCCGTCGCCGGATCACTACCAGCGAGGTGTCGTCGTCGAGCGCCGCCGCCGTCTTCCGAACCCGTCGCCGCTCCCAGTCGATGTCGCGACGCGGCTGATTCAACTTTGCCAGCCGCCGCCGGAGCGCATCCGGGTTTGAAAAAAACGTGTCATCGTTCCACACATCCGAAAAACAGGGCATTTCGGGAATCATCCGGTCGCCGTCCACCAGATCTCCGACGCCGTCGCTGCCGACGACCAGCGATTCGACTTCCGCCGTCGGCACTCGACGCAGAATCTTCAACCCGCGCCCCGGCGACGGCTGTTTTTCAAGCAGGGCCAACCCGAGATAGGGCGGCGCGTTTCCGGCGAACGGCCCGATGACGACCACTTCCCCATTCACCGCGAACACCCCGTCACCCGCCGCGAACACCACCGTTTCATCCGCCAGCACCACCGCGCCGATAACCGTGAACAGAAATCCCTCACTCACGATCCGCGCCGCGCCGTCGCCGAACTTCGCTCCGAGCACCCGCACCGTGGTTAGAACTTCGGTTTCAACGTGCGTCAGCACCGCCGCCTCGAAACGCCGCGCGCCCTCACACCGGCGGGCAATGGCGGAAGCGATCAGTTCCGCCCCCAGCCATGCCCCGACCTCGCTCCGGCTCGCGCTTCCGCAGCCGTCGCACACCACCGCGACCGTCGCCGACGACGTGGACACCACCCGCACGGCGTCCTGATTGTTGCGTCCCGCCGCGACATGCCGCATTCCGGCGACCGATCCGGCGGCGTTTTCGAATTGTGCGTTCATCGGCATCCCTTCCCTTCGTCTCACGATTCGATTTAAGTGTAATTTACACACTATGTCAAGAATAAGTTTCACACTATGGATTTTCGATTTTTGATTTCAGATTTTCGATTATCCGAACCCGCCTGAGTTTGCGGAACTGGAAGCTCGGCACGGTGGAAAGCCCGCGGAGCGGGCGAAATATCGTTAGCCCCGGATGAAGCGAGTCTTCGAGCGGTATCCGGGGTCTTCGGGCGGAATCCGAGGGCTTCAAACGGTATCCGGGGTTCGTGAGCGGTATCCGGGGTCTTCGAGCGCAATTCGGGAGCGAGCGAGAATCCGACGAAACGATTCCATTCCGGCCCGTTTCAAGGTATTGATGGCCGACGGCGCGCGTTTCCGCCGTCACGACCTTTTCCGACCAACGGCACCGTCCTCGATGAACGATTACGGCAAACAGGACCGCGGCAATCTCGACGCCTACCACGCCTACTACGCGGGCATGGACGCCTCGATGCGGCAAAAAGTCGCGCTGACCACGGCGCATTTCCCCGTTCAGGGCCGCATCGCCGACATGGGCTGCGGGTCCGGCAGCGGAACGCACGATCTGGCCGCCCTTTATGAATCGCTCGAACTCGTCGGCGTGGACATCAATCCGATGTCCGTCCAGTACGCCTCGGAACATTACCGCCGCCCCAATCTGAAGTTCGTCACCGGCGACATCGCCGAACCCGTTTTCGAACCAGAATCGCTCGACGGAATTCTCAACTCGTCGGTCCTCCACCACGTCACGAGTTTCAACGGCTTCGATCTTGCCCACATCCGCCGCACGCTCGACAACCAGACCCGCCAGTTGAAAATCGGCGGCGTCATCATCATCCGCGATTTCGTTGTGCCGACGTGGCGCGACACGACGCCGGAAGACCTCGTCCTGCTCGATCTGCCCACCACCGACGGCGCGCCCGACGGCTCCATTCCCGAACTTTCAACCGCCGCGCTCTTTGAAGTTTTCGCCCGCAATTTCAAAAGCAGCGTCAATCCCGACGGCGGCGTTCCCTTCGAACGCCTCGGCTCGCCCGCGCTCGGGTTCGAACGCTTCCGCCTCGCCGCCCGCGCCGCGACCGAATTTCTTTTACGGAAGGATTACCGCGACGACTGGACCGCCGAACTGCTGGAGGAATACACCTACCTCACGAAAGCCGGGTTCGAAGCCGAATTTCGCGCGCGCGGCCTCCGCGTCGTCTGTTCAACCTTCTTGTGGAATCCGTGGATCGTCCACAACCGCTATGAAGGAAAGGTGCGGCTGTTCCGCGCGGACGGTCGCCCGCTCGGATTTCCGCCGACCAACTACCTCATCGTCGGCGAGCGCGTCGCGCCGGGCGAGGGTATCGAACTCGTCGAACGCGCCACGCGCCCGGTCGAAACGCCGTCCTTTCTGATTCGAAAAGCCTTCCGCCATACCGTCACGAAGAATGTTTTCGAACTGGTCGAACGCCCCAACCGCACGCTCGACGTCCTGCCGTGGTTTGAAACCGACGGGCGGCTGTTCGTCGTCGCCAAAAAGGATTTTCCGCGCCCGGTCATCAACGCCGGAGCCGATGAACCCCGACTCGACGAGGCGTTTTTCGCGGGCTACGTTACCGAGCCGCTGACCGCCATCGTCGCCGATCACGAACCGCTCCCCGCCGCCATTGCCCGGACGCTCGCCGAACGCGCGGGCATTCCCGAAACCGACCTGCTCGAACAGGGGCCGCCCGCGACCTATTTCACCTCGCCCGGCGGCGTGAACGAATGCGTCACCGCCGTCGCGGTCGAAGTCGCACCCTTTCTCGACCTGCGCGAAAGCCGCAACTACACCGACTTCGCGGGCGCGGGCGACGTCCGCGCGCTCGACGCGCTCCAGGCGCTGCGCGCCGCGCACGTCGGCGGCATGGTGGACGCCCGGCTCGAAATCAACATTTACCGGCTTCTGCTCGCGCGTGGACGCAGCGCGGGCGCGTGGATTGGCGACACGATTGCGCCGACGCCGCAATTTCTTCCGCAGAGCGACGAAACCGTCACGCTGCGCCCGACGATGCGAAAGGCGTTCGAGGAAATTCCGGCCGGACAATCGTCATATCTCACCGTCAAGGCGTCGCGCTTCGCCGAACTCGACGCACAGGGCAATGCGCTGGCGGAGCGGGATTTTGAGTACGTCGTGCCCACCGGCGCGAGCCGTCACACCGCGCTCGCCCTGCCGCTGATTTCAGATGGCCGTACCGTCTGGGTCGGCCTCGAAGAACGCGACCTGCCCGCCGTCCAGCAGTTCACCCGCTCGTCGCTGATTTCGGTCTGTCCGGCGGTCCGCCTGCCGCACGCCGTCACGAGCCGCAACGACATTCCCGCCGCGTTGGAAGATGAACTCGAAACATTTTTCGGAATGGAAATCGGAAAATGGTGGGAACTCGGCGGGGCGTATTTCCCGACCCCCGGCGTGACACCCGAAATCGTCTATCCCTTCGCCGTTGAACTGAGCGTATCGAGCGCGTCACGACTGAAAAACATCACCTTCACGCCGCTCGCCGACCTACTGGCCCTGCTCGACGTCATCCACGACGCCCACACGCTCATCGCCCTCCTGCGCCTCGCCCACGCGCTCGGACAGATCTGACGCTCCAAGTTCGGCCAATGAGTACCAAACTGGAAAAGCTTCAATTCCTCTCGGTCGTGACCGCCACACCGCCGGATGAAACACTGACACGAAGCCAAACGCGGTCACTCGCCATCGCACGCCCCGTCGCCCGCACGCTGACCCAATCTGTTCTTCACCGAAAAGACGTTCCCATCGCTTTTCTGCTGCTGGAACGGAAACCGAATTCCAACTACCGCGATATACCGTTCGAAAAACTCGTCAGCGACGCCTTTTTTCGGATGCTGAACCAGCGTTCGAACCAGTTACCGAGCCTGCGGTTGATGGAAGCCGTCGAGGAATGCGATCAGGTGGTGCGCGAGGTTTTTCGGAAAAAGCGGTGGCGAGAAATGGTTCGCGAGGAAGTCACGCTCATTGGCGGTGTTTTTTCAGGCGGAGAACTCGTCATCGCCCGACTTGGTCGAGCCTCGGCGCTTCTGTACCGAAACGGGCGGAAGTTCACCCTTCTTCCGGAACAGGCACAAAATCCGATTGCGCAGTCGAGCGAGCTTGGCCTCCCCATCCCGGCGAAAATTGAAACCTGCGCGTTGCGGTTTCAAAGAGATGATCGCCTTCTGTTTCTCGGAAACGACGCATCACCGACTGAACGCGATCAACTCAAGACCTTGGCATTACTGACCCTGGATCTACAATCCGCCCAAACCGAAGCCAAGTACTGGTCAAAGTACGAGGGCTTGCCGGTGTTACTTTTTGAACTGGAGAACCATCCATCCATCGAAAATGCCGCTTTGACCGAGTCCGTTTTCAAACAGGACGTCGCTTCCAATCGTCCCGTCCATTTTCCAGGCGTTCCGCCACAATACTGCGGAGAAACAAACAGGCTGGCGCAACTTCCGCCAATCGTGTTTCCAGACGCCATGCTGGCGCTAAAGCCGGTGGTGGGAAGCCGACCAATGTATTACCGCTATCGGATGCTTGAGGCGGGCCTGCTCGTCTGGAGTGGCGACTTGCAGCAGAACGCTCAATCAACGTCCCCGTCAAAAGTCGCCATTTTTGCGGTCGCCAACGGGTATTCAAGTTCGGGGATAGGTGGGGAAGGAATCGCGAGGTTCGATGGTTTTCTCGGGAGCCATATTGCGCTCGAATTATTCCTGAATGCTTTCCTGGAAGCGGATGATGCTGAACCGACACTCGAAACGCTCCGAACAGCCTTCATTCAAACCGTTTCGGATTTGCAAAAGTTCAATCTTCGCAACGGAACGGAGGTTGCGGCATCCCTCACCGTCGCCCTTGTCCGGGACTCCCAACTCCTCATCGCGCACGCGGGAGGAACCGGCGCGGTTCTCCAGCGGGGGAGTTCTGAAAATCCGCACACCCTCGTTCTGTCGTATCCGCAAACCGTTGCCCGGCGTCTTCAAATGGAAGGAATCGAAATCCCTGATGACATCGCGTTCAATCCCCACACAACCATTGTCAACGCACTGACTCAACGAGGTGAAGTTGAGGTCGAAGTCAGTTCATGGGATATCCAGCCCGGTGATCGCCTCGTTCTATCAACTCTGGCACCGTTTTATTTTCAATCCGACGAAGTTATCGCCGTTCCCTCAGCGCTGGCGCTCGGTGCAAAATTCATCCACGACCAGAATTTCATCGACCAAAGCCTTTATGAGGATGTTGTTTTGATTTCGGTCGATGTCGAAGCAGAAAAATCAACCTGGTAACGCCTCGCTTACGCGCTCGGGAAGGTATGAAACCGGTTGAGAATGGACAGCATGTTGTCCATTCTCAATTCTCAATTGTTCTACTGAGTCCCTGCGGCGTTGCGCCGGGCTTCGTCCACGGCGGCTTTCTGCGCGTCGCGCAGCTTCCCCGCTTCCGGCTGGTCCGGGATCGCTTCATCCAGTCCGACGTAGCGGTTTACGCCGACCAAACCGCCGTTCCGGTCAAATACAAGATGGAATTCACCCAGAAATTTCGTCTCGAAATTGCCGATGAGGTAGTTGACCTTACCGACCTTTTCGAGCGGCGCGGGCATGGCGATGGTGTGGCCGGTAATCATCACGTCCACGTCCTGAAAGGCTTCGGCCAGTTGCCGCGACTGCTCGGGCGTCATGTAGGCCAGCACGACCAGTACATCCACCTGCTTGCGGAGCGCGGGAAGCACTTCCTTCGCGGCCACCATCGGATCACGCCAGACGAAGCCGGTTTCATCGCTCGGCGACTGCTCGCTGAAGCCGGTGATGCCGACCCGAATGACGCCCTTCGGCGCGCGCGGTGACTTGATTTCGCGAATGACGTAGGGCGTAAAACCCGTCGCCGCCTTTTTATCCACTGGCGAAACGTTGGCCGACACGACGGTTTTCAAAACCGGGAATTCGCCGACGGCCTGCTTGTACCGGTCGGTTTTGTAATACCGCCCGATGACCCGCAAATCCTGATGGCTGAGGTTGGTCGCGTCGTAGCCGAACCGGCTGTACGCCCGCAGCGCGTGGTCGTTGAGCGCAATCACGTCGCGGAACGGCGGGTCGGCGTTCACGCCCTGATCGTTGAAGATGTTACCGACGCTGAGATCGAGCGCGGGCGTATAGGGAAACAGGCCCCGGTAATCGCCGATATAGGCGAGACGACGGGCCAATCCGCCCATTGGGTGACGCGGACACCCGCAATGATCGAGGCTGCCGCGCGTTTCGCCGCCGTAGAAAATCGTCAGCGCGGCGCCGTCGTCCGTGGCGTAGAGTTCGCGCGGCACGCCGGTCGCCGCCTGTTGACCGCGAGCCACGCCGAAAAGAAGCAAAAGAACGAACAAACCGCGAAAAAGCGCGGCGGATTTTCCATGTCGCATTCAATTCCTCACAAAAAATCCGAAAGCCGGATTGAAAATTCAGCCGAAAAAGGGCAAGGTCGCCGAAACCAAGCACAAAACTGTGCCGACCATTCCATTTGACGACCAATTCAAAAAATTCATTCATTTTTCCATGAACGACACCATCACCCTTTCGGTTACACGCCTCCGCAACGCCCTCACCGACGCCGCCCGCGGCCTCATCGAACGCGAAGCCCTCGTCGAAACCATCGCCCTCTCCGCCGTCGCGGGCGAACACCTGCTCGTCATCGGCCCGCCGGGCACAGCCAAAAGCGAAGCCGTCCGCCGTGTCTCGCGCGCCATCAACGGACGCTATTTCGAATACCTGCTCGGACGCTTCACCGAGCCGAGCGAAATTTTCGGCCCCATCGACCTCCGCAAACTCAAGGACGGCGTGGTCGAAACCGAAACCACCGGGATGCTCCCCGAGGCTGAAATCGCGTTTCTCGACGAAATCTTTCTCGGCTCGACCGCCATCCTCAACACGCTGCTCGGCGTTTTGAACGAACGCATGTTCCGGCGTGGTCATACGCAACTCGCCTGCCCACTCCGGATCTGCGTCGGCGCGGCCAACGCGTTGCCGACCGACGAATCGCTCGCGGCGTTCGCCGACCGTTTTCTGGCCCGGATGTACCTCGATCCGATTCCCGATCCGCGCATCGAGGAACTGCTCGAAGGCGGCTGGCGCGCCATCACCGGCGATGGGCGGACGGCCTTCGTCTCCGACCTCGACACGCTCGCGGGCGCGGCGCGGGCGTCCGATCTCGCGCGCGTCCGGCCCGCGCTCGGACAGGCGCTGCGCCTGCTGCGACAGGCCGGAATTACGCTCTCCGACCGCCGCGCCGTGAAGGTTCAAAAACTCATTGCCGCCGCCGCCATCCTCGACGGACGCGACCAGCCGACCGAAGCCGATCTGTGGCCGATTGTGCTCGCCGTACCGACCCGTGAAGAACAATCCACCGCCCGCGAAGCCCTGCGCGAACTTTTAAAAGCCACGCAAAACGCCACGCTCGCCGCCGCCGCCGAGGACGCCTCCAACGGCCCGCTCGCCCGCGCCGCGCGTATCCTCAAGGCGGGCGAGGAACTTCTCGCCGCCCCGCCCGTCAACGGCGACGGCAACGCACAACAGGCGTGGCGCCTGAAACTTGAAGGCATCGCCCGGGAAATCGACGCCGGTTTCTCGCCGCAATCCATGCCCGCCGACCTGCGCGCCTTCCGCGAACACCTCGTGGCGGCAGTCAGTGGCCAGTAGTCAGCGGTCAGCAGTTAGTGGTTAGTGGTTAGTGGTTAGTGGTTAGTGGTGGGTACGTTGGTGATTTATTCTCAAAAGTCGCCGGAGGCGACGAAATATCATTAACCCGATGGCGCAAGCCATCGGGTTAATGATGTGTTCAACATAGAACACGGTTTTTAAAGAATATGGATTATCAATGACGCTCCCATTTGAAATTCGATGGAATCCGCGCCCCGCACCACTCGGGCCAACCTGCGTCGCGGCGGGCGGACCGGCCGCAATCCGGCTCGCGCAACGGCTCCTCCAGTTGGCGAACGAAGAACTCGCCGGACTGCGCGGCGTCGCGGGCGAAAACTTCATCGCCGTCACCGGCGAACCCGACGCGCTTCCGTGGGCGGACGGCGTTGCCTACCTCGGCAAAAGCGAAGCCGCGCCGCGCATTCTTTTACCGACGCATTCGATGCCCACCGTACCGGTTGCCATCCTCGAACGCGCCATCATCCGGCAGTTTCCCGACCTCGCCCCGCCCATCGGCATCCTGCCTGAACCGAGCCTCGTCTTCTCGATTGCCGAAGCGCGGCCCATCGCCCGCGATGTGCTTGAAACGTGGATGGAGGTGTTTTCGGGATGACGATGATCATTTTCCCATAGCCTCCCTTCGGTCCGGCTATGGGCTATGTTCCTTTAAAACTACGTTGCGAAATCGTTTTCCCATAGCCTCGCCCGAGCGCTCCGGCTATGGGCTACATTCTTTAAAAACTCTGTTCCGCGTTGAACGAACCACTAACTGCTAACCACTAACAACTAACCACTATCCGTTTTAACCTGAAACCCGATACCCGATACCCGACACCTTTCCCGCAATGACGGATCTTCCCTGCACCCTTCAACCGTGGGCTGAACTGCTCGACATTTTTCCGCTTGAATCGGCGGTGGCGCTTGGTCCGCTTGTACAGCGGCTGGCGTCGGCGGTCGGGCCGTTGCGCGTCACGCTCCCGAATCCGAATGGCGAGCCGGACGGCTACGACGGGCTGACGCGGCGCGGATTGTACGACCGGTTGCTCGTTTCCGAATGGGCGCTGGCCGAAAGCGCGCCGGAGGAATTCATCCGCCGCGCGGCTTCCTATGAACATCTGTTTTTGAACCTGCGCCGCGTCGAACCGGCGGGCGCGAAACGGTCGGTGGCGGTGTTCGACGCCGGGCCGAACCAGCTCGGTACGCCGCGTCTCGCGCACCTCGCCGCGCTGATCGTCCTCGCGCGTCGCGCGGAACTCGCCCGCGTCCCGTTTTACTGGGGAATCCTGAACTGCCCCGACGAACCGCTCGTGCAGGGCGTGACCGAAGCGAGCGTCCGGCGATTGCTCGATGCCCGCACCGCCGTCGAAGCTACGGCGGAAGTCTGCGCCAGATGGCGCGACCAGTTCGGTACGATCAAACTCGACGACGACGCCTGGTTTATCGGCGGACCACGACTGGCGCGGTTTTCCGAACTCGAAAATTTTTCACGCATCGCGCTTTCCGAGCCGACCGATGCTGAAACGCGGGCGGTGGCGATTGTCGTCAAGGAACGCGGACGCGGCGAAAAACAGTTTTCCCTGCCGCTGCCGGAAGATCGTAATTGCGTCCGGCTGATCCGGAATCCGTTTGAAGGCGCGACGAAGAAGCCCGTTCCGCAAGACGTCAAACCGCTGCGGAAACGCTTTCTGCCGGTGTCGAACCTTGTGTTCGGAATCGGCAACACCAAGCTTTACGGACGAAACGGCGACGGCGAACTGCTCGCCTTCCCGATTCCCAATTCGCCGAACGACAAGCAGGGCAAACCGAAGGTCTACCGCTTTGAACCGAATGTGACCCTTCACGCCGCGACGCGGCTCGCCGGACGCACCGTGACGATTGACGCGGCACCGGACGGAATCCGCCTGCGTTTCAATCCACCGCTCAAAAACGAAAGCGAGGAGTCGCTTTACAAAACGACCGACAAACCGCTGCTGGCGACCAAAGCCGACGACCGGATGTCGGGAATCTTTTTTCCGTCGGCCAACCCGTGGAGTTCAATTGACTGCTTCATCCTCGACTTGGCCGGAATTCTTTATCGTTTGAAAGGCGGCGATACCGGACGGCAGGCGACGTTCATCACCGGCAACGTCAAGGCCGTCGGCGTCCATCGCGAACGACTCAACTACGCCTGTCTGACCGGCGGCGGGTGGCGGGTGGTTTCACAAGGTAAAACCGATAGCGACGTTAGTACGAGAAAGGCGGAAGGCGGCGGGCCGCTGGCCTTTTTCGGCTTTTCGGGCGGGGCGGGCGATCCCGATCTGGGTTTGCTCGCGCTGCAACGCGATGAACGCGAGTGGCTCGTCATCAACCGGGTCGGCGAACGAACCTTCACGACGCAGCCGGGCCGCGCCGTCAAGGGCGTCATCACCGCCGGGCCGAACGACTGGTCGAAAGCCGACGCCGCGCTCGTCGTTCTCGGCAACGATCCGCGCCAGCTTTCCCTCGTCGGAAGCGACTGGAATTTCAACCTTCCGGCCGCACCCGACCGCGTCGTGTCCGTGACGTGCAGCCAAACCGCGCCGATTGTCGCGTACCAGACGGAAAGCGGCACGATCGTCGTTCATTCACTGTTCGAAAACGCCACGCTGGCGAAATTTGTAGTGGCCAGCAGTTAGTAGTTAGTAGTTAGTTTCCGGAAGCTAACTACTAACTGCTAACAACTAACAACTTGATAAGGTTGATGAAGAACTCACCCACCATCGTCAAACACGTTCATCGCGGCACGGTCGCGGCCATCGCGCTGCATATTGACGCACGGCTGATCGGCGAGGATTCAGCGCGCGGGCGGGTGCTGGGACTGTGGCAGCCGACCAGTCAGGTCCGCCGAACCGAAGACGGCTACCTCGTCGTGTTCGCCGCGCCGGTCGTCACCGATTGCCGCGTCGCGCCGGGGTTGCCCTTCACCCGTCAGGGCGATGTCATCGCCGCGATGCCGCTTTCGGACGTTCAACTCGAAACGCTCGGCCTGCCGCGCGATACGGTCGTGATGTTCCGGCGGGGTCAGCTTGAAACCGCGCCGCTGACGTCCCTTGAGATGGTCGATCCCGCGGATTGGCTCGACGTTTCAAACTTCAAGGTAGTCACGACCGCCACCCTCGGCGCGAAACCGCGTCCGGCGCGGGTGGTGGTTGAACCGGCGGCATTCGACGGTCGCAAACAGTTGAAGAACATTCCCGAACCGTCGCCCGAACAGGCGGAAATCCTTGAAGAACTGCGCCGTCGGGCCGCGCGCGGTTTTTCGCCGATGCCGGATGACGCCAAAGACGCCGACAGCCCCGGCCTGCGCGGCCTGTTCGAACGCCTCGCCCGGTGGTTCGGTGGCGGCGATGACCAGCCCGCGCGGACACCCTCCGGGACCGCCATCGAAAATCCGCTGTTCACCAATTACAAGCCGGCGGAACCGTCGTGGCTGTCGAAGCAGACGAAAAAGCTGTTCGAGGATTTTCTGCTCAAGTCGCGACTGGCACGGCTCTACGGCCGACGGCAGGCGGAATACATCGCGAAAATGATGGACATGTTCGACCGGGGCGACTGGCAGGACGCCCTGCGCCACGCCATTCCGATGGGCGATGGACAAGGCGGGGGCGGAGGGATTTCCTTCGGTCTGCCGATTCCTCGCGGCGATCTGAAAATCAATCTCGGAGGTGGAATGGGCAGCGGCGGAAGCATCAATCTCGGCGACTCGGTGTTCAATGAAATCCGCGAAATGTACCGCGCGGCTTTCCAGCGGCTCGACGCGCAGGGCAAGCACGAGGAAGCCGCGTTCATTCTCGCCGAACTGCTGCGGGAATACACCGAGGCCGTGACCTACCTCGAACGTCACGGCAAGCACCGCGAGGCGGCAATGCTCGCCGAGGCCCGCGAACTTCCGCCTTCGCTCGTCATTCGCCTGTGGCTTCAGGCGGGCGACACACGCCGCGCGGTCATGCTCGCGCGACGGCACAAGGCGTTCGGCGAAGTCGTGACCTATCTCGAATCGCGCGACCTGGAACTTGCCAAAAAGCTGCGCCTGCTCTGGGCCGATTCGCTCGCGGACGCGGGCGACTTCGCGGCGGCGGTCATGGTCATCTGGCCGGTGACCGAGGCCCGCCACATCGCCGCCGACTGGATGCGCCGGGTGATTCACGCCGGAGGCAGGGCAGGCGCGGAAATGCTCGCGCGCTACCTTGTGGAATTTCCCGACCAGCCGGAGTACGTCGAAAAGGCATTCGCCATTCTTGAAGACGAACTCGCTGAAACCGCGCCGGAACGCACGGCCTTTTCATCCATCCTCATTCCCCACCACGCCGCGCGGCTGACGCCGCTCAAGCGCGCGGCGATCCGCGCCCTGCTGCGCGATTTCGGAAATCCGGAACTTCGCGTCCCCACCACCTGGACGCTCATCAAGAAACTGATTGACGACAATCAGGACGTCGGCCTCGGCGCGCTCCGGGCCGACCTTCCGCCCCAGCCGCCCGAAATTCCGCAATCGAACCCGAAAACCATTGAAATGACGCTGGAAGCGAACGATTGCGGGGCGTTTCCAATTCACGATGCCGTCGCGCTCCCGAACGGACGCACCCTCGTCGCGCTCGGCGAGGCGGGCGCGCGGCTGATTTCCCCGAACGGGCGGACGATGTTTCAATTTAACGTCCCGACGCACCGGCTCGTCATCGCCACCCACGGCAACGCGGCGCTCGCGGTGGCGGACCGGGGCGAGTTCAAACGCATCGCCCGGCTGGACCTCATTCGCGGCACGGCGCGCGACTGGTGCGACGCCGAGATTTCGACGTTCGCCGATACCTTCGAAGGCAATCACTGGTACGTCGCCTCGCGCGGCGACGTCCTGATGATCGACCCGACCGCCGAACGCTTTGACGCGCTTTGGCGGATTCCCGATCTCGGCGTCGTTTCAAACCTGACCGTCACCACCAGCCACCTGATTTTCGATTCGACGCCGAAGGACGGCGCGGAAACGGAAACCTTCAAATACCTCATTCCCGCCTGTCGCCTGCTCGAACGCACGCGCCCGCCGAAAAGCGAACGCGCGCGGCTCGCTTCCGGAATCAGTCACATCAATTTGAGGCTGGTCCTGTCCACGCGCGAATCCGCGACGAAACCGGGACAGGTTTTCCCTTGCCTGCTCGCGTATGAAGGCGACCGCGAAAAGCTCGAAATTCCGATGCCCGATTTCCATCACCTGCTTCCCGATTCGGGCGGGAGTTTCACCTGTGATTCCGCGCTCTCCGCGATGATTTTTCACTGCGTCGGCGAAACCGTCGTCGTCACCCACGAACTCTCCCAATACCACCTGCTCGCGACCTTCCGGCTGCAAAATTCGAAAGCCGTTTCCGTCCGCTTCTTCAGTACGCTGATGACCGTCGCCGACGACCGAGGGCGTGTGGTCGTAGTCGATCCGCGCAAGGGATTGGTCGTACGGGAACAGAGGATTTAATGCGGAATGCGGAATATCGAATGCGGAATTTTTATGCGAACAGTCGGGAGTTCTGTTTATCGAGCCTGAGACTCTCCTTAGAGCAGTCTTCAAATAAGTGCGACCCAAGAAAATAACCCATACCCGGACCGAAGGGAGGGTATGGGAGAAGAATGCGGCCCTAGGGCAACATTCATTCCCCACAGCCTCCCTTCGGTCAGGCTGTGGGCTATCGCCTTCATCGGTCGCACGCAACTGAAAACTGCTCTAACTTCAAACACGTTTAATTCCGCATTCGATATTCCGCATTCCGCATTTCCGAAAGGATGACTTGATGCCCTACTTCTCAAAACTTGTTCTCCGCTGCCTGTTGTGCCTTCTGCTCGGTACGAGCCTGACGCTCGCGCAAACCTCGTCGGGGCAACTCGACAAGCTCGCGTGGCTGACCGGCTGCTGGGCGCGCGAAGGCAAGGAAGCAGGAACGGGCGAAACCTGGATGCCGCCCGCCGGAGGCACGATGCTGGGGGTGAGTCGCGGCGTAAAGGACGGCAAGACCAACTTCATCGAATTTCTTCAGATCAGAACCGGTCCGGAAGGCAAACTTCAATATGTCGTCCTGATGCCGGGCCAGTCGGAAGTGGCCTTCACGCTCACGAAACTCACCGACACGGAGGCGGTTTTCGAAAATCCCGCCCACGACTTCCCGCAACGCATCATCTATCGCCGCGAAGGCAAGGCGAAGCTGTTCGCCCGCATCGAAGGCCCCGACAACGGCAAAATCGTCGGCGTCGATTTCCCAATGCGGCGCATTTCCTGTGAAAAGTAGAAATGTGGGGATGAATGTGAAGGGTCAACCATGCCCCATCCCCTATTCCCCATCCCCCATGATCAATTTCGCCCGCGAATCTCGCTTCACGAAATAGAGCGATGAACCGCCACGGTTGCATCCGCCGCATTTCCCCTCGCGAGGTTCGTTATGAAACTCCGTCTTTCCGTCCAATCCGGTTCTCTTTCGGGCAAGGAACACGAACTTGAAAACGGTTCGCTGATGCTCGGTCGCGGCGCGGACTGCGCCCTCCAGTTCAATCCGTCGGTCGACAACATGGTGTCCACGCGGCATGCGTCGGTTGTCCTCGAAGGCGACGGCTTTTATCTCGTGGACAACAACAGCACCAACGGCACCTACCACGGCGGCCAGCGCGTCAGCCGGGTGAAACTCAACGACGGCGACACATTCGAACTCGGCCTGAACGGGCCGAAAATCGCGGTGTCCATCGCTGCGCCCGCACCGAAACCGGCAACCGCGCCGGTGGCCGCGCCAGCCGCGTCGGGATTCTCTCCGGCAATGTCGTCGAGCGGCGCGCCGCAGTTCACGCCGCCGCCGAACATGCCGACGACCGGCATCCGGCACACGATTACGAACCTCGGGATGTACAACCCGGACCGCGTTCAGCCCAAGCAATCAAGCGGGAAAAAATACATCGGGATCGCCATCGGCATGGTCGTCTCGCTCATTCTCGCGGTAATTGTGCTCCTTCTCGTCCTGCTCGAACTCAACCCGATCGTGGCGATCATCGCCGCCGTGGTGGCCTTCGCGCCGGTCATCTTTTACGCCCTGCCCCTGTTGTGGCTCGACCGGTATGACCCGGAACCGCCCTGGGCGCTCGCCTCCGCCTTTCTCTGGGGCGGACTCGCCGCCATCGTCTTTTCCTTCATCGTCAACACCGCGCTCGGCATCGTCGCGGGGAGCATCGGCGGACGCGCCGTCGGGACCATCGTCGGGACGGTCATTTCCGCGCCGGTCATGGAGGAATTTTCAAAGGGTCTGGGGGTCGTCATCCTGCTCATCTTTTTACGGCGCGAGTTCGACGACATCGTGGACGGCATCGTCTATGGCGGGTTCATCGCGCTCGGCTTCGCGACCGTGGAAAACGTCTTCTATTACGGGAGAGCGCTTCAGGGCGCGGGTTTCGGCGCGCTGCTGTTCCTGTTCTTTATTCGCGGCATCCTCTCGCCGTTCGCCCACGTCACCTTTACGGCGATGACCGGCATCGGCTGCGGCATCGCCCGCGAGTCGTACAAACCCGCCGTCCGCTTCCTGATGCCCATCGTCGGCTATCTCGGCGCGGTCACGCTCCACATGATCTGGAACGGCATGGCGACCTTCCTCGGTGGCGGATTCTTCATCGGCTACCTCGTGTTCGAAGTGCCGTTCTTCCTGCTGTTCGTCGGCTTCATGTTTTATGTGGCGCGTCGCGAAAACAAAATTCTGCGCGAATCCCTCGCGATGGAAGTCACGCGCGGCCTCATCCCGCAGGAACACCTCACCATCGCGACTTCGGCCTTCAAGCGCACCGGCTGGGTGCTGGGCGGCAAATTCTCGGCGCGTCGCAAGTACCTGCGGGCGATTTCAAAACTGGGGATGTCCTACTGGCACGTCAAACTTGCCCAGGCCGCGTCGAGCCAGACGCGCAGCCTTCCGCAGATTCCGATTCTTCAAACCGAAATCATGCAGTTGCGAGAACAGGTCTGACGGAGCGCGTTGGAGCGCGCGCATCCTGCGCGCAAGAAAACCTTCCTCAATACAAAGCCGCCTTCACGGGCGGCTTTGCTTTATTGCTGGAGCGCGCGCATCCTTGCGCGCATAACGATTTTCAACTTTTCTTGCGCGCAAGATGCGCGCGCTCCAAACGCGCTCCAACACACATGAAACTTATCGGAATCGTGATCGTGATTGTCGGGCTGGCATTGCGGTGGAAGACCGGCCCGGTCGTACTCGCGGCAGCGCTCGTCACGGGCCTCGTCGCGGGCCTGCCAATCATCGGCAGCCCGCAAACGCCGGGTATTCTCGACACGCTCGGCAAGGCGTTCACCGAAAACCGGCTGGTCACGCTCTACCTTTTGACGCTGCCCGCCGTCGGCCTGGCCGAAAGCGCGGGGCTGCACCGCTTCGCCGCCGACCTCATCCGGCGCATAAGAAGCGCGTCACTGGCGCGGCTGCTCTGGTCGTACCAGTTCACGCGCGTCCTCATCGGCGCGGCGGGTATCCGCTTCAACGGACACGCCGTTTTCGGACGCCCCATCGTCGAACCGATGGCGTCCGGACTGCTCGAAAATCCCGATGAAAAAACCGCCGACATCGCCAAGGGCGCGGTCGCGGCGAGCGAAAACTACGGCAACTTTTTCGGCCAGAACCTGTTTCCCGCCGGCGCGGGCTGTCTGCTCGTCGCGGGGGTGATGAAGGGCGCGGGCTATCCGGTGAGCATCGTCGATCTCGCGAAACTGGCGATTCCGATTGTCGTCGTGTCGCTTGTGTTCGCGGCGATTCAATTCGCCTGGATTGGCCGGAAATTGCGGAAGGAAGGGCGGAAACCGGATGTTCAGTAATTTCATTCAAAATCCGCTCACGCTCGACGCGGTGTTCGCGGTCATCGGCGCGCTGCTCTGGGCCTACGCCGGGATGACGCTCGCGGACAAACAGCACCCGACGCGGGCGTGGACCGCGCTCTACTGGCTCATTCTCGGAACGCTCTTTCTGTTCGGAACGTGGCTGCCCCACTGGATTTCCGGCCTGCTCGTCATCGCCCTCGTCTGCATCGAAGGTCTGAGCAAGGTAAAAGCCACAAATGCCGAACACCCGAAGCCACGCGACCGGCGGGCGTGGTCGCTCGCGCCGGTGCTCGCGATTCCGGCGGTGACGTTCGCCTTCGCGGGCGCGGCCAAACTGTTCAACGCGGATGTCGGAAAGGCCACGACCGTCGGCCTCGGCGTGAGCGGCGTGGTCGCGGCCATCATCGCGCTCGCCGTGTTTCGCGATCCGCTTCAAAACGCCTTCAGCGCCGGACGCCGGTTGACCGAAGACATCGGCGCGCTGCACATCTACCCGCAACTGCTCGCCTCGCTCGGCGCGGTGTTCACGGCGGCGGGTGTCGGTACGGTTTTCGCGGGATTCGTCGGGAAATTCGCGCCGGGCGGCGCGCTCGCGGCGGGCGTTGTCTACTTCGCGGCGATGGCCCTCTTTACCGCGCTGATGGGAAATTCGTTCGCGGCGTTTTCAGTCATCATGACCGGCATCGGGATTCCGCTGGTCATCAAGCCGTACGGTCTGGACCCGGCCTTCGTCGCCATCCTCGGCCTGACCGCCGCCAGTTGCGGAACGCTCTGCACGCCGATGGCCGCGAACTTCAACATTCTTCCCGTCGGATTGTACGAAATGAAAAACCCGTCGGGCGTCATTCGAACTCAGTGGAAAGTCGCCATCCCGCTCTGGCTCGCGCATGTGGCGATTTACGCGATCTGGCTGAAAACAAGATAAGGGCAGCCTGACCGTAAGGGAGGGCTGTCCTGTGCCCAAAAGTATGTAGGCAAAGGACAGCCCTCCTTGACAGTCAGGCTACTGCTTCTTCTTCTTCGCCGTCCACGTTCCCTGATAGCCCGACACGTCGAAGTCGCCCGCCATCGTGTCGTCCTTGCGTTTGCCCTTCAACTCGAAGGAATTCCCCTGATACGTCGCGGAAAGCGTGACGTTGTCGTCCTTGTCGATGGTGATGCCGGTAATCGAAATGCCGATCTGGTCCTTCGATTCGGTGGTGAAATTCCCTTTGTCATCGCGCTTGACGGTCAGTTCAATGGGAAACGCCCCCGTACCGGTGACGTTGATTTCCATGTCGTAAATGCCTTCGAGCGCCGGTTTGTCGGTCGCCTGGGCGAATGCCACCACATTGGCGACGAGCAGCGCCGCAACCAGCCAGCCACACACTTTGAGAACCGCGGTTTTCATTGCCGTTTCGTACCTCTTTCGGAATTGTTCGATTGTGATCCCGCGCCGGAAAGACACGGAAAGCGAAAAACCTTAGCACGGATGCACGGAAAGGGGCATGCGTCGCATCCCGCGGACACAAAAAACCGGCCGCCGTATCACGCCGGCGGCCGTTCAGAGAAGAACATCCGAATGGACGGACGCGGAGGGAACCGTGACTTCCCCCCGCGCGCGTCTGTCGTCTACATCGGCGACTGCCCCGGACGGAGGCTGACGCTGCCGTTGACGCTCGCAATCTTGATCTGCGGTCCACCCGCGCCGATGCGTCCGTTGAAACTGCTGCGGGTCTGCTTGCCGATCAGCGTCACGTTCGGAAGGTTGACTTCCACCGAGCCGTTGATCCCGCCGGTCGAAATTTCGGCGTTGACTTCGCTTGCGAAGATGCACTCGACCCGGCCGTTGACGCTGCTGATTCTCAATCCCTCTTCGCCGAGGCGCTGTAAACCGACCCGGACGCTGCCGTTCACGCTCGAAATCGCCGAGCAGGTTCCGGCGCTTTCAACCGTCACGCCGCCGTTCACCGAACTGATGTCCGCCTTGCCGGTGATGCTTCCGACCCGCACCGAACCGTTGATTCCCTCGGCAATCAGATTGATGTTGGCCGGGGCCTTCACCACCACCGTGTAGCGGACGTTATGGCGTCCGTGGTCGTCCTCGTCGTACTTCCGCTTTTCTTCATGCAGATCGAGCAGATTCGGGGTCGCCGCGATGATGAACTTGCGCAGGTTGAAATCCTCGCGGTTGCGCGCCTTGCGGATGACATGAACTTCAGCCGTCGTGCCGGCGGGTAACGTCTCGATGGTCACCTTGCCGTTGATGCGGTGAACGTTCACCAGCGCGCCGGGGGCCAAAGGATAACTCTGGTGGATTTCCTCGGTTTCGGTGTAACGGCCGGAATCGTCGTCCCAATCGTCCTCGTTCGCCTCGACCGCGTCCTCGACCGAATTCGCCATCTCCTCGGCCCGACGAACTTCCTCCCGATCCGCGTCGTCGCAGCCATCGCAATCGTCGTCGTCCATGTCCTCGGGTTCATCACAATCCTCATCTTCATCCCAATCGTCGTCATCCATTTCAGGATGATGCGGCGATTGCGGGGCCGATTGCGGCGGATGCGGACTCCAGGCCCGGGTGATGACGGCCCGTCCGGTGAGCATGACCGCCAGGGCGGAGAGCAGCGAGAGCGTGATGATGAACGTCGTCTTCTTCATATATGTAGTCCTTTCGTTGTGCGAAGTAGCGTGAAGTATGGGTCCCGGCGGTATTCGACGAGGTTAGCGATTCTGGGGCGCGCAGCCGTCCGGGGTCGTGCTCGACTTGACCAGCTTGATCGTGCCGCTGAAGGTGTCGAAGTTGAGTTGCGTACGGCCGTCGCCGAACGTCGCGTTAATGCGCTTCACTCCGTCCGAGCCGGGGGCGTTGGTGACGGGGAAATCCGACTCGAACGTACCGTTGAAACTCTTGCTCTTGACGGTGAAACCCGAGGTGTCGTTCGGCAGCAGCATTCGCACTTCCCCTGAGAAAGCCTTCAGGTAGTAGCGCCCGCCCACCTTGAGCGGCCCGATGAAGGTCACGTCGCCGCTCGTCGTTTCCGCCTCGACTTCGCCCGAAATTCCGGCCAGCTTGATTTCACCGCTCACCGCGCCGACTTCGACCCGGCCCTTGACGCAGGTGAGGTTCACGTCGCCGCTGATCGTGTTGCAGGTCAGGTCGCCACCGATGTTGACCGCCGTCAGATTGCCGCTCGTCGTATTGAAGGTCAGTCCTCCGACGCATTCCTTGACCGTCAGGTCGCCGCTCAGCGTCGAAACGTTGGCCTCGTCACCGACACCCGTCACCGACACGTCGCCGCTCATCGAATTGAGCCGAAACCGCCCGGTAATCTTTTCCGCGCGCAGGTCGCCGCTGGTGGACTGAATCTCGACCGCTCCCGCGACATTGCTCAGCGTGATGTCGCCGCTGCGCGTCTTGATGGAGGCGGCCCCGACATTGCGCGCCTCGATGTTGCCGCTCGTTGTGTTCAACGAAACCGGTCCGAGGTCGCTGACGAATACGTCGGCGCTCCGGGTGCTGAGGTCTTCAATGGTTGTGCCGCGCGGCACGCTCACCCGCAAAACGACTTCGCCACGACCCGACATGTCAATCAGATACGATCCCGGCCCACGCTGCGCGAGGGTCTGCCCCTCGCGACGGTCGCTGTCGCTGTCCACCACGATTTCGTCGCTGTCGTTCACCGTCACCTTGACCGATCCGGACGTCATCCGAATCGAGACGCGACTGCCCTTTTCAACCTTCTGACGAACTTCCGGCTGTCCGCCCGCCTTCGCCACCGCGCCGCCGAACAAAACCGCGAGCGCGAACATCACCGCCATCATCGTTGTTTTCATTGTGTTTGTACGCATTTTCGGCATCCTTCCTTTTTCCACCACTTTGCGAGTCGTCATTTTTTTATCGGGGGCTTACTTTTTCGGGTTTCCGGCCAGTTCACGAAGAACATCGACCTTCTTTTCGTAGGCTTCCATCATGTACTGGGCGGCCACCGGGTCTTTCGGGTTCTTGCGCACCGCCTTGCGCGTTTCCGCGATGGCCGCGTCGATGTCGGCCAGCGTGCCGCTGATCTTCACCTGCGAATTCACGTCGAGCTGCGACTTCCGGGCATCCGCCGGCTTCTTCAACCGGTCAATCAACGCGATGTAGTTCGCTTCCGCCTGCTGAATCAGCTTTTCCGTCGGGACTTCCGGCTTCGGCCCCTTCGGATCGTTCGTCGGCTTCGGCGGTTGATTGCTCCGAACGTTGTACAAACCTGACCGTCCCGGTATCACCGAACCCCGCGGCCCCGGAGCGGCGATTTCCTGCTTTTGCGGTTCCGGCTTCGGAAGCGGAATTTCCGGCTTTTCATCCTGCTTCGGCGCCGGAACGTTCTGGCCACCATTTCCCGCCACCGGATTCGACTCCGGCTTGGCCGACCGCATCACGAAAATCGTCACCGCCACCGCCAGCACCACCAGCGCCAACGCATGCACCGGCGTCAGGCGCGGGGTGAACACAAACATTCCGAACCAGTTCTTCACACCGTTGAGAATCCCGCCGCTCGGCTTGCGCTCGACCTTCGCGATTTCCCGCGCCACGCCTTCCCACAACTCGGGCCGAACCTCGATGGTCCGCGCGAATCCGTGATAAGCCATTTCCTCGCGCTCGATCAGGTCCCGCTCGGCCCGGCAGGCCGCGCATCCGGCCAGATGCTCGCGAACTTCCGCCCGCGCCGCCGGTTCGAGTTCATGTTCGAGATAGGCGTCGAGCAGCGAGAGGCACGTTTCACAATTCATTTTCGCCATGTTCAACCTCCACCTTTCAGTCTGGAGTCTTGAGTCTTGAGTCTGAAGTCTGAAGTCTGAAGTCCTAAGAATTCTTTGACTCTCGACTCCAGACTCTCGACTCCAGACTTTCAAGACTCACTTCCGAGATATGGCCGCAAATAACGCCGCATCTCCGCCTTCGCCCGATGCAGATCGGTTTTCACCTTGGCCAGCGTGAAACCGGTGATTTCGACGATTTCCTCGTAACTGCACTCCTGGAACACCTTCAGCGAAAACACCGTCCGCTTGTCTTCGTCCAGTTGCGCGATCCCTTCCTGAATGTGCCGGTTGAGTTCCTTGTTCAGTACGGCCGCTTCCGGCTGCGGACCGTCATGTTCAGGGTCGAACCCCGTTTCGCGTTTTTCTTCAAGGCTCACGTCGTTCTTTCCTTTCGCCCGGAACGACTCGCGCGCCACGTTCCGCGCAATTCCGAACAACCACGTCGCCACCCGGTCGTCCTCGCGAAGTCCGTCGAGGTTTTTGTACGCCCGGACAAACGTCTCCTGCGCCAGCTCTTCGGCTGTTTCGTAATTGCCGACCAGGGTTTGAAGAAACCCCACCACCGGCCTCGCGTAGCGGTTGAAGATCAGCCGAAACGCTTCGGCATCGCCCGCCCGCGCCCGTGAAACCGCAGTCAACGGGTCGCTGCTCATTCGTCGGTCTCCAATCGATTGTGCTTGTTGTACAAGCCACATTACGCACGTCCTCGGGGATTGTTCGGTGCATCGTTTCCGCCCGGTAAGTGACGCGGTTTTCAAAAAAGTTTCAGCCGTCCGGAATTTTTTTTCGTGGCAAGTCGTCAGCGTTTAGCAGTTTGTCGTTAGCAGTTAGTGAAAACCGGCACTGACGACTGGCCACTGGCGGCTGGCGACTGACCGCTGACCACTAAAAAAGCCCGGCAGGGTTTCCCCCACCGGGCCGTTTACATGTTCGCGGAAGCCGAGCCGTCAGATTGAATAACCCGGCGACCGACGTTTGATGTCGAGGATGATGGCGAAGATCATTCCCATCATGAAAACGAAGTGGATGATGCCGTCAAAGGTCTTGTCGAACATGACCGCAACCGCCCATCCGGCGATCAGGGCGGCGTAAATCACGCCATACAACGGGGTGTACTTCCAGTTCATAACGACTCCTCAGTACTTGCGAAGGGATTCGGGAACGATTTCCGGATGATTCCGAACATAAAGCCCGCACCCACGCCGAAACTGTTTCCCCGCGTACCGTTCACGAATTCCCGCCCGCGCCGCGAAACTTCGCAAGCATCCGGCCAAAAATTCGCGCGATGTTGCGCGCGTCGTCAATGCCCCGGTGATGCGTGCCTTCAAGCGGCAGGCCCTCGCGTTCGAGCGCACTCGGCATGCCCAGTTCACGGTCGAGACCGTGCAACACCGCGTAAAGATTCTTTAAGTTGATGTGCGCCGGGCCGAACGGATACCCCACGCCAAAACTCGCGCACTGACGCTGGAACTGGTTCCGGTCGTAATCGCCCCAGCTTCCCCACACCCGCTGCTGCGACAGAAATTCCGTCCGCAACCGCTTACAGGCTTCCTTGAACGTGATTCCCGCCTTGAGCTGATCCGCCGTCAGCGTCGTCAACTCGGTACAGAAATCACTCACCTCCGACCGCTCCGGCTTCACCAGAATCGACGTACACTCACCAACCTCGCCCGTTCTCACGTCCATCAGCGCAATGCCGATTTCGATGATTTCGTTCTCCATCCCCTCCGGATTCGGCCCGTTCCAGCACGTCGCCTCCAAATCCACCACCAGCATCGTATCCAGTTGCTTCGCCATTCTTTCCCTGCCTTCCCCAAATTCATCATTCATAATTCATCATTCATAATTGGTCTTCACCATCCCCGGTGAATCGCCCACTCATCCACGATCGCGCCGTTTTCCATGACGTAATACCGATCGTGCTGCGCCGCCGTCAGGCAGGAATGATTCGCCAGAACCCGCACCCGCGTCCCGACGGGAAGCCGTCCGAGCCGGTCGCGGTCCTTCACGAAAATCTTGCCGTGCTCCTGCGACACCCCGGCCACATGCAGCCCGAGCGGATTCCCGTTGAGATCGAGCACCATCCCGTAGCCGGTGGTTTCAAAGAAATCCGCCGCGCCGATGTCCTTTGAAAGCGCAATCGCCCCGGCGTCCACAATGACCTTGCCGCCGTCAAAATCGCGATGGACCACCGCCGCCAGCACCGTCAGCGCGCAGGCCGCCGTCGGGCAGGTCCCGCACTGCGCCTGAAACGCATCGAAAAAGATGTAGTTTCCGGCCCGCACCTCGAAATTCGGCGGCAATTCGTCAATCGCCACCAGCGCGGGCGTCGAACCCACGCTCACCATCGGCACCTCGATACCCTCCGCCGTCAGCCGCAACGCCAGCGCCGTCATCCGGTCGCGTTCCGCGCGCGAAATCGCCAGCCGGTCGGCGTCGGTCCGCGCTCCGTAGGTATGTCCCGCATGCGTCAGTAATCCGCCGAACCGCAACCGCCGCCCTTTCAATATCTTCCGGGCGATCTCCGTCACCGCCCGGCTTTCCCACGCAACGCCGCTCCGCCCGTCGCCGGTATCAACTTCGATGAAAACTTCAAACGTCACGCCCTGCTGCTCCGCCGTGGCGTTGAGCAGCTCCGGAATCTCCGGCGTGTCCGTGATGACCGCCAGCCGCGCGCACCGCCGCGCCAGTTCCGCCGCCCGCGCGAACTTTCCCGGCTCGATGGGCACGGCGTACAAAATGTCCCCGAACCCGCCTTCCGCAAAGGCAAAACCTTCCGCCAGCGTCGAAACCGTGATGCCCCCGAACTGCCCTTCCACCTGCATCCGCCCGATTTCCAGACACTTGTGCGTCTTCACATGCGGCCGCAACCGGAAACCCGCCGCGCGCGCGCGTTCGCTCGCCAGCGAGATGTTCGCCCGCACCTTGTCCAGATCGAGAATCAGCGACGGCGTCGGCAACTCATGAAAAGCATTCATTGGAAATTTCCCCCGGTCAAAAAACGGTCTCGCACAATCGAATACCCGGCGACGGTCCGTCAAGCGAGCCGCCACCGGGCATTATTCTTTGTGCCTTCGTGTCTTTGTGCCTTTGTGTTCGGCTTTACACCGTGATCGTCGTCCCGTCGAACTTCGTCAGCGAGAAGCCCGCGAACGTCTCGTTGTACGTCGCCTTCAAATCACGCAGCACGTTGATCGCCACCTGCTCGCCGAGCAGCGCGCCCTGGATGCCGTCCGTCTGCCAGTGAACGCCCGCGCCGTCGCGCGAACGGAAAATGTTCGCCGCCAGCTTGTTGAGTTCCTGCCCGATGGTCATCGTGCCCGCGTCCGGCCCGGTGTACGGCACGAGCGCCGTCCCATCCGCCGTCGGCACCACCGGATTCGGAATCACGAACGACTCACGGAAAAACGCCTTCAACATCGTGATCGTCGCTCCCGCAAACGCGCCATGCCCCGCCGGATACGCCGGGTGCGTCGGACATCCTTCCGGAAACGCCATCGGTAGAAGATAAGTACCATTCTGGGCGAAAACCGCCTGCAAGGCCGTTGAGTTCAACACGTCCGGATGCAGCGGGTACGACGCGGCCATGGTCATGTGATTGTGAACCAGTCCCCCGTATTCCTCCGGCCGCAACCGACGATGCACCGACCACTTCTGAAACCATGCCGCGTAAAGCGAATACACCCCGACCCGACCGATCAGGTCGAACACATCCGGCCCGCCAAACGTCGCAAACGGCGCCTGCGACGGATTCCCAATGTACGGATTCGCCGCGTCCAGCGCGCCACCGCCGAACGTGAGAATGATGAGCGCCGCGTTCAGCGCCGCCTGGACCGGGAAGTCCCGGTGAACGTATTCCCCCAGATCCCGCATGTTCCGGATATAGCGCGGCGTCGAATCGAATGCGTCCGGCCCGGACGCGCCGCCATTTTGAATATTCAGCCAGCTCGAAAACGTCGTCATGTAGTTGACGCCCGGCATCACCGTCCGAATCTTCTGATCGAGTTGAAACGCGCCGTACGGCACCTGCTTCAGCAAAAACTGGGAGAGATAATGACCGGTCGTCACGCCGGGAAAATCACAACGGAAAATCGTCTGCGGCGTGACCAGCCCGCTCACCTTCGGACCGCGAAAATCCGACAGGGCATTCAAACCCGCAACCGCGTTCGCAATCGTCGGGTCCGTCGCGTAATCGGTAAAATTGACGTCCCGCGTGAGCGCCATCCAATAATCCTCGACCATCTCCCCGGCTTCCCACGCCGAATTGAGCGCCGGCGCGGGCGGCAACTGGAACTGGTGCGAATCGGAGCCTTCCAACTGGAACTTCAAGGCCGCTTGCGGACTGGTCAGCTTGACCGTTCCGCCAATCGGAATTGCATTGAAATCGGCGGGAAGCCCCGTCGTCATCGCCGTCAGCAGCGCGTTGTACGCCGCCGGCGTCACCTCGCCGAGAGCATTGTGCGGCAAACCCTTCGAATAATTCCCGATGCGGTTTGAATACGTCGTTTCATCGCCGTTGCACGGCTGGGGAAAGGTCGGAATCGGCGCCGCCCGGTTCACCTTGGCGCGCGCGCCCTTGATCTCCAGCGCCCGCCCGCGACGGTCGGCGTTGGTCAACGGGCCGACTTCAGCCGCCTTGGCAGTGGTCTGCGTCGAACTCCCGAACTGATCGAGGCCAAGCCCGGTCGCCGAGACGGCAACCACGGCGCCGACGCTGCCGATGAAATTCCGACGACCGGGTGAGGTCGGGCCGGTCGGGGCCGTCACATTTTTTTCGGTGGAACCGGTTTCGGACGCAACAGGGGGTTGTTTCTTGGATTTCTTCACTGGGATACCTTCTTGTAATGAATGGGGTGGCCGTACCGCGGAGTCCGGCGGCCGTGACGCACAACCGAATGGCTGCTCAATCGGCAAAAATGTCTTGTGCGTATGGTCACGCTTGATACTCTCATCCACCCTCGCCTGAAAACAGAAAAGTTAAGAAAATCACACTTTTCTCCTTCACTTTTCTTCGCTCGAAAAATTGGGTTCCCGCGAACCGGGAATTTCCGAATTGCCGTTTTGTTGAATGTCGTTCAAGATAGACGTTTCCAACCGCCATACTTCATCTTCAAACGGGAGTTCTTCGGATGAGCCAGGAAGCCTTCATCTACGACGCCATTCGTACGCCGCGCGGCCGGGGCAAAGCCTCGGGCACGCTGCACGAAATCAAGCCGGTCGATCTCGTCGCCGGTCTGCTCCACGAACTGCAACGCCGCCACGGATTCGACTCTGCGCAGGTTGACGACGTCATTCTCGGCTGTGTCACCCCCGTCGCCGACCAGGGCGCGAACATCGCCAAAACCGCCGCCCTCTACGCCGGATGGGACAACGTCGTCGCCGGACAGCAGATCAACCGCTTCTGCGCCTCCGGCCTCGAAGCCGTCAACCACGCCGCCATGCGCGTCCGCTCCGGCTGGGAAGACCTCGTTGTCGCGGGAGGCGTCGAATCCATGAGCCGCGTTCCGATGGGTTCCGACGGCGGCGCGATGATGCTCGACCCCGGCGTCAGCGCCAGACTCCACTTCGTCCCTCAGGGCATCGGCGCGGACCTCATCGCTACCCTCGAAGGGTTCTCACGCGAGGACGTGGACAACTTCGCCGTCCGCTCCCACCGCAACGCGGCGACCGCCGCCGCCAACGGCTGGTTCAAAAAATCGCTCATCCCCGTCCACGACCTCAACTGCCTGCCGGTTCTCGACCGCGACGAACTCATCCGCCCCGACACCTCCCTCGAAGGCCTCGGCTCGCTCGCGCCTTCCTTTGTACAAATGGGCGATTTCGGCTTCGACGCCGTGGCGATGATGCGCTACCCGACCGTCGAACGGATTTCGCACGTTCACACGGCGGGCAATTCCTCCGGCATCGTGGACGGCGCCGCGGCCGTCCTCGTCGGAAGCAAGGAAAAAGGCGATGCACTGGGCCTCAAGCCCCGCGCCCGCGTCGTGGCCGCCGCCGTCACCGGCTCGGAACCGACCATCATGCTGACCGGTCCCGCCCCCGCGAGCCGCAAAGCCCTCGCGAAAGCCGGGATGTCCGTCAACGACATCGACCTTTTCGAAGTCAATGAAGCCTTTGCTTCGGTCGTCCTCAAATTCCAGCGCGAGATGGGCGTCGATCCCGACAAGGTCAACGTCAACGGCGGCTCGATTGCGATGGGTCATCCACTCGGCGCGACCGGCGCGATGTTGCTCGGCACCGTTCTTGATGAACTCGAACGCCGCGACAAAAACACCGCCCTTATTACCCTCTGCGTTGGCGGCGGCATGGGAATCGCGACCATCATCGAACGGGTTTGAAACGACTCGAAAAGGACCGGTATGGAAACCCGACCGTTAGGGAGGGTCCAGGAGACACCACAATGGCTTTCAACTACGAAAAAGACGCTCACAACATCGTCACCATCACGATGGACATGCCGAATCGCTCGGCCAACGTCCTCAACGAAGAATTCGCCCAGTCGCTCAAGGAAACGCTGACGCGCGTCCAGCAGGAAACCGACCTTGCCGGCGTCATCATCACCTCGGCCAAGAAAACCTTCGTCGCAGGAGCAGACCTTGAAGGAATGCTCACCGTCCGCGACGCGGGCGCGATGTTCAATGAAATTCAGACCATGAAGCGGTTCTTTCGCGGCATGGAAAAATCCGGCAAACCGTTCGTCGCCGCGATCAACGGCGCGGCCATGGGCGGCGGCTTCGAAGTCGCGCTCGCCTGCCACTATCGCGTCCTGATGAACAGCCGCGACGCGCAGGTCGGACTGCCCGAAGTTACCCTCGGCCTGATTCCCGGCGGCGGCGGCATCACCCGCATGGTCCGGATGCTCGGACTCGAAACGGCCCTTCCGCTTTTGATGGAAGGCAAACGCCTCGCGCCCGCCGAGGCCCTCAAGCTCGGCGTCGTCAACGAACTCGCCGAAAATCGCGAGGAACTCATTGAAAAGGCGAAAGCCTGGATTCTGGCGAATCCCAATCCGTCCCAGCCGTGGGACGCCAAGGGCTACCGCATTCCCGGCGGTGATCCGAAAACGCCGAAGGTCGCCCAGATGCTCGCCGTCGCCCCGGCCATGCTTTTAAAGAAGACGAACGGCAACTTTCCCGCGCCCCAGGCCATTCTCAGCGCGGCCGTGGAAGGCGCGCTCGTGGACTTCGACACCGCCGACCGCATCGAATCGCGCTACCTCGCGAGCGTCGCGACCGGGAACGTCGCCAAGAACATGATTTCGGCCTTCTGGTTCCAGTTGAACAAAATCAACGCGGGCGGAAGCCGTCCCGAAGGATTCGACCGCCACACCACGAAGAAGGTCGGCGTTCTCGGCGCGGGAATGATGGGCAGCGGCATCGCCTACGCCTGCGCGACCTCCGGCATTCCCGTCGTTCTGAAGGACACCACCCTCGAACGCGCCGAAAAAGGCAAGGCATACACCGCCAAGGTCCTCGGCCCCCGCGTCGAAAAGGGCCGGATGAAGCCCGAACAGCTTGAACAGACGCTCGCGCTCATCCATCCGACCACCGAAGCCGACGACCTGAAAGGCTGCGACCTCATCATCGAAGCCGTTTTCGAGGACCGGGACATCAAGAAACAGGCCACGCAGGAAGCCGAAGCCCGTCTCGAACCAACCGCTGTCTTCGCGTCCAATACCTCGACCCTCCCGATTACCGGCCTCGCTTCCGTGTCGGAACGCCCGGCCAACTTCATCGGACTCCACTTTTTCTCTCCGGTGGACAAGATGCAGCTCGTCGAGATCATCATCGGCAAGGAAACATCGAAGGAAACGCTCGCCAAGGCGTTCGACTTCGTCCGCCAGATTAAAAAGACGCCGATTGTGGTCAATGACAGCCGCGGGTTCTACACCTCGCGCGTGTTCGCGACCTACACCAACGAAGGCATGCTGCTCCTCGCCGAAGGCCAGCATCCCCGCGCCATCGAGTCCGCCGGTGTCAAAGCGGGAATGCCGGTCGGTCCGCTCGCCGTTTCCGACGAAGTCAGCCTGTCCCTGATGCAGCATGTACGGCGGCAGACCGAAAAAGACCTCATGGCTGAGGGTAAGGAAATCCCCCACAACCCGGCAAACACGGTCATCGACGCCATGCTCGAAAAGAGTCGCCCCGGACGCGCCGGCGGCGGCGGTTTTTACGAATACCCGAAAGACGCCAAAAAGCACCTCTGGCCGGGACTCGCCGAATTGTTTCCACAAACCGGCCAACAGCTTGATCAGGACGCCATGATCGAACGCCTTCTATTCATTCAGGCGATTGAAACTGCCCGATGTATTGAAGAAAACGTGGTGCTCTCCATTGCCGACGCCAATATCGGCAGCATCTTCGGCTGGGGATTTGCCGCACACAAAGGCGGTACGGCCCAGTTCATCAATGATTATGGGGTGCGTAACTTCGTGGACCGCGCTAAAGTGCTCGCAACCACTTATGGCGAACGCTTTGCACCGCCCGCCCTGCTAATCCGAATGGCGGAAGCTGGCGAAACGTTCCCGATGAGCTAAATTGGTGAACACCGGAGAGTCAGACACAGTGCGGATGGAATTGGCCGAGCGCCGTTCCATCCGCCGATGTTCCCCCTGTTCCGGTTCACCTTTTCTCTGAAGGATCCCCGATGATTCCGGACGCCCTGCCGATTCTTGTCGTCGGCGCATCGCCAAGCGTGTTTCACCAATTCCGTGAGATGTTTCCGTTCGGCTTCTCGTTCCAGCATGCCCGCTCGGAAACCGAAATGTTCGACATGTTGCGACGCGAGGAATTTTCGGCCGTCGTTTGCGAACAGAACCTCCAGGACACCACCGGCGAAGCCGCCTTGGCCAATATCGCCAAAACCTTTCCGCATGTCTCCCGCCTGATTGTCGCCCACGAAAACGACATCATGTCCGCGCTGGGAAACCTCGACGGCGTCCGTCACCAACGATTCATCCGGTTGCCGCTCTCGCCATTCGAAACCCGGCAGGCACTCGAATATGCCGCCGACGTCTTCTATTTGAAGCAGGAATGCCAGAAACTCGGCAACAATCTTGAACAGTATTACAAAACACTTCGCGACTCGTTTGATGAACGATCCAAGCAACTCGCTCAGGAACGGGACAACTACAAACGCCAGAACGCGAAAATTCTCGACAGCATCCGCAACGCCGAACGCATCCAGCGGGCGATTCTTCCGTCCGAGGCCAAACTCGACGCCGTCATCGCCCAGTACTTCCTGATTTTCAAACCACGGGACATCGTCTCCGGCGACTTCTACTGGACGCATATCGTCAAGGACGAAGACGTTACTCGTTTCTTCATCGCCGTCGCCGACAGTACCGGACATGGCGTCCCCGGCGCGTTTATGTCGATGGTGGGAACAACGCTGCTCAACCAGATCGTCGGCCAGAACCCGATGCAGCAACCAGCCGAGATTCTCGAACAGCTTCACGATGGCGTTCAAACCTCGCTTCGGCATGCCAGCCGGCGTCTCGACGTGGACGACGGCATCGAAATCTGCCTCTGCATGGTCGAGGAACAACGGGTGACATTCTCCGGCGCGGGGCGCCCCCTCTACATCGTGGCTCAGGACGAAAACAACAAGTGGCAACTGAATGAGCTGAAAGGCGACCGGAAACCCATCGGCGGCGCCCGACGCAAGACCGATACGCGCTTTACCAATCACACCCTCGAAGTTCCGAAAGGGTCGATGATTTATCTGACGACCGACGGGTTTGCCGACCAGTCAAATGAAGCCTCCGAACGGTTCACGTCGCGCCGTCTCAAGGATAAGCTGATAGAAATCGCCGGTTTGACCTGTCTTGGCCAGCGCTATCTCCTCGAAAACGAACTTGCCAAGTATCAAGGCAGCGAAGCGCAGCGGGATGATCTGACCATTCTAGGTGTCCGGTTGCCCATTCTCTCGATGGCCTCCCTTGAACTCCCGTCCGGTTCGTTCAGCGTCACCGGAAATCTCATCCTCTAAACTTTTTTCCGATTGCCGATTCCCGATTTTCGTCGGAGAGTTGAAGCGGAGCGGATCCCGAATGGATTCCTCCGCTTCAATCTTTTTTCACTGGAATCACGATGATGCCCGTTCTGATTGATGGTCGTTGGCGGGAAACTGCAACCACCGCCGAAATCCGCTCGCCATTTGATGATTCACTCGTCGGGACGATCCATCTTGCCTCCCGATTCGAGGTCATCGAAGCGATTGACGCCGCCGTTCGGGGATTCGAAACGATGCGACGGTTGCCCTCCCATACCCGGGAAGGGCTGCTTCACCGAATTGCCGACGGCATCGCACGGCGCGGGGTGGAACTGGCCGAACTCATCGCCCGGGAAGCCGGGAAACCCATCCGGGCCGCACGCCTTGAAGTCGAGCGATCCCTTCTGACCTTTCGAACCGCCGCCGAGGAAGCCAAACGAATCAACGGCGAGGTGATGTCACTCGACTGGATGCCCGCATCCGAAGGCCGCTTCGGCATCGTTCGCCGGTTTCCGATCGGACCCATTTCCGGAATCACGCCGTTCAATTTCCCGTTGAACCTCGTCGCCCACAAGGTGGCCCCGGCGCTGGCCGCCGGGAACTCGATTCTCCTGAAACCTGCCCCACAAACGCCGCTGACCGCACTGAAACTCGGTGAAATCTTTCTTGAAGCCGACGGACCGGCGGGAGCATTCAATATCGTCCCCTGCGAAATTGCGGACGCCGACCCGCTGGTGACCGATGACCGGATAAAGATGCTTTCCTTCACCGGGAGTCCCACCGTCGGGTGGATGCTGAAGAATCGGGCCGGTAAAAAGAAAGTCGCACTCGAACTTGGCGGTAACGCTGGCGTGATTGTTCACTCTGACGCCGATCTGGACTTCGCCGCGACCCGGATTGTTCAGGGAGGTTTTGGCTATGCCGGGCAAACCTGCATTTCCGTCCAGCGTATTCTCGTCCACCAGACCGCCTTTGATTCGTTTCTTGAAAAACTGATCCCACGAGTCCAGGCACTTCAGGTCGGCGACCCGCTGGATGAAAAAACCGATTTCGGGCCGGTCATCGGCGACCGTGATGCTGACCGAATCGAACAATGGGTCGGGGAGGCAGTCGCCGGAGGCGCAGGAATCCTGGCTGGCGGTACGCGGCAGGGCAGGTTGTTTGCCCCGACCGTACTCACCGGAACGCGCCCCGACATGGCCGTCAACTGCCGGGAGGTCTTCGGGCCAGTGGTAACGGTCGAGCCGTACGACAATTTCGATTCGGCGATTGAACGATTGAACGATTCCATTTTCGGACTTCAGGCCGGAATCTTTACCAACACCCTCGGACTGGCAATGAAAGCCTATGACCGACTCGACGTCGGCGGGGTTGTTGTGGGGGACATCCCCACCTTCCGCGTGGATCACATGCCTTACGGCGGGGTCAAAGACTCGGGATTCGGCCGGGAAGGGGTACGTTACGCCATTGAGGAAATGACGGAGCCTCGGCTACTCGTTCTCAATCAGGGGCGATGACCTTTTGCCAACGCGTTGGCAGCCCTAGAAACCATTGAAAAGAAAGACTTTAACCTAGAATTCAGGACATTTTCGGTGCAGTTTTTCGTGAGTCGAGGTTGTTGGCTGACCGACCCCCTCCGCGACCTCCTCGCGCCGAAAATGCTTTAACGTAATTTAAAGTATTTTATTAAAAAGTAGTCCTCATTGAGTTCAGGCCGAGGATGCCCGGCTGAAACCGCAATGGTTCGGCCCCTTCTGACTGTCTCCCTTTACCCCATCGCCCGCGTGTCCCGCTGAGGACCGGAATCATTCATACGGGCTGCAAGAAGGGGCTCGAAAATTATCGGCACGAAGCAAAAGAGGCTACCCGAAGGTAGCCCCAATTGCACGAAAAACACCGCGAATTTCAACCTAAAGCTTTTGTTTTCAAAAACTTATGAGGCTGCCAACGCGTTGGCAATTTCCATCTCCACCCGCGCCAGCGCCTCCTTCAGGGCATCCCGGTAATCCTCATTCGTGATGACCGTCTTGCGGGCCGACGAGGCAACCGAGACCACCAGGGAGACGTGTTTCCGGGGATGGCGAAAAACGAATTTGAAATCATCGCCGCTCGGGGTGGGAGTTTCCCGGACCGGCACTTCCGTCGGCTGCGCAGCCTTGGCCGCCAGCATCCGCGCGGCAGAAAGCCGACGGGCCGGGGCCAGCGCCAGTAGACCGGAGAGCGTCCGGAGCGAGCATCCGGGAATCCCGGCGCAAACATCCAGAACCTTGTCGCCGAGTTCTCCGATCCGCAGCCACATCGACAAGGCGGACCGCTTCATCCCCAACGCCACCGCCGCCTGCTCCTGATTTGAAAACCGATCGGCAACCGAGGCCAGCGCCCGGACCTTCTCGACGGCGTGCAGGTCTTCACGCTGGAGGTTTTCGACAATGGCAATCAGTTGAAGGTCGGAATCGGTCGCCTGGTTACGCATCACCATCGGAACCGTCACCAAGCCAGCCTGCCGGGACGCCATCCATCGACGATGCCCGGCAATCAGCGTGACCACTCCATCGGCTTCCTGACGGCCGACCAGCGGCTGAAGAATTCCGTGCTGTTGAATGGAAGACGCCAGATCGCTCAGCGCCTCGGCGTCGTAGTTTTTCCGGGGCTGAAACGGGTTTTGCTGAATCTTGTCGATTTCAACTTCAACCACGCGAATCTGGCCGGTTGCTTCGGAGGCGCCGAACTCAGAGGTAATGTGTTCGGCAAGCGCCGACAGCCGCTCCTTCGACAACGTCGTCACATCTGAAAAGCTTTTCATTTTTGCCATAAATACTCCAACTGAGGATTGAAACAACGTTGACTACTTGAGCAACTGGCGGGCCAAAGCGGCAACGTCCTGATTTGCCGGGCATTTCGGAGCGTACAACTTGAGCGGCATCCGACGCGTTCCCGCCTCGGACACGCTGATGTAATCCCGAACCGGCCCATGAACCGCAAACCCGAACGACGGGCAGATCTGCTTTGAAAGTTCCTCGAAGTGATGCCGGTGGAGAACCAGCCGAGGATTGAACAAGGTCGGGACCACGCCGAAAATGTCGAGAGGAGAAAGCCGCAGGTTTTTTCGCCGACGCTGGGCCTTGGCAATTTCAAGCTGGACTTCGGCAAAACTTTCAACCGACTTGGCCTCGGTCTGAACCGGGACCAGCAGGCGCTCGGCAGCCAGAAGAATCTGAAGCGTAATTTCGGAAATCTTCGGGGGGCAATCGAAGATGATCCAGTCGTAGGTCGCGGAAATCGAATCGAGGACATTCAGAAGCCGGGCCGGGTCCTGCTGCTGCATCAGGGCCAACTCATCCCCGATAAGAAACCGGTTGGCCAATCCGAGGTCAACCCCGAAGCGGGTTTCAACAATCGTCGGGGGAGTTTCATCGGTCGAGGTGCAAACGGTTGTCCAGAACATTTCCTCGCGGGAGCGTTCAGCCGGAGATAATCCGTAGAAACTTCCGAGGGTACCCTGAGGATCGGCGTCGATCAGCAGAACTCGTTTGCCGAGTGTTCCTAGTTCGTAGCCCAAATCGCGCGTCAGCGATGTCTTTCCGACACCGCCGGATTGATTGAAAATGGCGAGAATCATTCGTTGAGTACGCAGGAAGGGAAAAAGTGAGGTCCGGGCAAGATTACGGACACGACCGTGCAGCCGCAAGCGGGAAGACCGTCGTCCGGGGAATTTCAGAATCGGGTTCGAAGCATTTCGGACATGGCAAAATCCGACAAAGCCCCATATCCTCGAAAAAAAGGTAACCAGCCGGTTCAATCCGAGAGGAGTTGTTCATGGAACGTGCAATGATCCAGATTCCGGAAGTCGTTCGAATCAAACCCGGTGCCCTGAAACGCCTTGGGCTCTATCTTGCACGGGCCAGAAACACGAAGGTTTTTCTCGCAATCAGTCAGGGAATCCGCGCCGACATTCTTGAGAAGGTCCGTTCAGGGTTTTCCCAAAACGGGATTTCGGAAATCGGAAGTTCGGAAGTCGCCGACAATCGGCTCGAAATTGCGACCGACATTCTGGCGAGCTTGCCGACACGGACTGACGCAGTGGTCGGCCTCGGCGGAGGCAAGGCGCTCGACGTGGCCAAATACGTTGCCTCGGCGGTCAATCTGCCGTACTACGCCGTGCCCACGTCGCTTTCAAACGATGGCTTTTGCTCGCCGCAATCGAGCCTTGTCCTTGCGGGCCGAAGAAAATCGCTTCACACCCGGCTACCCAACGCGGTCATCATCGATTCGGAAGTGGTTCTCGACGCGCCAGTGGAACTCTGGTGCTCCGGTGTCGGCGACCTCGTTGCCAAAATCACCGCCGTTGCAGACTGGAAACTCGCATTTCACGCCAGAGGCGAACCGGTCAACGACTTTGCCGCCCTTCTTTCAGATGCAACCGTCTACCAATTTCTGGCCCGCCCGGCACACGACGTGGAAGGCGCGCGCTTTCTGGGAACAGCGTTGATGCTGAACGGTATCGCCATGGAAATCGCCGGTTCCTCCCGTCCGGCGAGCGGGAGCGAGCACCTCCTGTCCCACGCACTCGACTCGATCACGCCCCATCCCCGGCTGCATGGTCTTCAGGTCGGAATCGCGACATACCTCGTGGCCAATCTCCAGAAAAACCCGGCGGTCAGCTCAATTGCCGATTTGTTCACGAAAACGAAGTTCTGGGAAACGGTGGCCGCCAACCCGTTTTCAAGAGCTGAGTGGTTGGAAGCGGCCGAACTCGCCCCAACGGTCAAAGGCGATTACTACACGATCCTTTCCGCCCGTGACTGCCTTCCGGAAATCGGCCTCCTGCTGAACGAGGATATTTTCCTTCGCCGGTGCTTTACGGAATAAACCACGAGGGGGAAGCCGGCGCGAACCGACCTCCCCCTTTGGATGTCTGAGATATTGCGGATGCTTTCAGAATGAAGATTCGCCCCGCAGAACGGTGACGGCTTCCCCCAGCAGGACGACACGTTCGCCATTGAACTCGACACCGACCACACCACCCCGTTTTGAAGCCTGAAATCCGGTCATCTGGATTTTCCCGAGCTTGACGCTCCAGTAGGGCGCGAGTGAACAGTGAGCGGACCCGGTCACCGGGTCTTCGCCGACCCCTTTGGCCGGGGCGAAAAAGCGGGATACGAAGTCGTAATCGGGTGAATTCGAACGACTGGTCACAATCGTCCCCCACAGCGGGAGCGACGCCAGCAGCCGGAGGTCCGGTACAAGAGCGCGGAGTGTGTCTTCGTTTTCGACTTCAACCAGATAATTGCACTCGCTTACGCCGACAAAGACCGGAGTCACGCCGAGCGCCGCGAAAAACTCGGTTGGAACGGCTTCGACTTCGGTTTTCCGGGCGGGGAAATCCATCCGAATCTTTCCGTCCTCACGCTTCGAACAAGTCAGCGGACCACTCAATGTGTGAAAGGTCAGGGTCTCGTCCGGACCGGCAAGGCCGCGCTCCCACAGCGTATGCGCGCTCGCGAGCGTCGCGTGCCCGCACAACTGGACTTCCGCTTCGGGCGTGAACCATCGCAACCGCCAGCCAGTTTCCTCGGGATGCAGGAAAGCGGTTTCGGAAAGGTTCATTTCCATGGCGATGTTCTGCATCACCGATTCTTCAAGCGGTCCGTCCAGAACACAGACAGCCGCCGGATTTCCACGAAAGGGTTCGCTGGTGAAGGCATCGACAGTGGTGATTTGAAGTTTCATTTGGCTCCTGTAGGAAAAACGCAAAGACGCGGAGGCGCAAAGGCGCAAGAAATGGAATTGGCGGGAGGGGTCAATTCGTGGTTTTTGTCGGGGCGGCTTCCCAGTTTGCCTTGGGCAAGCTTAAAAGATTGGCGAAAAGGCGATAGGCACCGGGTACGCCGGCGGGAAGCTGACGAAACCAAGCGTACGACGTATAGACGTAATGTCCACGACCAATCCGGGCATAAAGTTCCCCGCCATTCTGAGGCCCGTCCCCCCGATCATGACTTTCGAGAAGCGGGATGTATTTCGCGTCGAAGGTTGTAAAGTCGTACAGCGACCGTTCCTGAACCCAGCCGTTCCAATCAGCATCGGTGATGACGTTCGGGAAGGTAAAGGCCGGGTGTTTCGGCTCAAGAATCGTCACCTTGGCGTTTTCGTCGGTGGTCCGGGTGAACATTGTGGCCGGAAATGGCGCGACCCCATTCTGGACATAGTCGGGACGCTGATACTGGACGATGAGTGTTCCTCCCTGACTGACCCAGTCGAGCAGGCGGCGATTGTTCGCCACGAAATCGGGCCGGACCTGTGACGCCCGAATACCGACGACGATCACGTCGAACGCGCTCAGGTCGCCGGTGGTAAGTGCTTGTTCATCAAGGAGTTTGACCGGGATTCCCATGCGTTCGATGGCCTGCGACACGAGATCGCCGCTTCCCATCACATACCCGACTTTCACCGGGGCAACCTTGACGTCCGCCACTTGAACTTTGGTTTCCGCCGGGCGGTACAGCCGGTGTGTCTGGATGTGCGGGTAGGAAATGACCTGCATTTCCCGTGTGTAGGTCAGGTCGGCAGCCGTCGCTGAGGCACTGATCTTGTAATCTCCAACCGGTGCGCTTTCCGGAACCGTTACGGAAAAAATGGCGGTCGCGCGCGCGCCGGGCGAGAGCGTGTAGGGAATTTCCCTTGGCGTCACCGGCCAGCCGTCCGGAACGTTCAATTTCGCAACGCCTTTTTGTTCTTTTTGGGAATTGGAATCAACGGTCACGACAACTCGCTGGATATTCGAGCTGGCTGATTTTGAAGCGAGGATGAATTTCTGGTCGATTTTGACGGAAAGGGTCGGGACATATTCGACAAACCGCCGAATTTCTCCCCGGACTGGGTCCGCGAATAGAAACTCCGGAAAAAGTTCCGTTTCAAAGCTGGTGTCACCAAAAGCAAACTCAAGGGAAAGCGCTTCAGGAAAAACTTCATATTCCAAATCACTGATTTTCCGGCTCTTAATCCAGGGGTGGTCACGGTCCACCCTGATAAGTGGAAAAAGATGATCGAGTTTTAGGTCTTTTTGGTCCTTTTCAACATCTTGGTCAGACGGCCAGTCATAGGAATGCCGTCCGGCATAAGTACCTAGTTTAAAAGTTACACCCGAGGTTGGGGGGACATGGGCAACGACCCGAACGTTCGGCGGTTCGTTCATATCCGGGAAATCATCCAGGGTTGGTTCAAAATTGAAGATTTCTCTTTCACAAGTAGTTTCAATTCGAATTCCGGAAGCTAAAAACAAAGCCGTCTCGAAATCTCGCTCCTTGATTTGGGAGAACTCTTGCAGAATGTCTTTAAGGTCCTCGCTTTCGGTGACTTTCACTGAATAAGCCTCAGCCAGAGCCTTTTTCGCTTTCGCCAGCAGGGGAAGTATTTTTTCAGGACGAAATGGATCGAAGGTTTTGTTTGCCTCCGTGGCGGCCTGCTCGGCAATCTGAAGCTTTTGGAGAAAATCGCGGTTTTTGACGTTCAGAAGTCGGGCAAAACCCGAGTAACTGGTATCCAATCCGTCAAAAATGGTCTTCTCGGTCTTTGGATCGGTCGGAATCGAACTTTCGATGAGTTTGACCGATGAAAATTTCTCACCGGCGGGTTCGATGGCCCCCTGTTCCTGCGATTTGTGCTGGCTGCGGCCTTCCATTGCGATCTGGTAGTAGGTGCGCCCGAGAACCGGGTCATAAACGCCGGTCGGAATCTTCAACGCCGGATTTTTATTGTCGGCGGGGGCGAAAATGGCGTTGACGTAGAGTTTTTTCGTTTGCCACGCCGGACCGAGTTCGGGGTGCCATTTCGGGTCGGCGGCCTTTTTGAAGGCAATGGGTGTGATGTAGCCCGCAAACTGGTGGTGTCCGTGACCGTCGGCGGGCGTGCCGCCCCACTGTGCGACGATGACGAGCGGGCGAAACTGCCGGATGACGGCAACAACATCCTTCAAAATGACTTCTTCGCCCCATTTCGCGGCGGCTTCATCGCGGGACTTCGAAAAACCGAAGTCGAAGGCGCGGGTGAAAAATTGTTCGCCGCCATCGATTTTTCTCGCCTGCATCAGTTCTTCTGTCCGGATGACCCCGAGTGCCTCGCCCTGCTCCGGCCCGATGAGGTTTTGTCCGCCTTCGCCACGCGTCAGGGAGAGATAGCCCACACGGGCGCCGTCACCACGCGCGAGACGGGCGATAAGCGCGGAATCTTCATCATCGGGGTGCGCGCCGATGTGCAGGACGCTGGCCGTCGTCCCCAGCTTTCGAAGCTGGAGCATCAGTCCGGTGATGCCCTTGTCGTAATTTGTTCTGACCTGAGCCTGAACGGGAGGAAGTGGATGAACACCGACGGAGAGCAGACCGAAAACAACCAGCCCAGCAATGAAAAAGGCACGGAAACGATGCATGACCCGACTCAACTTAAAGGGAGTGGTGGAAGACCTACGCAAGGGTAACGCGGTTTACCACGAAGTAAACCGCGCGACGCAGGTCCCCCGATTCCCCTTGTTCTTTTCTCAATCGGCTTCCGCGCGGGCGTCGTTTCGGGCGATGAGTTTGGTACGCAATGCCTGATCCAGTTTCAATTCCTGCATTTTCATGGTCGGAATTCGCGTCTGGAGTTCATCGAAAAAGGAAACGAGCGTCACGATGATTCGGTCAAGTTCGTTGGAATCACCCTCGATGGAGTGAACCTGCGGAACGCGGGAAATCCAGTCGCCGGGTTGGGCGTCCACCAGCCACGGGCCAAAGCGGAAACCGATCGGCGCGAGATGACCGCCGGGAAGTTCCTTGTGCAGAAAGAGGTCGCGTCGGCGCTCGGCGTCGCGACCTTCAAGTTCATCGACAAACCACTTCACATCGCTGTCGCCGTTTTTCGGAAGCGTCCCCTCGGCGTTTCCGGCGATGTCGTCATCAGCGAAGGAAACGATTCCGGCGAGGGTGAACAGGTCGGTTCGGGCCTCAATCAGATTCTGAGTCTGGGCTTTCGTCGGCGAGACGCCCTGGCCGAGCAAATCGAGAATCCGCCAGAACGGCCACGGTACTGTCCCGCTCGTGTCCGCGATATCGGGAGCCATCAAAAGTGACGGTTCATTCGTGATGCCGGTTCGTTTCGGGACATTGGTGAGAACTTCGAGCAGGGAGATGATCTTGCAGCCGACACTGTGTCCGAGCCAGAAGTGAGGAAATTCGCGGCAGGAAGGCGGAAGGTTGAGCGCCGCCCGAACCGCGTCACGCTTGTCGATCAGATTGACCGCCACCTTGATGTGGTCAAGGGAAAACTGAAACGGGACGGCGACGATGGTATAGCCGTAGTTGAACAGCCCCTGAAGCAGATAATCGTAGGAAACCTGCGGGAGCAGTTCGAAGAACGCGCCGCCATAAAATTCGATGACGCCGCGTTGCCGGGGATTTTCGGCGACAAAGGCCCCGGAGACACACCGGTAGGTTGCGCGAACCGAGGAATCGTAAGTCATCTCGGGAACTCGCTTTCGAATCGAATCGGGGACACTTGAGAGTTAGGATGTCAGTCTCCCCGATTCTCCGGCGGTGTTCAAGAAAAACCTTCGATTATTTTTTTGAGCCGTCGAAATCTTCGAGAATGCGTTCGTAGTAGCGCTCGTATCGCGAGATCATTTCCTCGGCGTTGAACTTCCCGACCGCGACCCGCCGGCACTCCTGGCGCATCGCGTCGCGCAGGGCGTGATCGGTGAGAATCTCGCCCGCGAATTCGGCCATGGCGTCGGTGTCGCCGACTTCCGCCAGAAAACCGGTTTCGCCGTGGGTCACGACTTCCGGCAGACCGCCGGTGCAACTGGCAATAACGGGGACTTCGCAGGCCATCGCTTCAAGGGCTGACAGACCGAACGATTCCGATTCGCTCGGAAGCAGCAGCAAATCGGCAATCGACAGGTAGGAAGGAATGTCCGGCTGCTTGCCGACAAAATGAACCCGGTCGGCGATGCCTTTCTGCCGCGCCAGCCACTGCGCCTGCGAGCGTTCGGGACCGTCACCGACCATGACGAGCTTGACCGGCATCCGGCGGTTGAGCCGGGCGGCGATGCGGATGCAGTCAGTGACGCGCTTGACCGCGCGGAAATTCGAGATGTGAACCATCAGGGGTTCGCCGTCCGCCGCGAACTTTGCGCGCAGGTCGGGATTCGGCGTCCGCTTGTAAATGTTGGAATTGATGAAGTTCGGGATGACCTCGATGGATTTTTCGCCGCAGATGTTGAATTCCTTGCAGGTTTCTTCCCGAAGATATTCCGAAATGGACGTGACGCCGTCGCTGCGCAGAATCGCGAAGCGGGTAATCGGCAGGTAGGAACGGTCGGTCCCGACGAGCGTGATGTCGGTGCCGTGGAGGGTCGTGACGTAGGGCACGCGGCGCGTGTCCTCGATCATTTCCCGCGCCAGAAACGCGCTCACCGAATGGGGAATCGCGTAGTGAACGTGGAGCAGGTCGAGATTCTGCTCGACGATGACCTCGGCCATCCGGACGGCCAGCGCCAGCGAATAGGGCGCGTGGTCGAACAGCGCGTAATTGGTCGTTTCGACTTCGTGGAACTGGATGTTCGAGGTCAGCCGGGTCAGCCGGGTCGGGAGCGACGCGGCGATGAAATGAACCTTGTGGCCCCGCGCCGCGAGTTCCATGCCGAGTTCGGAGGCAACGATGCCGCTTCCGCCGTAGGACGAGTAACAGGTGATGCCGATGTTCATAAGGCAGGGATCAGGTGTCAGGGAACAGGGATCAGTAACGAAACCGCGTAACGCGGCAACAAGAAGGGAGACAAGCGGCGAAGCTACAAACCTGATCCCTGACCACTGGTCCCTGGTCCCTCGAAAAGAGCGACCGGATCGGCCACGGCCAGAGGCTGGTTCACCACGAAACCTTCCGCCGCCGCGACGCCGATGAGGCTGCCGCGGTGGATGTCGGTCGCCCGCCGCTGTTTGATGAAGTCGCTCTTCGAAAGATAGGTTTCGGGGTCGCGACTGCCGGGACGGTGAAGCTGTGAAACGTGGGCGGCGAGAACGTGATACTTCGCGTCGAAATGTTCCGAGATGTCTACGAAGAACGAGGGGAGAACGTTCGCCGTCGCCGCGAAGTGGATGAGGGCGTTCGGTTTGTGGCGTTCAAGGCCGGTTTCGCGGTCGTAATTCACGAGCCGCGCGTGATGACAGGCTTCGGTCACGAGGCGCGAACCGTGAACGTGGTCGGGATGTTCCTCGGACGGATGGTGAGTGAAGACGATTTTCGGACGAGCACGGCGCAGAATCCGCACCATCGCGCGACGGGCATCGTCGGTTACAAAGACGCTCCCGTCGGGCAGATCGAGATTGGCCCGAAAAGTTGCGTCGAGCCGGACGGCGGCCTCAACGGCCTCGGCGCGTCGGTCGGCGGGCGTCCCCCGCGAACCGAGTTCGCCACGCGTCAGATCGACCAGTCCGATGCGATAGCCGAGCGCGCCCAGCTTGAGCAGGGTTCCGGCCATAAAAAGTTCGATGTCGTCGGGATGCGCCCCGACGGCCAGAACGTCCACGGGAATCGGCTCGGTGCGCATGGGATTACTCTTCGGGTGAAAAATCCATCGAGACGGAGTTGATGCAGTAGCGCATGCCGGTGGTCTGGCGCGGTCCGTCCGGGAAAACATGGCCGAGATGAGCGCCGCAGGTGGCGCACATGACCTCGGTTCGGGTCATGCCATGGCTGGTGTCGGTTTCGGTGATGACGGCATCAGGTGAAATCGGATCCCAGAAACTCGGCCAGCCGGAACCCGATTCATATTTGGTTTCGGACTTGAACAGCGGTGCGTTGCAACAGATACAGTTGTACGTCCCGTCACGCTTTTCCTTGTAGAGTTTTCCGGTAAAGGCGCGCTCGGTTCCCTTGAGACGGGCGACGTGATACTGCTCAGGGGTGAGTTCCTGCTGCCATTCCGCGTCGGTCTTGACGACCTTGAACGTATTTTTGGACATGACGACCTCTCAAAACTATCCGAAAGTCTGGCGGAGCCGATAAACCTCGGTCACCGGGCCGCCACTTCGGGTATCCATCCCGGAAACGTTTTATTCCGACATTCGAGGCATCTCGGACCGTCCTGGTCGGAGAATTGCTTGAATGAACCGGCTCGCATCTTTCATATTCCGATTTCGAAAACAAGCCAACCCGCCAACCAGAAACCGGCACTGCCCACCGTTCGTCCGAAAGCCTCCGCCACATGAACCTTCCCCCGGATACAGTCCTTCAGAACCGCTACAAAATTGTCAAACAGCTCGGGCAGGGCGGCATGGGCGCGGTGTACAAGGCCATCGACCAGCGGTTCGGCAGTACGGTTGCCCTCAAACAGATGATCGTCGAGGGCGAGGCGCTGGTGCAGGCGTTCGAACGCGAGGCGATTCTGCTCAACGGGCTTCGCCACCGGACGCTTCCGGTGGTCATCGACCATTTCGCGGAAAACAGCGGCAACTTTCTGGTCATGCAATACATTCCGGGGGAAGATCTCGCGGAACTGCTGACGAAAAACAATGGTCCGTTTCTCCCGTCGCAGGTGGCGAGTTGGGCCGACCAATTGCTCGACGCACTTGAATACCTCCATTCGCGCAAGCCGCCCATCATCCACCGCGACATCAAGCCCCAGAACATCAAGCTGACGCCGGAGGGCGAAATCGTTCTGCTCGATTTCGGACTGGCAAAGGGCGACATTCAGGGCGGCCCGGCCAAGAGCATTACGGGATATACCCCGATTTTCGCTTCGCTGGAGCAGATGCGCGGGTCGGGCACCGATGCGCGGAGCGATCTGTATTCGGCGGCGGCCACGATTTTCAGCCTTTTGACGGGGCATCCGCCGATTGACGCCCTCGCGCGAGCCGATTCGCTCCTCCACCGGCAACCCGATCCCCAGAAACTGGCCTGTGAACTTAACCCGCTGGTCCCGCGCAAGGTATCCGAAATCGTCCAGCAGGCCATGGCCGTGGCCCGCGAGGATCGGCTGGCTTCGGCCAAGGACATGCGGAAACAACTCGACAAGGCATTCGAGGCCGCCGGTGGCCCGGAACCTCTGGCGGCGACCGTTGTCCAGCCAATTCCGGTCATTCCCGGCATTTTCGAGCCGAACACACAGCCGCAATCCACCCCGCGCTACTGCATGTCCTGCGGGACACAGCTTTCGACCAACGCGAAATTCTGCATGAAATGTGGAAAGCCGGTGACAAGCGCCGCGGGCGCTCAGGCCCCCCCGGCATCCCCACAACCGCCGGCTTTGCCGCCGATGCAACCGACGCAACCGCCCCAGGCATTCGGAATGGGACAATTCCCGCCGCAATCCATCACGGCGCCAAACACCAACCGACTGACGGCAAGCGAAATTCTCCTGCTGTTTGGCGATCAGTTCGTCCCGCCCGCGACTCCGGTGGATGCCTGGACCAAACTTCTCCACATGCCCGCCCGCGCGAACGCGAGCCTCCTGGGACAGATGGTCTGGGAAGGGGCGATTCTCGAATGTGAAATGCTCGGCGCGATTCAACTCGTTCCGGGGAGCAGTGCGGGAAGTATGGCCGGCGAACTGATGCTGGCCCCGACGGCGAATTCGACGATTCTTCCGCCACACAGCCTTGAGGCCCGGCTGGCCGAGGCAGTTCGCGGACGCGCCGCCCGCGGCATGTCGCCGTCACCGATTCGGGTTCTAATCGAGGAAATCATCCGGCTCGACACCCGGAATGCCTGGCGTCACTCGGTCGCAATGGTCAAACTCGGCCTCGGAATGCGGAATCTGCTTTTTGTCGAAAATCTCAATCCGCAAAATTCCTTCCCGGTCTGCCGTTTCAAACTGACTCCGCAGGTCATCGCCCTCGCCCGCCAGACGGCAACCGATCCCGTCAAGCGGATGTTTGCCTCGACGCAGTCCCGTGCCGGATGGCGTCCCCTTGTCGATAGCATCAACCTCGCCCTGCGAACCAAAACCAACGTCACGTTCACCCAGATGCCGGAGATGGATCAGGATGTTTGAGTCCGGGAAGAAAGTCTGGAGTCTGGAGTCGAGAGTCTGGAGTCAAGACGGAAAAAGCGTTCGAGGGGGGCGACACCTCCGAACGCTTTTCATTTGAAGTTTTCGGATTTTCAGCCTGGACTTTAGACTCTCGACTCCAGACTCCAGACTTTTTTCCGGACTTTTACTTCCGACAGTAGTCCTCCGCGTCCCTGCGGAGTTGCGCGAGGCAAACCAGTTCGAGGACGGCGGCCAGGTGTCGGTTTTCCAAGGGGAATTTCGTTCCGAGAGAAACGTCCTCGATAAACTCGTTTTCAAGGTCAATGACGCGGCGTTTGGGTTGAGTCCCAATCGTGGCGCGTTTGTCGAGTCCGTCAGGAACAGCGAAATCATTGAGCGAGCCGAATACCCGGACAAAAAGCTTCTGCTGCTTTCCGGCTTTTGAAACGATGTGCAATCCGCCTTCCTGATGAAAAAGCGGGAAGGCATTTGGTCCGGCGATTTCGAGGGCAAGCGCGACCGTCCCGCTTTTCGATTTTTTCAGAAACGCTTTTGCCGCGTCGGTATCATCAAGGGTCTCGTCGATGATGACTTCCTTGCGCGTCATCCGGCCAAGCAGCGGGATGACGGATGATTCCGTCGGCTTCCCGTCTTCGTCGGTTTTAAGCGGAGTCTGGGCCACGTCTTCGGAGGTGAACTGCGTCAGCGTCACCGACAGGTCCTGACTGACCGCGACGCGGAGGTAATCAGACGCCAGTGAAAACAGCGTCGGCGCGTTTTCACCAACAATCCAGATGACGATTTCATCCGGCCGCTGAAACGTCGTGGCGTAAATGTCGAGGACGATTCCGGCGCGCTCGTCGGTACACATCTTCATCGCCGCATCAAGCGTCATCCGTTCAACCGGATTCTTCCCGTACACCTGCATCAAGGCGTCTTCCTCGATTTCGGAAACGGTTTTCCGGAGCGCGGAAAGGCGGATGTCGATGCCGTCGAAAATCGGCAACCGGGCCAGCCGGGCCTTTTCATCGGGCGTGCCACGGCCGCGTTTGCGAATGGTCGCGGCCAGACGGTCCAGCCGATAGATTTCGTTTCTGACTTCGCGCATCGCCGCCGAAGCGTCGAGGGTGAAGATTTTGCGGCGCAAATCGGCCAGCCGGACGAGCGAATCCCGCATCCCGGTTTCCTCCCGACGCCGTTTTGCTTCCCGTTCGGGGTCCTTTTCGGCCTGTGTGACCTTTACCTGAATGTTTTTTCCCGTGGCGCTCACCGAGACGATCAGTTTTGCGTCGGGCGGAAAGCCGTTCAGGGCGTCGGCCATCGGCATGAGCAGTTCACGCTCGATGGCGCGTTTGAGCGGACGCGCACCGTATCGGGCGTCGAAACCGTTTTCGAGCAGGACATCCTGGAGGTTCGGTGCGTAGTCGAGCGACAGATTTCGAAACTGGATGCCGTCGCGCAATGCGGCCAGTTTCAATTCGCGGTCAACCACCCGCCGCGCCGTGGGTTCGTCGAGCGGCAGAAACGGCACCACCCGGTCGATTCGGTTGTAAAACTCGGGCCGGAAAAACTTTCTGACCTCCGTTTCAAAATGCCGTGCGGCATCGGCGCGTTCGGTGGCGTCGGGCAGGAATCCCCGCGCGTTCTGCCGAAAGGTTTCCGCGCCAAGATTGGAAGTCAAAATCACGACCGCGTTGGTGAAATCGGCAACCCGGCCCGCGCCGTCGGTCAGTCGGCCTTCACCGAGAACCTGCAACAACAAATCGAAGAGGGACGGATCGGCCTTTTCAAATTCATCCAGCAGCAACACGCAGAACGGCTGCTCGCGAACTTTGGCCGTCAGCAATCCTTCTTTCGCGCCAAATCCGCCGATGAGGCGCTGGACGGCAACGGGATCGCCGTATTCGCTCATATCGAACCGCACGACCCGGTCACGGTTTTGAAACAGGAATTCGGAAAGCGCCTTTGCCATCTCGGTCTTTCCAACCCCGGTCGGACCAATAAACAGCAGCGAAGCAAGTGGTCGATTGGGCCGGGCGAGCGCGGCCTTGACCGCCGAAATCAAACCGACCACGGTTTCAACCGCGCCGGACTGCCCCAAAACGCGCTCGTTGAACCACTTTTCGGTGTCGGTCACGGACATTCGTACCGCGTCATCGAGCAAAAACAGCGGCAGGCCGGTTTCGCGCGAAAACTCGGCGATAATGTCCGACTCATCCAGCACAACGTCGTCATCGAAATCGTCGAGAACGTTTTTCAGAAACCGGATGGCCCGCCCCGGCATGGCCGAATAGGTCGCGTAACGGCGATGAAGTCGGTGGAGCGCGTCAAGGGCGTCGAGCGTGATGCGTTCGACGTTGGGCGTATGCCGCAGGGCGAAGGAAAGCAGAATCGCACGCAGCGTTTCCGGCGACGGAATATCAATGCGGAGAATTCGAAAGCCGCTTAGAAGCTGAGGATCGCGACGTTCGATGACGGCCAGTTGTTCCGGCGTACATTCCGCCACGGTCTGAAAGTCCCCGCGGGCAAACATCGGACGAAAATAGGTTGCGAGCGACAAATCGTTCGATTCGGATTTGCCGACTTCCATCAGTTCAAGCAGATTGCCGATGTGGATGACGGCGTTCCGCTTCATCGCTTCTTCCCGGAATCCGCGGCACCGCTCCTGCCACATCCCGAATCCGGTCATTCCCGCGACCAGATCGGTCCCGGTCGTGGCCCAGAGTTCACGCTCCTCAAAGCCGAACTCCTTCCGACGTCGAACAAATTCCTGAAAAGCGGCGGTTTTTCCCACACCCGACGGGCCGACGAGCAGCAGCGAAGGTGGTACGGCATGCGTCAGCCCATCGGCAATCCGGCGGACAGCGTCATCAACCTCAAAGGCCGGTGCGAGTTTGGCCTTTCTCAAATTGACGCCGACCTCGTCAAAGACGTTCTGCTTGTTGCTTTCGTCACGGCCATCCGCTTCGGCGGCGGCTTTCGGTGTCCGGATAACCGTCTCGACGGTCGTCGTGTTGATTTGAAGATCGCCGCTTCGAGCCAGTCGGGCAAGCGCCCCGAGGTTGTCGGACCGACGGGACCGCAGCAGATCCGCCATGATTTCGGCCCGCAGCCGGGCTTCCAGTTCGGAGGGGTCGTCCACGACGACCTCGATTCCGAGGGCCGGAACATACGCCACCGTATGCCGCGCGCCGCGCGCCCACGAAATGAATTTTAGCGACAACTTGAGGGGCGACACCCAGGCGAGGGTTTTCTTCGGCGAGGGAAGTTCAACCGTAATCCGCCCCGACTCATGAGCCTCGGGCATCATCCGCCGATGGAAATACAAAAGTGGGGTACTTTTTTCCGCCAGTTCGGCGGCATTCGTTTCGAGCGTCTTGACCAGCGTTTCCGGGTTGGTCTCGATGCGGGTGACTTCCGGAAAAAACAGCGCCTCGCCGAAGTGGAGATCGTTCTCGAACGTCTGCGTGATGGTCAGGAGGTTGAATTTTCGAAAGGCCATGAGGAAAAGGTATCAGGTTTCAGGTATCGGGTTTCAGGTGCAAACAAATTTTGAGTTATGAATTTTGAATTTTGAGTTTTGAGTCTCTGGCGAAACCGGGTCGCCAATCGTCCATTGAAATCTTGAGGGTGAGTTTTCAATTCAACATTCACAACTCAAAATTCAAAATTCGCCCGTCCCCATGCCCTGCTTTTCACTCGCCCTGCGCAACGCGTAACCCCGCGTTGTTCCAGGCTTGAAACCCGCCGGTTACGTTGACCAGATTGCCGATACCGAATCGTTCGAGCAGACTGACGCCGATGACCGAGCGATAGCCGCTCTGACACATCACGGCGAAAGGTTGATCGGAAACCTGATTGAACTGCCGTTTGATGAAAGTATCGAGCGGAATATTCTCAACCCGGGGGGCATGGCCGGCCAGGTATTCGCCCGGACGCCGCACATCCAGCACACGAACGTGTCCGCCCTCTCCCATCTGGCGATCGAGTTCCTCCACGGCCATCTGGGGAATCTCGGCGACCTCGTACCCGGCGTTTTTCCACGCTGCAATGCCACCGTCAAGAAACCCGGCCACATTTTCGAGTCCCACACGGGCCAGCCGGGTGACGGCCTCGCGAACCTGATCGATTCCATCCGCCACCAGAATCACTTCGGCGTCGGGTGAGATGAACGTTCCGGCCCACGACGCAAATTGCCCGTTGAGGCCGATGGCGAGCGACCGGCGAATATGTCCGGCGCAGTAATCGTTCGCCGCCCGGATGTCGAGCGGGAGCGCACCGGCGTTGACCTTTTCAAAAACTTCCCGGGAGGAAAGGGATTTTGGTTCAGGAAGCGTCGAGAGCGTCCCGGGACCGGTTCGGTTCAATTCCGCGTCGTAGGGGAAATAGGCCGGCACTTCCGGTAAATCGCTCGTCATCATCCGGATGAACTCGTCGCGCGGCATCGCCTGGAGCGCGTAATTGCCGGTCCGTTGCGCGCCGATGGTCGAGACAATTTCCCGCGAGATGGATCGACCGCACAGCGAACCCGCACCGTGCGCCGGGCAAACTTCAACTTCGTCGGCCAGCGCGAGAAGCTTGTTGTGCAGGCTGTCGTGCAGCATCCCGGCCATTTCCTCGGCGGTGTGGCCTTTCGCCGAGACAAGATCGGGCCGTCCCACGTCGCCGATGAACAGCGTGTCTCCGGTGAAAACCTTCAGCGGTCGCGATCCGGCGGTCGGGTCGATGAGCAGAATCGAAATGCTCTCCGGCGTATGTCCCGGCGTTTCGAGAAAGCGTAGCCGCAACGTTCCGACCTTCACTTCATCGCCGTCGGCCACGGCGCGATGCGGGAAAGTCGCCCCGGCGCGACGACCGAACACGATTTCCGCGCCGGTGCGTTCGGCAAGCTCCCGGTGTCCGCTGACGAAATCGGCGTGAAGGTGGGTTTCGATGACGTACTTGATCCGCAGACCGTGTGATTCGGACTCGGCGATATATTGTTCAATGTCGCGTTGCGGGTCGATGACGGCCGCCTCGCCCTTCGACCCGATGAGGTACGAGGCTTGAGCGAGACACCCGAGATAGAAAGTTTTGAAGTGCATACGGCGGAACCTCCGGGGAAAGGCTGTCGTGTGGCGGCGCGAGTCTACCCGGAGGCAGTCAAAGTTTCAAAATTTCACTTTCACGCCGAACTGAATCTGCCGCGCGCCGAACACGTCGCGGGGCGATCCGAATCCGAGCGAAGGATTCGGCGGCACGGCGAGGTTGAACCCGCCGTAGGCCAGATTCAGGTCGCGGACGTTGACCCGGTTGAACAGATTGAAGGCGTCCACCGTGAATTCCGCCGTCACCCGTTCGTGAAACCGGAACTCGCGCCCGACGCGCAGGTCCACGCTCGCAAAGCCCGGCCCCTGAAACGAATTGCGCGGTAGCAACCCCGGTCGGTCGGAATTCGGGTTGCCGTCGCCGTTGAAGTCGCCACCCGCGAAGACGTTGAAGGGCCGTCCGCTTTCGAGCGAAACGATGGTTGAAAGCTTGAAACCGCGAATGAACCGGACCCGTTCCGGAATATCGCCGTAAAACGACGCCGTGAAACGGTGCGCCGCGTGCTGGCGCGAGAGAAACCGGTCGAGTTTCAGGGCTTCGGGATAGTCGGCGAGGTTGTTGACCGAATCCACCGTCGTCAGCGTCTTCGACCAGGTGTAGGCGAGGTTCAGCCCGAAGTGATTGGCGTAGGCCCGGCGCAGTTCGAACAGTCCGCCGTGGTAGCCGCTCGCCCCGATGTTGTCGGTCACGAAGAAATGGCCGATTTCCGAAAAGCGGCGCGCGCCGAACACCGGCTTGCCGGTCGAGAGCGTCCCCGTTTGAACCGCGTTGAGGTTGCCGGTGTGGCCGGGAAGTTTCAGCGCGAGTACGCGAAGGTAGCCCGCCGAGGCGACAAAACCCTTTCCGATCTGGTGTTCGACCTGAAGGCTGATGTTCTGCGCGTAGGGATTTTTCAGTTTTGAACTCAGATTGTCGGTAAAACTCGCCGCCGCGCCGCTTTCGCCCGACGGCAGCGGCAGTGTACCTGCCGCGATGACCGAACCGACCGGCACACCGTAGCCTGCCGGGGCGTTGTTTGTGCCGAGGAAAAAGATGTTCGTCGCGTTGACCGGCCCGATGGGCGAGGTCGGCGATACGGCTCCGGCGATGGTGAACTGCTGAAACCGGCCCTGAATCCGCGCCACGTCCGGGAACAGCACGGCGGCGTTGGGCAGATTGCCGCGGGTAATCCAGTCCGCGCCGAAGATGACCTGGCCGATGCTCGACGCGATGCGGTCGGTGAACACGCCGTAACCCGCCCGAACGACCGTTTTCTGATTATTGAAAGGCGACCACGCCAGCCCGACGCGAGGCTGCCAGTTGTTGTAGTCGCGTTCGGTCTGGAATCGCGACGGGTAGGTTTCGAAGTCGTTCCGGATACCGAAAGTCAGCGTCAGATTCGGACGAATTTTCCACTGATCCTGAATAAAGAAGCCGTATTGCGCGTGGGTCAGTTCCGTCGTGGCGTTCGGAATCAGGCTCGTCGGAATCGCCTGCGTGAACGGCACGGGGATGTTCGGGGCGCGCGTCGCGCCGGTCGCGACCGGGAACCAGAACGTGCTCGGCTGTGGCGCGGCCTGACCGTTGCTCTGGTTCAGGAACGCGGGCAGCAGTCCGCCGTAAATGATTCGCGCCGGATAGAAAAGGTCCCACCGGGCATCGTCGGCCAGCCGGTTGTAATCGCCGCCGAACTTGATGGTGTGGTTTCCAACGAAAAAGTTGAAGTTGTCGGCGATTTGAACCCGGTCTTCCTTGTAAAAGTCGATGTCCGATGTGCTTTTGCCCATCACGATCAGGTTGGGAAGTTCGAGCGCGGGTTGGTTGAAGCGCGGGTTGAAATTGAAGTCGCGCCGACCGAACTGGAAACGGAGTTCGTTCACTTTGGTCTGCCCAATGACGGCAGTGTGTTCGGCGGCAACGGTAACGTCATCGGTGAAGTTTTCACGGGCGGTCGTCGAAGCCGGGGACGCACGGCCCCCGCCACCGAGAAAACCGAGCGCCGAACCGTTGAGGTAACTCACCCTCGTACTCAACCGGTGGTTATTCCCAAGTTGAAAATCGAGGCGAGCGAGAAACTGGTCGTAATCGCTCGTCCGGACCTGACTCGTCGTTTCGGGGTTCAGCCCGTAGAACGCCCGCGCGGCGTTGATTCCGGCGAGGTTCGAGATGATGACCTGCGAGAAGCGGTTTGACTCGGCGCGGCGCTGGCCTTCGTAGTTCGTAAAGAAAAACGCGCGATCCTTTTTCAGATAGCCGCCGAGCGTGCCACCGAACTGGTTCTGCCGCAAAACGTGGTTGCGTGGCGCGAGCAGCGGCTGCGCGCTCACCGCGTCGTTGACCCCGAAGTAGTACGCCGAGCCGTGAAACTGGTTTGAACCGGCCTTGGTTACGATGTTGACGAAACCGCCGAGCGAGCGACCGTATTCCGCTTCGTATGAATTATTCCGAACGACAAATTCCTGTACCGCTTCAGTCGAAGGTGTCGCGCGGGGTAAACCGGTCACCGTCTGGACATTGTCGAGGCCGTCGAGGAGGACGAGCGTATTGAGTTCGGTCTGGCCGCCGAAGCTGATGCGCGGCACGGCAGCCGATCCGGCGGCCACGTCGGGTTCCTTGAACGGTCCGCCGCCGACGTTTTCGCGTCCCGGTGCAACGCCGGGAGAAAGTTTCACGAAATCAACGAAATTCCGACCGGGCAGGGGCAGGTTTTGAATTGCCTTTTCCTGAAAATTTCTACCGAGTGTAGGAATATCATTTGCCAAATCGCCAGAAGACACCTCCAACACACAAACGACCCCATCGCCAGCAACCGGGAGGTCGATTTCAACTTCCTGATTTCCGCCAAGAGCAAGTTGAATCGCCTCGACCCGGCCCTCCTGAAAGCCTTGGTACCGCTGTCCCTTATTAACGACAAGCTCATAAAGCCCGGGATCAAGCGAGAGAAACCGGAATCGTCCTTCCCCGTCAGTCTGGACTTCGCGGGAAACGCTCGTTTTTTTGTTGACGGCGAGTACCGGGACCCCAGTGATCACTGCCCCAGTCTGGTCCCTCACAACTCCCGAGAGGTTGGCACTGGTGGACTGCCCGAAGGCGGTCGAGGCGAGAAGAAAAATGGAAAATAGGAAAAGACCGAATGAAAAAAACGTTCGAAGGGGCATTCAGGTGAGTCCGATGACGGCAGGAATAATTCCGGACAGGCCGGGATTGGGCAGTTGCGTCGCGTTTGGGATACGCGAAACGGACAGTTTAGACGTGTCGGGAGAACGGTCAACCCAAAGGTGGATGTTTGAAGAAAAGGGTCACACGGGGGGGACCTTCACGACCGGGAAATCAATCCGATTTTCGCAACTTTGAAGACACGTTCATCGTACGCGCGCGCGATCCTAATAGTATATGTGGGCAAACCGGGAAGCCCTCCCTCACGGTCGGGCTGCGGACAATTCAACTGCGGACAATGGAGCTACGGACGCTCGGCGAAGAACTTTCGCCACGTCTCGCCGAAGGAATGCGACACCTCAGCGTTTTCGAGCGCGCCCGCGTCGCGCAACGCGCGATGGCACTCCGGCAGGCGGTAGTGCGGGATGGCCGGATAGAGGTGGTGTTCGATGTGGTAGTGCATCTGGTGCGGGAACAGAAACCACTGGATGTAAAACGGGACGAGGTTGGTCCGGGCGGCGCGCAGGGGCGTTGAAAAATCGGTTGTCGCGCCGTGTTCGCAGAGTGCGCGCAGCCGGAGCAGGAATTGCAGCACCGTCAGCAGCGGCAGCAGCCACAGCACCAGATAAAACTTCCAGAATCCGAAGAAAACCGCAGCGGCCAGCATCGTCACTTGAAAAATGATGACGAACCGGCGGTCGGTGCGGGCGGCGCGGCGCAGGTTTTCCGAGGTGTCGTCCTTGGGTTTCGTCCCGGTCGGCTGTTTTTTCGCGCCGAGCGGCTTCCCGAAGAAATAAAGGTAGTTTTTTATCGAGGTCAACCCGCTCAAATCCTTAAGAAACTTTTTGGCGAGGTACCATTTCCCGCGCGGATAGCCCGCCATCAGGGCCATGTCGGGATCGACCGGTTCGTAGAGGTGGTTGTGGTGGATGCGATGGATGATCCGGTAGGTGTGCATCGAGACGCCGAGCGGCGTGGCGGAGAGGACGCCGACCAGATCGTTGAGCCAGCGGGTCTTGAACATCCGGTAGTGGGCCGACTGGTGCGCGAGGATGGCGAGGCCGTGCTGCGCTCCGGCGATGCCGATGACGGCGACGATCCACGCGAGCGGATGGCGCGTGATGACGGCAAAGGCGATGAGAAGCGCGATGGCGAGCCAGTCCGCGAAAAACGAAATCGCCGAGCGGACGGGCGAGATTTCCGAGAGCTTTTTCACGACGTCGGGTGGGAGGGCGGCGCGTGTCCGGACTCGAAATTCTTCGCCCGCTCTGCCGATGTCGCCGACGTGAGACGCTGTTGGAGCCATGGCTTTTTTTACCCCGCGCAGCGGTTGCCAACGCGTTGGCAACCCCACAAAACAGTGCAAATACTAGGGTTACATGGAAATTCGCGCCCAAAAACCGTACAAGGGAAGCCCTCCCTTCGGGCTGCTGTTTCAAATCACGGTCGGGCCGCGGACACGATTCGCGGCAGTCCGGCTTCAATACGGATTCGGAATTCAGTATTCCGCAAATCGGGCGATTCGACCAGTTGTTTGGCAATCGGCGTCATAATGGCGGCTTCGAGCGTCCGCTGGAGCTTGCGCGCGCCGTAGCGGGCATCGAAACCGTTTGCCAGCAGGTATTCAATGACGTCGGCGTCCCAGCGGAGAGACAGATTGCGTTTGACGAGTCCCTCGCGTTCGCCGAGCTGGCGGAGTTCCTTTTCGGCAATGGCCATCATCATGCCGCGATCAAGCGGACCGAAACGGACGACCTCGTCAATCCGGTTGAACAGTTCTGGGCGGAAGAAGTTGCGGACCGCCCGTTCGTAGGAAGGGAGCGCCGCGTCGCCGTACCCGATGCTCGCGCCGTCTTCCGCGCCGAGGTTCGAGGTGAGAATCACGACCGCGCTGCGGAAAAAGGTGGTCCGCCCGAAGGTGTCGGTCAGCCGTCCTTCATCGAAAACGCTCAACAGCACATCGAACACGCCGGGATCGGCCTTTTCGATCTCATCAAGCAGCACGACCGAAAACGGCTGCTGGCGCAGGCGCTGAACAAGATCGCTCGGCTCGCCGTCGGCCTTGGTGGCGAGGCGCGCGGCGGAGCCGGGCACGCCGTACTCGCTCATGTCGAGCCGGACGAGCCGGTCGGCGGCGTCCGAGCCGTGTCCGAACAGATATTGGGCAAGGGCCTTGGCGAGTTCGGTTTTTCCGACCCCGGTCGGGCCGACGAACATCAGCACGCCGAGCGGACGCGCCGGATCGTTCAAACCGGCCTTGAAGGTCGTCACCAGCCGCGCCGTGACGTGGCAGGCGCCGGTCTGACCGACGACCCGAATCGCGAAAGTCCGCTCGACGTCGGCCGCCGACAGCGGGATTTCATCCTTGATGAAGGTTTCGGGAAGACCGGTCCGGTTGGCGAACTGGTCGATGACGAATTTGGGCGTGATTTCGGAGCGTTTTTCAGAGGCGGCCCGGTCGTACAACTCGCGCCAGAACGCGACCGGCTTGCCGGGGAAGGGCTGGTAGGGAAGAAACCGCGTGAACAGCCGGTGGGCCAATGCCGGCGCTTCCGGGGATGTTTCAATCCGCTTGCCGGTCCGCATGCCGTCGGCGATGGTGTCGAGCACCGACAACGCCTGGTCGCGATTGAGCGGCTCGATGTTCATCGTCTGGAAAACATCGGCAAAACCGGGCAGCAGACGGCGGCAGGCGTCGAGTTCGCTCGGCGTCGCCTCGGCAATCAGCCGTACTTCGCCGCGTTTGAGGTAGGGCATCAGGAACGCCGCGACGCCCGCGTTGGGTTCGCCGCCGGTTTTCACCAGATCGAGCAGGTTTTCGACGCACAGCACGCCGTCGAGTTCGGAGAGTTCGCGAATGACCGACTCGACGCGCTCCTCCCACTGCCCGAGGTAGCGCATGCCGGAGATGATGCGCGCGCCACTCGTCAGCCAGAACCGATGGACGAAGGATTCGTCGTCCTCGGCCCGCATCCGGACCTTGATTTCCTTTTCGATTTCCCGCGCCGCCCGCGCCACGACGGCGGTTTTTCCGACGGCGCTCTCGCCGACCAGAATCATCGATGCTTTTTCATTGACCACCCGCCGGATGAGTTCGCTCACTTCGGTCTCGCGTTCAAGCGGACGCCCGATGCGTTTGCGCGATGCCTCGTCGCCGATGGGTTCGGCCACCCGTTCGAGGTTTTCGATATCGGGCCGGTAGAGACGTTTGCGGGGACGCGGCGAGCCGTACACCACGACTTCATCCAGCTCGAAATCACGCGCGCCGAGCAGCCGGGTGAAGTGCGCCGGAGTTGACCCCTTGAGCGATTCCTGAACGTAGGCCGTGACGAGGTTTTTCAATGCCGAGGCTTCGTAGAAGTAAAACTTGATCGGAAGGGTCGGCAACACGCCGATGAGCAGACCGCTTTCCTGCTTTCCGTGGACGCATGGAACGTGCAGCCGGATGGTGCGCTCGGCCGGATAGATGCGCTCGGCCACCCGATATTCGGGGCGCACGTCCACGGCGAACATCATCAGGGCCGGGTCCTCGAAATCGGGGTCGGGCAGCCAGGTGTGTTTCTCGTAAATCCACTGAAGATATTCCTTCACCTGGAGGCGGGCCTGATCGGGCGTCTCGGCGTACCCCGCGAAATTTTCGCCGGTGTCGTATTCGTCCTCGACGAGCCGCGCGGTGAAATTCCCGGCGTCGTCCCGCCACGTCAAAACTGGAAAGCGTCGCGTTGTCATCTTTTTCTTTCGTGCGCGCAGGATGCGCGCGCTCCATTACAACTCGGGCGGAAGGGGCAGCGCGTCGAGCAGGAAGGTGCGGAGTTCGGGCGTTTCTGGGTGGCGGGGCGTGAGAAAGCCGCTCCGGAGGTCGAACGCGCCGCGCTTGCGGGCGTAGAGCCGAACCACCCCGCCCGCCACCGCCCGCGAATTCGCGGCGGCGAGCCGATTGAGAATATCCGTGTCGGAATCGCCGTCAGCAACCGGCGCGGTTGTCATCACAATCAGCCGGTCGGCGTCGCCGGGCGACATGACGAGGTGAATGCCGACTTCGCCCGCGATGTAGGCTTCCGCCCACGCGCCGGAAATCGTGAACACCCGCGCGTGCGTCGCGTCGATAGCCGGCGCGGAAAGTGATTCGACCGTCATCCCGACTTCATTCGACAAAACGTCGCCGAGGGAATCCGCGAGATGCCCGACGACCGGCTCGGAGTGACCGTCGAGTGGCGCGATTCGCAGGGCGATTTTTTTCACTTCGGCGGTGGCGGCGCGGGCGACAAGTTCGAGTAGTTTTGCCTCGCGAACGACGTCACCGAGGTAGTCGCGGAAAAACGAACCGTAGAGCGTTCCCTGCTGTTCGAGCGTCCGCCAGAGGCTTTCAATATCGTCAGCCTCGGCAATGCGCCGCCAGCATTCAGCGGCGTCGCCCCGAAAACCGGCATCGGCGGGAATGATGAGCCTCCGTTTGGTGGTCGGCGGCGTTTTTTCCTCGGGTTTTCGCGCGCGGGCGAGTCGCGCGTGCCAGTTGGTCGCGCGCTCGTGCATGCGCTCGACCCGACGGACGAGTTCCTGCGTCATGAAATAGCGGTACTGCGCGTCGGTGACGGCGCCCGCTTCGATACCGCCGGCGGGTCGCTGCGCGTCGAGATCGGCAACGATACGCTTCAGGAAGGCAGTGAGCCGGTCGAGCGTTTCCTTTTCGTTGGCGTGATTGGGCACGCTCGCATTCGCACAGGGCTTCAACCGGTCAACCGAAACGTCGATTCCGTCGCCGACGGCGTTCACCCCGACCGCCACCGGGACGTTCGGCGGCATGACGGCGAGGCGGGCCGCGATGGGATGGGTCAGACGGCGCTCGACGGTACGGCGCAGCGCGCGCGCGCCGAGTGTCGCGTCGTAGCCTTCGGCCACGATGCGTTCGAGCGCGGCTTCGTCAATCGAGAGAATGCACCGGCGACGGGCGACGCCGTCGCGGTTGAGTACATCACGGACCAGAAGCCGGGCGATTTCGCGGGCCTCGTCGAGCCGCAGGCGCTCAAAGGCGATGACCCGGTCGAAGCGGTTGTAGAGTTCGGGGCGAAAAAATTTCTGCGCCGCCCGTTTGTAGGCGCTCCCGAAATGCTCCTGTTCGCCCCGGAAACCCGCGCCGCCGCTCGCTTCCTTCACGCCCAGATTCGAGGTCAGGATGATGACCGCATTGGTGAAATCCGCCGTGCGACCGAGCGCATCGGTCAGGCGGCCTTCGCCCAGAACCTGAAGCAGCAGGTCGAAAGCGTCGCGGTGAGCCTTTTCGATTTCATCGAGCAGGATCACGCAGTAGGGCTGACGACGAACCGCCGAGGTCAGCAATCCTTCCGGCTGATCGAAGGTCCCGACGAGCCGCGCCACGTTGTAGGACGAGGCGTACTCGTTCATGTCGAAGCGGAGCAGTTTGTCTTCGCCTCCGAAAAGATATTTGGCGAAGGCTTTCGCCATGTGCGTCTTGCCGACACCGGTCGGGCCGAGGTACAGCCACGTCGCGAGCGGCCGGGTCGGGTCGTTGAGGCGCGATTTGAGGGCCGCGACCACATCGGCGGCGGCTTCGACGGCGGCGGGCTGGCCGACCACGTCCCGACCAAGGGCGGCAATGACCTCCCGCCGACGCAAAACGGCGCGATCATCGAGGACCGCGAGCGAAACGCCCGTCTGGGTGTTGAATTCCTCGCGAATGTGGTCGCGGGTAATTGCGCCGTGCTTGTGCTTGACGGCCACCCGCTGAAGGAACGTCATCGCCTTGCCGGGAAAGGAAGCATCGCGGACAAACCGCCGCTGAACATCCACGACCGTCGGAAGCGCGTCGAAGTCGAACCGACAGTCATGGCGGGCTTCGAGTTCACGCATGCCACCGACGAGAATTCGCAGCGTATCTTTATCGCTCGTCTCGCGGACGGGGACGATGTGGAACAGGTCGGCGAAGGCGCGGTCCTTTTCGCGGAAAACCCGCAGCATCTCGGGCGTGGTTTCCGCGAGAACGCGAATGTCGCGGCGTTCGACGAACCGTTTTAAAACGTGGGCGACGTTGAGATTCGACTGGGACGACACGCCCGCCTGAAACATGCCGATCAGGTCGTCGATGTAGAGCACATGCTCCCGCTTCGATATTTCCTCGACAATGGCGAGCAGGCGTTTTTCCCACTGGCCGACGTAGGACATGCCCGAAATCAGACGTTGCGGCGAGATGAGCCAGACGTTGCGCCGCGTCGCGTCGCGTTTGCGCCAGCGTTCGGCATTGTGGAAAACGTATTCGTGAACCAGCGCGGTTTTCCCGACCATTCGCTCGCCGACCAGAAGAACCGGGCGGCGGTCATCGAGATCGAGCAGGCGTTGCAGTTCCTCGAATTCCTCCGCACGGCAGGCGACACGGTCGAGTTCGTCGGGATAGAGCCGGTCGAGGCAGCGCCCGACGGTTTCGAGTTCCGCGCCGCCATCCATGTCTTCGGCCCCGCCGAGCATGGCGAACAGGCTTTTCGAGGGTAATGCGGCGACGAGCGGCGGATTGACGGCCAGTTCGAGGACCGAGGTCCAGCGCTTGGTTTTGGCGGTCAGATTCTGAATGAATTGTTCGATGTCATCCCCGCCACGCTGTTCCTTTTCGAATTTTCGAATGTACTTGCCGAGCGCGTCGCTCGCCCGCTGCGTGAACGACTCCCCGCGCCGGACGTGAAACCAGACGTCGGGCAACGTCGGGAAAAAGGCGACCTTTCCGCCCAGCGATTCGAATGCCGCCACGAGCAGTTGCGGACGAACGAACCGTTTGGCGACTTCGAGGTCCTCGCGGAAAACGATGTCCTCGATTTCGGGGCAGAACAGCCGTTCGGCGAGTTCATCGTGGCGCGGCTTTTTTCCGAGCAGGTCGAGTTCGCGCCGGAGCTTGTCGGCGAGTTTGGTCACGGCGCGGCTGACGACTTCGTCCACCGCGAACGGCTCGGTCTGAAACAGCGGACGCGCGCGGTAGCGGACGGCGTTTCCTTCGGGAATTTCCTCGATGAAGATGGGAAGGCTGACTTTCATTGGGGAATTGGCGATTGAAGATTGAAGATTGAAGATTGGAGATTTTCGATTGATGACTTTTGAAATGGTGAAGCGGATGAGGAATCTTCACTACGGAATTGCGGAGTGAAGAATTTGGAAGTGAAGAAGAATGATGTGCTGAAGTAAATCGAAAATCTTCAATCTCAAATCGAAAATTCACAATCTTCAATCTTCCTTCTTCAATCGAAAATTGGGTGCCTGGTAGTTTTCCGGCAGGTTCTCGCCCGGAATCGTCACATGGTTGCCGTCGCGCAGGGCGGTGAAGGCCGGCGACATGATTTCGACACCGGCTTCATTGAAGCGATTCTGAATGTTTTCGTGAAGATTCGCATAGATGACGGCCATTTTCGCCGGATTGCGCGTGTAGGCATTGATTTCGTAAGCCACGTTGTAGTCGTTGAGCGAAGTCGTGAGGACGAATGGCGCGGGATGGTCGAGAACGTCCGGCGTGTCGAGCGCGGCGGCGACAAGGAGTTCGTGGACCCGTCGCCACGGCGCGTCGTACCCGATGGTGATCGTCGTGTGAAGAATGACTCCCTCGGTTTTCGCCATCGCCGTGTAGTTGACGATGCTCGTGCTCAACACCTGCGTGTTCGGAATCGAGATGATTTCGTTTTTAATCGTCCGGAGCCGGGTCACGAGCAGCGTCTTTTCAACCACGTCGCCGACTTCGCTGCCGATTTTCACCCGATCGCCCATCCGGAACGCTCCGGTGTAGGTCAGCATCACCCCGCTCACGATGTTTGAAATGGCCGAGCCGGAAGCGAACGAGAAAATCGCCCCGAGAAAAATGGTCACGCCGCGAAAGGCGGGCGATTCCGAGCCGGGGAGGTAAGGAAACGCCACGACCAGCCCGGCGGCGATGATGAACAGTGACGTGATTTTGTGTGTCGGCCAGGCCCATTCCGTGTCGAACCCGGCGAAGCGGATGCGCTCGCGCTCGACCGCCTGGAAGAACATCCGCGACAGTTTGACCGCGTAAAAGGTCAGGACCGCGACGGTCAGCAAAAACAGCAGGTTCGGCAGGTAAAAGATGAACAATCCCCAGAGCATGCCGAGCGGCTTGAGGACGAAAGCCCAGAACGACTTCGAAATGCCGCGCGTCGCCGGGAAAAAGCTCAACACCAGGGGAAAGTAGACGCCGACCAACGCGAGTCTGACGACCAGCCAGGCGAAACCGATGAGGGCGGCGACGGCTTCATGAAACTGACCGGCGGTGAGTTCGTCGAAATGGCGGATTGGTTTGAATTTGAGAATACCCGCCCGGCCCAGTTTGTAGCTTTCGCGCCACCGGCGGATAACCCGCCCCAGCGGAATCGCACCGCCAATAAACAAAAGCGTCGTCAGCAGCGTCAGTCCGACGCCGACGGCGAGCGCGCGCGGATCGAAATTTCGCCAGCTTTCATTCAGCGCCGACTTGATGATTTCGGACCGCTCCCGCGCGAGCGCGAGGCGGGTCGTCTTGTTCAGAGCAGCATCGGCGTCGGTAACGGTCAGAATCACCGTTTCACCGACTTCCACATCGGTCGTCGTGTCGTAATCGGTGACGTGAACCGGCGTGTCCTTCGCGAACGGATTCCCGGAAAGCTCGGTCAGTCGCCGTTCGATGGCGGCGGCGCGTTCCTGCGGCGTGAACGGCCCGAACCGCTCGCGGACACGAAACAGCACCCGCCCGTTGAAACGCACCGGCGCACCGACGTCCTGCCCGGCATCCGGCGAGGCGGGGGGCGGGGTGGTCTGGGCAGGAGCGACGGCGGGCACGCCGAGGGCGAGCCACATCACGAGAAAAAGGACGCGAAGCATTCAGGGGCGTCGGACGGGTTCAAGATCGAGAACGACGGGCGGATTCACCGGACGATAGAACAAATTGCAGGTCGAGGCATTGACGAATGTCGTCTCGCCGACAACGGTTTGGCCGTACCCTTCGTGGATGTGTCCGAAAATATGCAGTCGGGGAGCGATTCGTTCAACCGCGCGGCGTAATTCAAGGCATCCGACGTCGTCCAACGTCACCGTCCGGTCGAGGATGCCGCGTGGCGGACCGTGCGTAATCAGCACGTCGGTCCCTTCCGGAATCAGGTCCCATTTCGAACGGAGTTCGGCATCCGTCCTCAAATTGAACGCCCAGTCCATGAACCACGGCTGCCACGGACTGCCGTAAAACCGCAGACCCTCGATTTCCACGCCGGAATCTTCAAGGTAGATCGCGTTGGTCAGCGCGGCGCGCGCGTTTTCGGGCGAAATCTGGAATCCCCAGTCGTGATTGCCCGCAATGACGACCTTGTGCCGGTGGGGAAGCGTCCCGAGCCAGTCGTTGAAGGCCCGAATCTCGTCGGGCGTGCCGCGTCCGGTGAAATCGCCGCCATGGACCAGTACGTCGCCGTCCGGAACGTCGATCTGGTCGTGCCGGTTGTGGGTATCGCTGATGGCGACGAGGCGGATCATGGAAGTCTGGAGTCGGGAGTCGAGAGTCTGGAGTCTAAACGCCCGCGAAGCGGGCGGGAGCATAAAGCCCCGTCTGGAGCGAAGCGGAAGGCGGGGTGAAAGGGGGGAGCGAGATCAAAGCCCGTGAAACGGGCGGCAGCCTCTGTCACCCGCTTCGCGGGTTCATTTCAATCGTTGCGTGATTTCCCCGCCTTTCGCTTCGCTCCAGACGGGGCTTTATGCTCTTGCCCGCTTCGCGGGCGTTTCGGACGCTCGACTCCAGACTCCAGACTCTCGACTTTTCAAGAGGATACCGCCATCGCCCCGCCCTTGACCGTCTGGGGTTGGGAAACGGTGTCGCGGACCTGAAGCACCAGCGCCGCCGCCACGATCATGCTCGCGCCGCCGAGCATCACCACATAAAGCGGATTCCCGTTGAAGACGTGTTTCACAAGGGGCTGGAACGTCAGCGAGGCGACGATTTCGGGAATGACGATGAAGAAGTTGAAGATCCCCATGTAGATGCCCATCCGCGCGGGCGGGAGCGCGCCGGAGAGAATCGCGTAGGGCATGGACAGAATCGAGGCCCACGCAATGCCGATGCCGATCATCGTCCCGAACAGCATGAACCGGTCGTGGATGAAGTAGACCGCGAGCAGTCCGAAGCCGCCGCAGGCGAGCGCGATGGCATGAACGACCCGCTTGCCATAGATGTCGGCGATTTTCGGCAGAATGAACGCAATGGCGAAGCAGGTCACGTTGTAGACGGTGAAGCAGTTGCCGCCCCACGCCGTTCCTTCGTCATACAGCGGCGATTTCGCGTCGGGCGCGCCGAAAACGTGCCGCGCGATGGCCGGTCCGAAGAAAATCCACATGCAGAACAGGCCGAGCCAGGTGAAAACCTGCACGAACGCCAGCCGCTTCATCGTGTCGGGCATCTCGCGCAGGGCGACGAAAATTTCGCCCACCCACGCAAACGATCCGCCTTTTTCCTTTTCCTTGCGGAATTCCTCCATGTTTTCCGGCGGGTATTCGTTCGTGGTGAAGACCGTCCACAGCACCGCGCCGAGGAAGGCGACCGCGCCGGCGCGGAAGGAGTACATCACGGCGAGCGGGATGCCGTTCGGCGCGGTCCCGGTGACGTGAAACCAGTTGGTCAGGATGTAGGGCATCGAACTCGACAGCGACGCGCCGACGCCGATGAAAAAGCTCTGCGTCACGAAACCGACCGCGCGCTGGCTTTCGTCGAGTTTGTCGCCGACGAAGGCGCGGAACGGCTCCATGCTGATGTTGATACTGCTGTCGAGAATCCAGAGCAGGCTCGCGGCGGCCCAGATGGCGGGCGAGTGCGGCATGATGATGAGAATCAGGCTCGCCAGAATCGCGCCGACCAGGAAGTAGGGCCGACGGCGACCGAAGCTGTTCCACGTTTTGTCGCTCATGGCCCCGATGATGGGCTGGATGATCAGCCCGGTCATCGGCGCGGCCAGCCAGAGAATCGGAATTTCATCGGTTTTCGCGCCGAGTTTCTCGTAGATGGCGCTCATGTTCGCCATCTGAAGGCCCCAGCCGAACTGGATGCCGAGAAAACCGAAGTTCATGTTGAGGATTTGGGGGAAACTCAGTCTGGGCTTGGACTTGCTCATGCGGATTCTTCCGTTTCCTTGTCTTCGGGAGTCGCGGCGGTGTCTTCGGCGTCGGAACGGGGAAGACGACCGTAGGTTTCGGCCAGGATGTTCAACCGGGTGGCGTGCTGCGGCGTGAGATCGCCGTCGGCGAAACGCCAGTACCAGTTGCCCTTGTCGCTGCCGGGCAGATTCATGCGGGCCTCGTTGCCGAGACCGAGAATGTCCTGCACGGGCACGAGGACCGTGTCGGACACCGAGGCGTACACCGTACGGATGAAATCCCAGTGGATTTCATCACCGTTTGAATTCAGATAACGCAGGCAGAAATTCCGCTCGCGCTCGATTTGCGAGGCGGCGCGGGTCGAGCCTTTGGCCGGTTTGCTGTTGAACCAGCCGACGGTCGTGTCGTTGTCGTGCGTTCCGGTGTAGGCGACCGAGTTCTTGATGTAGTTGTGCGGCAGGTCGGTGTTTTTCGTGTCGCCGCCGAACGCAAACTGAAGAATCCGCATTCCGGGGAAGTTGAACCCGTCGCGCAACGCCTCGACGTCGGGCGTGATGACGCCGAGGTCCTCGGCGATGATCGGCGGGTCGCCGAGCGCCTGACCGATGGCCGTGAACAGCGCCTCGCCGGGCGCGGGAACCCACTTCCCGTTGATGGCGGTCGGTTCGCCGAAGGGAATTTCCCAGCAGGCGGCGAAACCCCGGAAATGGTCGATGCGGACGACATCCACCGTCCGCAAGGTCTGTTTGACGCGCGAAATCCACCACGCGAACCCGGTCGCGGCCATCGCCTCCCAGTTGTAAAGCGGGTTGCCCCACAACTGCCCGGTCGCGCTGTAGTAATCCGGCGGCACGCCCGCGACTTCCGTCGGCGTTCCGTCTTCCTTCAATTTGAACAGTCCGGGATTGGCCCACACGTCCGACGAGTCGTAGGCGACGAAAATCGGCACGTCGCCGATGACGCTGATGCCGCGCGCGGCGCAGAGTTCGCGAACCCGATTCCACTGTCTGAAAAACAGCCACTGATAAAAGGCGTGCGCGGCAATCTTTTCGGCCAGCACCTCGCGGGCGTGCGCCAGCGCATGCGGGACGCGCCGGGTGAAATCGCTTTCCCAGAGATTCCACGCCTTGCCGCCGTGGTCGTCCTTGATGGCGCGGTATAACGCATAGTCTTCGAGCCAGTCGGCTTCGGCGGCGCGGAAGGCGTCAAACTCGGCGGCCAGTTCGGCGGGCGGGTTCGCCGTGAACCGTTCGAAGGCCGTCGCGAGGAGCGCGTTTTTCCACGGAATGACGCGCCCGAAATCAACCCGGTCGGCGGGGAAGTCGGGCACGTTTTCGAGGTCGGCGGGCGTCAGAAGGCCGTCGGCGACGAGCAGTTCCGGGCTGACGAGCAGCGGATTGCCCGCGAAGGCGGAAAAACAGGCGTAGGGCGAATCGCCGAAGCCGGTGGGTCCCAGCGGAAGAACCTGCCAGTAGGTCTGACCGGCGTCCGCGAGGAAATCGAGAAAACGCTCAAGCTGGGGACCGAGATCACCGATGCCGAACGTTCCGGGAAGCGAAGTCGGATGCAGCAGCACGCCGCATGCTCTGGGGAACTGCATGTGCTTAAAAATTTCGATTGGGGATTTTCGATTCAGGGAAGCTTGCGACGCGGGCCGGGGGGAATGCCGTGCAATCGGAATTCTTCAATCGAAAATCTGAAATTGAGATGTCGTTGGGATAAAACGCCGGGCGAGTATAGGGAATTTTTGTACGTTTGCCTACGAAAAGTCGAACGGGTGAAAACCGCCGGTCACATCCGCGTAACGAAGTTCTGACCGAATGCGCCGGTTCTGCTACAGTCGTCGCTGCCACGGCGCCTGACACCATCGAAAGTCGAATTCGAACACCCGGTTTTATGGTCGAACTTCAACTTGAAACGTCGCCCCCAACGGTCGGGGCGGCGGTGCGCCGACTGGTGACGCACCCGCTCGACACCTTTATCCGCCACTGGAACTGGAAAGCCGCGCTGACGAGCGCGATCATCCGGTCGTCCATCTTTTTCAGCGCAAACCTGACGGCGGGAAAACGCGCCGCCCTTGCCGCGATGGTTGCCGAGTTTCTGTTCCGCGCGGCGACGACGGGCTTTTACGGAGCGTTCACGCAGGCATTTCGCCGCGTCGAACCGGCGTGGAAAGCCTCGCTCATCGTCATGTTCGGCCTGCCGCTGTTCAGTCACATTCTTGAATTCACGCTGCACTTTTTACGCGGGACGCCGAACCTCAAGGCCAGCATCGGCGCGTCGGTCGTCTTCACGGTGCTGTCGTCGCTGTTCAACCTGTATGTGATGCGGCGGGGCGCGCTCATCGTCGGCGCGGAAAGCGATAGCCTCTGGCGCGATTTCGTCCGGATGCCGCGCCTCGTCGGCGGATTTCTGGCGTCGCCGTTCGTTTTCCTGTTTTCGGAATTCGGTCGCCGCGCATGAAAACCCTGCACATCGCCAGCGCGTTTCACGCGACTTCGGGCGGCATCAGTACGTTTTATCGCGCCCTGTTCGCCGAGGCCGAGCGGCGCGAGCGTCACATCCGGCTGGTCGTGCCGGGCGAACGCCGCGCGGTCGAGAACGTGGGCCGGTTCGGCCGGATGTACTACCTGAAAGCGCCGTCGTCGCCGGTGTTCGACCGGAAATACCGGGTGGTGCTGCCGAACTGGTTTCTGCCGCCGAACGGCAGCGCGATTCACGAGATTCTGAAGGCGGAACGCCCCGATCTGGTTGAAGTGAGCGAAAAGTATTCGCTGCCCTACATCGCGGGGCTGTTGCGGCGCGGAAAATTTCCCGGCGTGCCGCGTCCGACGCTGGTCGGGTTTTCAAACGAGCGGATGGACGACAACCTGCGCGCCTTTTTCAAAGCCGACGCGGCGGGGAAGCGGTTCGCGCGGTGGTTTCTGGGCAACATCTACCTGCCGCAGTTCGATGTTCATATTGCCAATTCGGAATACACGGCGGAAGAACTCGTTTCCGCGATGTCGCCGAAACACCGGCGGCGGGTGGCGGTCTGTCCGGTCGGCGTGGACGCGGACGGGTTTTCACCGGAGATCAGGTCGGAAGCGGAACGACAACGGCTGCTCGAACGCATCGGGGCGGGGACGTCGGCGAAGCTGTTGCTCTACGTCGGACGACTTTCGCCTGAAAAGAATCTGCCGCTTCTCCTCGAAATGCTTGAACGGATTGAAGATGGGGACGTTCGCCTGCTCGTCGCCGGAAGCGGTCCGCTTGAAGCAAAATTGCGGGCACGGGCGGAAGATGACCTTCGCGGACGCCTCCACCTGCTCGGCCATGTCGGTTCGCGGACGGAACTCGCCGCGCTTTACGCGAATTGTGACGCCTTCATCCATCCGAATCCGCGCGAGCCGTTCGGCATTGCCCCGCTCGAAGCGATGGCTTCCGGGTTGCCGCTCGTCGCTCCGAACGCGGGCGGCGTGCTGAGTTACGCGACCAATGAAACCGCGTGGCTTGCCGCGCCGACCGGCGAGGCGTTCGCCCGGACGGTTCAAAACCTGCTTCAACATCCGGAAAAAGCCGCCTCACGCGCCCGCGCCGCGCGCCGGACCGCCGAGAAGTTCCGCTGGGAAGTGGTGACGGGACGGTTTTTCGCGCTCTACGACGAACTTCATGCGTGGCATTCGGCGCATCCCATCGGTTCGCCGCGCGCCCTCGACTGGACGCCCCGCCATCCCGCCCTCGCCGCCATCGTCGCGCGGTAGCCCTCACCGCTGACGCGGCTCGGGCGATGTTTCGCCGGCCGTACCGAGGGCTTCGCTCCGCTCGCCCTCGGCTATCGTAACGCCGCCCCGCTGGGGTGTTGGTTGGTCGCTGTTCAGTTTGAACTTATTGCCGAAAAACGTTTTCAGCCCCCTGATCAAGAAAAGTCACAACCGCGACAGCCGATCTCACCTGAGTACATCTTTTTTAGGCACGCCGAAGGTGTGCGGGGATCTCGTTTCCTCGCACACCTTCGGCGTGCGGTTTGTTCTTTCCGTCGTGTTCCGGTGGTTTCGCTGCGCTTCACCACCGGCTAATGTCCCGGCACACCTTCGGCGTGCCTTAAAAGACGCACTCATTTGAAAACCGCTCTACCGGGTCTTTTCCAGAAACGCGAAATGCGCGACGGCGGCCACAGCGAAGGCGACCGACGCGACCACGTCGATCACGACGACTTTTTGAATTTCGGCGGTAAAACCTTTTTCCATCCAGGCCAGCGCAATGAAGGAAAGCATGCTCGCCAGCCCGAGGATGAAGGCGGGCGTCCGCAGGGAGGGCAGAAAACCGGACGCGATGACGAAGCCGCCGACCAGTCCGAGAAGGACGGCACGGTGACGCATCAGCAGGACAACGTTCGCATCCTCGAACGCCACGCCGTAGAGCGTCCGCAGCCGCTCCGGCCCGAGGACGCCAAGGATCGGCAGAAAATTCACCAGTCCGACGAAAACGAGGACGGCGGCGACGGCGCGGCTGACCAGTTGCTGATTCACGAAATTTCTCCCGACGGGGAAAGTCGAATCCTTCACTGGCCCAAAAGTAAAAGCGGCGAAGGATCGCCGCAATAACGTCAGAGGTAATCGCAAAAATAATCGAAAAACAGAATTGCCGTCCACAAACCTAACCTGCTTCTTCTACAGGCGGTTCACTTTTTAGCAAAGCCTCCAACAAGTTTTTCTCACCTTCCACCATTTGAATCAAAAATTTCGAATGATAATTATCTTCCAATGGGGAATAGGAACCAAGATAAACAAACTGCGAGTCAGCTACCCATGGAAATCCGAGTTCTCCTAAAGGAAAATGGTTATACCAGTAAAATATCTTTAACCATCGACAATTTTCATTCCATATATAAACTTCAAATTCGCCTCTCGGAATTTTAAATAAATCACCTTTGTAAAGTGATACTTGTAATTCGTCTGGAAGCTTTAGGTTATCCTCACTGACAGCGATTGTAATTCTAAGACCTGTTTTAAAATACTCTTTTAGTAGCAAGTCGCGCACGTCTTCAGGAACAGAAACCCCAGCATCTGCAAGCTTACAACCGAAACTTTTAGCAAAGAACTTGTAGAGATTTGCTTGTTGAACTTCAAAACCCTCATCATAAATTTCAAAAAAATTTATCATCTTTTTTTTATAACTTTTTTATCATTTTGAATAATCCATTTTACAAAAATGTCATAAGCATTATCAAATGGCTGAGAAAGGCTATCATTACATTTTTTACAAATTGATTTTTTATATTTTAAAACATTAGAATTAGGGCCATGAACTTGGTGAAAGCCAGTGTCATTCAACAGCAATGATTTCTCTTTGTGTCCACCAAACCATTTTCCAATAAGAGAACGAACTTCAGATTTTTTAAATTTATGCTCTCCACTGTCGGCAGGAGAACCACATATCCAGCATTTTCTTTCTTCATTACTCATAGCTCAACGACTCCACCGGGTCGATGGACGCCGCGCGCCACGCCGGGTAGAGCGACCCCGCGAGCGCGCTCGCGAAGCTGACGAGCGCCGCGATGACCAGCCAGCGGACCTCGATGAGCGTGTGGAGCGAGGTAAACCGCGTGATTCCGAAATTGACCGCGAACGCCAGCAGATAGCCGAATCCGACCCCGCCCGCGCAGATGACGAGGGCTTCCGTCTGAATCACCCGCACGATCCAGAGCTTCGACGCGCCGAGCGATTTCAGAATCCCGATTTCGCGTTTGCGCTCGGCAATCGTCGTGTACATCGTGAGAAACACGAACACCACGCTCACCAGAATCGCCAGCGTCACCACCAGCCGGAGAAACGTCTTCAGCGCCGGAATTCCTTTTGAATGAATGGCGGGCAGATCGCGGACGAAAATCACCGTGTTGCCCGGCAGGGTGTCGCCGATGGTCTTGGCGACCTTTTCCTGATCGGCCGCGGTGGCGCACTTGATGTAGAGAAAGGTGCAGCGTTCGGGCGCGACGAGCAGTTTCTGCATCGTGTCGAGCCGAACTTTAAACCGCGCCGTGCCCGCCTCCGGGCCGTAGACACCGCTGATCGTGAAGGGCCGGTTGAAAATCTGGAGCGTGTCGCCGACCTTCACCTTGCGGGTTTTCTGAAATTCCCGGTCCACGATCACGTCGTACTCACCGACCAGCGGCTTTCCTTCGAGCATCGAAATTCCCGAGAGCCGGGCGTAGGAGTCGTACTCGATGCCCTCCACGAATTCAAAACCGATGCCGAAATCGCTCGGCTTGAGATACTGCCCGACCGGCGTCGTTTCGCCCACGCCGGAAATCTCGGCCAGCTTCGGGCCGTACTGCACGGGCAGACTGAGCGCCGAGTTCGACGTCAGGCTGAACTCCCGCCAGAACATCAGTTCCGCCTTGACGTTCGATTCGCGCCGTCCGCGACTGTCTTCCGACCCGCGCACGAGGCCGACATTGATGAGCATGAGAACGATGCCGAGCGAGATGCCCACCGCGCTGACGATGGTCCGCACGGGGCGGTGACGAAGATTGGAAGAGACGAGGCTGAAGATCATAAAAGGATGAAGGATGAAGGATGAAGGATGAAAAGAAGTGAGGATGAAAGTCGGTTCGCCTTGAATAATCAAGCTTTTTCGCCTGTTTCAAAGCGCTGCCTGAACGACCTCGCTCATCCCCATTCTCCTTTTCCTTTCTTCATCCTTCATCCTTCCGCCTTCATCCTTTTCTTCAGAAGTTGTACTTCAACGCGATCTGGACCGTCCGCATGGGCGTCCGGGTGTCGGTTGACTGACCGAAGCCGGGGAACAGCAACTGCCGGACCGGAATGCCGTAGTTGGCCCGGTTGAAGAGGTTGAAGAATTCGACCCGGATGTCGAGCCGGTGGCGTTCGGTGAATTGAAACTTCTTGATGACCGCGAGGTCCACGTTGGCGAGGCCCTGGGCGCGGAAGGTGTTGCGTCCGAGGCGGCCGTTGAGTCCGGGCGCGCCGAACAGCGGCCGGATGTTGGTCGGCGCGATAATCCGGGTCGGTCCGCTTTCGACGAACGTCAGGCCGGTGGTCGTATCCAGCCGGTCGTTCAGGTTTCCGTCGCGGTTGACGTCGAACGGCGCGATGACCGTGAACGGCTGGCCGGTGTTGAAGGACCCGATGGCCGCGAACTGAATCCCGCCGAACAGCTTGCTCTTCTGGAAGAACGGCAGGTCGTAAATCGCGCTGAAGGCGAACCGATGGCGCACGTCGAAACTCGACGCCCCGCGCTCGGCCCGGCGGTTGAAACTGTCCTGCGGCAGCGTGTCGCTGCCCGCCAGCGCGAACAGGTCGGAGGCGTCGTCAATCGACTTCGACCAGGTGTAGGCGGTCGTGAACTGCAAACCGCGCGAAAACCGTTTGTTCGCCTGAAGTTGCAGGCTGTGGTAGGTCGAGGTCGCGTCCGATTGAATCTGCGTGAAGGAGCCGATGCCCGGAATCGGTCGGTCGGTCGCGCCCGGCCGGCGCGGCGCGTCAATCGAGCCGGTGAAGACCGGAATGTTTCCATTGGCGATGATGCCGGAAATGTTCGGAACGCCGTTCAGTCCAAGGTTGGGCGTGGTGAGCCGGAGCAGGTTCGAGCCGCGCGTGCCGACGTAGGCCACCGACACCAGCACCTGACCGGGCAGTTCACGCTCGATGCCGATGCTCCATTGTTGCGAGTAGGGCGTTTTCAACGTCCGTTCCGGCAGCACGAATCCCGCGCCGCCCGCCGGGAAGGACGGACCGAGCGCGTTCAGCAACGTCAGGGGATTCTGGTAGAGGCCGGTCGCGCCCTGATTGAACGTGTTGAGCGTTCCCGGACGGACGATGGGAAAGAACGTGTTCCCGACGTTGAACCCCGTCCGGATCGGGTTGAACAGTTCGAAGCCGTCGCCCTGCCCGAAATCCAGCCCGGTCAGGTTGAGCGTCACGAAATTCGGGAAAACGTTGCGCGACTGGCTCACGACCGCGCCGGGAACCTGGTCGTAATACAGGCCGTACCCGCCGCGAATCGCGGTTTTACCGTCCTTGAACGGGTCCCACGCGAAACCGACGTAGGGCGCGACGTTGTTGTTGTCGGATTCGTAAATGTCATTCCGACCGGCCAGAAAATCACCGAGTCCCGGATTCTGGGCAATCAGCGCGGCCAGAATCGGCGAGCCGAACGTCTGCTCGATGCGGCGGTTGGCTTCCTTCGGCACGCCGTTGAGTTCATAGCGCAGGCCGAAGTTGACCGTCAGATTGGGCCGGACGCGAAACTGATCGCCGACGAAAAAGTTGTACTGCGTGTAGCGCAGCCCAATGGTCGCGTCGGGATTCGCCGCGATGGTCTGAAGGAAGCCGGTCGCCGCGCCGACCGCCGCGAAGTCGGTCCCGTTGCCGAAACCGATGGCGAAGAATCCGGTCGGTCCGCCGTTGAATTCAAGGCGCGGACGGGCGTTGCGCGGCTGGTTGCTGTTGAGTTGCGCGCGGCGGATGTCGAACCCAAACGTCAGCCGGTGCGCGCCGAGATTCCACGCAGCGGTATCGGCGATCTGAAACGTGTTGTTGACCCGCTGCTGCGGAAAATTGAAGACATCCACGCCGACCGGGCTGAACCCCGAAATCGCGAGCTGGCCGATGGGGCCGAGGGCCGCTTCGACCGTCCCGCCGGTCGCGTAGGTCGGATTGTTCGGATCGAGCGTGTTGTTGACCCGCGTCGGCGCGTTGAGCAGGAACGGCGTGTTCGGCAATTCCGCCGACGGAATCAGAAACGGATTGCGGACCTCGCGGAATTCGAGCCGCGTCCGGCCGAAGGAACCGCGAAGCTGATTGCTCAGGCGCGAGGAAATCTGGGAATCGAAAAACAGCGACAGGTTCTGCGTGCCGACCCGCGGACGCAGCGACGAAAAGAGCGCCTCGCCCGTGACGGGCAAGGTCGTGTTGTCGAGCGAGAAGTTGTAGCGCCCGGTCAGCGTGTGTTCGCGGTTGAACAGATCAAACGTCCGCGCCGCTTTGATTGAAAAGGCCACGCCGTCGGCATTCGCCGGAAGAATCTGGGTAAAGGTGTTCGCGCCGTACGGCCCGCGCGGATTGTTGGCGAACGGAAAAAGGCTGAACACCGCGTCGCCGGTCAGCGAGGTTGGAAAAACCGGCGTTCCGTCACCCGTCACCAGTCCGCTGTCGCCCGCGCCGAACAGCCCGCGCTGAGCGACGGTCGGGACCGCGAAATGCGATTCCTGCGAGGCGTTTACCCGCTGAACTTCAAATCCGCCGAAGAAAAACCCGCGCGGACCGAGCGGACCGCCGAGAAACGCGCCGGTCTGCACCCGCGTGTAGGGATTTTCGCCCGCCACCGGGTTGCGCGGAGCGATGGGTTGACCGTCGAGGCGGATGGGCGTTCCGTTGACGACCGAGGAGGTCAGCGGAAAGGTCGCCGGACCGCCGACGAGATCGAAGGGGTTGCGCGCAATCAGCGCGCGGTCGGTGAAAAAGCCGTAGGCCCCGCCGTGAAACTCGCGACTGCCGCCGCGCGAAACCGCGTTGACCTGCGCGCCGAGGTTCCGGCCGTACTGCGAATCGGCCAGCGCCGTCGAAATCCGGAAATCCTGCACGCTTTCAATCGGCTGCGCGACCAGCGTGGTAAAACCCTGCCGCCGGACGCCGATGTCTTCGTCGTTGTTGTCGGAACCGTCCACCGTGAAGTTGTTCGACCGGCTCCGGAGGCCATTGACCGCGAACTGTCCCGAGGTTCCGACGCCGGGACCGACGCCCGGTCCCGCCGAATTGCCGACCGGCTGGGGCGGCGGGGCCACGCCGGGAAAGAGGAACGCGAAGGCGTCGAAGGTCCGGATGCCCGACAGCGGGAGCGCTTCGAGCTGGCGGCGGTCGATGTTGCCGCCCCGCGTCGCGCCGGTGAGGTCCACCAGCCCCGCGCCTTCGTCACTCGCTCCAGCCGTCGGGGCGGGGGTCGGTGTCGTCGGAGGCGCGGCGGCCCCGCGCTTGGCGAGGCCGATCAGGGTTTTGGCGAGTTCGTTGTCCTTGCTCAGTCGGACGATGAACTGACCGGTGTTGGAAACGCCTTCCCGGCGTTCGTATCCGTCGCAGTCGGCGACCACGGTGTAGGTGCCGGGCGCGAGCAATCCGATCGTGAAATTTCCATTGGCGTCGGTCACGGTTGACCGCGGCAGACCGGTATCATTGTTGGTCGCCGTCACTTTCGCGCCCGCCACCGGGCCGCTTCCGCCAATATCGTAAACCTGTCCTTTAATCGAACCGGTCGTCGGCCCCTGGGCCAGCGCCGGAGAGATCGGGCCGCCCATCAGGAGGGCCACGACCAGAAACGCGATACATTTTTTAAACATGGGTTTCGAATCCTCCAAAACCGAAACTCGTTCAGACTGAACGCGGATTTTCGAACGCGAACTTTCCACCTCCGAAAAAAAAAGCACACGCGCCGATCACGAACGACCGGCGCGAAAAAACATCTTTTCAAATACCTCAAAAGGGCGACGTCACCACCGACAGCACGACTGCTTCCTCGCCGTCGAGCGTGCCGAATCCGATGTTGCCGAATGAAAACGTCGTGTCGGTCAGGACGCTCAACGGCTGCGGCCCGTCGGCTTTCGGCGCGCTCAGCAGTTGCAGGGAATGGCGGATCATGCCGCCTTTCGCCTCGACGACGAGATGAAAGACTTCGTTCGGATTCGAAATGTCGTCGGCGATGGTGTCGGATTTCAACAACTTGAGCGCGCCGTCGCGGCAGATATACGTCCGGAATGTCTTCGCCGTGCCGGACTTCGGCCCGCACAACTGGAACACGTAGTAATTTTTCGAATCCTGCGCCCGCAGCACCCATACCGCGCCTTTCCCGTTCAGGAAACGCACGTCGAACTCCATTTTGAAGTCCTTGTAGCGGTTGTAGGGTTCGGTCCGGAAGCCGAAGCCCGGTCCCCGGACGTTCATCTTCCCCTTTTCCAGCTTCCACGTCGCCGGTTTTTCCCAGAACGCGCCGCCATCGGTGAAAAAGTCGGCGTATTCGTCGGAAAACTTCACCCGCGTCATCGAAATCGTCACCGAGGCATCGCCCGGCTCGAACGACTGGGTTTTCTCCGCCGGATCGAACTCGCTCTTGACGAGCCGGATCGTGTGACTCCCCGGCGGAATGGTCAGAACCCCGGTTTTTCCGCTGTCGGCGACATTTCCACGGAAGGCGTTGTCGATGTAGACCTGCGCGCCAGGCTCGCCCGTGACGGTCAGATTGACAATGGCGGGCTGGAACTTCGGGGTCACGTTGGTTTCCGCGCCGCCTTCGACCGGTACGCGGACTTCCTTCGGCGCGATGCTCGCGTGGGTAATCCGCACCACCCGCTCACCGACCGGAAGATTCAAAATCTGGACCTGATTGCGTTCCTTGATGAACTTCACGTCAGACACGGCGGGCGTTTGCCCGTCAATCGTCACGACGTAGTCGGCGTCCACCGGCCCGATGACGATGCTGCCGGTGGTCGGCGTGAGTTCCACGTCCTCGATGGTCGGTTTTTTCGCCGTGATGACGACCTTGCGCGCCTCGGGCTGGTAGCGGTTGGCCGACAGGGCCAGTTCATACTCTCCACGCGGCAGTTCAACCTGCAATTCCCCGTCCACGGCGGCGGCGCTCCGCACCGGCTTGCCGTTTTTTCTGATTTCAACTTTCAGATCGGGAGGTTCGGTCGAGAGATACAGCACGCCGTTGGTCACAACCTTCGCGGCGACCGGCTTCTTCGGCGTGGTTTTGGGGCGTGTCCGGGTCGCTTTTTTGACAGGCGTGTCGTATTCGAGCTGGGCCGACGCGGTGTCGGCCAGTCCGGCGAGGAACAGGGCGGTCAGGACAAAGACAAAGGCGTGATGACGCATGGGCGGGTAACCTGTGGAAAAAGCGCCCCGCGCGCCGACAACGGCGGCGACTCAGGGCGTGGCATCCTTCGCGCACCGAAAACCGACGGACGAGAAGGTCTTCGCTTCCGGAAGGACCGCACGACCGTAGGTGTACGCGAAGCGTTTGTCGCGTTCATAGCTTCCGCCCCGCACGACCCGACCGTCTCTCGCGACGGCGGTGCTGTCGGGGTAGGGCACAAACTTCGAGGCCGTCCATTCCGCCACGTTTCCGCACAGGTCGAAAATTCCGAACGGACTCTTGCCCTGCGGGTAGCTACCGACCGGGAGCGGACGGGTGCGGCCGCTTTCCTTGCTGGTTTCTTCCGTATTGGCGTTGCGGGTCGTGAATTCGTTGCCCCACGGAAAAATCCGTTTATCGGTCCCGCGCGCGGCGTATTCCCATTCCTCCTCGGTCGGAAGGCGCTTGCCGGCCCACTTCGCGAACGCTGCGGCGTCCTGCCAGGTCACGTTCGCCACCGGGAACTTCGCCTCGCCCGACGGAAACGTGCCGTCCTTCCATCCGTCCGGCGCGGGATGATTTTCGGATTTCACGAACTGGAGATACTGCTCGTTGGTCACTTCGTACTGGTCGAGATAAAACGCCTTCACCGTCACCTTGTGTTCCGGCTTGCTGCCCGGGTCCTCGCTCCCGTCGTCGCCCATCGTGAACTCGCCCCCCGGAATGAGGGTCATCCCGGACGGCGCGGGATTCGCCGGCAGTTTCGGGTCTTTCTCCGGCGGATTCGTCGTCACGGCCGGTTTTTTGAGCATGTACCACGCTCCGATGCCCCCGCCGACTCCCACGACGAGCAGCGCGACGACCGCAATCGCCGCAAACATCAGCAGATTGCTTTTCCCAGACGGCGCCGATTCAGCGGAAACCGGACTTCCCGACATCATCGACCGGGGATCGGTCGTGATGGCCGGGCGCGGCGTGGCGGTGTTCGCCATCGAAACATTCGACGTATCCGGCGTGAACGAGGCCTCCGTCCCCATCGAACTGCGTGGACCGGGGTAAAGCGGCGCGGCAAACACCTGCGAGACGAAGTTCAACTGAACGCCGGAAGCCCGCAGCGCCGCGTCGTATTCCTCGTAAAGCTGGCCCGCGGTCGCCGGGCGCTGTTCACGGTCCTTGGCAATCGCCCTCAAAATCACCTGCTCGACGAGCGGAGGCATATTGGGGCGAAATTTCGACGGCAGCGGCGGCGGCTCGTGACAGTGTTGATAAATGACGGCGGTGTTGTTTCCCGAAAAGGGAACCTGCCCCGTCAGCATTTCATACAGGATGATGCCCAGACTGTAGACATCGCTGCGGAAATCGAGCGCCTGCCCCTGTCCCTGCTCCGGCGACATGTAATAGGGCGTCCCCATGATCGACCCCATCTTGGTCAACTGGTCCGCCTCGCCGTCCTTGAGCTTCGCAAGGCCGAAATCGAGAACTTTGACCTGCTCGGAACCCTCCGGAGTCCGGATGATGTAGATGTTGTCGGGCTTCAGGTCGCGGTGAATGACGCCCTTTTCGTGGGCCGCGTTCACCGCCGCGCAGGTCTGGTAGAGAATCGTCGCAGCCGATTCGTAACTGAGCGCTTTCTGCTCATGAAGGCGGTGACGGAGGTCGTTTCCGACCAGAAACTCCATCACCAGATAGACCGTGCCGTCGGGAGTAACCCCGAAATCGCTCACGCCGACCGCGTTGGGATGCTTGATCCGGGCCGCCGTCTTGGCCTCGCGCCGGAAGCGGTCGATGGCGTTCGAATTGGAGATGATCTGACGGCTCAGGAGCTTGACCGCGACGGTGGTGTCGATGTGGATGTGGGTTGCCCGGAAAACCTGCCCCATCCCGCCTTCGCCGATCTTGTCTTCAAGCTGATACTTCCCGTCCAGCACGCTCGAGACGAGCGTGCCGCCGTCATGGGGACAGAACTTCACCCCATCGTCAAAAACCCGGTCGCAAGTGAGGCAACGTTTCATGGCGTCAGAAAGCCTGTTCGGGAGAAAAAATGGCCGGACTTACCTGAAATCGACAGGGATAAACCCTCCACGGAACTCCGATAAAACAAAGGACGGCGGAACCGGAAAAACAGATTTCCGGTACTTTACAGAATTATTCGGCAAACACAAGGCAGCCGAATTTGGGGGTAATGCGGCGTACGACGTTTGAAACGAGGGATTTGGGCGGATTGTTTACTGGAAAAATGACGACGGAAGCATGTTTTACGCCGATTTCTCGACCGCCATCCGATAGGCCGTCGCCACTTCGTCAAAGACCGCGTCCCACGACGCCCGGCGCGCGTGCGCTGACGCGGCCGCGCGCATGCCCGCCCGCAGGACCTCGTCGGTCGCGAGCCGGGCGGCGGCCGTGATGAACTCGGCGTCGGTCGCGGTCACGAGGCCGCACACGCCGTCCTCAACGAGAAATTTCGGCCCGCCCGCGTCGGTCACGACGCAGGGAACGCCCGAGGCGAGCGCTTCGAGAATGACGTTGCCGAAGGTGTCGGTGCGGGAAGGGAACAGAAAAACGTCGAGATCGGCGTAGGCCCGCGACAAGTCCTCGCCCCGCAGAATGCCGGTAAAAGTCGCGCCCGACACGTTGGCTTCGAGCCAGCCGCGCTCGCTGCCTTCGCCGATGAGATAAAACTCGACAGCTTCGTGCCCCGCCGTTCGCAGCGCCCGCGCCGTCTCGGCAATCAGCCGGACGTTTTTCTCGGTACTCAACCGCCCGACGAACCCGAACCGCACCGGACCGCCCTCGCCGCGCGTGCGTTTGTCGGGCGAAAAAAGCTCGGCGTCGATCCCGCGCCGCATGAGAAAGGTCCGGCGACCGGTCATTTCCTCGACCAGTTTTACCAGTTCGGCGTTCGGCGCGAGGCAGACGTTCGCAAAACGGTAAAAGGCCATCGTCGCCCGGAGCGCTTCGCGCTCGGCCCAGGCTCCGGCGGAATCGCGGACCAGTTCGGGCAACCCTTTTAAAACTTTTTCGAGGCGACGTCCGGCGTATTCATGCAGGTTCGTGTGCCACGACATCACGATCGGCAGTTTTAAGGATTTGGCGATTCGCACGCCCATCTGCCCCACGTCGCTCGGTCCGGTGACGTGAACCACATCGGGTTTGAACTCGCGCACCGCCTGCCGCACGTCGTTGACGTACCGCCACAGCCCCAGGTCGAAGTTCAAATCGGTTTCGACCGAAAAGGAAAGATTGCCGCGCGCCAGCTCGAACGCCCGCGTCGAGCCGTCTTCGAGTTGTTGCGTCGTTTCCCCGCACCGAACGGTGAAAAAGGGCAGCCCGCGTCGGCGCGCGATGCCTTCGAGCGTCCGACAGGTCCGCGCGACGCCGTTGGCCTCATGAAATGAATCGGGGAAAAACGCGACACGAACCATTCGGAATTTTTGATTTTCGATTGAAGATTGAAGATTGAAGATTTTCGATTGAAGAAAAGCCGGTTCGCCGGTGGAGGATCGACCTTTTAAGGGCAAGCCGATCTTCCCGAGGGGGCCGACCTTCCGGTGCGGGGAAATCGAAAATCTTCAATCTTCAATCAAAAATCCCACGTCCTCAGCTTTCAAATTGGGTCTGTCGCGGCAGCATCATTTTCAGCGCCGACCGCACCTGTTTGCGTCCGAGCCGGGCGAAGGTCCAGGCCGCCGCGCGACCCCACCAGGGCGCGTGGTCCTTCCAGTAATGACTTAACTGCCGGGTCACGCCCGCGTCGTCAACATAGTACAAACGCTCGGTCCAATGACGAGTCCCCTCGGGAAATTCCGGGTAGTTGTCCATGATTTCCGCCGCCGCCGACAAAACGCGCAGGGTCATGTTTTCCTGATAGCCGGGCAGAACCGCGACGTGACTCTTTTTATCCTTGCGGATTTCCTCGACCATTTCCGAAAAGGTGGTCGCGTCGGTCAGATTGACGAGCGTGTTCGGCGAACAGCCGTGCCGGTCGCCCCCCGACACCACCGGGTAACCCATCTCACGCGCCATCCGCGCCACCGTCAGGTTTTCGCGCCACGACCGGAAGCCGTTGATTTCGAGCGCGTGAAACCAGCGACCGTATTTTTCGAAAAACGCCTTCAACGCCGCGTCATGGCGTTCCTGTCCGATGTTTTCAATGTCCCAGAGCGGGTGGTTGAGCACCACCAGCACGCCCGGCAGGGCATTGAGCATCGAAAACAGCTCGTCCAATTCGTCCGAATTCGGATTTTTCGTGAAGGCGAACAACTCGTCGGCGATGGCGCGCGCGTGGTCGGGCGGCAGATTGTGGACGCCGATATGAAAAAAACCGTCCCCGAACGGGACGGTCCATTCCGTCGAAATCGGGATTTCCTCTCCCGCGCCCGCCGCGTGGAGCAGGCAACAGGCTTCGATTTCGTCGTGATCGGTAATCGAGACGATGCCCGGCACGCCCAGCACGGCTTCCATGTGGCGCAGTTCGCGGTCCACCAGCACGCTCGGCGTGACGGGGGGCGTCCACCACGCGCGGTTGAAATCCATCTCGCGCCCGGTTTCGGCCTTGTATTTTTCCATCCGCTGCTGGAATTTCGCCGCGACGAAGGGAATTTTCTTCGCGTAGTGCGGAATGAAGTCGAGCACTTCACGCGAATGAAAGGTGTGACAGTGCAGGGAAACGCCGGTTTTGAAGGCGCGCGGCGGACGGTGTCCGGCCTTGACGATGCTGATGGCGGAATCGTGGCTTCGCATACGCTCGCTTCCTGTCGGTCGAGGAATCGGTTCTTGCGTACGCGGAGATGTAAGCCACGCCTGTGACGCGGGAATCACCCGAACTTGAATTTTTCGGGACAAACACGGCACGGGAGAGCAACGCTATCGTTACCCTCCCGTTACACGGGCTTCGAACTGCTTGTGATTTACATCCAAGCAAACAATCTGATCGGCCTTATCGCGAGGCTTCCCCTAAAACAGGGATTTTGTTGATTTCTCCGTAACCCTCTCAACAAGGAGGTCGGCGATTCTTTCACCAATTCGCAAGGCAGTGGAATCGATCACTTCGATGAAGGTTGGAAGCATTGCTTCAGAAAATAGAAGGTCATCCCTATGGGTACGAACCAGCACTGCTTTTACGACCTTTCTTGAGTTGGCGGCACGAGCGAGCTTGCTCGCTGCTTCCAAGATGGATTCTCCATTGCGCTGAACTCGTATTGGCACCATAGAACCATCAATTTTGACCTGAAGAAACGCATCAATTCCAGCATTCCGTTGAACGGGAAACACGTCGAGCCCTGAAAGAACCGCGAGTGCATCCTTATCGGCATTTACATACGAAGCTCTCCCTTTCCTCAGCATTGCCGACTCAGTTTTGATCGGCGCCGAGAGTCGGTGTTGCGCAAGACTGACGGCTGATGCGGAGATGTCGATTCCGATTGAAAATCTACCGAGGAGTTTCGCGGCAACCAAAGTTGTTCCGCTACCACAAAATGGATCAAGCACTAGGTCGCCCGCGTCCGTGCAAATTTCGATAATGCGCTCCATCAACAAGATTGGCTTTTGAGTTGGATAGCCCGTCCGTTCCTTTGCCTTAGGGTTGAGAAATGGAATCTCCCAAACGTCACTTAGCGGAACCCCCTTCTTATCCCCACCATAGATGACGTTGCCATCTTCATCTGTCGCATATCTGGATACGCCCTGCTCGTCCCGCGCGCGAAGCTGGAGGATTTGATCGATGTTTGTCGTTTCGGAGTATTCACCGTAGACGCGATGAAATTTGAATTTATCCGTCTTGGAATAGAAGAGAATAGTCTGGTGTGCGGGCAACAACCCCTTTGCTGAATTTGACCAGCGTCGGTAAGACCAAATGATTTCCGAACGAAACTGATTGCGGCCAAAAATATCGTCAAGAATCGCGCGCAACAAAAAATTTGCATTGGTGTCGCAGTGAACAAATATTGAGCCGGTTTCCTTTAAAACCCGATGAACTTGGCGGATTCGTTCGGCCATAAAATCGGCGTACTCGGTGAGTCCACTCCACACGTCACCGAACTCAAACTTTTTGCTTCTATCACGCGAAATGGAAGAATGATTTCTGTTCGTGAAGAATGGAGGATCAAGGTAGGCAAGATCGACCATCGAATTCTTGATCTTCTCCAGCACTTGAAGGCTGTCCCCGACAATGACCTGATTCCGCAATTCGCTCATGATGAAGGAACAGTCCTTTCATTTGCGATTTCTTCAAGAATCCCCTTTAGATCAATGCCTGTTCTGTTGCGAACGTAATCCCAGGCCGCGTCTCCGAAGTAGTACTCTCCGCCAACTCCTTCATAAAGCGTTTCGAGAGTTTCTTGAATCCGAACAGCCTGTGTTCGGTTCGGGTAGTAGAACATCACCCGAATTGGCGTATAGCCAGCGTCAGATATGACCTGAATTCTCGTGTGCTCTTTCGTAATGTGGTCACCGTCAGTAGTGGCGTCCTTCCACTTGATTTCTAGTGCATCGTTTCCAACAAGGCAGTCAATTTCAAACGTCTTGGGGCGTTGTCCCCGTGTATTTTCGATTCGCAGTGATCCTGAATTCGGAAATGCTTCCTTGAAACAGAGCTTTGTGGCCTCTTCAAGGAATGAGCCTGCGTATTTGTAGAGAAATCGCCCCTTATTTTGGTAGACATCAATTAAGTGCCCTTCTCCTTCATTTATCCCAAGTACCCGGTAGATCAAATAGTGGGATAGGTCATCCCCTTGCATTTCGAGTACACGCTGATTGATGGAGGTGTTCAAGCGTTGCGCGTACACATCCGCCAGCTTCTTGATGTTTTCCCTAGTCGTCATAGTCGTTCATGTGGGTGATAACAGACGAAATTATTCACGGCTCGACAAACAACCTGACTAGCAGTGTTATTTGCTGGCCCGCTTCACGAAATCGCCGTTGGTCGTGTCCACGACGATGCGTTCGCCGGTTTCGATGTAGATCGGCACTCTCACCGTCGCGCCGGTCGAAATTTTGGCGGGTTTCGTGACCTTGCCGGCGGCGGTGTTGCCGCGCTCGCCCGGCTCGGTTTCGACGACTTCGAATTCGAGGAACTGCGGCAGTTCGACGCCGACGACGGCCCCGTTGTAGAGCAGCGCCTTGAGGATCGCGTTTTCCATCAGGTACGGCTTGATGGATTCCATCGCATCATCGCCGAGCGTGTGCTGCTCGAAGGTTTCCTGATCGAGAAAGTTGTACTCGCCGCCCGACTCGTACAAAAACTGCACTTCGCGCTGTTCGACGTCGGGAATTTCAAACTTGTCACCCGACTTGAAGGTTTTTTCGAACACCGCGTTGGTGATGATGTGCCGCACCCGTGTGCGGACGAGCGTGGCCGCGCCGCGCGCGGACGGGCTTTGTACCGACCAGTCAACGACCGTGAAGGGTTCGCCCTCGATGAGAATCTGGATACCGCGTTTGAAGTCGCCGGTGGAAATCATGACGTCCTGCTCCGAATGAAAATGACGGATTGACGATTTTCGATTGAAGATTTTCGATTGCGTGGAAGGGCACGAATCGGAATCCAACCGTCTCGTCATCCGTGGAAAAGATGAAATTTCGGTTGTAGCACATCCGCGCGGCGCATGCGTGCCGAACCGGCGACGTTCCGGATATGATGGGCCGGCTCCCCATTGAAGCATTCGGGTTTCGAGGAATTTCACCATGCATTCCGGAACGACAGGCAAATCGTTCAGTCTCGGGGAAGTTGTCGCGCGTTTTTCGATTTTCACCGGCTTCTGGGCCGTGGCGTATTTCTACATGTCGCTCACGGCGCTCGCGGTGGCGCGCGACCGGTGGGCCTTTACCGTCGATCTCGGCGCGCTGCTCGCGTGGTTCGGGCTGTTCGTCGGCGTTTCGACCGTGACCGGCGTCATCATCGGCGTCATTTCAAACGGGCTGAACCCCTCGCGGGTCGCGGCGGCGCACAACGATTTCGGCGGCGAGTTCAAAAACAACTTCGCGAAAGTCGCAATGTTTCTGGTCGGGACGGCCGTGTCGGGACTGATTTTTCTCGCGCTGGCCTTCGGGCTGGGCCGTCTGACCGAACGGATGTTCGGTTTCCGGCTCGACGTTCTCGACGGCGTTTCGCTGCCGCTCGCGGCCCTCGCCGTGGTGGTCGAAAGCGCGACCGTGACGCTGCTCGTCCTTGGCATTATCTTTTATGTCAAACGTCAATATGAAGAACGAATACTCAAAAGAGAGAGATGACTTGGATGTGGAAAAGACCCGTTCCCAAACCAGCCTTTGTCGAGATTGGACTGTTCGCTGTCAAAACACGAATGGATGCCCTGATCTATTTCTGGATTTGTGCCGGAGGCGCCCTTATCACTTTTCCATTGTGTGTCTATCTTCTCTCCTTTTTTCTCAACGAATCACTCATCACCGGCATTTGCGTCGGACTCTTTTGCAGTAGTTTTCTTGGTGCCGCCGCCTTGTGGTATTGGGTCTGCATTCGCTGGATGGACCACAATAAACAATGGTGAAATGGAGTTTGCTCCGAGCTTTCAAATTGAGTCCCATCTTTTGCCCATTTCAGAAGAAAGGCATACCCCTCAATGGCTTCCCTTCAATTCCTGGGCGCGACCCAGTGCGTGACCGGCTCGAAATACCTGCTCGAAGCCGACGGTTCGAAACTGATGATCGACTGCGGCCTGTTTCAGGGCGAAAAGGAACTGCGGCTTCGCAACTGGAATCCGCTTCCGGTCCGCGCCCGCGACATTGATTTCGTCGCGCTCACGCACGGTCACATCGACCACACCGGCTATCTTCCGCGCCTCGTGAACGAGGGGTTTCGCGGACGGGTACACGCTACGCACGGCACTGCCGACATGCTCGGCGTGGTGTTGCCCGACTCGGGTCATTTACAGGAAGAAGAAGCGGAGTTCGCCAATCGCAAGGGCTATTCGAAGCACCATCCGGCGCTGCCGCTCTACACCGAGGACGACGCCCGACGCGCGCTCGCGCAGGTCCGCGGGCACGACTACGACGAAACCATCCGTCTCAACGACGCGCTGACCATCCGGTTCGTCCCGGCGGGACACATTCTCGGTTCGAGTTTCATCATCGTCGAAGTCACCGAGCGCGGACGCGACCCCTTCCGCATCGTTTTTTCAGGCGATCTGGGCCGCTTCGACGAGCCGATTCTCAAGGACCCGACGCTCCTCGAAAGCACCGACTATCTGCTGGTCGAATCGACTTACGGTAATCGCGTCCACGAAGACCACGACCCGAAGGAACGGCTCGCGGAAATCATCAATAAAACCGTCAAGCGCGGCGGCAAGGTCGTGATTCCGGCGTTCGCCATCGGGCGTACGCAGCTTCTCGTTTACTACATTCACGAACTCGAAGCCGAAGGCCGCATTCCCTCGATTCCGGTCATCGTTGATTCGCCGATGGCCTCGGCCACGACAAAGCTCTACATCAAGCACACCGAAGACCACGATGAAGACATGCGCCGGGCGGCGGAACTGCACCGCAACCCGCTGATGACGAAAAAGTTTCGATTCGTGGACAGTGCCATGGAATCGCGCGAAATCTGCGAATCCGACGAGCCGATGGTCGTGATTTCGGCGTCCGGGATGGCCAACGGCGGGCGCATCCTGCACCACCTCGCCGCCGCGCTGCCCGACCCGAAAAACACGGTCGTCTTTGTCGGCTATCAGGCCGAGGGCACGCGCGGACGCCGCCTCCTGAGCGGCGAGAAGGAAATCAAGATTCACGGAGAAATGATTCCGGTCGTGGCCCACGTCGAAAAAATGGGTAGCCTGTCAGCCCACGCCGACTCGGACGAAGTGATGCGCTGGCTGGGATCGTTCAAAACGCCGCCGAAAACGCTGTTCATCGTCCACGGCGAACCCGAGGCGCAGGCAGCGATTCGCGAGCGCATCCACCGCGACCTGCACTGGCACACCGAAGTGCCGCGCTACGAACAGAAGTTTCAGTTGTAATTGAGCGCGCATCCCGCGTTCTGAACAAAAATAAAGCCGACCGGGAAACTGGTCGGCTTTATTTTTCGATAGCCCGCGAAACATCCAGCACCAGTTTTTCGACGTCGGCCCGATAGAAACCGGAACTGTTGAAGGCATTCACTTCCAGTACGAACAACGATTCACCGACCGAGGCGATGTCCATGACGAAAACCGGGGCAGGGGACCACAACGCGGCGGTCGCCTCAGCAAACTCGATGACCCGGCGGGGAACATTCGGAGAAAGTTCGAGATCGCCCCAGAAGCGATACTGCGACGCCGTGGAAGCCATGCCGTCCACGATGAACATCCGCCACTCGTATTCGATTCTTTTCTTCGGGGCGATGACGATTCGGGTTTCACCGACCCCCGGATCGCCGGATTCAAGCAGTTTCCGTGAAAAGGCCCCGAAATCGCGGGCCGACCAGACGCACCCCGGAATTTCCTTGAGGTCATTATCGGAACGGATAAAAAGCTGTTCCGTGCCCGTCCAGTTACGTCCGGCCACTTCCGCGAGCGGGAGAATGTCCGCGTCGGCGTTCAGCATTCGCTCGCCGAATCGTTCGAGGTAGTTCAAGAACCGAAAGACGGTTTCATCGAAAAACGTGCCCGGCGTCCATCGTCCGCTTCGGGCAATGTCTCGAATGAAAAACGATGACCCATAGAAAATGACGGGGGAATCGGTGGGAACATCCGGCAACCGACCGGGTTCAATGTCAAACGTGAGATGCGGCGCGCTAACGGCCTCGCATGCGCGGCGCAGACGCTCGCCGTTCGGAGATCGCGGGTCGTTCCGGATACACCATAAAACCATCACAACCACCCGTCTTCATCGAAATCAGAGGCCCATGTTCCGACCATCGAAAATGAAACATGTCTTTTATTCATGCGCCTAAAATGGCATGAATTTGCATGTAACGGCTTTGTTATGAGGCACTTGTGAGGCTGCCAACGCGTTGGCAATTCATGGGAGCCACATGACGTGCGCGTAGGATGCGCGCGCTCCAACCCGCTCCATCAGGAGAAATAGCGGGAAAAGGCCCACAGCGCGGCGATGAGCGCCGCGCTGTAGACGATGACCAGGGCGTAGATTTTTCCCCAGTTGGTGGTTTCTTCCTTCATTGCCGTCCTACTTGGTGATGCCGAGCTGGTTCAGCATGAAGGCATAGTAAAACGCCGTTTCCTTGAGCGCGTCGTAGCGTCCCGACGCCCCGCCGTGGCCCGCGCCCATGTTGGTCTTGAGCAGCAGCAGGTTCTTGTCGGTTTTCAACGTCCGCAGCTTGGCGACGTATTTCGCGGGTTCCCAATAGCCCACCTGGCTGTCGTTGAGCGAGGTCACGACGAGAATGGTCGGATAGCTGGCCTTTTTGAGGTTGTCGTACGGCGAATAGGAACGCATGTACTCATACGCCGGCTTTTCGTTCGGGTTGCCCCACTCGATGTACTCGCCCGTGGTGAGCGGCAGCGTCGCATCGAGCATCGTGTTCATCACGTCCACGAACGGCACCTGCGAAATCACGACCTTGAACAGATCGGGCCGCATGTTGGTCACCGCGCCCATCAGCAGGCCGCCCGCGCTGCCGCCCTGAATGGCGAGGCGATCCTTCGAGGTGTATTTCTGGGCGATGAGGAATTCGGCGCAGTCGATGAAGTCGGTGAAGGTGTTCTTCTTCTCCATCAACTTGCCGTGGTCGTGCCATTCCTCGCCGAGTTCGCCCCCGCCCCGGATGTGCGCCGTGGCGAAGACCATGCCGCGATCGAGCAACGACAGCCGGGCCGAGGAAAAGCTGTCGGGAATCGAGATGCCGTACGAGCCGTAGCCGTAGAGCAGCGTCGGATTCTGGCCATTCAGCTTGACGTCCTTCTTGTGAACGACCGTCAGCGGAATCTTCGTGCCGTCCTTGGCCGCGACAAACAGGCGGCGCGTGGTGTATTTGGTCTTGTCAAACCCGCCGAGCACTTCGTTCTGCTTGAGCAGCGTCTGCTTGTGGCTGTCGAGGTCGTATTCGAAAACCGAATTCGGCGTAATCGGCGACTGGTAGCTGTAGCGGAACTTGTTCGACTTGAATTCCGCGTTGGCCGCGCCGCCCACGGCATAGGTTTCCTCGGGGAAGTCGATGTTCTGCTTCTTTCCGGTCCGCATGTCGATGACCGTGAACTTGCCGAGGCCGTTTTCACGGGTCGAGACGACGCAGTGGTGCTCGAAGAAATCCACGTTGTCGATCGTCACCTTCGGATTGTGGGCGATGAATTCCTTCCAGTTCTTCTTGGAAGGGTCGGAAACCGGCGCGGTCACGACCCGGAAGTTCTTCGCGCCGTCCTGCGTCGTGATGTAGAAGTTGCCCTGATAGTGATCGACTGAATACTTGATGTCGTTCTGGCGCGGCAGCACCACCTTGAATTCGCCGTTCGGATTATCGCTGGCAAGCACCCGAAATTCGGTCGTGGTCAGACTCCCCGAGGCAATGAAGAGGAACTTGCGGTCGCGGGTACGGCCCACGCCCGTGTTGTAGAGTTCGTCCTTCTCCTCGAAAATCATCGTCGGCGCACCGCCGAGTGCCATCCGGTAGATCTTGTCGGAACGCTTGGTGACCTGATCTTCCGTGCCGAAGATAAGCGTCTTGTTGTCGGAAGCCCATTCCACGCCCGTCACGCGCTCCGCCGTGTCGGGAAGTTCCTGACCGGTGCGGAGATCCTTGACGTGCAGTTTGTACTGCCGATAGCCGTTGTTGTCGGTCGTGTAGGCCAGCAGGTTGCCGTCATCGCTCACGGAAAAATCGCCGAGCGCCATGAAGGAGTGGCCTTCAGCCAGCTTGTTGAGGTCGAGCAAGAGTTCCTCGGCCCCGTCCATGCCCTTCTTGCGGCACTGGTAGGGATACTGTTTCCCCTGCTCGGTGCGTGAATAGTAGTAGTAATCGCCGTATTTGTAGGGAACGCTCAGGTCGGTTTCCTTGATGCGGGCGACCATTTCCTTGTAGAGCGCTTCCTCGAACGGCTTCTGTCCCTTGGTCGCGGCCTCGGTGTAAGCGTTCTCGGCTTCAAGATAGGAAATCACTTCCGGGTCCTTGCGCTTGTCGTCGCGAATCCAGAAGTAGTCGTCCACGCGGGTGTCGCCGTGGTTCACGAATGTCTTCGGGACTTTCTTGGCGACGGGCGGGGCGGGAAGTGTGTTGGTTTGGGCCATGACGGTTGCTTGCAACAGGAACGCCGCGGAAGCGATCCGGAGTGCGTTGTACGCCTTTCTCACTGGTATGACTCCTTCATTGAAATAAAAACGAATGAAGCGTCGGGCAAAACCCCGCCGCGATTGCTAGCCGCGTTGACAGTCAAGTGTCAATACGCGATAGTTTTCGCCGTTGCGATGACCCCGACACGCTGTGTGTTTCCCGGCGAAACGAACCCGGCGACGTTTCTGTTCCATGTATTTCCGCCGCATCGGCGCGAGGAATCAGTTTGAAGAAACTCACGCTCCCTGAAAAGGGCCTCGACATTCTCTTCGGGTCCTACGACGAAAACATCAAATATCTCGAAACCCTGCTCAATGTCCGCATCGTCGCCCGCGGCAGCGAGGTGATGGTCGAAGGCGACGCGCACGACGTTCAGACCGTCGAGGCCATCCTGGCCGACTTCGCCGCACTCGTCGAGGAAGGCGTCACGCCGCTGAGTCAGGAACTGCGGCAGGCGTTCAAGCAGATCGCCGACGACCGCACAACCTCGCTCAAGAGCTATTTTTCGAAGACGTACCGCTTCAACCCGACCGGGAAGAAGATGGTGCAGGCGAAGACGGCCAACCAGCGACGATATCTTGAGGCGCTCGAAAAGCACGACATCGTGTTCGGCATCGGTCCGGCGGGAACGGGGAAGACCTTTCTCGCGGTGGCGATGGCGCTTCAGTATCTGTGGACGAAAAAAGTCTCGCGCATCATCCTGACCCGTCCGGCGGTCGAGGCGGGCGAAAAACTCGGCTTTCTGCCCGGTGACCTTCAGGACAAGGTCGATCCGTACCTGCGTCCGCTGTATGACGCGCTGTTCGACCTCGCCGACCCCGACAAAATCGGGAAGATGCTCGAAAAGCGGATCATCGAAATCGCCCCGCTGGCCTTCATGCGCGGCCGGACGCTCCAGGATGCCTTCATCATCCTCGACGAGGCGCAAAACACCACGTCCGAGCAGATGAAGATGTTTCTGACGCGCATCGGGCACAACTCGCGCGCGGCCATCACGGGCGACGCCACCCAGATCGACCTGCCGGGAGGGCGGATTTCCGGCCTCATCGAGGCGCAGCGGATTCTGGGAAACATCGAGGGAATCGACATCATCCGGTTCAGTGACCGCGACGTGGTCCGTCACCGACTGGTGCAACTCATCGTTCAGGCGTATGAACGGGCCAGTCGGGGCAACGACGAACAAGCCTGATTACAATCCGGTTTCCGCATCATGACTGAAGCTCAATTCGAGACTCGCGTCCGGACGCTCGAAGACTATGCGAAGCGCCACCCAACCGGCTACAAGGTGCGGGTGGTGCTGCTGGCGCTGTCCGGATACGGCTATATCGCGTTTCTGGTGGTCCTCGCGCTCGCCCTGTCGGTGGGGCTGCTTGGATTGCTGGTGTATTTTCGGGCCGTGGCGCTCATCAAGGTTGCGCTCTTGCCGCTGATTTTTGCGGGGGTGTTGCTGCGCTCGCTGTGGGTCAAACTCGAAGAACCCGAAGGCCGGGAACTTTCGCCGGAGGAAGCCCCGCAACTGTTCGAGTTTCTTGAGCGGACGACCACCGCGCTGGATGCCCCGCGGATTCACCGGGTTCTGCTCGACGACCAGTTCAACGCGGCCGTGTCGCAGGTCCCCCGGCTCGGCCTGTTCGGATGGAATCGGAACTTTCTGATTATCGGGATGCCGCTGCTGACGGCACTTTCGCCGGAGCAGTTTCAGGCGGTGCTGGCACATGAAATCGGCCACGTTTCCGGCAACCACGGCGGCTTTTCGAGCTGGGTCTACCGAATCCGCCGAACGTGGGGGACGCTCGAAACCAAGGTCGAACAGGACGCGGAAATCGGTTCGTTTCTCCTGCGGGCATTTCTGCACTGGTTCGCGCCGGCGCTGAACGCCTACACGTTCGTGCTGGCGCGGGCACAGGAGTACGAAGCCGACCGCGCGGCGGCGGATGTGGTCGGCAGGGAAGCAGCGGCCGGGGCCCTCATCGAAACGGCTCACAAGGCGAGTTTTTTCGAAGGAGAATACTGGAACAGGGTGATCGAAGCCTCGAAACGGCAGCCGGACCCGATCAACAACGCATTTTCGGGAATGGCGGAAGCCTACCGGGGCTGGGTGACCTCGAATCGGATTGAAAGCACCCTCCGGTCGGCCCTGGCGATGCCGACCGGCTACGCCGACACGCACCCCTCGCTTTCTGATCGGCTGGCCGCGCTGGGGCATCCGCTCGCCACGGTAGGGAAGGAAGCCGGGAATCGGGTCGAATACGCCTCCGCCCCCGTTGCGATGACGGCGGCGGAATGGGTCTTCGGTCCGAAGCTGCCGGAACGGCTGGCGACCTTCGACCGGGAATGGGAGGAAAAGGTTCATTTCCGTTGGCGCGAGGCATATCGCAAGGCATCGGAAATGCGCCAGGGTATCGAGGAACTGACCGCCCGGCCGATTGAAACGCTTTCCGACGAAGAACTCTGGAAACTCATTTCCGGTACGGACGAGTTTGTCGGCGAGGATGCCGCGATTCCGTTCGTGAGGGAAATGCTGGTCCGTCATCCCGATCATGTGGGAGGGAATTTCTTCCTCGGCCGCCATCTTCTGAAAAACGACGACCCGGCGGGCATTCCGCACCTCGAAGCAGCGATGAAGGCCGACCATGAGGGAACGTTCGTTATCTGCGACCTGCTCCACGAGTACTACGAAAAGAAAGGCGACCAGACGGGAATCGGGCAGGTGCGCGCAACCCTCGATGACTACCGGGCATTGCTGAACAAGGCCGCCGAGGAGCGTCAGCGGTTCGATGAAAACGAAGTTCTCGAACCGCACCAATTGGATGCCGAACTGGTACGGGCGATTCGGGGAGCGCTGATGGAGCTTCAGGATTTGAAAGCGGTCTGGATTGCCCGCCGGCGGGTCGAGGTGCTTCCGGACTGGCCCTACTTCATCATCGGCATCGAAGCCGAGCCGACGTGGAATCCGTTGGGACGGAAGGCGCGGGAGCAGACGCTGCTGGGACAGATTTCGGGGTTGAACTTTCCCTTCTCCTTCCGGTGCTTCATTCTCAATTCCGAAACCCGATGGCTGGCGGAGAAGTACCGCCAGCTTCCCGACGCCAAGATTTACGGTTTGTGATGAATCGAGAGAAAAGGACTACCGGGCCGAGTCCCAATCGGGACCGCCTCCGACAAACTCGACCCCGGTCACATACCCGCGGTGGGCGCGGGCGACGGAACGGACGGTGGCGTCCACGCTCCATTTCCCGTTGACGGCCTTGACCGCGAGAAGCGCCGGGACCGCCATCGAACGCTGGAGCCGAAGACACGCGCCGGACGCACTGATGTCTTCCGTCACGGCTTCTTCTTCGAAGGATTCGCCCTTCACGTCCACGCCTGCAACCGTCACTTTGACCGCGAAGGGGCGGCGGGGTTCGCGACGAACACTTTCCCACTTGATCTGGGTCTGGGAAACGGTTTCCCCGGGGGTCAGGCCGGGCAAGGGCTTCGAGTCGGTGTAGACGGCGACCGCGGCCCCCGATTCCTTGAGGACGCCGATCTGGGTCTGACTTTCCTCGGGCGAGTCCCACATGACCTGATAGACCTGAACGGCTTCGAGTTTTCCCTTTACTTTCAGATCGCCCATCGGAACGATGGCGAATTCTTTCTCCTCCGGCAGCCGGGCTTCCTCTTTTTCCAGAAGTGTCTGGATGGCGAGGTAGGTCTGTTCGCCGAGCAGAATCTGTCCGGGCTTGGCGTTGGATTCGAGCCGGGCGGCAAGGTTCACGTTGTCGCCGATGACCGTGTAGTCGGTCCGGAGTTTCGAGCCGATGTAACCGGCGGTGACTTCGCCGGTATTGATGCCGATGCCGACGCTGATGGGTTCGATTCCCTGTTCCGCGAGTTCCGCGTTGACGCTCTTAACCACGCCCTGAAGCGCGATGGCTGCCTGAACGGCGTTGATCGGGTCCCGTTCGCTCGGCTTGGGTGCGCCAAACAGGGCCATGATGCCGTCGCCGATAAACTTGTCGAGCGATCCCTGGTGGTTGAAGATCGCCTGCGCGGCGCGTTCAAAGTAGGTATTGAGCAGTTCGACGATTTCCTGCGGCTGCTTGCGCTCCGAAAGCGTCGTGAAACCGCGAATGTCGGCAAACATGATCGTCACGACCTGATTGATCCCGCCGAGCTGGAGGCTGTCGGGATCGGCCATGATCTGATCGACGACGTGCTGCGGCAGAAACCGGCGGTAGGCCGCGCGGGCTTCGGCGTCGTGCAACAGTTTTTCGTGGGCGAGAATGTTTTCAAGCGTCAGCGCCACATTCGAAGCCACGACCGTCAGAAAGTTCAGGTCGTCATCGGAAAATCCGAAAACCTCGGTCCGGTCGACGTAAATCGCCCCGAGAACGGATTCTTCCTGACCAAGCATCGGCACGCACATCAGGGAACGGATGCTGCCCAGCCGGAAGGTCGCCTGATTTTTCAGGTTCACATCGCTCATGGCATCCACGCACAGGATTGAAACCTGTTCGCGGACGGCTTTGCGGATGACGGTCCGGCTGACGGGAATCCCTGCGTAGGCCATTTTCGAGGCGTCATCGCGATACCGTCCCCACTCGATGGCCGGCAGGTCGTCTTCGTCCAGCTTTGCAAACATCACGCGGCCGGCGTTGGTGACCTTGAAAATCTGCTCGGCAACCGTGGAGTAGATTTTTTCCACGTCGTATTCGCGCGCGAGCAGTTTGTTCAAATCGTAGAAGAATCCGAGGATGCGGCTGCGCTTGTTGAGCGTTTCGAGTTCCGAGACGATGGCCGGGGGCAGGGCGTTGTTCCCATCGAGCCGGACGGCGGGCATTCCCGCACTGGAAAGCTTCGAAAGGTCATCGCCCGACCCGCGCAGGCTCAGGGGTTTGAGCAGGTCGGCGGCGTTCTGCAACATGACGGTACCGGTGATCGGTTTGTCGTCGTAATCGACCTGGACCTGCTTGGCGGGGAGCGAAAAGACGATGGAATAGGCCCCGATGCGGATTTCGTCGCCGTCGTGAAGTTCGTGGGCCCCGCTCCGGCCAAGGTCAACCCCGTTGAACAGCGTCCCGTTCCGGCTGTTGAGGTCGGTCACATAGTACTTGTCGTCCCGTTCGTCGATCTGGGCGTGCGACCGGGAAGCGCGTTCGTCGGAAATGACGATGCTGCTGGTGGTGGCCCGCCCGATGAGGATCGGGAAGGTTTGGCAATCAAAATTCATTTTCTCGCCATTCGGCGCGGTAACGACGAGCTTCGGGATAATTTCCGCCATCGGTCGGGTCTCGCTGGTCCAAAAACTGAGAACTGTATCCTACGACCGGCGCCCTTCGGGGTTCGGTCGAAAATGTGACGAGCCGTTACCCCGGTTACCAGACGTATTCAACGTCGAGTTCGGCGACTTCGACATTGGGGAGGCCCAGTTCGAGGACTTCCCGCGTCACGATTTCCCGGCACACGGGCTTCAGATTGACGGCCAGAATCCGCGTGGGACGGTGAAGTTTCTTCAGCTCATCGACGAGGAGTTTCGGCGTCAGATGCTTCGAGGCGTGGGCGACGCCTTCGAGGGCATTGTCGAAAGCCACATCCACAAAAACCGCGTCGAGCCGTTCAAGCCGGTTCAGATGATCCCAGAATTCGTCGGTTACGCCGGTGTCGGACGTGAAGGCGACACAGGAATGGTCGTCGCGCAGCACGATGCCGGAGGTTTCGACGGTATGGGTCACGGGCACGGCGGTGCATTCCAGTCCGATGATTTCGAACGGCCGGTTGAATTCGAAGGGCACGAATTCGAGCAGGCTGCCGTGGGCGTTCTTGATCATGGTGAAATTCGGCCAGATGACGTTGTTGAAGATGTGCGCCATCAAGCGGTCCACGTCAGCGGCAGTGGCGTGGATGCGGACCGGTTTCCGGATCTCGGTGAACATTTCCGAGAAAATGAAGGGAAGGGAAGCAATGTGGTCGAGGTGAACGTGGGTGAGCAGGATGTCGTTGACCGCGAGCAGTTCCTCGCCCGTCAGGTGAAACGCGAGGGCGCCGGCGTCAACCGCCATCCGGTCGTTGACCACGAATGAGATCAGCAGTTGGCTGCGTGGATCGGTAATGCTCGGGAGAACTTTGACTTTCATGTACGGGCGCGCCTCGGGATGAACCGTTCGCGGGAAGCAGACGAGATGCCTCGAAAGCCTCGTCGCGGGAGGTTCGGAGAAAGAATATTGACCTTTGACATAAAACCGGGACGTGTCGGCGATTGCTGTAGGGCGTAGTTCCACACGTTAGCCGGGTTTCGACGCAACCGCAAGAATTCACTTTAACTTTGGAAAAACCCGCGTGAAATAATGCCGATTCGACTATTGACCCTTGGCGTAAGGATATTGACCCTTGGCGTAAGGATATTGACCTTTGACGTAAAAAGTATTGACCTTTGACGTAAAAAAGCCATCAAACCACCACAAATGGAACCCCCCGGACCACAATATGTCGTGGCGGAAGGGGGGTTTGCCCCCCTCAGGCTCCACCAAATTCCACCCCTCCGGCATGTGATCGGTTCCGATATTGACCTTTGACGTAAGTTATTGACCTTTGACGTAAAAAGTATTGACCTTTGACGTAAAAAGTATTGACCTTTGACGTAAAAGTATTGACCTTTGACATAAAGAATATTGACCTTTGACATAAAAGTATTGACCTTTGACGTAAGCACTATTGACACATGACATAAAAAACTGCCCGTAAGTTATTTGAAACAAAGGGCTTGTTGGCCTCTATAACTATATGATATAACTATTATGATGATGATGGTTCCATCATTATCGTGCCATTCAATCCGAACCAGCGGGACAAGTCGAATGCCGGGGAAACGAGTCAGCCGGAAGAAGAACGAGCCAGGGAGAGGCGACGCGGAGCGGAATGCCGCTGCGTCCGCCGACCATCCTGAACAGAGCAGTCCCGCCGATGGGGCCGAAAAGCCCGAGGTGGTCCGCATCGCGCAGGACGAATTCAATCTTGCCGTGTTTCCGATTGCCGTTCTTGATAAGCGCGCCCAGAAAAGCAAGAACTACCTGACCTTCGTGGAGAACATCACGTCGAACGGTCGCGACATCCAGCGGACGTGGACGGTGATGCCGCACCCGATCGAAGGGCTGCCAAGTACAACGGATGAAGATGTTTACGTTGCCTTGATGGAGCTTTCGCATGAACAGGGCGGCCAGAAAAAGGTCTTTTTCAGCCGCTACGATCTCATCCGGCGGCTCGGCTGGCCGATGAACGCCAAGCACTACGAGCGGCTCGAAAGTTCCCTGCGCAAGCTGGCGGCGGTCCGCATCGAGGCGAAGAACGCCTATGTCGACCGGCATTCCGGGCGGCTGGTGGACGTCGGGATGAGCATCATCCAGGAATTCAAGATTTTCGACGAAACCTCCGGGAAACGCTCGGGCGCAAAAAGCTATGTGATGTGGAGCGACCGGGTTGCACAGAGCCTGAACGAAAAGCTGTTCAAGAAACTCGACGCGGATTTTTACTTCAATCTCAATTCCCCCATCGCGAAACGGCTGTTCCGTTACCTCGACAAGAAGTTCGGCGGGGGGGATTACTTCGTGATCAACGTCCGGAAGCTGGCGTTCGAGCACATCGGGATGTCGCGCGAGCTGCAATACGTCTCGCAAATCATGCAGCGCATCGAGCCGGCGCTGTCGGAACTGACCGCCAAGCAGTTCCTGAGCGAGTGGACGCTCACCGAGGAAACGATTCATTTCCGTAAGAACACGAAGTTCGGGCTGCGAATTCAGCAGATGTCGCTGCCGATTTACGACGTGATGGACGCGATGTGCGACGACGATCTCTCGCCCGAGGAGCGGGCGTTGCGCGACGCGGGGTTGCACCTCGAAGGCCAGCTCGTGGCGCGGGGGATGATCGGTTCGGTCGCCAAGAAGCTCGTGGACACCTACGGTTTGCAGGGCAAGCTCGACGCCATCGAGCAGGCGATTTCGACCTTCGACCGGCAGTACCGCAACCGCGCGCTCGGCAATCCGGGCGGGCTGCTCTACACCCTGATCGTCAACGGTCGGCCCGACAAGACGGCGAAGGGGCGCACGAAACCCGCTCCCGGAGCCAATGAGAGCCCCGTGGAGCCATCGGGACCCCCCGAGCCGACCTTGTTCCCGGTTTTGGGTCAGGAACGGCTCCAGGAGCTTGAACTCGGGTACCTCGACTACCTCGAACGGACCGGCGAGGCGATTCTCCAGCGGATGAAGAAATCCGAACTCAAGGACCTTATCGCCCAGGAACGGGAAAACCTGTTCGCCTCCGACAAGCGGAAAATTTATGAGCGGTGGGAGGACGAGGTTCTCGAAGACCACCTCCGCAGTCTCATTGGCCGAAATCTGGCCGCGCAGGAAGTCGAATCCTTTTCCGAATGGTGTCTGGCGCAGGGCATGACGGCCGAATCGCTGGCTGAATGATTCGTTTCAAAACCAAAAAAGAACCGGCGGTGCAATGAAGTTGCACCGCCGGTTCTTTTTTGAGCGAGTTTCGGAATCTCAGTTAGCCGCGTTGTCGCGGGTCCAGACCGTGAAGAACTTGATGACTCCCCACAGACCCGCGTATCCGCCCATGACGAACAGGCACGCAATCAAAATCGCCGTCATATCCACCTCCGCGCTGGCGCGCTCTTGAACTTTTCAGGGACGTCGTCGGCTTCGAGCCTACAAAAGCACTGTAGCGCATGCCGGTGTCTTTTTGTACGTTGCCTTCAGGGGCGTGTTTCCGCGCCCCTCTTTTCCGTCGCGATTTTCCGTATCCACATCCTTTTTCCCGCGAGGTCGCCCCATGCCGCACGCTACCGCCGAACATCTCGATTCTTCGCTTTCGAACGTCCTCAACGACTCGTTGTATGAACAATATCAACAAGCCTGCGACATGACGTTCCGCAACACAGTGGACATTTTCGTCCTCAAGGCCGCTTTCGAACTCGGCCTGTTCCGTCATCTCGCCGCCGGGCCGCTGCCGATCGCGGAACTGGCCGAGCTGACCGGCAGCCGTCCCAACCGGCTGGTGAAATTCACCGACATGATGGTTGAAATGGGGCTGCTTGAAAAAGCGCCGGAAGGTGCGCTGGCGCTGACCGCGTTCAGTCGCCAGTTCTTCCTGCCGCCGAACGAATCCAACGAAAACCTGACGATGGAGCCGTTCGTCCGCTACGCGCTGACCGTGATGGAGCGCTACCACCTGCATCTGGCCTCGGTCATTCGCGGCGAGATGGACTTCACCGCCCTCACGCCGTGGCCGCCGAAGACCCGCGAAGACAGCGAGTTTTACGAGGAAATCCACCGCAGCAACAATTACTTCATCCGCGAAATCATCCGCGACGAGGCGGATTTCTCGGGCGTCACGCATCTGGTGGACGTCGGCGGCGGCAACGGCGACATTTCGATTGCCATCGCCAAGAAGTTTCCCGACCTCAAGGTCACGCTCATCAACCTGCCGTCGGCGCTGGAGATCGTCCGCGACAACGTGGCGAAAAACGGCCTTTCCGATCGCATCGAAGCCGTTTCGGTCGATATGTACCGCGAGCCGTACCCCGAATGCGACGGTATCCTGTTCGCGCGCATTCTTTATCCGTTCAACGCGCAGGTCTGCGGCATGCTGCTCGGCAAGGCGTTCGCGGCGCTCAAGCCCGGCGGCAAGGTGGTCATCGCCGACATGCTGCTTCGCGAGGAACGCGGAATTACCAATTACGACTATCTGGCGCACTTCCTGACCAGTGTCGGCGTCGATCCGGCGATGATGACGTTCAAAAATCAGGACGAATACGTCACCGTCCTCGAACAGCTCGGCTTCCGCGACGTTCGCAAGGTCGAACGCCACGGCCAGGCGTTGTATCAGGCGGTGAAACCGTAGGGGGAAAAGGGATCAGGGGTCGGGGAACAGGGATCAGGGCGGGTGTTGGGTTTTAGGTGTTCAGTTCTGGAGAACTGCCAAAGATTTTTATCCCGAATTGAAGTCGAAAACCCCAAGACCCAGCCCCTAAAACCCAATCTGATCCCCGACCCCTGATCCCTTTCTTCAAAGAATTGGCAGCGTCATCATGAACGCCGTTCCGACGCCTTCCGCGCTCTGGGCCGTGATGTTTCCGCCGTGGGCGGCGATGATCCGCTGGACGATGGCGAGGCCGAGACCCGTCCCGAGCTGGCGGGTCTTTTGTTTTGCCTGATAGTAGGGATTGAAGATGTAGGGCAGGTCGCGCGCGGGGATGCCCGCGCCGGTGTCCTCGACGCGAATCACGGCGAAGCGTTTTCCGGCTTCGAGGCCGGTCCCGGTCGTTTCCGAAACCGTGACGGTGATGGTGCCGCCCGCCGGAGTGAATTTGAGCGCGTTCGATAAAAGATTGCCCAGCGCTCGCACCATCCGTTTTCGGTCGAGAAAAAGCTTGCTCTGCGTCGGCGCGGCTTCAAAAACGACGGTCAGGCCCTTCTGCTGCGCCGCGAGCCGGATCTGTTCGACCGCCTCGGCGACAACCGGATTGGCTGGCAGCGCAAAAAACTCCATCGTATCGCGCCCGCCCTCCGATTTGGCGAAATCGAGAATCTCGTTCACCAGCGACATGATGTGATCGACCGTGCGGTAGCTGTGTCCGAAGATGCCGCGCAGGTCGTCATCGAGGAGTTTCGCTTCCTCGGCGCGCATTTCGGTGAGTTCGAGGGCGGCCAGCACGGTACTCAGCGGCGAACGGATGTCATGCACCAGCACCGCCGTGAACTCCTCGCGTTGCCGGGCCAGTTCTTCAAGTTTTCCGACCGTTTCCTGAAGCTGCGTGGCTTTCTGGTCGAGTTGAAGCTTGAGGTCGTGAATCCGCATCGCGCTACGGACGTGCGCGAGCAGTTCCTTCGATTCGCATGGCTTGACGAGATAGTCGTCGGCCCCGGCGTCGAGTCCCTGAATCTTGTCGTCGAGTTCGCCCCGGGCCGAGAGCATGATGATTTGGCTGCTGGACAGGCGGGCGTCACCCCGGATGCGTCCGCAGACCTCGGGGCCGTCCATGGTGGGCATCATCCAGTCGAGCAGAATCACGCCGGGACATTTTTCGCAGGCAAGGCTGATGCCCGCCGGACCGTCGTCGGCCTGAAGGACTTCAAATCCAGCTTTGGTGAGAATTCGCGTGGAAATGAGCCGAAACGTGGCGTCGTCGTCGATAATGAGAACGGGTGAGGGCATGCGCGCTTTCAACCGGAGTGTTTTGACGGCTGCGAAAACGTGAAGCTACGACGAAAACCGTTCCTTCTTCAATCGGGAAATGGCGATTTGCGCCGGAGGGCCGTCATTCGTGAATGTAGGCCCAGTCGCCGATGCGTTCGACCCGGCCGCCCATGGCCGGTCGGTAGTTCCGGTCGGGGACGTAGATGATGAAATCAAAATTGGTGGCCACACCGGTATCGACCTTCAATGAAAAATATGTGGCCGGCTCCATTTTTTCAGGTTTGTACAAATCGCGGCTATACATGAATTTTGGATAGGCAACCGCGCCGGTCGAGGGAATTTCCGGCAAATACTTCGGAACGAGCGCATCCAGTCTGTCGGGATAGCTTCCAGTGTCTTTTCGAAACCGTTCCAGTGCGGCGATGATCACATCGCCCCGTTTCTGAATTTTCCGGACGCCTTCCTTTCGGGGGTCGTAGCCTTTTCCCAAAATCAGATAGGGAATTCCCGTCAGGCTGATAAGCAGGCAGGCGACCGCCGTCACGAACCACCCGTCAAACTGCTTTTTTTCAGTCTTGTAGGCGGCAAGGACGAATCCCGCCAGAATCACTCCCGGCCAAAGCAGAAAAAGCAAAAAGGAGAAGTTCATCATCACGCTGACCGGGAGATGAAAGAAGCTCGGGAGCGAACTGTAGGGCAGGGCGTAACCGAACAGAACATACGATCCGGGATGAAAAAGAAGGGCCGCCGCAATGGCGGCAGCCCGGTTTCCCCAATGACCTTTTGAAGCGTCCATCGGTTCATTCCCCGTTCCCGGCGGATTTTCTCAGCGACAGCATCCGCGGCAGGCGCTGCGTGCCGCCGTAGCCCGGAATCAGGTTCAGGCGGATTTCCGGCTGACCGAAAATCGCCGTCGGCTCGGCCACCGTGTAGTGGCAGGCCAACTGGAACTCGTTCCCGCCGCCGAGCGCTACGCCGTTGACCGCCGCGATGACCGGCTTGTTCATCTGCTCGATCTTGCTGAAGGCGAGGTGCGCGTTGTTCGGCAGCGGCAACGCTTCCTCGATGGTCTTGAAGTCGAGCAACTGCTTGACGTCCGCGCCCGCGACGAAGGATTTCGTCCCCTGACCGGTGAAAATTACCACTTTCACATCGTCGCGTCGCGCGAGGTGGTCGATGACGGTGATGAGTTCGTCGAGCGACCGTTCGTTGAGCGCGTTGACCGGCGCGTTGGTGATGGTCGCCACCGCGATGCGCTGCGCGGGAGTCGTTTCCGTCGGCTTCACCACGTCGAAATACTGCACCCGGACGTAGCGATAGGTTTCAAAAACGCGGGTTTCTTCGAGCAGCTTCGTCTTTTCGCGCCACGTTTTAATCTTGGCGGCGATTTCCGTGAGCGATTCGGGATTTTTGAGCGCCGACGTGTCGCCGATCGATTCCTCGAACAGCAGATTCTTCAAGAACCGCCGCATGTACTTCCCGCTGCGCGTTTCGGGGAACGCCTTGACCTCAATGTAATCCGACGGAACCGCCGTGAGGCCCTTTTCCTGCCGTACGAGATCGGAAAGGCGCCGTTCGTCGTCCACCGTGAGCTTGCGCTCGTCGGGCGTGAGGATGAACGCCACCGGCGTCTGGCCTTTTTCGCGGTGCGGCGCGCCGATGACGATCACGTTGCCGACGACCGAGTTCGGGTTGACCTGCTTGTCGCGCAGCAGCGCGCCCTCGATTTCCTCGGTCCCGATGCGGTGACCGCTGACGTTGATGACGTCGTCGGAACGTCCGTGGAGACTGAAGCCGCCGTTTTCATACTTCCGGGCGAAATCCCCCTGTGTGTACGCAAACGTGCCGCCCCACTTCGTCCAGTAGGTCGAAGCATAGCGCTCGTCGTCGCCCTTCCATTCCTTCGGCGCGGAAAAGACTTCGATTCCCTGATCCCCGACACCTGACACCTGAAACCTTTCAAGGTCGCCCCAGATCGTCCGGGCGAGATAGGGATAGGGCGCGGTGATGACGATTTCGCCCTTTTCTTCTTCCTCCGCCGGGCGGTGCTTCGTGACGAGGCCGTTTTCAGCCGTTTCCTCGGCTACCCACACGTCGCCGAGAACCCACGGCAGCGGGTAGGTGTGCGCGTCGGCGTGGAGCGGAAAGTCGCCGTTGCCGAAAAAGTGCGTCCAGACGATGCCGCCGTGTTCGGTCGCCCAGTAGGAATTGATGTAGGTCGGGCAGAGCAGGTCCATCGCGAACTGCTGCACCGCCGGCGAGGTCGGCTCGGCGCAGAAGGTCCCGACGTGCAGCGTCGAACGGTCGTATTCCTCGACGTCGGCCTGATTCTGCCGGTCGGTCATGATCGCTTTCAAAAAGGTCGAACCGGCTTTGAAGATGTTGACCTTGTAGCGTTCGATAATCGACGCGAAGCGGCCCGCGTTGGGAAAGACCGGCGCGCCCTCGGCGATGACGCTCGTCGTGCGGGTCGTCAGCGAGGCCGAAATGAGATAGCTCTGGCCGGTAATCCAGCCCGGATCGGCGATGACGTACATCACGTCGCCCGCCTGCGCGTTGAACGCCACCTTCATCGTGTGGGCGATGCCCGAGACATAGCCGCCGTGGACGTGAACGACGCCCTTCGGCTTGCCGGTGCTGCCCGAGGTGTAGATGAAGAAGAGCGGATATTCGGCGTCCACCGGCACGGGGCGCGAGTGGGCGTAAAGCGTCTTCACGAAATCGGCGGTCGGCAGCGCAAGCAGCGCGTCTTCGTCGGAAACGTCGAAACCGGACGATTTCGCCGTCGCGAGCAGTTCCGCCGTGACTTCCGAAATTACCTCGCCCGCCCAGCGGTCGCGGTCGCGCCAGGTGATGTCCTGGCCCGTGTGCTTGACGACGAGGACGGCGTCCACGCGGGGCGGGGTGGCGACGAGCGCCTTCGCGATGGCCGTGCGAATGGTGGATTTCGCCTTCGACGACAGCGGACGAAGCTGCGCGATGGCCGCGCCGACGCCGCGCATCACGTCGGCGCGCTCGACGGTGATGTCGCCGCCGATGGTTTCCTGAACCGTGTTGCAGATGATGTCGATGACGGTGTGGTGGAAATCCTCGCCGGACCATCCGAAGGTGGATTTATCCGTAATCGTTTCAATCGTGTCGCGGACGATTTCCAGCGCGACTTCGACCGACAGGTAATCGTCGAGCGCCTTGTCGGTATAGACCTCCTTGTAGGGCACGACCTGCGCGTTGCGATAACTGCCGTCGGAGGTGATGACGACCCGCGCGCCCGAATTGTGGATGCGGTCGCTCAGGGTTTTCGCCGAAAAGCCGCCGAAAACCGGCGTGTAGATGATGCCGAGCCGCTTCGCCGCTTCCGTGAAGTAGATCTGCTCCATGATGTTCGGCAGGTTGATCGCGATGCGGTCGCCGGTTTTCAGGCCGAGCTTTTGCAGCGCCATCGCCGCCTTGACCGTTTCGAGAAGCAGTTTTTTGCGCGAAACGGCAAACGACACGACCGGACCGCCGCGTCCGTCGTTGAGCGACTGGTCCCAGCGGTCGCCTTCGAAAAAGAACGCCGTTTCGTCGCCGTGTCCGGCGAGAACGTGGCGGTCCACCTCGTTGAAGCAGGCGTTGGTCACGCCGCCCGAGAACCAGCGGTAAATCGGGGCCTCGGAATCGTCGAAGGCGGTTGTCCAGGGGGCGAAATCGGCGGGCAGGTCGATGGCTTTGGCTTCGCCGGTGGAGAAATCGAAACCGCTCCAGCCGGAGCCGTCGAAAGTGATCCACGCGCCCGATTCCGGGTGCAGCCAGTGGATTTCGCGTTTCGCGATGTCGCCGTGGAACGCGCCGGGGTTGGTCCGGCAGGCTTCGCGCTGTTGATTCCAGTCGGTCGCGGTGCGAACCGGGTTGACTATCCGCCGTCCGGCGGCGCTCGATGTAAAGGTCATGGCAGTCCGTCGAGAGACAATCAGAAGATGAGTGCGACGCGAGACGGTCGCGATTCGGCGTTTCCGGTGGGGAAAGTCGGAGAAGGTCGTGGGGCGCGGGAAAGGAATTTCCAAGGTCCTACCCGCAACGTACAAAATTAAGCCCGACCCTCGAAACTCGATTTTTCTCCGAACCGGTTTCCGGTGGTTTCAGGCGGCACGGCGTCGAAAGGGCGTGACGGCGGACCGTCTTTCGGGGAACTGAATGGTCATTCAGTTTGTACCATGCCTGTCTCCGTTTGGCACGGCTGTATGCTACCGTTCGTTTCTCAACATTCTTTTATAAAAAACTTTCTCTGAGCCGTCGGCGCGATGTTTCCGAAACCGGTTTTCATTCTGGCGACCCTTCTGGTGACGTGGCTGGCGGTGTGTCCGCCGGTCCGGGCGGCGGTGGGCGAGGCCGGGCGACCGGTGATTTTCCACCGGCTCGGACCGGAGCGTGGGCTGTCGCAAAGCACCGCGCAGGCCATCGCGCAGGACGGCGACGGCTTTCTCTGGATCGGCACGCAGGACGGTTTGAACCGCTTCGACGGCTTGAATGTTACGGTTTTCCGGCACGATCCGGCCCGCGCCGACAGTCTGAGCGGAAATTATGTGCAGGCTTTGTGCGCCGACCGTGACGGGACGCTCTGGGTCGGCACGGTCGAGGGTTTGAACCGCTACGACCATTCGACCGGAACTTTTACCCGTTTTCTTCACGACGAGCGAAACCCGGCGAGCCTCGCCGACAATCGCGTTCGGGTGCTGTTCACCGACCGGGCCGGAACGCTCTGGGTCGGCGGCCCGGCGGGCGCGGACCGCTTCGACGGCAACGGTTTTACCCACTTCCGGCGCGATCCGGCGCGGGCCGACAGTCTGGGCGACAACCGGATCATCTCGTTTTTTGAGGATAAAGCCGGGGCGTTCTGGCTCGGTACGGGCAAGGGCATCACCCGACTTGATCGAAAGACCGGCGCTTGTACCAATTTCGAAATCGCCCCGGTGTTTTCGATGGGCGAGGACCGCGCCGGGGCGTTCTGGCTCGCCAGTAATGAAGGATTTTTCAAATTCGACCGGGAAAAAGGCGCGGCGACGAAAATTTCGATTCCGGAAGCGCAAGACTTCCGCGCGCTTGACGCCGATCCCGACGGGACGCTCTGGCTCGGCACCTGGGGGCAGGGGCTTTTCAACTTCAATCCCGCGACCGGGGCCGTGCGCCGCTTCGTCAACCGGCCACGCCAGCCCGATTCGCTCGCCCACGATTTCATCTGGCGGCTTTTTCGCGACCGGGCGGGCGCGTTGTGGGCCGGGACCGATTTCGGCGGGCTGTGTCGGGTGGAAATCGGAAAATTCATCGTCACCGGACACGACGACCAGCGCCCGGACAGCCTCAACGACGACGTGGTGTGGTCGTTCGCCGAAGATCGCTCCGGCGCGCTCTGGGTCGGGACCAACCGCGGCCTGAATCGCCGCGACCCGTCGACCGGCGCGTTCGAACGTTTCGAGCCGTCTTCAAAACCCGGCAGCCTGAGTCACAACATCGTCGGCGCGCTGCTCGTCGCCCGCGACGGAACGCTCTGGGCCGGCACCGAGGAAGGCGGGGTGAACCGCTTCGATCCGGCGACGAAAACGTTTCAAACCTTTCGCCACGACCTGAACCGGGTCGAAAGTTTAAGCAATGACTGGGTTCATGCGCTCACGGAAGCGCCCGACGGTTCAATCTGGGTCGGCACGCACCGGGGCGTGAACCGCCTCGACCCGCGCACCGGCGTCATCACGCGCTTTCTGGCGACGAAGGATCGCCCCGACGCACTTTCAAACGATGTGGCGTGGTCGATTCTGGCCGATCCGTCGGGTGAAATCTGGGTCGGGACGGAAGGCGGGCTGAACCGGCTCGACCCGGCGACGGGCAAGTGCGTCCGGTACGTTTGCAATCCGGCCCGGCCCGACACGCTCAGTCACGACCGGGTGTACTGGTTGTTCAGTGACCGGCAACGGCGGCTCTGGGTCGGGACGATGGCCGGTGTCAACCGGTTCATTCCCGAATCGGGCACGTTCGAACGCTTCACGTCCGCGAACGGGCTGCCCAACGACGTCATCAGCGGCATCGTCGAGGACGAAGCGGGCCGGCTCTGGATCGGCACGAACAACGGCCTGTGCCGGTTCGATCCCGAAAGAAAGACGTTTCGGACCTTCGACGTACGCGACGGCCTGCCGGTGAATGAATTTTCAACCGCCGCCTGTCTGCGCGACGCGGGTGGACGGCTGCATTTCGGCACGGTGCGCGGGTTCGTGTCGTTCGCGCCCGGCGACATCCGCGACAATCCCTATGTCCCACCGGTGGTGCTGACCAGTTTCAAGGTTTTCGAAAAACCGGTCGCGGGGTTCACCGGGCTTGCGGTCGCGCCGCTTGGCTATCGCGAAAACTTCTTTTCATTTGAATTCGCCGCATTGAACTTCATCGGCGCGGAGAAAAACGAGTACGCCTACAAACTCGATGGTTTCGACCCGGACTGGATTCGCTGCGGCACGCGGCGCTATGCCAGTTACACGAACCTCGACCCCGGCGAATATACGTTGCGGGTGAAGGCGGCCAACAACGACGGCGTCTGGAACGACACCGGCGTCAGTTTGAAGATTCGCGTCCTGCCGCCGCCGTGGCGGACGTGGTGGGCCTATTGTCTTTACGGACTGGCGCTCTGCGGCATGGGCTTCGGACTGTACCGATTTCAACTCAACCGATTGCGGACGCGCGCCAAAATCCGCGAAATCGCGCTTCAGGCGCAGGCGGCGGAGGCCGACCGCGAGGCCGCGCAGGCAAAGGCGGAAGCGGCCCAGTTGCGCGCCGAACTCGCCGACCGGCTGGCCGCGCAAAACGAAGAACTGGCTTCGAAAAACGCCGAACTCAATCACAAGAACGCCGAACTCGAAGCCTCGCAGCGGCAGGCCGACCGGATTTTCTCGGCGCTCGCCGAGGCGCTGCCCGGCACGACGCTCGACGGGAAGTACCGGCTGGATGAAAAAATCGGCGCGGGCGGTTTCGGCGCGGTCTTTCGGGCGACGCATCTGTCGCTCGACCGGCCCATCGCGGTGAAGGTGTTCCGTCCGGTGTCAGGCAACGACAGCGCGGGCGCGCTCGAACGTTTTAAGCGCGAGGGCATTTCGGTTTCCCGGCTGAGTCATCCGAACATCGTCAATGTGATGGACTCCGGCGTTTCGCAGGAAGGCATCGCCTATCTGGTGATGGAACTGCTGACCGGCATCCCGCTGACCGCCGAACTTCATCAACGGGGCCGCCTGTCGCTCGCGCGGTGCGGGGAAATCGTACTGCCGGTCTGCGCGGCGCTGGCCGAGGCGCACCGGCAAGGCATCATTCATCGCGACATCAAGCCGGACAACGTTTTTCTCAACCGGACACCCGCCGGGGAAGTGGTGAAAGTCGTGGATTTCGGCATCGCCAAGCTCGTCGGCGAGGAAACCGCTCAGGACCAGTTGACGGCGACGGGCGTGATTGTCGGGACGCCGATCTACGTCGCGCCGGAGCGGGTGGCGAGTCAGAGCTACGACGGGAAGGCCGATGTCTACAGCCTGGGCGTGATGTTTTACGAAATGCTGACCGGGCGTCCGCCGTTTCTGCCGACGGGCGGAAACGTGGTGAGCGTGTTTCTCGCGCACATGCACGAGCGCCCGCCGCGTCCGGGCGACTTCGCGCCCGATCTGCCGCCGGAAATCGAGGAAATCGTTTTAAACGTACTGGAAAAGGACCCGAACGCCCGACCCGACGCGGCGACCTTCGCGGAACGTCTCGGGACGGCGCTAAAGCAGTGCGGCGCGACCGCCGAGACCGCCGACGGCAGAGGGACGAACGAACATGTCGTCCGGGCCACGCTCGCGCTGGGCGCGGAACGCTTTGAAACCGACGGAAAAACGCTCGACGCGGACCTCAACACGCTGGCGGTCGGGACGCCGTCGGAAAAAAGCGAGGCGGCGACGTTGATCGTCCCGCCGACCATGGAGCAGTAGTCCGTCATCGCCGTTTCGGCTTGGCCCCCAGTTCAACGCCAATCCAGCGGAGAAGACAACCGGGAATTCACATTGCTCGACAACCGCCTCGTCCGGTTTTGCCGCCGGCGGCTTTGGCGTTGATTTCAGGATTGGCGATTCATCGGCAACACTTCACGCTTCGATTTCAATCGCGACTGGGCAATCCATCAGTCGAATCTTGGTAGTAAGCATAACCAGTGAAGGTTTCCCTCAACGCGGACCGGAGTTGTTGGAACTCCCCATTGCTAAGATTGAATGTTACTTCGATTCGTCCGTCATTTTGCATTTCCCGTGCCGCTTCGGCGTCCATCTGAACGCGGACGCTATTGCGATGAAGAGAGAATTCAAGGATATGTCCGTACCATGACCATCCTTGGCCGCAGTACTCGATATAGGGTTGGTTCATACCGAAACGTATGTCTTCCTCCGAGTGTTTCTCACTGTGCTGAAGCATCAAGTAACAGTCCTCTTCTTCGGAGGATGGTGCGCCGAGGGCGGTGATTAGGACACCGTTCTCTCGGAATGCGGCGAACTCGGTTGCAACAAAGCCGACTGGCATAATCGTTCTTTCGGGGCCTAACGTTAAATCAAGCGAGATGCACGGAGATTGGCCAAAATGGATTACCGGATCATCAGTTTTAGTTTGGTAGGTTTTGGCTTCGGGGGGCGTCCGACGTTGAGATTCACTGGCGGTCGCGGGAGCTTGCGATAAAAAGAAGTGTTTGGTGGGCTATCGTTCGCTTTGGTGTGGATCGCGAACAAATGGCAGGTCCCAGCGTTGCGATGCGCCGAATTCGCGGTAGTTGGCCCTGCCCTGAGTAAGGCTTATTTCCCCATTGGGGCCTCCGAGAACTTCATCCGCGTTCTCGTCGTCCTGGCCGTCGTCTTCCCAGAAACAGACGGGGCAAATCTCGAAGCCGCCGCGTTCCCTGAGTGTCTTCAACCCGCAGCACGGACAGCGAAGCGGGAGTTCAGCGATTTGTCTCATCGGATGTCTGCCTCAATCGGTCCACGGAAGGTTTGGGACATTCAAGGTTGGTCTGAACTCATCGCCTATGTGGCGAGATGAAAATGGCCGTTCAATTATGGCACGGCTGATGGTCCGCGGGATAAAGGCTTTCTTCTCGCATCAGGGCCATTCAATCCTCCCATCCCTTCCGGATTTTATGGGATGAACTCATCGAACCGGCCTGAAAACCCGCAACCGGGTGTCCGCAAATAGCCCCCGATGATGCGAGTCTTCGAGCGAATCGGGGGGAATCGGGGCGGTTTCATTCAAAGTCCGGGCGGCATCAGGTCACTCTCGCTGATGGTGTAGGTCAGCCGGGGGTAGGTGAAGTCGGTTTCATCGTTCTCGCGACGGCGGAGATGAAAAAACTCCCGCTTCTGATCGTCATTGGCGAGAGTCAGCGGCACGTCATCCAAAAAGTACGCGCCTTCATCGCGAAATCGCACCAGAGTTTTGGACGTTCGAAAGGTGATGCCCAGCCATCGGTTTTCGGGCGTTGCGCGGGATGCGTTCAGCACGATTTTGTGTCTGAGCCGTCGATTGGCGGCAACGGAAAAGACAACGACATGATTTTGAAGTAAGGGAATTTCAGCCTTGGCGGATTCGCTTTCCTTCGATTCCACCAACAGCTTCCGCGGCGGGTTCGCCAGTTCGGGGTATTGATAGCAGGAGAAAATGGCGATGAACGACCCGTCCGCCAAATCGAGCGCCTGATCGGAGTGGCCGCCCATGGTGGCGTAGGCGTTCGTGTAGTTTTCGATGAGCGCGTTGTTGAATCCGACCGGGATTGACGCACGTTCCTGAATCCGTCGCGCCAGCCGTTCATGTACCTGGCGGAAGCATTGCGCCGGGGCGTTGTATCGGGTGGTCGTGCGTACAATTGGAATGCAACCCGCCGCGTTGGGCTTGACCAGCACCGCGCCCTGCCTGCCTTTTCCCGTCTCTTCAAACCGAACCGATGCAAACAAGTTTTCAAAAAGGTTGCCTTCGGCGGGCAGGGCGTATGACCGAATCTCGTCCGTGATTTCAAATTCGTGGGGCAACGTAATCTCCCCCGTTCATGCTGAACAGAATGCCGTCGCCGTAGTCGATGCGGGACCGGGTCTTGTTCTCCTCGGCATACAACCTGCGCAGCTCGCTCATCCCGTCGGGCGTGGGCGGCGCGAGTTCCACCAGCTTTCCGTCCAGCTTGAGAAACGTCTGGCCGTCCTTGTGAACCGCCTCGGCATTCGAACACCGAACCACATACCCCAGCCGGGTCGGGAGCAGGTCGGCGTCCAGCATCGAGGGCCGGATTTCGTGCGTATAAAGCCGGTTCGTGGACAGCGGCATGAAGAAGACCGAGTCGGGGTAGAGGGTCAGAGTGAACTCGGCGGGGAGGTCGCTTCCGGAATGTTCAACGACCGGCGCTTTTAAACGGAAGTGCAAACGCGTCAGCCCGCTGACGCCTTTGTGGCCGTAATCGAAGGCGTCCGTTGCAAGCGGACTCAATCCGTCGAGTCGGTCGTAGAAAGTACAAAACGCCATGATGCCGTTTGAAGGCATGTCCTTGGTCTTGTCCGCGTGCGCCGAGATTTTGGCCTTCGATTGCTTGCTCTCCGCGTCGGCGGGCGTGTTGGCGTAGACCTGCGCCAGCACGTGATTCAGTTCCGCGTGGTCTCCAAAAAGAAAGGACGCCTCGCGGTTCAGCGCATCGACGATGTGGTTGTCGGTGGCCCGAAAGTTCTCGGTCGGACCGGACAGATTCGTGGAACACCGGAGCAGACGGAAGTGGAGTTCTTCGCCTACCTGCTCGACGGGCGTCAGATAGATTCCGGTGCGCCGGGCCGTCCCCGGCTTGGTGGACTCCGTGAGTGACTGGAACGTGTGTTCCGCGCGGATTCGGTTGAAGTGATCGCTGTCGGGAGCGAAAAAACGCCGGTAGTACACACCGACCCCATGCACGTTGACGGGGACCCGTCCCGGACCAACCACCGTTCCGTTCCCGTCGTCGCTGCCCTCTTCGTGACCGTGCGAAAGTTCCCTGACGATGAAGATCCGCGCGGCGGAATCGAGGCTGTGGCGGCTGATTTCGGAGACACCGCCGTACAGGTAGACGGTCTTCCCGGAGAAATCGGGCAAGCCGGAAGAAAGGTCATCCGTCGTGATGACGGACCCGCAGAAGTCCCTGGCCAGACCGTCACCTTCCAGCGCCGGGGGCACGATCAGGATGTTGTTTGTATGGAGAATGCGCGCTTCCGTTCTTTCCACCGTGTTCATCAATGCGTACGCCATCCTGTTCAATTGTCTGGTCGTTGGTTCAAGCGCGGGGATGGTCGGGGGATGCGCTCGGTTCATCCGTTTCATCCACCCCCTCCGCCTGGTTCAAGCGGAGTAAAGCCCTTCCGCGACGGCTTTCAGATCATGACCCTGAAGAAACTGGTCGGAAATGGTCAGGATCGAAAACAGGTTTCGTTTCAGGTGGTCTTCCGACAGAAGTCCGTCCTTCAACGCGGTCTGCAATAAATGAAGGGCCATGTCGGCAAGGAGAATCCGCTGCTTCTCGGTCCAGCCCGGATCGCCGCTTCCTGACGGGTTTTGTTGGTAGGCCGTTTCAGTCAAATCATGAGCCTTGCGACTCAGCGACAGGATTTCGTTTCTGACCACTTCATCCATACTGCGCGCCTTTCGAGCAAAACGAATACATCAGGTTGTCGAGGACTGGGGTTGGGCGGGCCAGGATAAACTTTGAAGAATCACAATGAACGGGCACGTCCTAGTCTCCATGGTAGAGAATCAGGGGAGAATTGAAGCCTAAATCAATCCATGTGGGATTGGGACAATCCGTATTGGCGTCGCGTAGCTGACGCCCTGAACGTAGCCGTGTCGTTTACGGCACGGTTGACGGAAAAAAAGCATTCCGCGTCACGGTTAACGTCGGAATTGAGCCGCAACGCGAAGGGGTGTTGGCCTAAATGAATTGTTGAACTGGGTTTTCACCGAGGCCACTCCTTGTATTTTGATGGCGCAAGACTAATGTCGCCTCGTGTCAAGATATCAAAGATGGCCCGATGCCTATAATTGTCAGACCCGCGGTTGCGGTTCTTGAACTGAAGCAGCCATGTGTAAACGTCCGCAAGCTGGAGAAATCTGCTAAGGTGGGAATGCGTGAAATGCACTGAATCAACCAAGTTCTGAATGTTGCGACCCAACTCAAAATCGGTACTATTTGCCCTGTAGTCAGAGAGGCTTACAGCGTACCTCTCGGCCAAACGATCGTTTTCGCGATCTCCGATTAGCATTCCAAGACAGTTTCTAGCCTTGCAAAGATCGTTTGCTCTTTCGCAAAAGAACATGAACGCGATTTCCTCAGGAACCTGACTTGACCATAACTTTGCCACATTGATCTGGACGTCAATCAACATAACTTCTGGCAATGTCAGGATCTGCATCATTTCGTCGAACAGACTGATGCGGGCATCAAAGTCATTCCATTCTTTGAAGTGCTTCTTGCGATGAAATATCTCCGCAGCGTGAAGTTCGGTGCCACGAACCAACCCAGAATGGCCGAAAGCGCGTCTTGCGACTGCGTTGATACGCTCCTCTATCTGCCCAAGATGTGCCTCATCCACGCATACGCCACCAATATGGTAGTGTGCATATTTATCGTCGTTCTTCGCTTCATCGAAAAATATCAATTTCATGCGCACACTTTCAGTGAAGCCCAACGGCTAAGGGCATTCTAACTCGGCGGCCGTTCATTCATTGTCGAGGGCGCGCTGACCACGACACACCCGTTCATCCCTTCGATCTTCAAGACGCCTTCTTTGAACTTCGCATGTTCTTGGGTCGCGCGCGTGCAATCCCACAGGAAGCTGACGATCCGCGCATCCTTGTAATTCGTATCGGCGCGATAAAGCGAGGCGTCCTCGGCGATTTCACCGATAAGCATTTGGAAGGACTTCTTCGTATCCTTCCGGTACTTGACCTCGATAATGGTATGCAATGATGGCAGATAGAGATCAATGCGCGGATTCTTCTGCCCGACGGGCTGGAGGTTCACCTCATCCGCAATATCGTTGAAGATCGGTCCGAGCAATGCATAGAGAAGATTCTGGACGTGGTATTCATTCTCCAAGGGCCACTTAACGGGTTCCGCGTCTCGCGTACGACCCGAATCCTCCCATGTCCACCGCCTAAGACCGACGGGGATATGCTCCAGAAATCCCAGAAGGTCATCGAGACTCCAGCCCTTAGGCGGCACCAAGGCCACATCCTGATTGACCTGATCGAAGACGAAAACCAAGAGGCTCAAAAGCCCCGCCGAAGCGTCCCCATGCGCCTGCGCCCGGAACTCACCCATGAAGCGGTCGATCAGGGAAAGACGTGTTCGATGATCCTCGATTCGCCGGATCCTCTGATAGTGAAGGAAAAGTGGCACGCAGGCGCTCGCATAAACGGCTGACTCACCGCTACGGATATACGCTGCGATGTCCTTCTCGAAGAGATTGAGATGATCGCCGCCGACCTGCTGCGCTAGGAAACCTGACATCCAGTTCTCGAACTCGCTGACGATATTGCTATCGTTCATCTTCCCGGCCAACCACTTAACAGCCATGACGCCGAACACGTCCGAGACCCAGGGCAGGGGCGTGGAGTCGATCTTGGGCGCTTGCCCAAATAGACGCGAGACATCCTGGCTGGAGACGGCGGCGTCCACAACGCCGAGGCCAGCAATCGCACACCGCTTGTAAAGAGAGAGCGTGGCGAGATCGAAAGCCGGAAGGCCGTCATTCGACAATCCGAGAAAGTGCAGGAAGCTGGATTTGAAAGGATCAGCGTGTGCGCTATCGATCCCCTTGCGGTACAGATACTCACGCAACTGGTATGCGTTTTCCTTTTCTATAGGAACCATTGAGATTGCCCGATCTTCCCGATCATTACCGCGTCGTTCCAGTCCGGAAGCTGGTTCAGCCATCCGAGGTTCCGGGCAATCAGTTCGGAATAACTGATCGTCACGGGCATGGGATTGGGGAAGTAGCTGCGCCATGAGTGAGAAGCAAAGCTGTAGAGCTGGGCACTCAGATATTTGATGTCCTTAAACGTCGAGTCCTTGTGCACATCGAGGATGAGTCCCTGCGGATGACCGTCGTTGTCGTGCCGCAGTTGTCTTTGGCCGATCAGGTAGACAAGCATTTCGTGCTCGGAAAGCCTGAAGGTCTTTCCCCGTTGCGGCGCAAGCTTTCCCTTCTGCACGCCTGCCGTCGAGGAGTCGAACATGTGCAAGCCGTGATCTTCCGAGATTTTCAGGAAGGCATAGTCGATCTGATATTCTTGGTACTTCTCAATCACAGCACGGACGGCTTGGATCTCTTCCTTGTTGAACTTCTTTACCTGTGCATGAAAAATCAGGCGGATTGTATCGCCTTTCTGCCAGTTCATGCGCTTTTGGATTTTCTCGATGGTCTCACCGAGAACTGAAGTCAGAGCTCCGCAGTAGGCTTCCGGCACAACGGCCTTCGAGGTGTTTGAGACGATGTAGCTACCGTCTCCGGAGAAGACGGTGGTGATGCCCATGATTCGCTGATTATCAGCGTCGCGTTCCTGTCGGATATTCGCGCTGCCGATCCCGATCACCAGCTCATGCGAAAGCGTCGGAGAGGATTTGAGCAGCCACGGAACGCCGCCCATCTTCGCGTAGCACGCCAGTGCCATATTGTTGAGTGAGTAACCGAGTGAATAATCGGACTGTGCCAGCAACTCTATAGTGAAATCCTGCACCGGAACCTGATGCAAGAAGAATAGGCTTTTGCCGAAATAGTAAGGGTTCTCCGTGACTTTGAGCTTCTTGAAAGATTGCCGGACCTGCACGAGGGCTAGGTCCCATCGTCCACCGTCATCCGTTTTCTTCCGGATCGCGGCCTCGATGGCTTTCTTGTATGCCTCCACGCTGTCGGCGGCTGTTGCGAACACTTCAACGCGGCTCGTTCCGAGCGCGAATTTACCCTCGAGGCCGCCTCTGAAATAATTGCTGCTCGGTATGCCTTTCAGAAGTTTGCGGACGAACTGCTCGACGCGGCCCTTGTCGTGCTGGGCGCAGATTACGCAAATCGACGGATCGTTCCGGTCAAAGGTGCGCTTTGTATAGGGGCCGTACTGCGTCAGGCCATTCTCGGTCCTATCCGCTTCGCCGTTATCGTTGAAGACGAAGACTGGCTTTTGCAACTGCGCACACTCTTTCTGGATGTCCAGGGCATCCTCGATCTCGATGCGCGTTCCGTCGATCAGTGTGATGGCTTTCGACTGAATGTACTTCTTAAGAGCGTCAATGCGGGCCTTCTTGTTCTCCCCGCCATTGAAGACGTGAATCGCTTGCCGGATGCGTTCGCCGATAGCCTCTTTCTGCGCGCCGTGCGTGTAGAGAATGTAGGCGCCAAGGTTCTCTCGGCTAGACTCGAGGTAGATGTCTCTTGCATCGACCTGCTCAACTGATCCATCGGCTTTCATCACGTAAAGTGTTTCTTCGTTGCAGGCTCTCACCGATCCTAAGAACTTTCTGTACCCGTCTTCTTGCTCCGAAACGACGCAGCGGCCCACAAGGTCGAACCCGCTGTTCAGGAAAAAGAGGCAGTTCTCCCTTAGAATCGTGCGAGTTGAGCAATCAATGATAAGGCACGGACGCCCCTTAACGATCCGGGTGTTGATTGTGTATTTGGCACAGACCTTGAATGGGTAAGTTTCGCCGAGAATCGGGACCAGAAGATTGTCTTCTGGCTTTGTGCTCACCAGCTCGATGGGGTTGAAGCCGGTAGGGTTGCGACCTAGGCTGGCAAGGTGGCGTGTCAGCCCGTCCTTAACCAACGAGCACAAGATGCCGAAATTATCCTTCAAGGCTATGGTCTGCTGTGTGCCGGATACGGGAAACGTACTGTCCCCCGAAAAAATCAGGATGTTGTCGGCCTGACGACGGAAGGAGTGCGTTGATCCGAATTGCGCACGAAAACCTTCCAGCATCTCCTTGTCATAGGAAACACACCGAGCCTCAAGCTTAACTTCGGGGATTTTTAGTGGAAATGCATTCAGGAAGACTGGCAAATTCAATCCTTACTTCGGTCAATAAGTACTATTCTGGGTGGGGGCCTAACGGCTGAATTCAGCAGTTGCCGAAGGCAGTCCGCGGAATTGAATTATTAGGCAACTACAATTGTCGGTTCTGTTGCTTGTGATCGGCGGGATTCGCAAGAGCTTCGCGATTGCAAATCCCGCAACTGTGCCTTGCTGGGACATCAAAGGCTTAGTTAACTGCGCGTTGGGCACTATCAGCAACTACTTTTTTCGCTATCGGTTGTAACTACTCACTTAGAGCATGGTCAGCGATCTTGGCCCCCAAGTCATGCAACGCTAAACCAAGAGTTACTTGATTGATTGGCATGTGGCCCCATCCCGGATCTTCCCATCCGTGCTTGAAGAGCCAGAGGAGGATAGGGTTTGTGACGGTTGCAATTGATAAGTGGGCAACGAGATCAGGCATTTGGCACCTCCTATTCCTACGAAGGGATTGTGGATCGCATGCACCTCATCTCCCTTGCTGGCCATCAGTGCACCAATACAGATTCTAATGTCTGAGTTCACTGGGATTCGCGGCATTTGCGCAGATTCAGTGTGTTTGTATTAAAGAATTGCCATGACTTCAGAAAATGGTACGCAAAAAACTTTTATTTTTGCAAAACGTAGCACAACGACGTAAGAACGACGATGGTGTTTTCGCACGTCTTGAAGTGCGGCGGAAAAGGAATTCTGAATCCGCTCAATTCGCAAGAGTGATGGGGGGGTTACGCATAAACAACGATAAAATGAAACGGAATCATTCCGTAGCAGTGGAATGGACAGTGCTCAGTGCTCTTCCGTGCGAACGTCTGAAGACCAGTCTGATTCCTCTGAAACCCGATACCCGACACCTTCACAGGTATTCCGCGAACGACTCCGAGTTGCGGTTGAAGACGAATTGCCCCAGCGCGTAGAGCGCAATCGAGCCGATCAGAATGAACCCGAGCGCCCGCAGGTCGGGCGTCTGGTGGAAGTAGAAAATCTGCTGATAGGAATGAAACAGCGTCGCGAGCGGGTTGAGCGCGACAATCGCCCGGTATTTCTCCGGTACGGTCGTCATCGGATACATGATCGGCATCGTGAAGAACGTCAGCGTGAGGACATGTCCGAGCATGTGCTGGATGTCGCGGTAAAAGACGCTCAACGCCGACAGAAGCGAGGTCAGGCCGATGAGCAGGATGGCCTGAATGAGCAGAAGCAGCGGCAGATACATCCATTCCGGCCCGGCGGGGACCCCGTAAATCAGCAGCATCGCCCCAAGCAGCGGCAGCGAAAGCAGGAAATTCACCAGTCCGGACGAGACGGCCACCACCGGCAGCACCGAAGTGGGGAAAATCGTCCGCCCGACGTAGGTCGCGCCTTCCAGAATCGACGCCGACCCCTGCGTCACCGCCGTCGAAAACCAGATCCACGGCAGCACCCCGCTCATGATGAAGACGGGATAGTCCTTCGTGTTGAGTTGCAGGAAGTACCCGAACACCAGCGTGTAGACCATCATCAACAGCAGCGGGTTGAGAAAGGTCCACATGAAGCCGAGCACGGAACCTTTGTACCGCGTCCGCAGGTCGCGCAGCGTCAGCGCGTAGAGCAGCCAGCGGTACTGAACGTACATGCCGAGCCGCATCCGGGTGATTGGTGGGAGAGCCTTCACGAGAAATCCGTTCAGAAGAAATAAAAATCCGGCGGTTCGCGCCATTGAACTTTCTGGCACATCCGCCGGATGTTCGGCAACCTTTCAACGCTTCGGTTTGCGGCGGGTCGCTTGCTGGGTCAACTCAAGATTCAGACGTCATTCTCGATGACGAGAAGGTTTCCGCTCTGATCGAAGGTGGCGGAAAGGGAACGGCCTTCGATGTCGTGGGCGGTCAGCGAGTCGTTTTCATAGACAACCCGGAAATGCTTTTCCTTCAGGAAGAAATCGAGCGCCAGCCGGTGATTGCAGGAAAACTTGTTGAAGAAATCCAGCGCGACTGAAACCGCCTCGCCCGCCGGGATCGTTTCCTGAACTGGTTCGAACGGCCATTTCCGGATGATGACGAATCCCGCGCCACCATCATACGGACACCGAAAGTAGCCGAAACCGCCGAGAATTTCGGATGCCACCATCGCAATTTCGTGCGGGTTGCCGTTTTGAAGATCAATCTCCTCCGCCGTCAATTCGGGAATTCCTTCCGTCTTTCCATATGAAAAGATCTCCAGCGAGGCTCCGATGGGGGACTTCTGCAACGACTCGTTGGCCCAGGCCCAGAGCCATGACTTGTCGTAACTCGACCAGGTACCGAAAATTTCCACCGGTACCTGACCCAAATCTTCAAGCCACAGAATGCCTTTGGTGTAATCCATCGACCATCTCGAACCCTTGATCAGGTTCGCCAGCCGCATCTGCTTCTGGAATGAGGAAAGGCCAAAGCGACTGAAGGCATCGTAAAAGTTCATCTTTTTCTGAATCTCCAGTGGTTGAGTGAACTGACCGGTGCTTCGGTTTTTAACAAAAGAATGAGTTCCCGGTACAAAAAAAGAATGAACGACAAAGCGTACACTTCATCGTTCATCCCTCATCGTTCATCGTTTCAGCGGTTACGCTTTCGCGACGAGCTGGCGCAGCACGAAGGGCAGGATGCCGCCGTGCTTGTAGTACTCGATTTCGACCGGCGTATCGAGCCGCAGGGTGAGCGGCACGGTTTCGGTCGTGCCGTTCGCGCGGGTGATGACGAGTTCGACATCCATGCGCGGCGTGACTTCGCCCGAAAGGCCGTTCAGGGCGAAGGTCTCCGTCCCGTCGAGGCCGAGCGTCTGGGCCGTCGTGCCCTCCTTGAACTGAAGCGGCAACACGCCCATTCCGGCGAGATTGCTGCGGTGGATGCGCTCGAAACTCTGCGCGGTGACGGCCTTGACGCCGAGGAGCGCCGTGCCCTTCGCCGCCCAGTCGCGCGAGCTGCCGGTGCCGTATTCCTGTCCGGCGAAGATGAACAGCGGGGTCTTTTCGCCCGCGTACTTCATCGCGGCGTCGTAGATCGGCATCCGCTCGCCGTCCGGCTGGTGGACCGTTACGCCGCCTTCGACGCCGGGGACCATCAGGTTCTTGATCCGGACGTTGGCGAACGTGCCGCGCATCATCACTTCATGGTTGCCGCGGCGCGCGCCGTAGCTGTTGAAGTCGGCGGGCGTGACGCCGTTGGCCTGCAAGTACAAACCGGCGGGCGAGGACGCCTTGATGTTTCCGGCGGGCGAAATGTGGTCGGTCGTGACCGAATCGCCGAAGATCGCCAGCGCGCGACCGCTTTCGATGTTCGAAAACGTTCCCGCTTCAAGACCGAAATCGGTGAAGAACGGCGGTTCCTGAATGTAGGTCGAGGCGGTGTCCCATTCGTAGACGTTGCCCGCGACGCTCGGAATTTCGTTCCACATCGGGTTGTCGGCGGTGAAGTCGCTGTAGAGCTTCCGGTAGGTTTCGGCGTCGAACGCCGCGCCCATGGCTTCACCGATTTCCTCGGTCGTCGCCCAGATGTCCTTGAGGAAAACGTCCTCGCCGTTCGCGCCCTTGCCGAGCGGCTCGTTGGTGAGGTCGATGTCCACCCGTCCGGCGAGCGCGAAGGCGACCACCAGCGGCGGACTCATCAGGAAATTCGCCTTCACGCTCTGGTGAACGCGGGCTTCGAAGTTGCGGTTGCCGGAAAGGACGCTCGCGGCGACCACGTCGTTTTTGACGATGGCATCCTCGACGGCGGCGTCGAGCGGTCCGGAGTTGCCGATGCAGGTCGTACAGCCGTACCCGGCGATGTTGAACCCGATTTTGCTCAGGTAGGGCGTCAGTCCGGTCTTTTCAAGGTAGGCCGTGACCGCGCGCGATCCCGGCGCGAGTGAGGTCTTGACCGTCGGACGCACTTTCAGGCCGTGTTCAACCGCCTTTTTCGCGACGATGCCTGCCGCGAGCATCACGCTCGGGTTCGAGGTGTTGGTGCAGGACGTAATCGCGGCGATGACCACGTCGCCGTTGCCGATTTCGCCGAAATAGGAATCCGACACCGGGTAGCGTTCGGCGGCTTTTTCCTTCGGCACGTTGAAACCGTTGGCTGGCACGGGCTGTTCGAGCAGGTCGGTGAACTTCGCCTTGAGCGCGTCGAGTTGAATGCGGTCCTGCGGACGCTTCGGTCCGGCGACGCTCGCGCCGACGGTGGCGAGGTCGAGTTCCAGCACCGTCGAGTAGCGGCACTGGCCCGCCGCCGGAATGCCGAACATCCCCTGCGCGGTGTAGTAGTTGCGGAAGGCGTCCACGAGTTCCGCCGGGCGTCCGGTGGCGAGCAGGTAGTCGCAGGTTTTTTCGTCAATGCCGAAAAAGCCCATCGTCGCGCCGTATTCCGGGGCCATGTTGGCGATGGTCGCGCGGTCGGTGACGCCGAGCGAGGCCGCGCCTTCGCCGTGGAATTCGACGAACTTGCCGACCACCTTCGCCTTGCGGAGCATTTCGGTGATGGTCAGCACGAGGTCGGTCGCGGTGACGCCTTCGCGCAGCGAACCGACGAGGTTGACGCCGACCACGTCGGGCGTCAGGAAGTAGACCGGCTGGCCAAGCATTCCGGCTTCGGCCTCAATGCCGCCGACGCCCCACGCCACGACGCCGAGGCCGTTGATCATGGTCGTGTGCGAGTCGGTGCCGACGAGCGTGTCGGGCAGCCAGACGCCGTCGCGTTCGATGACGCCCCGGGCGAGAAATTCCAGATTGACCTGATGGCAGATGCCGATGCCGGGCGGGACGACCTTGAAGGTTTCAAACGCCTGCATCCCCCACTTGAGAAATTCGTAGCGCTGGCGGTTGCGCTCGAACTCCATCTTCATATTGAGCGTGAGCGCGTCGGCGGGGCCGCCGTCGAGCGTGGGGAGGTTGCGTTCAGTCCCGTTGTAGTCAATCTGAACCGAGTGGTCGATGACGAGATCGACCGGGACGAGCGGCTCGACGACGTTCGGGTTCTTGCCCATTCGCGAAATGGCCGAGCGCATCGCGGCGAGGTCCACGAGCAGCGGCACGCCGGTGAAATCCTGAAGCAGTACGCGGGCGACGACGAAGGGAATTTCCTCGGTGCGCTCGGCGTTCGGCTGCCAGTTGGCGAGCGTCCGGACGTCGTTTTCGGTGATGCGCGCGCCGTCGTAGTTGCGCAGGACGGATTCGAGAACGATCCGGATGCTGACCGGAAGGGTGGAGACGGGGGCGACGCCGGCGGCTTCGAGTTGCGGGAGCGAATAGTACGTCCCGGTCTTCCCGTTGCCGAGGTCGAACTCGCGGCGAGTTTCAAAAAGGGAGTGGCTCATGAGCGGCACCATATCTATTAAGGATGGATTCGAAAAAAACGACGGAATCGTATGTTTGAAATATCACATTCCGGTCCGGCGCGTCTAAGACCTTTGGATGAAGAAAAGTCTGGACTCTGGAGTCGTGAGTCTGGAGTCAAAACCAAGAACCGGGAAACAAGGAGAAAAAGACTCGGCTTGGAACCGGCCGACGAAACGTTGCCCGTCTTTCAGTCCGAAGGTCCAGCATTGACTCCAGACTCCAGACTCCAGACTCACGACTCCAGACATCAAGTCCCAGACTTCGAGTCCCGGACAAATCTTTGTCCGGTTTACTTGGCTGGGAGGTTGGGCTAAAAACGGCATTCGTCTCGTAAATTTCAAGTGATGTTTTCGGTTTTTCTCGGTCGTCCGGGCATTTTCCCGGATTGTCCGGCGACTTTTGACCGTTTTTCATTTCGGAAAGAATCAAATGCGTCTGTCTGTTTCGCCGTCTCGCCATTCGACCATCCGTATTCTGCTCGGATTGTTCTTTACGATTTTCGCCTTTGCTCCCGCGTTCGCCCAGGGTGGGGCGCTGGATTCGACCCTGACGGCCGACCTGCTCGCCGATGGCGGTCGGGTTCTCGCCGTGGCGGTTCAGTCGGATGGGAAAACCGTCATCGTCGGCAGTTTCACCAACGTGGGCGGCGTCTCCCGCAACAATGTGGCGCGGTTGAACGCCGACGGCACGCTCGACACGACGTTCGTCGTGGGTACGGGTGCCGACAACTCGCTCAACTCGGTGGTGATTCAGCCGGACGGCAAGATTGTGATTGCCGGTTTTCTCAGTGCGTACAACGGGGTCGCCCGCAACGGGATCGCCCGGTTGAATTCCGACGGTTCGCTCGACACGACGTTCAATCCGGGGACCGGCGCGAACGGCGGCCTCTTTTCAGCCGCGGTCGGTCCGGACGGAAAAATCGTGATCGGCGGGTTTTTCAACATCGTCGCCGGTCAGACCCGGAACAACGTGGCGCGGTTGAATTCCGACGGTTCGCTCGACACGACCTTCACGACCAGTCCCGGTCCGGATTCCGGCGTTCTCGCAGTGGCGGTCCAGGCGGACAACAAGATTCTGGTCGGCGGTTTTCTGCGCCGGATTGACAACGTTTCACGAGAAAGCTTCGGTCGCCTGAACGTCAACGGCTCGCTCGATACGTCATTTGTGGTCGGCGCGGGCGCGAACGACGTGGTGAACGTCATCACGGTCCAGCCAGACCAGAAAATTCTTATCGGCGGATTCTTCACCACTTACAATTCGGCGAACCTCGGATACCTCGCGCGGGTGAACACGGACGGTTCGGTGGACACCGGCTTCACCATCGGCACCGGTTTCAACGACGGGGTTTCAGGCATTTCCATTCAGTCCGACGGCCGGATTCTGGTTGGTGGGTCATTTACTTCCTTCAACGGAACGGCGCGCGGCCGACTGGCGCGCTTGAACGCGGGCGGGACGCTCGACACGACCTTCGCGCCGCCGACCGTGGGCGGCCTGACGGGCGCTCAGGTTTACGGCGCAGCACAGTTGCCGAGCGGCAAGGTCGTCGCGGGCGGCCTCTTTTCGCTGGTCAGCGCGACGCCCCGCGCGGGACTCGCCTTCTTCAATTCAGACGGTTCGCTCGATACGCCGAATCCCGGCGCGCAAAATCGCGGAAGCGCCGAGGCGCTCGCCATTCAGGGTGACGGGAAGATCGTGGTCGGCGGAAATTTTGCCTCGGTGAATGGAATCACCCGCGGGTTCGTGGCCCGGTTGAACGCCGACGGTTCGGTGGACACCGGCTTCGATTCCACGTCGGGGGCGAATGCGAGCGTTCTCGCGGTACTGCCGGTGGCTGGCGGAAAAACGATTATCGGTGGTGAATTCACGACCTACGGCGGGACGCCCTACGCCCGGCTGGCCCGGTTGAATGCCGACGGCACGCTCGACACGACGTTCAGCACGCCCACGGGGGCCAACAACACGGTTCGCGCCTTGGCGCTTCAGAGCGACGGCAAGATCATCGTCGCCGGGGAGTTTGCCTCGCTGAACGGGACGACCGCCACCCGCATTGCGAGGCTCAACGCTGACGGCACGGTGGACACGTCGTTCAATTCCGGTGCGGGGGCAAACAACACGATTCGGTCGCTGGCGCTTCAGGCCGACGGCAAGATTCTCATCGGTGGGGATTTCGTGCAGTACAACGGACAGACCCGGAACCGGATTGCGCGGATCAACACTGACGGCACGCTCGACACGACGTTTGCCCCCACGGGCGGCGCGAACGATTCGGTGAGCGCCCTCGCGGTCCAAGCGGACGGAAAAATCGTCGCCGGTGGAAATTTCACCCAGATTGCCGCTTTCAACGTGCAGCGGGTGGCCCGGCTGGGCGACACCGGAGCGTTTGATTCGGCGTTTTCGGTGCAGGCCAACCAGTCGGTGACATCGCTGGTGGTGCGGACCGACGGCCGAATCGTCATCGGCGGAACCTTTACGACCCTCAACGGCGTGAGCCGCGGCCGGGTTGGCCGGGTGAATGCCGACGGCACGCTCGACATCAACTTCGTTTCGACGCCGGGCGCGAATGAACGGGTCGCCACCCTGGCGGTGGCCGCCGACGGAAAGACGGTCATCGGCGGAGCGTTCACCAGCGTCAGCGGTTCGCCGCGGTTCGGTCTGGCGCGACTGACCGAACTTGCCTGTTCGTTCTCGATTGCGCCGACCTCGGCCAATTTCACCTCGGCGGGCGGCGCGGGAAGCACCGTGCTGACCGTTTCCGACAGTGCGTGCCAGTGGACGATCACCGGCCTTCCCGACTGGATTACCGGTTTTCCGGCCAGCGGCACGGGCAACACGACCTTCAACTACACGGTGGCCGCGAACACGGGACCGCAGCGGTCCGCCACCATTTTCATCGGTGGGCAGTCCTACACGGTGATTCAGGCCGACGGTTGTACCTATTCGATTGCGCCGACGTCCGCCACCGCGGCGGCGGCGGGCGGAACGGGCAGCGTCACGGTGACCGCCGGCCAGCGTTGCGGCTGGACCGCCGTGTCCAATGTGCCGTGGTTGGCCGTGACCAACTCGGGGGTTGGCAGCGGCAACGGTACCGTGGATTACTCCGTTGAACCCAATGCGGGACCCCAGCGAGTCGGGACCATCACGATTGCCGGGTTCACCTTCACGGTTACGCAATCCAGCGGTTGTGATTTCTCAATCGACCCGACTGCCACGACGGTGTCGGCGGCTGGCGGAACGGGCAACGTGGCAGTGACGGCATCAGATGCGGCTTGTCCGTGGACGGCGACGAGCAACGTGGCGTGGATCACGATTACGTCGGGCGCGACTGGAACCGGCAACGGAACGGTCGGCTACTCGGTCGCCGCGAACACCGGCCCCGAGCGGACCGGAACGGCGACCATCGCGGGTCAGACGTTCACGGTAACGCAGGCAAACGGTTGTACTTATTCCATCAACCCGACTTCGGCGAACATCGCGGCGGGTGGCGGAACCGGAAACGTGACGGTGACGGCGTCGGATACGGCCTGCCCGTGGACGGCGACGAGCAACGTTTCGTGGATCACGATTACGTCGGGTGCGACCGGAACGGGCAACGGAACGGTCGGCTACTCGGTGGCGGCAAATACCGGCATCGAGCGGACCGGAACGGCGACCATCGCCGGTCAGACCTTCACGGTGACGCAGGCAAATGGTTGTACCTATTCCATCAACCCGACTTCGGCCAACGTCGCGGCGGGCGGCGGAACTGGAAACGTGACGGTGACGGCGTCAAACACGGCTTGCCCGTGGACGGCAACGAGCAACGTGGCCTGGATCACGATTACGTCGGGCGCGACTGGAACCGGCAACGGAACGGTCGGCTACTCGGTCGCCGCGAACACCGGCCCCGAGCGGACCGGAACGGCGACCATCGCCGGTCAGACCTTCACGGTGACGCAGGCAAACGGTTGTACTTACTCAATTAACCCGACTTCGGCGAACATCGCGGCGGGTGGCGGAACCGGAAACGTGACGGTGACGGCGTCGAACACGGCCTGCCCGTGGACGGCGACGAGCAACGTTTCGTGGATCACGATTACGTCGGGTGCGACCGGAACCGGCAACGGAACGGTCGGCTACTCGGTGGCGGCGAACACCGGCCCCGAGCGGACGGGAACGGCAACCATCGCCGGTCAGACGTTCACGGTGACGCAGGCAAACGGTTGTACCTATTCCATCAACCCGACTTCGGCCAACGTCGCGGCGGGTGGCGGAACCGGCAACGTGACGGTGACGACCACCGCTGGTTGCGCGTGGACGGCAGCCTCCAACGACTCGTGGATTACGGTGACGTCGGGCGCGACGGGAACGGGCAACGGAACGGTCGGTTACTCGGTCGCCGCGAACAGCGGAGCTGACCGGACCGGAACCATCACGATTGCCGGCCAGACGTTCACAATCACGCAGGTAACCGGTTGTACATTCAACGTTTCACCCACCACCATCCCGCTGGGTCCGCTTGGCGGAACGACGGCCATTTCCGTGACGGCACCGACGGGCTGTGCCTGGACGGCAACCAGTAATTCGCCGTTCATCACGATTACCTCGGGGGCGAGCGGCACGGGGAACGGTACGGTTCAGATTTCAGTGACCCGAAACGGCGGGGTTCCGCGGACGGGTACACTCACCGTCGCCGGTCAGACCGTGACGGTGAACCAGTCGGCGCGGAACGCGGCCACACCCGGCCAGTACCGCCCGTCGAACGGGTTCGTCTACGTCCGCAATACAAATGACACCGGATTCGCCGATGTCGAGTTCTTCTACGGGGTGGCGAGCGACATTCCGATTGCGGGCGACTGGGATGGCGACGGCGTGGACACCATCGGCATCTACCGCAACGGACAGTTTTTCCTCCGCAACTCGAACACGACCGGGGCCGCCGACATCAACTTCGCTTTCGGTACGAACGGCGACCTGCCGATTGCGGGCGACTGGGACGGCGACGGCGTGGATTCCATCGGTCTCGTGCGCGGCAATCTGGTCTTCCTGAAAAACTCGAATACGGGTGGCGCGCCGGACATCGTGCTGGTCTACGGAAACGGGACCGATCTCTACATTGCGGGCGACTGGGACGGCGACGGCATCGACACCATCGGGTGTTTCCGCCCGACCAACGGGTTTGTGTATCTGCGCAACTCGAACACCTCCGGGGTCGCGGATCTGGAGTTCTTCTACGGCATCGCGGGTGACAAGCCGGTGGCGGGCGACTGGAACGGCGACGGCATCGACACCATCGGGATTGTTCGAGGGAACGGGTGGTTTTTGAGAAACACCAACGACACGGGCTTCGCCGATATCGCCTTTACCTACGGCACGCCGACCGACGTTCCCATTGTCGGGGACTGGAACGGACAGCCGTAAAACAGTCTGGAGTCTGGAGTCGAAAGTCTTGAATCCGGACTGAAAAATTCGACGTTCAAGAAAAAAAGCGTTCGGGAGTGGCGACATTCCCGAACGCTTTTCCTGTCTTGACCCCAGATGCTCGACTCCGGACTCTCGACTTGAGAGCGATTTTTAGTTGTGCGCGACCCTCCCGCCGGACGGTGAATGGCACCCATACTGGATTTAGCCCACGTCCGCAGCGCTTGGGCGAGGACGTGGGGAAATGTGTGAAAATGTTGATTTCATTCCATTTTCGGGACGAAACATGTTTCCCGTAGCCTCGCAAAAAACGCTGCGGCTACGGGCCATGTCCAATATTCTACCTACCCACGCGGCGGTGAATTGGTTGCAGGCAAACGAAAACCGCTCTAGCCGATACCCGGACCGGGGTATGGGAGAAAAATGTGTTTCCACGCATCATTCTTTTCCCACAGCCTCCCTTCGGTCCGGCTGTTATGAAAATCCACCCTCACCCCCAGCCCCTCTCCCGCGGGAGAGGGGAGTCCCGGTCTATTCAACACCACTCCCCCTCTCCAATTGGAGAGGGGGTTGGG
>JBDRAL010000028.1:0-33518 GCA_039793685.1 Blastocatellia bacterium NZW_1522
CACCGGATCGGGCGTGGAAGAGGGAATGAACTTTCTGCTCGTCAATATTACCGATACGGGTGAAGGGATTCCGGCGGAAGAATTGCCTTTTATTTTCGACCCCTACCGCCAGGCCGCCGGGTCAAGCCAGAAAAACAAGGGGGTCGGCCTCGGACTGACCATCGTGAAACGCATTGTCGCCGCCCACGGGGGCAACGTGAACGTCCGCAGCCAGATCGGCGTCGGAAGTACCTTTACGGTCATTCTCCCGGCCAGCGCGGTTCGCGAAACGGCGGACGTTGCGTGAAGTCAGCAGTCAGCAGTCAGCAGTCAGCAGTCAGAAAATCATTCGTTCGATGCTTTCAGGCAACTGAAAACGCCGGAAAATCACGGTTTTTCGAGGTGATTTTCCGGCATCGTTTTTGAAACTTTCGGGTGAAAACAATCGTACGCGCGCGATCCTATTATATATGGGGCGCGGCGGGCCTCATTCGCTGACCACTGACCACTGGCTACTGGCCACTGACAGCTTCACCGGTCCCCTTCCCGCTGGAAGAAACCGGGCGGAAGGGTTTGGGGCGCACGCAGGCGCGTGTGGGCGACGAGGGATTTTTCCGAACTTCCGACGAGCAGGTATCCGCCCGGCGTCAGCGCCTGATGGAGCCGCTGGACGGTCTGCTGGATGGCCGTGGCGTGGAGGTGGGTTAAAACGTTGCTGCACACGATGACGTCGAACTGTCCCGGCAGGTGCTGCCAGAGGTGTGCGTCGTACAGGTTGGCATGCCGAAACTTCACGTTGCGGCGGACGCGGCGGTCGAGGTCGCTCGGCGGGGCGTCCGGGGCGTAATGCCCTGAAAAGAACCGTTCCCGGAGCATCGGGTCGAGATTCCGGAGCTGTAGCGGATGATATTTTCCCTGACTGGCCTGGAGCAGCGCCTTGCTCCGCAGGTCAACCGCGAAAATCTCGATTTTCCAGTCATTCGCCTCGCCGAGCAGGTCTTCCAGAATCATCCCGAGCGAAAACGGTTCCTCGCCGGTCGAACAGCCTGCGCTCCAGAGCTTCAGTTTCCGTTCATGAGACCGTTTTTCGATAAGGGAAGGAAGAACCATCTTCCAAAGCGCGCGGAATTGCTCGGGTTCGCGAAAGAAGCTGGTTTCGCCGAGCGCGATTTCCTCGGCGACGGAATGAAGTTCACCGGGCGAAGACGCGGCGACGCGACAATAGGTCACCTCGTCGAACATCAGGCGCTTGGCCTTGTCGGTAACGACCGCCTGGAGGGCGGCCCGCATCGACGTGTTCGAGGCCCAGCCGTAGACCTGTGCCAACGCCGCTTCGAGCGTTTGCATGTGCGGGTTGACGATCTGGCGTTTGCGAACGGAAGAGGGCATTCAGTCCTCACGAATCCAGTCGGATTTTCCCCCGGTTTTACGAATGACGCGAATATCGGTAATCCGCATCGTCCGGTCAACCGCTTTGCACATGTCGAAAACCGTCAGCGCGGCCACGCTGACAGCGGTCAGGGCTTCCATCTCGACGCCGGTCCGGGCCATTGTCCGGGCGGTCGCCGTGAGACGGACCCCTTCCTCGAAGAGTTCAATTTCGACATCAACGTTTGAAAGCGGAAGACTGTGACAGAGCGGAATCAGGCGGTCGGTCTGTTTCGCGGCGAGAATGCCGGCGAGACGGGCGGTTTCGAGCGGGTCGCCCTTGGGCGTCTGGCGGTTTTGAATGGCGACGACGGTTTCAGGGGACATCAGCACCGTCCCGGTCGCGACCGCCGTGCGGTCGGTTTCGGGCTTGTTGCCGACATCCACCATCCGAATGCGCCCACTGTCGTCGAAGTGGCTGAACGCCATCGAGAATCCCCCGCGTCATTCGAACTCGAAAAAGACCGAAAACCGAAAAAGCCACTCTCCTCGAAACCCCTTGGAGAGTGGCTTTTTTTCGTTTTGGCGGAGCCGACGGGACTCGAACCCGCGACCTCCGACGTGACAGGCCGGCGTTCTAACCAACTGAACTACGACTCCGTAAGCCTCTTTTCCAGCGTTGCCACAATCGAGCCGCCTGTCCGACTTCGTTTGTGGTGGGCGGTACTGGTTTCGAACCAGTGACCCCCGGTTTGTAAGACCGATGCTCTACCACTGAGCTAACCGCCCGGTATCGCGCCTCATCGGCTGAAAAAGAATGCGAAGGATAGGAACGACTTGGCTTTCTGTCAAGAAAAAAGTTTTTGTCAGTGGTCAGTGGTCAGTGGTCAGTGGTCAGTGGTCAGTGGTCAGTGGTCAGTGGTCAGTGGTCAGTGGTGGAGTTTGTTTTGGCGGGGCGGCGTGTCAAAGCTTTTCTTTTCGTCGCGGGCGTTTTTTTGAAGGGACCGGTTGTGGTGTACTTCGGCTTCATTTTGAAATCAGGGGGATTGAGGATGGAAACCTTCAAACAGTACGCCGTGGTGGCGGGTTTCGGCGCGCTCGGGGCAATGACGCGGCTTTTTCTGAACGGTTCGGTTATGGGGAAACTCTGGTCGCCGTTTCCCGTGGCCACGTTTTTCATCAACGTCAGCGGTTCGTTCCTGATGGGGTTTCTGATTGCGCTGGCGGCGGAAAAAACCGCCTTTCCACCCCTGCTCCGGCTCGCACTGACGACCGGTTTCCTCGGGGCCTATACAACGTTTTCGACCTTTGAATATGAAACCCTCGTTCTCTCCCGCGAACATGGACTGGCCTGGGCCGGCGGGTACGTCGCCGTGAGCGTACTGGCGGGATTTCTGGGCGTGGCGGCGGGTGATGGGCTGGCGCGGGCAGTATTTTCGTCTTCCGGTTCCTGACCGGGCGATTTCTTTTTCGACGTTTCCCCGTGTATATTCACCCGACGTTCGCGCGGGACGCTCGCGGACAATTTTTTTGACGGAGATTCCAAGTCAATGAAACGGAAAACGTTTTTGATGGTCCTGTTCGCGGCCCTGTTTTCGGTCGGCGCAGTGACCGCCACCATCGCCTCCAATGGCCCGGCTCAGCCCCCGCAGCAAGGTGAAACCAAGCCGGAAGAAAAACCGGTTTGCCCGGTGATGAAGGAAGAAGTCGAAGATGTCGCCAATGCGGCGTACAGCGATTACAAAGGCAAGCGCTACTACTTCTGCTGCCCGGGCTGTAAGCCGAAGTTCGACAAGAACCCCGAGAAGTACGTCAAGCCCGCCGAACCCAAGAAATAGGGTCACTGTTCGGCCGCCGTTCGCCCTGCCCTCAAGGACAGGGTTCTCCGCAAACAAGCCTCCTGAACGAGGCTAACAAATTGATTTTTGCGGGTTTAGCTCCGTTTACGGAGCTTCAAAAGGAATAGCCCGGTCCTTGAGGGCCGGGCGACAAGCGGGCTGAACAATTTCAAAATCAGTTTTTCGCTCACCCCAAACGTCGAACCCCGGAACCTGCCTTGAAGCGGATTACGGGGTTCGACGTTTTTTCGAGGAAAGCGCTATTCCTGGGGCGCGTCGGGTGCGGGTGGCGCCTGTCCCCCGCCCTTCTTGGGCTTGGCTTCCTTGGGCGCTTCGACCGGAGGATTCGGGTCGATCCCGACCTCGATGGTGCAGTTGCCGAAGGTTACCTGTGGCGTATCGTCACCGTTGACCTTCACTTCCAGCGAACGGGCGGTAATCGTGGTCTGGTCGCTCACCCGGCCGGAAAGCTCGATGGTATCGGCGTCGATACGGCCGGAAAGTTCGCCACGCGACTGCAACTGGGAAACCTTGACCGTTCCGTGGACTGCGCCGGACGCGGAAACCGACAACGAAGGGGCGTGCAGTTCGCCGCTGACTTTTCCGCTGACCACCACGCCGCAGCTCGATTTCAGGGTTCCGTTGAGTTCGCTGCCTTCCTCGACGGTTGTCACTTTCGTGTCTGCCATACTCTCTCCTTCTTCTTCTTCAACCCTTTCAAGGATTCGGAATGCGATCAGGCCGTTTCAACCTTGAGGCGGAGGAAACATCCCGGCTCGAAGGCAAAGTGGGTGTGTTCGGTCGGCTGTTTGACGGTGGCGCGAACGCCGCCGGTCGAACCGACGATGACACGCTTGGCGCCATTAATGCCCGGAGCGGCATCGGAAGTGAAGCGGCCGTGGACCACCAGAATTCCGCTGCCGTTCACCTGACAACCGTCAAGCAGGCCGTCCTTGCCGATGATGAGCTGGGCACCGGGACCGAGCGTGATGTTGCACTTGAGGAATCGACCATCCACCTCGACGATGGAATCGGCGTCGAATTCGAGCGAGGCGTCACGAAGGACGTCCCCATGCCCGAAGTAGCGGCGATTGGTCGCGGCGGGAGCGGCAGCGGCGGCGGCGGGAGCGGCGGCCACCGGTCCGGCGGCTTTCCCGGAGAAGTACCCCGCGAGATCGGCCCCTTCGACCCGTCCCGAGCCGTCACCGGCCGAGCTGAAGTCAACCGAGTCGACGCGGGCACCTTCCGCCAGTTCCGCATTGAAGTCGCTTCCGAACAACAACGTGTTGCTCATCTTCAACCCGGTCGTCTTGGCGCCGCGGAACGTAGCGTTCCGGCAGTCGGCATCGGCGAGGTTGACGTTGGAAAGATCGGCTCCTTCCAGTACGGCCCGCTCCAGCTTCGAGCCGGAAAGATCCGCCCCTGACAAAACGGCGTTTCGAAGGACCGCATCCCGAAGAATGACGTTGTTGAGAAGCGATTCCTCGAAGTTGGCGTCTTCCAGAACGGCGTTCTGAAGATCCGCGCCGGTCAGGTCCGCGCCGCCAAGGTAGGCATTGCGAAGATCCGCGTTGGCGAGGTTGGTCTTTTCAAGCGAAGCGCCGCCGAGCTTGGCGTCGATCAACTGAGCCGAAGGCAAGCGGGCGCCATTGAGATTGGCCCCTTCGAGGTTGGCCCCTTCGAGGTTGGCCCGCGAAAGATCGGCACCGGAAAGGTTTGCACCTTCCAGGTTTGCGCTTTCGAGATCCGCGCCACGAAGGTTGGCACCTTCCAGATCGGCCCTCGCCAGAAACGCGTCGCGCAGACTCACGCTTGCGAGATTCGCCTTTCGAAGGTTCGCTTCTTCGAGATTCGCGCCTTCCAGATCGGCCCGCCGCAGATTGGCATTTTCCAATACCGCGTTGGCCAAGGACAGTTCGCGTAAATCGGCCCGTTCCAGCCCTTCGCCGCGGGCTACGAGTTCAATAACTTCTTCTGAAGTAAACTCTGCCATGAGGAGACCCTTTCGCCTTTCTCCCGGATTTTGCCCAAATATAGAGGGAAAATAGCTTGAATGAACTTTTCGCCTCGGATACCGGCGCACGCGCCTTCACCCCGGCGTATGGCTGCCCCGCGACTACCTGACCGCGGTGGCAATGTACTCTTTCAGTCGATCGATGCGCTTGTCGAAGGAAAGGCGCTGAATTTCATGCACCACTTCGACGGCACCGAGTTCCGCCAGCACGACGTTGATCTGCAACTGCGTATCCTGCCGCGCCTGACGATAGAATCGGCGATCCTCTGCCGCCGACGGATTGGTTGACTCCTCCGTGGTCGCCAGTTCGTAGGCCTCGTGGGAGTCCTTCAAATCGGCCACCAGCCGTTCCAGCTTCGCGAGGTGGGATGCCCGCCCGGTTCCGGACGACGCCATCTCGACATCGGACTGGTACTGCTTGAACTTGTCGACGATCTTCTCGGCGAGCCAGATCGGAAGCCCGGTCGCAACCGCAATGTCTTCCTTGGCCCCGACCAGAAAACTCTCGATGGTGATCAACCCGGCCCGATACAGCTTGTCGATCGTGACCTTGCCGACTTCCGGCAACTGCTTCAGCAACGAGTTGATGATGATGCCTTCGGACTGAATCGTCTCTTCGCCGATGGCAAAGGTATTGGGCATGATTTCCGTCAGTTGGTCATACAGCCCCAGAATCCGCTCGCGGAGTTCGCCGGTGACGCTGCCTTCGCGCATCGCCCTGACTTCCCCGAGCATGCCCTCGAACCGGCTCACCGCATCGCTGACGTCCTCCATTCCCATCCCGAGCGCCGACTTGCCCAGACTGCTCATCGCGGGCTGGCAGATTTCGACCCATTCCTTGCGGGCCGAACCGGTCCGAAGCTCGATGATGAAGGCCTTGACCGGCCGGATGTAGTTGGCGGCAATGTCGGCGAACAGATTCCGGATTTCGGTCTGATCGGTTTCGACGGCCGGTTCCTCGACATCGTCGAACTCGGCGGCCAAATCATCCGCGGCCATCAGCTTGTCGAACGCATCGTCGAAGCCTTCGATGTCGTCGTCCTCTCCGAACAGTGACTCGTCGGCCATTTCGGCGACGGGCTCCACCTCTTCGGCAACCGTTTCCTCAACCGCGTCCTCCGGCTCGGAATCCATGATCGTCCCGATGGAGGGCAGGAGTGAAACCGTTCCCTTGGGCGATTCCTCGACGACCGAGGGCTGAGTCTGTCCCAACAACATGGTCGGGGCGACTTCTTCCTCGACGGCCGAGGTTTCGACAACGGGAGGCGTCGAAGCGACAAAAAGCTGGGTTGCCTGAGGTTGGGGTTCCGGCTCGGGTGTCACCGGCGCTTCGTAAACCGGCGGCGGAGGCGTCGGTTCGGGCCGATAGACAGGCTCGGGCGGCGGCGCGACCGGTTGCGGCGTGACGGTTACGGGTGGTGGCTCCGGCGGCACATAGGCCGGTTTCGGCGGTGACGGAAGCGGTTCTTCTTTTTTCTTACCGAAAAGGCGGTCAAAAAAACCCATAGTTTTTCCCTTGACGAGCGGCGCACGCAAGCTGCCCGCTGCGACGGCAAAATCCCGCAACGTGCGCAGACACACGCACCGCTACGAACACAACCGCTGGACGAAGTGATTTCGCTTGAGAAAGGCGGCTGCCGTTTTGCACGTCAACAGAGCCATGAACGGATGCCGCTTTATAGCACACACTCCCTCGGAAAAAGCCATAGAAAAGTTGCATGGCGAGGAGATATTTGAAAATTTTTCCCGGTCTGGCGTACCCTCGCACCTCCCCCGGACAAGTCCGAATGAGAACCCGCGGAGGCGACCATGTCAGAGGATTCAAAACTGCCGTTACAGGGAATTGCGGACGATGTTATCCAACATCTCCGGTTTCTTCAAACCCTCCGTGTCACCCACCTCGGAGGCAGCGCCGCCCCCTTGGCCGAAGCCCCCGCCGCCGCCACGGAAACGATACCAGAAACACCCCTGCCGACACCGGAAAGAGTTGAATTACAAAAGGTTGAACCGCCGCCCGCTCTACCCGTACAAGCGGATGTGCCCCCTGCCCCGATGCCACAAATCTCCCTATTCGACACCACGCCGCCGCCGCCGGAAACCCCGGCCGACACCTGCCTCGCCGACATCCGGGCCGACATCGGCGACTGCCAGCGGTGCAAGCTCGCACCGACCCGAACGAACCTCGTTTTCGGAGACGGAAATCCCGCGGCCCAACTGGTTTTTGTCGGGGAGGGTCCCGGGGCGGACGAAGACGAAACCGGCATTCCCTTCGTGGGCAAGGCCGGCCAGCTTTTGAACAAAATTATCGAGGCCATCGGGATGAAACGGGAGGACGTTTACATCTGCAATGTCGTCAAATGCCGACCGCCGAACAACCGGACACCCGAAAAGGATGAAGTCGCCGCCTGCAACGGATTCCTCCACCGCCAACTGGCCATCATCCGGCCCAAAATCATCGTCGCCCTCGGCGCGACCCCGGCCTTCACCCTGCTCGCCGACAACAAGATCGGCAGCATCACCCGCATCCGGGGAACGTTTTTCGACTATCGCGGAACGCCGCTGATGCCGACCTTCCACCCGGCCTACCTGTTGCGCTCCCCCGACAAAAAACGCGAAGTCTGGGAAGACATGAAGAAAGTCCGCGATTTCCTCAAGAATTGAAGATTGAAGATTTTCGATTGGGAATGATTGGAAAAAAGACGGTTCGTCCGTTTTCGGCGAGAATTCCTGTGCGGAACGGCTTTTTCGCCATTCGAAAAAATCGAAAATCTTCAATCTTCAATCGAAAATCCACGAGGGATTCCCCATCTTCCCGGGCGGTGTCATCATAAAGACGTCGCGTAAAACGCCTTCAATCGAAAATCTTCAATCGAAAATCGAAAATTCCTCAATGCTGACCATTCGCGTACATGACGGTAACGGCCTTCGCCCAGTCTGCCTCGTGGAAGACGCCAACCTTTCCGACTACTGGAAAAACCGGGAGGCGCACCCAATCTGGATCGACATTACCGACCCCAATCTTCCCTATCTCCAGAAACTCGCCGAGCAACTCGGATATCACCCGTTGACGGTGGAGGATGTTCTCAATCCGGAGCATCAGCCGAAAATCGACGAATACGAAGGCTATATCTTCATGGTATTCCGGAGCGTCATCGGCATTACCGACGAAACGACAGTTCCAGGAACCGGGGTGGGTCACTGCCAGACCTCACGGCTGGCCGTCTACCTCGGAAAGGGGTTTTTGGTCACGATTCACGGGTTCAATTCCCAGCCGGTTCAGGAAGTGGCCAACATCGTCGATTCCCGCGACACCTCCATCGACCACCATCTCGACCAGGTCCTTCACGCCATCGTGGACCGGATGATCGACCAGGTGTTTCCGGTTCTGGGCGGGATGGAAGACAAGATTCAGGAGATCGAGGAAACGATTTTCACCGCCACCGACAAGGACGTCCTGCCGACCATTCTTCGGACCAAACGCGAACTGATGACCCTCCGGCGGGTCATGGGCCAGCAGCGCGAAATGCTCACGCGTCTCAGTCGCCGCGAGGAAGTGCCCTACATCGACCCGAAAACCGCCGTTTATTTTCGTGACGTTCTCGATCATGCGGCCCGGCTGGAGGAAACCTGTATCGTCCTGAACGACCTCGCCACGAGCGTCGCCGAAGCCCACCTTGCCGTTTCCTCCAACCGGATCAACGAGGTCATGAAGTTTCTGACCATTTTCTCCACCATCTGGATGCCCCTCACGTTCATCGTGGGCGTTTACGGGATGAATTTTCATCACATGCCCGAGCTTGATGTATGGTGGTTTTACCCTCTGGTCTGGGTGGTCATGATCGTCATCGTCGCCGCCATGATGTTTTTCTTCCGGCGAAAGAAATGGCTCTGAGGCCGTGCGCGGTCAGGACGTTTGACGGCCACCCGGTTTTGCCTGTAGAAAAGGTTCGTATCTTTTCAAACAAAGCCAAGTGACAGCCAACCCATCGGTCAGCCAACCCGTGCCGAAATCCTTCTCGGCGCCACTTACCAAATTGTATTTCCCGAGGAACCGTTTTTATGACAGTCGAACATGAGATCGAAGAAGCGACCAGCACCCGCTCCGCCGCCCTCTTCGAACAGGCCCAGCGCGTGATTCCAGGCGGGGTCAACAGCCCCGTCCGTGCCTTCCGCGGCGTCGGAGGGACGCCGGTGTTTATCCGCTCGGCCAATGGTCCCTATCTGACGGATGTAGATGGAAAGCGGTACATCGACTATATCGGCTCGTGGGGACCGATGATTCTCGGTCATGCCCACCCTGAAGTCCTGAGCGCGATTCACGCCATCATCGACCGTGGCACTTCCTTCGGCGCACCTACAGAACTCGAAGTCGAAATCGCCGAACTCATCGTTTCGCTCGTGCCGTCCATTGAAAAAGTCCGCATGGTCAGCAGCGGAACGGAAGCCACCATGGCCGCCATCCGCGTCGCTCGCGGGTACACCGGACGCAAGAAAGTCCTGAAGTTCATCGGGTGCTACCACGGCCACGGCGACGCGTTTCTGGTCAAGGCCGGTTCGGGCGTGGCCACCCTCGGCCTGCCGGACAGCCCCGGCGTCCCGGCCGAAATCAGCGCCCAGACCATCACGATTCCCTACAACGACGTCGAAGCGCTCGAACAGGCGTTTGCAAACTATCCCGACGACATCGCTTGTGTGATCGTCGAGCCGGTCGTCGGCAACATGGGCTGCGTACCGCCCAAGCCGGGCTACCTCCAGGCGATGCGCGAACTGACCCACAAACACGGCACGGTCCTCATCTTTGACGAAGTCATGACCGGATTCCGGCTTGCCAAGGGCGGCGCGCAGGAACTGTTCGGCATCACCCCCGACATGACCACGCTCGGCAAGATCATGGGCGGCGGCCTTCCGGCGGCGGCCTACGGCGGACGCGCCGACATCATGAACTGCGTCGCCCCCGCCGGTCCCGTCTATCAGGCGGGAACGCTTTCGGGAAATCCGGTCGCGATGACCGCCGGAATCGTCACGCTCAAGCTGCTCCAGCAGCCGAACATTTACGAAACGCTCGACCGGCAGGCCGGGAAAGTGGCCGACGGATTTCAGGCGCTGGCCGCGAAATTCGGCTACAAAACCACATCGAACCGTGTCGGCTCGATGTTCACCATGTTCTTCACCGACCAGCCCGTGACCGACTGGGATTCGGCCTCGACGAGCGATACGAAAACCTTCGGACGGTTCTTCCACGCGATGCTCAACGAAGGCGTCTACCTCGCGCCATCGCAATACGAAGCGGCTTTCATGAGCCTCGCCCATACCGACGAAGTCGTGGATTCCACCCTCGCCGCCGCCGAACGGGCGTTTGAGAAAATCACCGAATAAGCCGTCGATAGGGAAGCATGAAAAAGGCGGGAGGATTTCGGTCCTCCCGCCTTTTTTCCTTTGAATTGAACGACCCGGTTACCGAATCGTCAGCTTGACCGTGTAGGTGGACTTCCCTTTCGACGGTTTTGCCTTTTTGACGACCAGCATGAAATCGCCGTCGCCGGGAAGCGTCGCCGAACCGTCTTCCAGTTCGACCGGACTTCCATCCGGCGCGGTGACGACCACGACCACCGAGCCGTTCGGCGTGTCGGTAATGCCGATGGTGATCTTCTGGCCGCCCTTCGCGCCGAAAACGTATTCGGCCTCCTCGTCGCCCTGCACATACCCAGAAACCGTGCCGTAATTGGCGTTCCGGGCGAATTTGATCCGGTTCGCTTCGGCCTTTCCGCCGCGCTGGGCCAGTCCCTCAAATCCGAAGGCCCCGGTCGCCAGCAATACGGCGACCAATAAACGTGTGAGAAGTGACTTCATCGGTTTTCCTTTCCGACACTCCCCCAGGTCGGGAGACCGTCGGCGATGGTGATTTGAATTTTTTGGGACTGCTTGATCTTGCCGCAGGTCATGTTCACGGTGTACTCGCCGCTCTGAACGAACTTCGCGCCTTCACTGCGATATTCGGAAAGCAGGTCCTTCGTCAGCTTCAAATCCCACGTCACCCGATTCAGCCCCGGTACGCCCGGCGCGGAGAGATTTGCCACCGTCTGTCCGGCGGCATTCGTGACGGAAATCCTGATCGGATCACCACTGTAGGATTTGACGACAACATTGAAGATCGCGCCGAACGGAGGGTTGTCTCCGCGAAACACCGCCGTTCCGCCGTATTCCTTCCAGCCCGGCAGGGGAATCGAACCGAAGGCCGGACGCGGCGCGGCAAAGGTCACCTCTTTCGCGGCGTTTTCCGGCGTCATTTCCTGCAACGGGCGAATGTCGTCCACGATGTAGAGGCTGCGACCGTGCGTGGCGATGACGAGGTCCATTTCGCGTGGATGAATCACCAGATCGTCCACCGCGACGGTCGGCAGACCGCCGAATTTCACCCAGTTTGCGCCCCGGTCGAGGCTCATGAACAAACCGAACTCGGTTCCCACGAACAGCAGGTTCGGATTCTTCAAATCTTCGCGGATGACCTTCGCCGGGCCGTCCTTGGGAAGATTCGACGCGATGTCCTGCCATGTCTTGCCGCCGTCGGCGGTGCGATAGACCAACGGTGCGTAGCCAGCGACACGGTGGGCGTCAACAACAAGGTACGCCACCTGCGCGTCGAAATGGCTCGGCTCGATGCGGTTGATCCACTGTCCCTTGACCGCCGCCGGAAGATTCGCCGACAGGTCGGTCCAGTTTCCGCCTTCGTTGTCGGTCACCCAAAGCTTTCCGTCGTCCGTTCCGGCCCAGAGCATTCCGGCCTTCACCGGCGATTCGGCCAGCGAATAAACCACACCGTAATTTTCCGCGCCGCTGCCGGTCGTCATCGCCTTTTCAGCATCCCGGGCGGAAAGGTCCGGACTGATGACCTTCCAGAGTTCGCCCTTGCCGGTCAGCTTGAACACCCGGTTGCCGCCGAGATAAAGCGTGTCCTTCGCGTGCGCGCTCCCGATGAGCGGTGAATTCCAGTGGAAACGGAACGCGGCCTGCCCTTCCGCCGGTTCGGGACGCAACTGCCTGGCCTCGCCGTTTTTCAGATTGAAGCGATGAACGAAGCCCTGCTGAGACTCGGCGTAGACCACGTTCGGGTCATCCGGATCGAACACGCAGTAAAATCCGTCGCCGCCGTCAATGTTGATCCAGGATTCGTTGAGGATGCCGTCCTGACTGCGGACCGCGCTCGGCCCGACCCAGTTGAGGTTGTCCTGCAAACCGCCCGCGACGCGGTACGGCTGGCTCATATCCACGGCAACCCGGTAGTACTCACCCGCGGCCATCCGGTTCAGGTGATCCCAGCCCTTCGCCGCCGTGTAGCTCTGATAAACCCCGCCGTCGCTCCCGACCAGCAAATGCTTCGGATTGCGGGGATCAATCGCCAGTTCGTGCAGGTCGGAATGAATGCCCTTGCCCATGTCCTCGCGGAACGTTTTCCCTCCGTCGTCCGAAACATGCAGACCGAAGCCGAGTACATACACACGCTGGCTGTTATCGGGATCGATACGAATCTGGCTGAAGTAGAACGGACGGGGATTCAAATCACTGGCCCGCTTCCACGTTGCGCCGCCGTCCTCCGAGCGAAAGACCCCGCCGCTCTTGCTCGTCACCTCGTCAATCGGCTTGGTCCCGCCCTCGTCGCTCTGGACGATGGCCATCACGGTTTTCGGGTCCTTTTTGAACACCGCCAGACCGATGCGGCCGGTACGCGGTGCCATTCCCGTTTCCAGCTTTTTCCACGTCGCCCCGCCGTCGGTGGATTTGAAAATCCCGCCGACATCCTTGCCGTCGGTCGCGTCCGGCCCGGAGACAAAGGCCCACGGCAAACGCTGACGGGCGTAGAGCGCGGCATACACGGTGTTTGGGTCGGAAGGATCAATCGCCACGTCACCGCAGCCGAGCCGGTCGGCGTAGGGCGCGGCCCCCTGCAACACGGCTTTCCACGTCTTCCCGCCGTCCGTCGTTTTATACAAACCGCGTTCGCCGCCCCAGCGCCACAGGTCGCCCATGGCCGCGACATAAGCCGTATTCGGGTCGGTCGGATGCACGGCAATGCGGGCGATGGTCTTGCTGTCGCGCAGACCGACGTTGTTCCAGGAATCGCCGCCGTCCGTCGAAAGATAAACCCCGTTGCCCCACGACGAACTGTTCCGGTCGTTGGCTTCGCCGGTCCCGACCCAGACAATTTTTCCGTCGGAAGGCGCAACCGCGACCGCGCCGATTGCGGCGACGGCTTCCTTTTCGAACACGCCGGAAAAGGTCGCGCCGTTGTCGTTCGTTTTCATGAGGCCGCCCGTACCGAGGGCGACATAAAACGTCGAAGGACTGGTCAGGTCATACGAAATCGACGACACCCGACCGCCCATGATGCCCGGTCCGATGCTCCGCGCCCGCAGGCTTTTGAACATCAGTTCGTCGGCCTTCACGCCCACCGGCGCGGGCGTGGTGGGCGCGGCGACAGGTTTGGCTTCGGCGGGAGCGGCCTTTTTACCCTTGCCCTGCGCCGAAGCGGTCAACGGAAGCGCGACGCTTGAACCAATCGTCGCGATGGAAAGCACTGAAGAAATGACGATGTTTTTCATTCTGCGGAGGATGAGCATCGGGACGCGCACCCGGATGAAGACATCAGGTGCGCGTCCGTCGGTTGAAGTTTTGATACGTCAGCCCATTCGGGTGAGGGTTAGAAACGGAGGTATCCCGTCAGCCACAGGATGACATAGGCCACCGCAACGTAGGCCACGGCCCACAGCGCCGTGCTGATGGTCGCGCCGACAATGGCCTTGCCCCATTCGGCTTTAAAGGAAAAACGGAACGTCACAATCCGGACGGCCAACAGGACGGCCAGCCACGCATACCACGGCAGAAACAGGTCACGCGCTACCGAGGACAACAGCCACAACAGGCCGAATTCGGTGATTGCGACGCCGATGGCCTGTTCATAGGTCGCCTCGCGCACGCCGGTCGCGCGAATCGCAAAACGGTGCGTGAACACCTGAATCGTGTAGGAACAGATCGTCAGAATCAGGCTGAGAAGCCACAGATTGACCTGTATTTCGTTCGAAATGAACGGCAGATTCGGCAACAGGGTGAACAACGGAATCAGACTCATGAAACTTCTCCTTCCGAGTCGAACAGTTCGGAATACGCCGTGGCGTAGGGGTCGGCGGGCGGGGGCAGCCGCGCGTCGATTTCTTCAAGCAGGGGGGCGAGCGATGACCGGTCACGCGCCGACACGCACAGCGCATCGTGACGTTCCCGCAACCGCTCGGCGGCTTCGGGTTCAAGCAGGTCGGTTTTATTGAACACCAGCAGGCGCGGCAGTTTTGAAAGTTCAAGATCGGCGAGAATGCCTTCCACGGCCTCGATGTGCCGCGCGTAATCAATCGCGCTGGCATCCACCAGATGCACCAGCAGATCGGAATCCTCGATTTCCTCCAGCGTGGCCTTGAACGCCGTCACCAGCGTTTTCGGCAGGTCGCGGATGAACCCCACCGTGTCGTTGATGATGAGGTCGCGCTCGCGCGGCAGCCGAAGACGGCGACTGGTCGGATCGAGCGTGGCGAACATGCGGCTTTCGGCGACCACGGTGCTGTTGGTCAGCGTGTTGAGCAGCGTGGACTTGCCCGCGTTGGTATAGCCGACGATGGAAACGACCGGCAGATCGCGGCGTTCGCGGGTGGCCCGGCGCGATTCGCGATGGCGGCGCACTTCCCCGACCTGCTTTTCGAGGGCGGCGATGCGGTCGCGCGCGCGACGGCGATCCACTTCCAGCTTGGTTTCCCCCGGACCGCGCCCGCCGATGCCCCCGGCGAGCCGCGACATGTCGGCCCCGTGCCCGGAAAGGCGGGGTAAAAGATATTTCAACTGGGCCAGTTCGACCTGAATCTTCCCTTCGCGGGAGCGCGCGCGCTGGGCGAAGATGTCGAGAATGAGCTGCGTCCGGTCGAGAATCTTCAAATCGGTCGCGGCCTCGATGGACCGAATCTGCGCGGGCGAAAGGTCCTGATCGAACAGAATCATGTCCGCCGAGACTTGCAGGCACCGAATGATGAGTTCCTGAAGCTTCCCCTTCCCGAGTACCGTCTTCGGATCGAGTTGCTGACGCCGCTGAATGATGGTGTCCACCACGACGAGGTCGCAGGACGCAGCCAGTTCGACCAGTTCATCCATGGATTCCTGCGCGGCGGCCACCGGACCGGTCGTCACATGCACGAGCGCGGTGCGGTCACGGGTGTCGCGGGCGTCGCGCACCCGGCGCGTCCGCGCGAACTCGGCTTCGAGGTTTTCGATGAGTTCGAGAAAGTCGGTGTCGAACCGCCCGAGCGGCGTTTTCGGCAGGTAGGCCCACGGAAGCAGTTCGGGCGGCGTGGGCCGTTCCCCGGCGTCGTCCGCGAAAAGGTCTTCTTCCTCGGAAGCCGCCTTCGGTTTTTGCCGCGTCGGGTCCGCCGGAAGGAGGTGCGCGACGTGAATCCAGCCGGGCAGGCCGTCGTCGGTCACGCTGAGGACGCCCATCAAATCGAGCCGGAGCAAGGCAAGGTCGTTGAGGTCGTCCTTCGTCAGCCCTTCACCGCCGAGTTGGGTGTGGACCACCCGCAAACCGCGAAAACGTCCCTGCCCGACGCGGACGCGCTTGAGGTCGGGAATGACGATTCCCCGCGCGTCCCCGACGACGACGCAATCGACTTCGCCCTTTCGGGTAATGACGATTCCGATCTGGCGCCGGATTTCGGCGGAAAGCTCGGTCATCTGACGCGCCAGTTCCGGCGAAATCACCGAACGGGGCGGCACACGCCGCTGCGCCAGCTTTTCGAGCCGTTTGATCTGGTTCTGTTTCAGTCCCTGGGTGTTGCCTTCGAGCGCGGAAATAAGCCCCGGTCCTCGCTTTGTTCAATATTGTTTTTGAGAAACGCGAGCATATTCCGACGGCTCACCGTTGCCAAGAAAAGTCTGGAGTCCGGAGTCGAGCGTCTGGAGTCAAAGCCGGACATTTCGAAATGGACAATGGACAGTGGACAATTGACAATGAAAACTGGCCTTCCCGTCCCTGGTCCATTTTCCTCGGGTTTTGACTTCAGACTCACGACTCCAGACTCCAGACTTCTTCAGCCCAGACGCCAGACTTCTTTTGCTTCCTTGCGCTCCGGAAGTCGGTCGCTATAATCGGCGGCGTTCCCGAGTGTTAAACCGAACTCGACATTTTTCGCTTCCCCGCGTGCCGAACCTCGCCGACCCGCATGGCCTTCCGTTTTCGTCACATTTTCGTTCTCTGCTTTTTGCTGTGGCTGACGGCTTCGGCTTCCGCGCAAAGCATTCCGGTCCCACCCGCGCCACCTTCGCCGCCGCCGCCGGAGCCGCGCGAACCCGTCATCTCGGTTGAACCGGCGCGCCCCGCACCAAAACCTCAGGAAACGAAAGACCCGCAGGCACCGCCACCGCCGGTCACGCAGATTGACGCCGACCAGCAACGTCGCGAGGGCGACATTCTCTATGCGGACGGCTACGTCAACATCGTTTATGCCGGCGCGCGTCTTCAGGCCGACCACGTCGTGTTCAACCAGCGGACGGGGGACGCCCTCGCCGAAGGGAACGTCATCTATGACCCGGCCGAGAACCAGCGGATTACCGCCCGCCGGGCCGAACTGAACGTCCGCGCCAAAACCGGCGTCTTTTTCAACGCCTCCGGTTATACGGACCAGACCGCCGATGGCGGGCTGCTGGAATTCGTGGCCGACCGGGTGGACCGCACCGCGCCGGATACCTACGTTTTGTACAACGCGAAGGCCACGGCCTGCTGCGAAGACGTCAATCCGCTCTGGTCCATCACTTCGAAACGTGCCCGGATCAAAGTCGGCGACCGGCTTTCGGCGCGGAACGCGGCCTTTCGGGTCAAGGGGATTCCGATTATCCCCTTCCCCCTGATTGCCCTTCCGATCAACCGCCGCGACCGGCAGTCCGGAGTTCTGCCCCCGACCACCGGAAACAGTACCAACCTCGGGCGGGTGGTGACCGGTTTCTACTACCAGACGCTCGGCGACAGCGCCGACGTCACCTTTCAGGGCGATGTCTACTCGGCACGAGGCATTGGCTTCGGAACCACCTTCCGGGCCGCGCTGGCCGAGGATTCCTACATCCGCATCGGGACCTACACCGTGGCCGACCGCATTTTCGGCCAGAAAAAAGGTCCCGGCGTACCCGATCAGGGCGGAACGCTGTTTTTCGCCAAGGCCGTGAACCACTTCGGCAACGGATTTGTCGGTGTGGCGGACATCAACTACACGACCAGTTTCGACTTCCGCGCAGTGTTCGGAAACACCTTTCAGGACGCCTTCAACCCGGAATCCAAGGTCGTCCTGCACCTTTCCAAAGTCACTCCGACCTTCGCCGCCCGGTTCCTGCTCGAAAACCGGACCACACGCATCAACGTCCCGCAGGCCAACGGCGCGACCACCGCCGTGGAAATCAACATCCGGAAAAGTCCGTCCATCCAGTTCGACTTCCTGCCGACCCGGATCAAGGACACCCCGATTTATCTTTCCGGCGAAGCGAGTTTTACCGGACTGCGCCGCGAGGAACGGATCGTCAACACCAACCAGTTGACCTTTGAAACACCCACCTTCCTGCAACGGCTTGATTCATCCCCGCGCCTGACGGCGGTGCTCCCTGAGTTTGCCGGGTGGAGCGTCACTCCCAGCCTCGGACTTCGGACGACTTACTACAGCGCGAGTTTCGACCCGCTCACGGCCATCACGCCGCGCCCCGCGCTGGCCCTCGGCCTGCCGCTTCCGCCGACCTCGGTCCCCGCCGGTTCGCGGCTCGGGACCGTCGGCTCGTCGGTTTTCCGGAATCTGGTGGATTTCTCGCTCGACATCCGTCCGCCGAGCTTCGGGCGGACTTTCTACGGCAAGGACGGCAAGCCGCGTTTCAAACACATCATCGAATCGGCGGTCATTTACCGGCGCATCGCGGGCGTCAACGACCCCCAGCGAATCGTCCGGTTCGATTCGGTGGATGCCTTCTCTGAAACCAACGAAATCGAATATTCGCTGACCAATCGTCTGCTTGTTCCCTCGAACGACGGCGGCGACCCGGAACACCCGCAGGCGCGTGAACTGCTCAGTCTGACCATCAGTCAGAAGTACTTTTTCGACCCGACCTTCGGCGGCGCGCTCCTGCCGGGACAGCGCAACCAGCTCGTGCCGATTCTGACCCTCAGCGGATTCAGCTACGGCGGCGTGGGCCGCAACGTCTCGCCGCTCAACTTCAAACTGCGCGTGACGCCGCTCAAGTACTACTTCGCCGACCTCCGGCTCGATTTCGACACGAAGGTCGGCCAGGTCCGCGGGTTCGGCTTCACGGGCGGCATCTACCGCCAGCGATTTCAGTTGAGCCAGACGTGGTACTACAGCCAGCAACTGATGCTGAAGAACGGCCAGCCCGAACCCGGCACGTTCGATGGGAATCTGACCAGCACCAACCTCGAACTCGGCGACCCGAACCGCGGCCTCCACGGCGGCGTGAGCGTCGGTTTCGACTTTGCCCGCGCCATCAATCAGACCAATCTCCGCAACGAACGCCGCGGACTGATCTTCACGTCGTTCACCCTCGGTTACGCCTTCCGCTGCGCCGCGCTGCAACTCAACTACAGCAGCGTCAACCTCGGCGTCGCGAGCGCCGGGCGACTGACCTTCTCGTTCTCGCTGCGCGGCCTCGGCACGTTCGGCAACCAGCAGTTCAATCCGAACATCAGCGGCGCGCGCATCCGCAACTTCTGAGAAGAAGAAATGGCCACGGATTTCTCGGCTTGTACAAATTGAGAAAACGGAATGCCTTGACAGCGCTTCGCGACGAATTCTATGGTGTCGGCTTTCCTTTCGACGGACCGAAATCCCGAAGCAATCTTCCGCAAGCAATGAGGTGGACCTGTGGCAACACAGAAAGTCAAAAAAGACCAACGTTTAAGTAAACAGGAACTGACCCGCGAACCCGCGTTCAACGAGTTTCTGCGCGGCATCCAGAACTTTCTCGAAGGCTCGCCCCTTCCGATTGCCAAAATCGCCCTCGGCACGCTCGCGCTGGTCGTGATCATCGGCGGCGTGTACTGGTTCTACAGCTACAACAAGGCCAACGCCGAGAAAGCATTCGCCGACGCGCTGGCGATTTACAATGCCGAAGTGAAGGACCCGAAGGCGGTCAAGGATCCGGCAAACGAGCCGAAGCCGATTCCCGGCAAGAAGGTTTACGACGACGAGAAGAAGAAGTACGCCGAAGCCCGGACCGCGTTTCAGAACGCCGGAAAGTATTCCTCGCAGTCGTTCATGAGCCGCTACTACGCCGCGATCTGCCAGCTCAAACTTGAAAAAGACAAGGGCATCGCGGAACTGCGCGACCTGACCGCCACCGAAGGTGTGGTCGGCCAGCTTTCCACCGTGGCGCTCGCCGACGCGCTGGCCTCGGACGGCAAGACCGACGAAGCCATCGCGCTTTACATCAAGTTGAAGGACCTCGCGGCCAAGGCCGGCCCCGGCAAGTCGGTGATTGCCCCGGAAGTGATTTCCTACACCCTCGGTCAGCTTTACGAATCGCAGCAGAAGAACCCCGACGCCATCAAGGCGTACGAGGAAGCAGCCAAGTCGAAGGCCGCCACCCGCATTGCGCAGCAGGCGTACGAACGCATCGCCGTCCTCGACCCCGAGGCCGCCCGCAAGCTGCCGACGCCCAAGTCCGACGACGACCAACAGCAGTTCTGAAAAGGATGAAGGATGAGGGATGAAGAAAATTATGAATTATGAATTATGAATTATGAGTTTCAGGTTTTGGCAACCTGATGGCTTCCGGCCAGTTCCCAGAATTCATAATTCAAAATTCATAACTCATAATTCCTTCTTCATCCTTCATCCCTCATCCCTTCCGATGTCCAACCTCGCGTCGCGCATTCTCACGGCCCTGATCGCCCTGCCGCTCCTGTTCTGGAGCATCTGGGTCGAGACGCCCTATTTCTTTATCGCGATCATTCTCGCCGCGACGCTGCTCGGGCTGACCGAGTATCACCACCTCGTCCAAAAACTCGACATCAAGCCGGTAGCCTGGATTGGCTTCCTCGGCCTGCTCGGATCGCACGCGCTCTTCTTTTTCGGCCTGGCGGTTTACTACCCGGCCCTCGTCGCCGTCGTCCTGGCGCTCCTGATGCTGCACGCGGTCTTTACCGAGCGCGACTTCAAGAAAGCCCTGCCCGGACACGCCGCCACGCTGTTCGGCGTTCTCTACCTCGGCGCGCTCCTCGGGTTCCTCATCGCGGTCAAACGCATTGAGCCGACCGGGACGGGAAGCCGCCTGCTCACGCTCTTTCTGTTCATCGTGATGGCGGGCGACGTGTTCGCCTACTTCGCGGGCCGCGCCTTCGGACGCCACAAGCTCGCCCCGGCCATCAGCCCCGGCAAGACCATCGAAGGCTCCATCGGCGGCGTCCTCGGCAGCGTCGGGTTCGCGATTCTTTCGAAGTTCTGGTACTTCCCCGCCCTTCCGCTGGCGCACGCCATCGGCCTCGCCGTCATCATGAACGCCATCGGGCAGATCGGGGACCTCTATGAATCGCTTCTGAAACGCGGCTCGGACACGAAAGACGCGGCCTCCGTTCTGCCCGGCCACGGCGGGTTTCTCGACCGCCTCGACAGTTTGCTCTTCAACGCGCCGGTGCTTTATTACTACGCGGTATTCTTTCTTAAAGGATGAAAAAGAAATTATGAGTTATGAATTATGAATTATTGGTTACAGGCTTTGGCGACCCGTTGGTTTCCTTCCAGTTCCGAGAATTCATAATTCATAATTCAAAATTCATAATTCCACCTTCATCCTTCCCCCTTCATCCTTCATCCTTCATCCTTCATCCGTATGAATAAGGTTCTTCTCGTCACCAGTTCCTCCTGCCTCGTCGTCGGCTTTTTCATCGGGTTCGCCTACACCAACAGCCGCAACCGCGATTTCATCAAGGAACAGACCGAAAAGGCGCGGGCGGAAGCCTTCGCCAACGCGGGCACGACGCCGACCACGACCGGCGGCGGCGTACCGCAGGGCACGCCCCCCTCCGATGCCATACACCAGAATCCGAACGTGGACACGGCCATCAAGGAAGCGGCCGCCAACCGCGGCGATTATGAAAAGCAAAAGACCATCGGCGAATTTCTGGCCCAGAGCGGCAAAATCGCCGAAGCCCGCGAATGCTTCGAAGCAGCCGTCAAGCTGAAGCCGGACGACTGGCGCTCGACCGCGATTCTGGCCTTCATGCTCTATCAGGAGAAGAAATATCCCGAATCCATTTCGCGCTACGAACAGGCGTACAAGATGAAGCCCGACGAGCCGCAGATCATCCTCGGCCTCGCCAACGCGCACTTCGACGTGAAGCACTGGGAAGACGCGGCCAAGTGGTACGAGCAAGTCCTCAAGCTCACGCCCAGCGACGTCAACGTCATCACCGACCTCGGGCTGACGTACTACTATCGCGAGCCGAAGCAGACCGCGAAAGCCATCGAATACTTCAAGAAGTCGCTTTCCCTCGAACCGAACCACCCGCAGACGCTGTTCAACTACTCGCTGGTGCTGATCGAAACCAACCAGACCGATCAGGCGAAGGAAATGGTCGCCAAGTTCGAAAAGGCCATGCCGAACGCGCCCGAAGTCGCCCAACTCAAGCAGAAACTGGCGCAGGGCAACACGACCGGCAACATTCCGAGCCACTGAAAATCAGTCCAGAGTCCAAGGTCCAAAGTCCAAAGTTTTTCATCAGATTTTGACCTTGGACTTTGGACCTTGGACTTTGGACTTATGGAAATGATCGAACTCTACCGCCACGCCGTCTGCATCGCGCTCTGCCTGCTTTCGCTCGGAACGGCCACGCCGACGTTCGCCTTCAATTCTGGCGTGCAGGCGCGCGACATCAGTCGCACGGTCGAAGGCCGCGAATACCGCCGCGCCGCGTCGCTGCTGGATGAATTCGCCAAAGCCGAGCCGAAGCTGTTCGAACTGAACAATTACGACTACCTGCGCGCGCGCGTGGCCGAACGCGCGGGAGATTTCGACGTCGCGAAAAAGTTTTATCTGGCGACGATGGCGCGTCCCGCCGCCGCTGGATTCGTTCCCTTCTGCCTGCGCCACCTCGCGACCGTCGCCCGCCGCGAAAACGATTTCAAAACCGAGCAGAAATACCTTTTGCGACTGTCGAACGAATTTTCGACCTCGACCGCCGCGCGCGGCTCGCGCCTGCGACTGGCCGAGAGCTACGCCGAGAGCGGCGCGTTCGATTCGGCCATCGCGCAGTATCGTCAGCTTGCCCTTCAAAGCCGGGAAATCGAAAGCCAGCTTGGGCTACTTCTTCGCAAAGCCGGCCGCGAGGCCGAGGCCATCGCGGTGTTTCGCAAACTTCTGCCCGGCAAAGACGACGCCTCCCTGCTCGCCGCCGAACAACTCGACGAACGCGGCGACACCGATCTGACTGAAGCCCAACGGCTGGTCCGTGCCCGGCTCTATCTGACCAACCGGCGCAGCGCGGGCGCGATTCGTCACTTTTCCGAACTGGTCGAGAAATTCCCCGCCAGCAAGACGCGCCCCGAGGCGATGTGGAGCATCGGACGGGCTTACTACATTGACGAGCAATGGGACCGCGCCGCCGAATGGTACGACCGGGTCCACGCCGAATATCCATCCACGCCGGATGGCGAAAAGGGCTTTTACCAAGCCGGGCATGCGCTCCAGAACGCGGGCAAGTACAAGGAAGCCGTCGCCCGCTACGAGGCGTTCATCGCGGCCTATCCGAACAGCGAATACGTCGGCGGCGCGCACCTCAACGCCATCGACACGCTCCGCATCGCGGGCGACGACAAGGGCGCGCTGGACTGGTGTACCCGGACCGAAAACGCGCTGCCCAACGACATCGCCGCCGTCACGGCCAAGTTTCAGCGGGTCAAGATTTTTCTCTCCGCGAAACGGTATCGCGAAGCCCTCGCCGCGCTCGACGTATTGCAGGCGCAGCCCCTCGGACGTCGCGGCCCCGGCACGACCAACGCCATCGAGGCCCAGTTTCTGCGCGCCTTCACGCTCGAAAAGCTCGAACGATACGGCGAAGCCCTCGATCTCTTCCTCGGCTTCCCGGACACGCGCGACAGTTTTTACGGCCAGCGCGCCACCGACCGTTTGCTTGCACTGTTAAAGAATCCGAAGGCGAAGAGCCTGCTCGAACAGCGGTTCACCCGCCTTGAAACCCAGGCGAAATCGGCGGCGGCGGGAGCGAACTACGAATCCGCGAAAAACGCCGCCCAGCAGGCGCTCCGCCTGACCGACGACGCGAAAAAACGTTCGGAACTGTTTGAACTTCTCGGCAACTGCTACCGGAACATCCCCGCCTACGCACGCGCGTGGGGGCAGAACGCGCCCGCGCTGGGCCGTGCCTTCATCACCGACCCGAAGGACGCGCCCGCCACGCGAACGATGGCCGATGAATTGTGTTTTCTCGGGTTGTACGACGAAGCCGTTCCGCTACTCGGCGCGAACGCGGGCGGACCGTTCGGACAGGCCGTGTGGGCCAATCGCGGCAGTCAAGGCGCGAAGGCGATTGCCTACGGCGAAGCGACCTTCGGCACGCTTCCGACCGATTTCCGCCTTGAAGTCATGCCACGCGACGTGGCCGAACTTCTGTATCCCGCGCCATATCGTGACGCGCTGGCCGAGGTGGCCCGGCCCCGCCGCGTGGACCCGCGCATCCTGCTCGCCATCGCCCGTCAGGAATCGCGCTTCAATCCGCTCGCGAAATCGGCCGTGGCGGCTCGGGGGATGTTTCAGTTCATCGACTCGACCGCCGACCGCATCGCGAAGGAACTCAATCTGACGAGCTATGAACGCAGCGATCTCTACGACCCGGAGATTGCGGCGAAGTTCGGCGCGCAGTACGTCGCGGACCTTTTCAAGGAATTCACGAATCATCCGCCCGCCGTGGCCGCGTCCTACAACGGAGGCGAAAGCGCCGTCCGTCGCTGGATGCAACGCGCCGGGAAGGAAGACGTGGACCGCTTCCCCTGCGAAGTCGGCTACGCCGAGACGAAGGATTACGTCTTCAAGGTCATCGCCAACTACCGCGCGTACCAGCAGCTTTACGACATCGACCTGCGACCTCTTTAAAAGGTGTCGGGTTTCGGGTGTCGGGTTTCAGGTGAAAACCAATTTTGAGTTTTGAATTGAGTGGTGAAAAGTTTGTGAGAAGAGACAATAAACTCAAAACTTGCTTTACCTGAAACCTGACACCCGATACCCGACACCTGTTCCGACCTGAAACCCGACACCCGACACCCGACACCTGACACCTTCCCTATGGCTTCCCCTCCCGCGACGCCGATGGTTCGGCAGTACCTCGAAATCAAGCAGCAGCATCCCGGAACGCTTCTGTTTTTCCGGATGGGCGATTTTTACGAACTGTTTTTCGATGACGCGGTGTTGGCCGCGCGTGAAATGGACGTCACGCTCACGGCCCGCCACAAGGATTCCGACAATCCGATTCCGATGTGTGGCGTGCCGCATCACGCGGCGGCGGGCTACATCGCGAAGCTGATTGAAAAGGGATTCCGGGTCGCTGTGTGCGAACAGACCGAGGAGCCGAGCGCGAAAACGAAACTGGTGCGCCGGGAGGTCATCCGGGTCGTCACGCCGGGGACGGCGATTGACGAACAGATGGTCGGCGGCGCGGAAAATCGTTTTCTGGCCGCCGTTGCTGGCGCGGGCGACGCGATGGGCGCGGCCTTTCTCGATCTGACCACGGGCGAGTTTCTCGCGACCGAGTTTCGCGGCGAAGGCAATTTTGAAAGCGTTCTTGCCCAGCTTGAACAGTTTCAGCCGCGCGAAGTCATCGCGCCGAAAAGCCTCGAACGCCTCCTCGCACCGATGTTTTCAAAGGCTGGCGTTGCGGTTGAAGAAACGACGACGGATGGCGAACGCCGCCTTCCCCCGCGCTTCGCCTGCGCGCTCACGCTGTGCGACGACTGGCACTTTTCGACGGATTTGTGCGACGACTTTCTGAGAACCCACTTCGGCGTGGCCTCGCTCGCCGGATTCGGGCTGGAAGGCCGCGTCCGGGCGGTCAGCGCGGCGGCGGGGGCGCTGCGCTACATCCGCGACACGCAGCGCAACGACGCGCGCCACGTCACGGGCATTTCGTGGTTCGAACCGAGCGACTTCATGCAGCTCGACGCGGCCACCCTGCGAAATCTTGAAATCGTGGAATCCTCAAGCGGCGGCAAGCGCGATTCGCTGCTGTCGGTCATCGACACGACCGAAACGGGGATGGGTTCGCGACTGTTGAAAAACTGGCTGCTGCGGCCCTCGATGAACGTCCGCGAACTCGACGCCCGGCTCGACGCCGTCGCCGAACTCCACCGCGACACCATCCGCCGCGACCGGCTTCGCCAGACCTTGAAACGGGTGCAGGACATCGAACGCCTGCTCGGTCGCGTCTCGCTCGGCACGGCCACGCCGCGCGACGTGGTCGCCCTGCGCGCCAGTTGCGACGCCCTTCCCGATTTGAAAAAACTTCTGGCGGAATCCGCCGCCGCGCTTTTGCGCCAACTCGACGATTCGCTCGACGACTGCGCCGACCTGCGCGCCCGCATCGCCGACACGCTGACCGAAAACCCGCCGCTCAAAATCGAGGAAGGCAGCGTCATTCGCGCCGGGTATGACGCGGAACTCGATGAACTCCGCAGCCTGCGCCACGATTCGCAAAGCGCCATCGCGGCCATCGAAACCCGCGAGCGCGAGCGCACCGGCATCGCTTCGCTCAAGGTCCGTTTCAACAACGTCTTCGGGTACTACATCGAAATCAGCAAGGCCAACCTCAAGCTCGTTCCCGACGACTACGACCGGAAACAGACGCTGGTCAACGCCGAACGCTTCACCACGCCCGAACTGAAGGACCTTGAAGACCGCGTCCTCAACGCCGAGGCCCGCATCGTCACGATTGAAACCAAAATCTTCCAGGACCTTCGCGCGAGCATTCTCGACGACACGCCGCGCCTTCAAACGGCGGCGCGGGTCGTGGCCACGCTCGACTGCCTCGCCGGCTTCGCGCACCTCGCGGCGGTCCGGCGCTACGTCCGGCCCGTACTCCACGAAGGCGACGAACTCGTCATCACCGGCGGGCGGCATCCGGTGGTTGAAACGCACACCTCGCGATTCGTACCGAACGATGTCGTCATCAACAATTCGACCGAACGCCTCCACATCATTACCGGACCGAACATGGGCGGGAAAAGCGTTTACCTGCGCCAGATCGGCCTCATCGCCGTGATGGCCCACATCGGCTGTTTCGTCCCGGCGAAGGAAGCGCGCGTTCCGGTCATCGACCGCGTCTTCACCCGCATCGGCGCGTCGGACAACCTTTCGCGCGGGCGTTCGACGTTCATGGTCGAAATGACCGAGACGGCCAACATTCTCAACACCGCCACGCCGCGCAGCCTCGTTTTACTGGATGAAATCGGACGCGGAACGGCGACCTTCGACGGCCTCTCGATTGCGTGGGCGGTCGGCGAATATCTCCACGAAAACGGCCAGCACGCGGCCAAGACGCTGTTCGCCACGCACTACCACGAAATGACCGAACTGGCGCGACTGTTGCCGGGCGTGAAGAACGTCCAGCTCGCGGTTTCGGAAAACACCGGCGACATCGTCTTTCTTCATAAAGTTATCGATGGCAGCGCGAGCAAGTCGTACGGCATCGAGGTCGCGCGCCTCGCGGGGCTTCCCGCCACGGTTCTCGCCCGCGCCCGCGAGATTCTTCAAAACCTCGAAGCGAACGAACTCGACGTTCTCGGCAAGCCGAAACTCGCGCGTCATCTTCCGTCACGGAAAAAGAAAAACGACGACCAGCCGAATCTTTTCGACAAGGCCAACGAAACCGTCCTGGATGAACTTCGCAACCTCGAACTCGACCATTTGTCGGCGGCTGACGCGCTCACCGTCCTCGAACGGTTGAAAAGCCGGGTGCTGTGACGCACAATCCGGCTCGCGTCATCTTCCGAAATTTTCGTCCCCGAATGTGACGTTTGAGACCAAATTTCAGAACGGTCTGTCACATACTTTGCTTCTCCACGGAAGATGCCGCATCGCCTTCGGGCGATGAACATTTTGAAACCTCACGCCGACCCGAATCTCCATCCCCCCGGATGCAAGTGATCGGCGCGATGACGCACTACCGAATGACCCCGAAATCCGAAACCAGCCTCAAGGTTCGTCAGGCCGAATTGCAGGACAGCGAAGCCTTTCTTTCGCTCGTTCAGGCCCTGGCGGATTACGAGAATCTCCCCGGCCCGGACGAAGGCGCGCGTTCGCGGCTGCTCAATGACGCATTCGGCGAGAAACCGCGCTTCACGCTTTTTCTCGCGGAGTTCGAAGGCCAGCCCATCGGGTACGCCGTGGTTTTTGAAACCTATTCGACGTTCCTCGCGATGCCGACGCTGTATCTGGAAGACCTGTTCGTACTTCCCGATCACCGCAAGCGCGGCGCCGGAATGGCGCTTTTCAAGACCGTCGCTCAGGAAGCCGTCTGGCGCGGCTGCGGTCGTCTCGAATGGATGGTGCTGGACTGGAATCAGATCGCCATAGACTTCTATGAACGCATCGGCGCGAACCGGCTGGCCGACTGGCTTCCCTACCGGCTGACGCCCGATCAGTTCCAGACCATCGCCAACGAAAAACCGACCGAGTAACCGTTCACCAGGTTCAATGAAAACAATCGGCGCGGCGGGAATGTCACTTCCCGACCGCGCCGTTTCATTTTCAAGGCGACTACTGAGGAAAGATCACGCGGATGGTTTTCACCGTGACGCGGGTTGTGGGCTTGTCGGAATTCGGCTCGACCGGCGTGGCGGCGATTTTGTCCACCACATCGAGACCTTCGATCACCTGCCCGAACACGGTGTACTTCCCGTCGAGCGTGGGGAACCGGTTCAGATAGATGAAAAAGTGGTAGGTGGCGCTGTCGGGCAGGCTGCCGTGAGCCATCGCGAGCATGCCCTTTTTGGCTTCCATCTGGTTAAATTCATCCTTCAGCGAAGGCGTTTCGAAAACCACGTTCCGGTTCGGGCTGTCCGCCGGCCATTTGGCCGAATCTCCGCCCTGAATCACGAATTTCGGGACGATCCGATTGAATTCCGTCCCGTTGAAAAATCCCTGATCGGCCAATCGCAGGAAATTTCGGACGTTAATCGGCGCGAGGTCGGGGAAAAATTCGAGGGTGATGTTGCCGAGATCGGTTTCGATGACCGCCTTGAGTTTTTTCAATTCCTCGGGCGACATCGTTTCGACCTTGCTCGGCTTGGCCTTGGGCGGCCCTTTCGGGGCTTGCACGGGCGGGGGCGCGGTCGTCGGTTTTTTGGCCGGAGCGCGGCGGGTCTGCGCCGAAGCAATTCCGGTCATCACCGAAAAAACCAGCAGACACATCAACAGCGAACGAAGTGTTCTGGACATCGCGACGTCACCTCTCTATGGTAATTTGTTTGCGGGACGGTTGAGTTGTAAGGGCTGGCCGCCATTCTAATCTTTCAGAAAAGTTCAGTCATGTTGCTTTTAATTCAGTCGGAAGTCCGGCGCGCCGTGGGCGACGCCATTCAAAAATGTTTCAACCTCGAAATCGGCGACTTTGCTATCGAGCGTCCGCCGAACGTTTCGCTCGGCGATCTCGCCACGCCGGTCACGTTCGAACTCGCCAAGCGCCTGAAGGCCGCCACCGGCGAGAAGCACAATCCGCGGCAACTGGCCGAGACTTTGAAAAATGAACTCGCCGCGTTGGAATCGGTGGACCGCATCGAAGTTGCCGGGGCGGGCTATCTGAACTTTTTCCTCAAGCGCCCGGAACTCTTTCTGAAGGGACTCGATTTCGACGGCGGTAGCTTCGAACCGACCATCGGCGGCAAGCTGATCGTCGAACACACGAGCGTCAATCCGAACAAGGCCGCCCACATCGGCCACCTGCGGAATTCCGTCCTCGGCGACACGCTGGTGCGGTTGCTGCGCGCCTGCGGCGAAACCGTCGAAGTGCAGAACTACATCGACAACACGGGCGTGCAGGTCGCGGACGTGGTCGTCGGTTTCCTGCACATCGAGAAGAAATCGCTGGCGGAAATCGCGGCCATCACGACCAAGTTCGACGATTACTGCTGGGACCTCTATTCCAAGGTCGGCAAGTGGTACGAGGAAGACAAGGAACGGCTCAAACTCCGGGCCGAGGCGCTGCACGCCATTGAACACGATGAAGGCGACATCGCCGAGGTCGCGAAACACGTTTCGATGCGGATTCTCAAGCGCCACCTCGAAACCATGTGGCGGCTCGGCATCACCTACGACGTGATGCCCTGCGAAAGCGAAATCCTGCATCTGCATTTCTGGGACCGGGCGTTCGAACGGCTCAAGGAAACGGGCGCCATCGTTTTCGAAACCGAGGGCCGCAACAAAGGCTGCTGGGTGATGCGGGCTGAAGAAACCGAGCCGAAAACCGACGAGGAAAAGGAGGCGGAAGATCATGACGCCGACAAGGTACTCGTGCGGTCGAACGGCACGGTCAACTACACCGGCAAGGACATCGCGTACCATTTGTGGAAACTCGGCCAGCTCGGGATGAACTTCCGCTATCGGAAGTTTCACGAGTACCCCGACGGACAGCCGGTCTGGATTTCAACGACCGATGAAGTGGAAGGCGACACCAAGCCGATTCATGCCTTCGGCAACGGCGCGGCCTATTTCAACGTGATCGACGTGGGCCAGAGCTACGCGCAGGAATACGTCAAGAAGGGCGTCCTCGCGGTCACGCCCGAGGCCGAACGCCACCGGGTCGCGCGCAGTTCGCACCTCGGATACGAAAAGGTCGCGCTCACGCCCGCGAGTTGTGAGGAACTGGGTTTTGAACTTTCGGAAGAAGACCGCAAACGGCCGTTCGTCTCGATGAGCGGACGCAAGGGCCTCGGCGTCAAGGGCGACGACCTCATCAACCGGCTCGAAACCAAGGCAATCGCCAGCGTAAAGGGACAGCAGGAGGAACTATCGGAAACCGATAAGCAGGAAATTGCCAAAAAAATCGCGGTCGGGGCCTTGCGTTACTTCCTACTCAAGTTTTCACGCAATACGGTTATTGCCTTTGATTTCAAGGAAGCCTTAGCCGAACAGGGCGAAACAGGTGTCTACCTGCTCTATTCGCTTGTCCGCGTAAAAAGTATTTTTCGCAAACTTCATGGGGAAAATATTGAGTATCGCAATGCGAAACAGAAGCTTGTGAACGGGTTGCAAAGTCTCCCCTCCTGTTTCTCGGAAAAGCTCGGGGACGACATCTGGGCATTGGTATCGTTTGCCCTTCAGTATGAAGAAGTTGTTCGTGACGCGGCCAATTCACTGGAACCCGCCAAGCTCGCCAAGTACACGTTCCAGCTCGCGCAGCAGTTCAGTACCTTCTATTCGGTCCGTGAAAACAACATCAAGAACGAAACCGACGCCCTTCGCCAGCAGTTTCTCATCGGTGTGACCCTGCTCGTCGAGAAACGGTTGCAGGCGGCGATGGATGTTCTGGGTATTCCCGTCCCGGACAAGATGTGAGGGGGGTAGCGTCATGTACATCAGCAAAGTCTCCCTTAAAAACATTCGGGGATTTGAATTGCTTGAATTTGATCTTTCCAGAAGAGACAAGAATTCCTTTGCAGGCTGGACCGTTTTCACGGGAGACAACGGATCGGGGAAAAGTACCCTCCTCAAAGCAATTGCCGTGGCCCTGACTGGAAAAGATACGGCACGGGCATTGCAGCCAAGTTTTCAACGGTGGGTTCGTGAAGGAATCAACGGTCAGGAATCCTCAATCAGGATTGTGGTCAAACCCGGTGACGGAGATTCATTTGCCAAAGGTGGGAAAATTTCAAGGAATGAATTTCCCGCAAAAATAATTCTCAAACCTTTGGGAAAAGACGTCATTCTCGAAAGTGAAAAACAAAAAAGCACACTGCCTGAAAGAGGAATTTGGTCTTCCGAGTCGAAGGGTTGGTTTTCCTGCGGGTATGGGCCATTTCGGAGAGTATTTGGTGCCTCGCCTGAGGCAACGCGGGCAATGGTTGCGCCAACCACCGAGCGCTTCGTGACGATGTTCCAAGAAGCGGCTTCCCTCGCCGAAGTGAACCAGTGGATGAAGGAACTCAGCCACAAAGCCCTTGAAAAGAAAACTGATGAAAAGGAGCAACTCGATCTCCTGCTTTCAATCCTGCGCGATGAACTCATGCCGAACCAGATCACGGTCGATACAATTGACTCGGACGGGTTGTGGCTTCGGGATCGCAATGGTTTGCGCCTTCCCTGGAGTGAAATGAGCGATGGCTATCGCGCGGCGCTAGCCCTTCTCGCCGATATTCTGCGTCACCTCATCAACGCCTACGGCCATGAGGGTTTGACTGAAACCGATCCGAAAACCGGCAAGCTGAGAATTATCAGGGAAGGTGTCGTTTTAATTGATGAAGTGGACGCGCACCTGCATCCTGAATGGCAGAGACAGATCGGTTTCTGGCTGAAGGGACATTTTCCGAACATCCAGTTCCTTGTAACGACCCACAGTCCGCTCATTTGTCAGGCGGCGGACCGAAACGGGATTTTCGTTTTGCCTGAACCGGGGAGCGACGAAAAACCGCGTCAACTTTCAAACGAAGAGTACGAAAAAATTATTGCCGCGAAATCGGACACGATCCTTCTGACATCCGCCTTCGGTCTACAAAACACGCGGTCCGAACTTGCGGTCCAATCCCGCGAAAGATACTCCGACTTGAAGGCCAAGCAGAACTCCGGCGCAAAGCTCAACGCGGAAGAAAAGCGCGAATTTCAACAACTCGAACTTTTCGCAAGGGATGATGAGGAGTAAGCCATGCGTCTGACCTGCTTCCCTTAAACGGGTCCATGTAAAATGTGAGTCCGAAGCCTTTGAGAAGGGACGGACTGCCGTGAAAAAGAAGCACCACAAAGCGGAAGAAATCATCGCGAAACTGCGCGAGGTCGAGAAGGAACAGGCCAAAGGACGGTCGATCGAGGAGATCTGCAAGGAGCTCGGGATTGCGGACCAGACCTATTACCGGTGGCGGAAGCTGTACGGGAAGATGCCGGTTGACGAGTTGAAGCGTCTGAAGGAACTGGAAAAGGAAAACGCGCGGTTGAAACGGCTGGTGGCGGACATGGCCCTGGACAATGCGATGCTTAAGGAGATCGCGGAGGGAAAATGGTGAGCCCGGCGCGCAGACGCGAAGCGGTCGGGCTGGTGCGTGAGAAGTTTGACGTGTCGCAGCGCCGGGCTTGCCGGACGCTTGGTCAGCCGCGGACGACCGAGCGGTACGTGCCGAAAGAGAACGCGGAGGGGCGGCGCATTGCGCAACGGGTGGTGAAGCTGGCCGGTGAGAATCCGCGCTACGGGTATCGCCGGGTGGCGGCGCTGCTCAGACGCGAAGGAATTCGGGCGAATCTCAAGCGGGTGTACCGAATCTGGCGGCTGGAAGGATTGAACGTACCGCCGCAACAGGTCCGTCGCCGGCGGACGGGAGACGCGGGGATTCGCTACCGGGCGATCTCGGCCAACCACGTCTGGTCGTACGATTTCATCTATGACCAGACGACGGATGGCCGGAAACTGAAATTGCTGACACTGGTGGATGAATATACGCGGGAATGTCTGGCCATCGAGGTTGGGAGGACATTCAAGGCCAAAGCCGTCGTGGAGGTACTCCGTGTGGTAATGGCCGAGCGTGGAATTCCCGACTTCATTCGGTCCGACAACGGCCCGGAGTTCATTGCGCGGGCCGTCCGGACGTGGCTCGGGCAACTGGGCGCGAAGACGATGTTCATTGCACCGGGCAGTCCGTGGGAGAACCCGTTCATCGAGAGTTTCAACGGGAAACTGCGGGATGAATCGCTCAACCGGGAACTGTTCACGAGCCTGCGGGAGGCCGAGGTGGTTCTCACTGAATTTGTTCGGGCCTACAACACGCACCGTCCGCACAGTGCGCTCGGCTATTTGACACCCAGGGATTTCGCGGCCAGAAACAGCCCGCCGGAAATAGCCTCCGCTTCGCCTGCCGGTCAAGGGGCGGGGCCCGCCTTCGGCGGCGACCTGGCGGTCGCCCTTGACCGCGGCGGCGCTCCGGCTCAGGCAGCGACTATCGAACGCAATGGCGTTCAATGGATTGATCGCTCAATCCAGAATTTCAACCACCAACCGGGCCTCGACTCACATTTGTAGTGGTACTACTTTCGGGGGCAGGTCA
>JBDRAL010000029.1:0-8529 GCA_039793685.1 Blastocatellia bacterium NZW_1522
TTCTCCGCATCCCTCCGGGATGCGTTTTCCTTTTTCGGTTCGTTTCCGGTGGTGGCGGTGACACCTTCGGCGTCACCTGACCACCGGCTAATTTCTCGGCATCCCTCCGGGATGCGGTGTGGTCGCAGACAACCAAAAACTGCTCTAGCCCCGGATGAAGCGAGTCTTCGAGCGGGAATCCGCGAAATCCGCGAAATCCGCGAAAATTGAATGAAAAAAGCGCTCGGGAATATCCCGAACGCTTTTTTCCGCTTTGACTTCAGACTCTCGACTCCAGACTCAAGACTTTCAGTCCGGACTTTTACGGCGCGCCGTTCCAGTCTCCGACAATCGGAATGTCGGTCGGTGTGCCGTAGGTAAAGACGATCTCGGCGAAACCGGTCGTGTTCGAGTTTCTCAGGAACCAGTCGTTCCCGCGGACGATCCCGATGGTGTCGATGCCGTCGTTGTTCCAGTCACCCGCCACCGGCTTGTCACCCGCGATGCCGTAGAAGAACTCGATATCGGCGACACCGGTCGTGTTCGTGTTACGCAGGTAGACGAAACCATTCGTCGGACGGAAAGCCCCGATGGTGTCGATTCCGTCGCCGTCCCAGTCGCCCGCGATGTAGATGTCGCTGGCCGAGCCGTAGACGAGCGTGGCATCGGGCGCACCGCCCGTGTTCGAGTTTCTCAAGAAGATGAGATTGCCGCGAACCAGACCGATGGTGTCCACGCCGTCGCCGTCCCAGTCGCCCGCAATCGGAATATCGCCCGTCGTCCCGAAAGCGAAATTGATGTCGGCGAACCCGGTGTCGTTCGAGTTGCGGAGGAAAAACTGCCCGGCGCGGAAGATTCCGATGGTGTCGTCGCCATCGCCATCCCAGTCACCCGCAACCGGAATGTCGCTCGCCAGCCCGAAGAAGAACTCCGCGTTGGCAAATCCGGTGTCGTTGGAATTTCGCAGGTAGACGAACCCGTTGGTTGGGCGGTACTGCCCCGGCGTGTCGGCATTGGTACCGCGTTGCTGGTTGACCGTGACGGTCTGGCCCGCGATGGTCAGCGTTCCCGAGCGCGCCGCGCCGCTGTTCGTGAAGATCGAGATGGTCACCGTCCCGTTCCCCGCCCCGGATGAATTGGACGTCAGCGCCATCATTGAGGTCGTGTTGTTGACGGCCGTCCAGGGGCACCCGGCCGGGGCCGTCACCTGAAACTGCCGGAACCCGCCGACACCGGGCACGAGCGTACTCGTCGGGCTGACGGTGAACGTACAACCGGTATTCGGCTGGATGTTGATCGTGTAGTTCCGCTTGCCGAGGCAGAGGTTGTCGTCAACCGCCTGAACCTGGAAGGTGAAGGACCCGTTGACCGTCGGCGTGCCGGTGATGGCCCCGGTCGAAGCGTTCAGGCTCAATCCGTTCGGCAAGGGGCCGTTGTTGCTCAGGACGAACCCGAATGGCGCGGTTCCGCCCGCTCCCGACACGGTCTGATTGTAGGCGGTTCCGGTGGTCCCGTTGGCGAGCGTCGAGGGTGTCAACGAGACACCCGTGCATTCCGAGCAACCGGAAAGCCCCTTGATCGACAGATCGTAGCCCACGGTCGTGGTCGCCGTGTTGATCTGACTGACGACCACGATGAAAGTTCGCTTGGCCGGAATTGTCACCGAAAAACTCCGCAGCGCCGCCGCGGCGCCACCGTCGGCGAAGTAGTTGGTCGCCAGACTTTGCCGGTTGAACGAATCCAGATACACCGAGGCGAAAATGCCGGTCGTCGCCGTGTTGTTGCGCAGCACGATGTCGAAACAATCCGCCACATCGGATGGATTGGTGAACATGTAGGCGTCGAACTTCACGTTGGTCGCCGCGTCGAACAGTCCCGGAAACGTCTCGCCGGCCGAGCAGTTGTCGGTGACGGTCAGCCCCGGACGATTCGGAATGCCCTCCTGTATGCCGGTGAAATCGAGCACCGTCTGAACCGTTCCGATGCCGAGCGTCGCGGTGATCGTCTGCGGCGGACAGGTTGTACACCCGGAAAGCCCAGTCACCGAAAACCGATAGGTCGCGGGCGTCGTCCCGCCGTTCGTCGTTCGATGAAACACCAGCACGAACGACCGTTTCGGCGGCACCGTGAAGGAAAACGACCGCGCCAGTCCGACCGCGCCGGAGTCGCCGAGGTAATTCTGCTGGATGTTGTTCTGATTGAAGTTGTCGAGATAGGCGACGGTGCTGATCGGAACGGTCGTCAGGGAATCGGAGACGGTCGCCACTGTGATGCACTGGGAAAAGTTCGTGGTGTTCACGAAGTTGAAGGCATTGAAGTCGAAATCCGTGCCGGAGTTGAGGACGTTCGGCGTCGACTTGGTCGTTCCGCAGGCCGAAACGCTGCCGTCACGCCCGAGAATGCCGTTCTGGATGCTGCTGTGAGCGAGATACTGCGTGCTTCCCGTGGACGTGTTGCCCGCGACCCGCGCTGGCGGACAGATCGTGCAACCGGGCAGACCGATGACGTTGAACGAATAGGTAATCGTCGCGGCCTGCGTGTTGACGCGCGTGAACACCACGACGAACGCCCGCTGAGCCGGCACGGTGAAGGCCAGCGACCGCCCCTCGCCCGCGCCGCCCGCGTCCGCGAGGTAGTTCTGGGAAATGTTGTTCTGGTTGAAGTTGTCGAGATAGGCCTGAGCGAAAATCGCCGCGCTGGAGGTGTTCGACACGGCCACGCTGATGCAGGCGTCGGACCCCGACGAGTTCACGAAAGTGTAGGCGTCGAACTGAAACGCCGTGCCGGTTTCAAGCACCGCCGGAACCGTCTTGTTCAGGCCGCAGCGCGAGGTGTTGGCATCACGGTTGAGCCGCCCGTTGGAATCACTCTGCATCGCGACGTAATCGGCGCTACCGTTGGTCATGTCGCCGTCGATCCGCGACGGCGGGCAGGTGTTGCAGCCGGGCAGCCCGATGACGTTGAACGAATAGGTGATCGTCACCGCCCCGGTCGTGACCCGGCTGAAAACCAGCACGAAATCCGAGTTGGCGGGCACGGTGAAGGAAAACGACCGCCCCTCGCCCGCGCCGCCCGCGTCCGCGAGATAGTTCTGGGCGACGTTGTTCGGGTTGAACGACCCGAGGTAGGCCACCATGAACACCGCCGCCGCCGACTTGTTCGAACTTGAAACGCTCACGCAGGCCGGAGAAGCGGACGTGTTGGTGAAGGTGTAGGCGTTGAACTGGAAGTTCGTTCCCGTGTCGAGCACGGACGGCGCGGTCTTGCTCAGGCCGCACCGCGACGTATTGGCGTCCCGGTTGAGCCGCCCGTTCTGGTTGCCGTTCACGCCGGGATACTGCGCGCTCCCCGAGGCGATGCTCGCGTTGATGATGAGCGGCGGGCAGGTCCCGGCCTTCCCCGTCGGAGGCTCGGTCTGATTGTTGTACGCCCCCGCGGTCGGCGCGGGCTGCTGATCGGATGGTTGAATATCGGCTTGAACTGGCGTCGTTTCCGTCTGGGCATCGGCCCCGATCGGATTTATGAACGCCGCCGCGACGAGTCCGGTCCAGACGCAGACCGCGACCGCCGCGAGTCGAACGAATCGATTTCGCAATACAAGTTTCAGTTTCATGGTGGTGACTCTCCTCCGGAAGGTTCCTGTTCCGTCCATCTGGGACAGAACCGACTATCCGGAGCCGCCACCCCGACCACCGTGTCATTTTCGGAAGTTGCCGTTTTCGGGCTTGTCAACCAACTTGACAGAACTGGTGAATCGCTTCCCGGGTTGTAAAAGAATCTGACACCTCGAATTCACCCGGCGCGCGTCATGTTTTCCGCCCGACGCGGCAATTCGTTCATTTCCATACACTTCGAACTTTAATGAACGTTTCCCCGGATAAAACCCGATTCTGGACCGCGAATTGCTTCAAAAGTTGTACTGCACATAAGAAAAGCACTTCGAAAACCTTGAGAGGCACCTGTGAATACGATTTTTTCAACATTCAATCGCCGATGGGGGCTGACCGTGGTCATCCTCTGTCTGTGTCTGACGGCGGCGTTCGTCGAACCTGCCCGGGCACAGATCAACCGCAACACGCTCGGCGCGCGTTATGACGCGACCAAGGCGAACATCGTCTTCCGCGTCTATTCCTCGCGGGCGACCCGCATCGAACTCTGCCTTTACTCGGCGGCGACGGGTCAGCAGGAAAAGGTCCGCTACGTCATGGTCAAGGACACGGCGACCAACGTCTGGCAGAAGACTTGCTCGGTCGCGACGCTCGCCAACAGCTACGGCATCACCGGCACGGTCTACTACGGCTACCGGGCGTGGGGTCCGAATTGGACCTACGTCTCGACCTGGACCAAGGGATCGAGCACCGGCTTCATTTCCGATGTTGACGCGCAGGGCAACCGGTTCAACCCGAACAAGCTCCTGATGGATCCCTACGCGCTGGAAATCAGCCACGACCCGGCGACGCCGACCAGCAACGACGGCACCTTCTACGCTTCGGGGCCGCTCTACCGGACGAAGGACAGCGGAACGGTCGCGCCGAAGGGCATCGTGCTTTCGCTCGACACGACGAGTTTCGGAACGAAGCCGACGCGGGCGTTCAAGGACGACGTGGTCTATGAAGTCCACGTCCGCGGACTGACGAAAAATGACGCGAGCATTCCGGCGGCGGATCGCGGGACCTACAAGGGCGCGGGCCAGAAAGCGGCCTACCTTGCGTCGCTCGGCGTCACGGCGGTGGAGTTTCTGCCGGTGCAGGAAACGCAGAACGACACCAACGACGTGAACCCGACGACGACCGACGGCGACAACTACTGGGGCTACATGACGCTCAACTACTTCGCCCCGGACCGCCGCTATTCCGCCGACAAGACGCCGGGCGGACCGACGCGCGAGTTCAAGGCGATGGTCAAGGCGTTCCATGACGCGGGCATCAAGGTCTACATCGACGTGGTCTACAACCACACCGGCGAGGGCGGCGCGTGGAACGGCGGCGATTCCAGTACCTTCAACGTGATGTCGTGGCGCGGACTCGACAATCCGACCTACTACTGTCTGACGGCCGACAAGCAGTTTTCGTGGGACAACACCGGCGTCGGCGGCAACTACAACACCTTCAACCCGGTCGCGCAGGACATGATCGTCGATTCGCTGGCCTACTGGCGCGACACGATCGGCCTCGACGGCTACCGCTTCGACCTCGCGTCGGTGCTCGGCAACACCTGCGAGCATGGCTGTTACAACTACGACAAGATGAACACCGGCACGGCGCTCAACCGTATCTGGCGCGACCTCTCGCCGCGTCCGGCGGGTGGCGGTTCCGGCGTCGAACTCATCGCCGAGCCGTGGGCCATCGGCGGCAACTCGTACCAGGTCGGGAACTTCCCGTCCGGCTGGCAGGAATGGAACGGCATCTACCGCGACACGATCCGCAAGGACCAGAACCAACTCGGCGTGGAGGCCGTGACGCCGGGGACGCTCGCGACGCGCTTCGCGGGTTCGTCGGACCTCTACGGCGATGACGGCCGCAAGCCGTGGAATTCGGTCAACTTCATCGTCGCGCACGATGGGTTCACGCTGCGCGATCTCTATGCGTACAACTCGAAGAACAATCTTCAGGCCTGGCCGTGGGGACCGTCCGACGGCGGCGAGGACAACAACCATAGCTGGGATCAGGGCGGAATCGCCGCCGACCAGCGCAAGGCGGCGCGCAACGGGTTCGCGCTGATGATGCTCAACGCGGGCGTGCCGATGATGACCGGCGGCGACGAGTTCCTGCGGACGCAGCAGGGCAACAACAACGCCTACAACCTCGATTCGACCGGCAACTGGCTCAACTACACCTGGACGACCGAGCAGGGCTGGTTCAACAACTTCGCCAAGGGAATGATCGCCTTCCGCAAGTCCCATCCGGCGCTGCGTCCGGCGAATTTCTATTCGAGCGTCGATAACAACGGAAACGTGATGGAGCAGTTGCGGTGGTTCACCCCGGCGGGCACGGTGCCCGACGCGGCCTACTTCAACAACGCGAACAACCACGCCCTCGCCTACCGGGTGGACGGCAGCGAATTCGGCGATTCGGCCTCGGCGATTTATGTGGCCTACAACGGCTGGTCGGGCGACGTGAACTTCACGCTGCCGTGGCCCGGCACCGGCAAGAACTGGTACCGCGTGACCGACACGTCCAACTGGGGCGAAGGCCCGAATCAGGTGGCGACGCCGGGTTCGGAAGCCTTCATCGGCGGCGAGAACTACGTCTACAACCTGCGCGCCCGCGGCGTACTGGTTTTGATCGCCAAGTAGTAAACGGCAGGGAGACGGCAGCCTGACCGTCAGGGAGGGCTGTCTCCAGCCGGAAAGCCGCCATCAGGGAAAAGGTTTTGGGTTTTGGGTGCCGGGTTTTGGAGTAGAACTCCCAAACCCGATGCCTGAAACCCAAAACTTTTTTGAAATGTGAAATCTCAAATGCGGAACGAAGAAAAAGCCCAGTCGTGGATCAACCGGAACTCGTTCCTGCTCTGGTCGGAACACACCGTCGAACTGCTCCTGCGGCAGCGGTTCAATCCAAAAGCTCGTGAAATTTACGACATTCATCCACTCGGGATCTTCCGATGGACGGACGAACTCCCCGAAGAATGGGGTACGCTCGGCGTCGTCAACCTTCAGGACCGCTCCCTGGTTTCACGACTTTTCGAAATTCGGAACCGATTCTGGGAAACCGGCACGATGACCGACGAGGACGAATTTTTCTGGAAAGACGCCCAAAGCCGGTTTCCCGACTGGCCGATTTTTCTCCGGCTGCACATCAGCGACGATGAGAAAGCCAGGATGGCCGAGTTGCGCGAAAGTAGCTGGTAGAAAGGCGCTTTTCACCGGAATCCGACCGTTCCGATTCACGCAACTTTTCGGGAAATCCAATCGTACGCGCGCGATCCTATTAATACATGTGGTCTGCGCGGGCGGGTCTTTTCAAATCTGGTAGGTAATTGTTCCAAGATACCTGAGCCAGTAGTCCTTGCCTTCAACTGAACAAGGTTTCTCAATTTCAGTGTCGGTAATAAAAATAAAGGTGTTTATCCCCGAAAGCCCGGCATCTGCGGCTCTTTTGGCCAATTCCTCGGAGTTCTGGTCAGAATATGAGTATCCGTTGACCAATTCCTCGACTGAGGAGGCATTTTGAAGAAAACCATATTCCAGAAAATCATGGTCATACCAGGATTCATTCTGGTCACGGGCAAACGGTGAAAAGGGTTCTTCGTCATTCTTCCGGTCGTAATTCTCAATGAAATATTCGCCAACGCTTTCTCCATCGGGGAAAAAGCCGACCCAAAAATGACAGGTTTCCGACTGAGCCACGTTTTGCCGCCTTTCTTTAAAGCAGATACCCCTTCGCCAGCACCCTGAACGCTTCAACCCGCACGGATTTTCAACATTTAGAGAATGGCGCAAAAATACCGAATTTTGAAACGAATTTATATGTAACCGTACTATTTTCAAAAACTTGCAAAGCTGCCAACGCGTTGGCAATCGCTTTGCGGAGTCGAAAAAGCGTCGTTGCGAACCATTTTTTTCATGAAAAACGGCCGCTATCCGCGCTTTTTCCCGCCGATGGTTTTTGAAAAATTGTTCCGGCCATAAACTCGGTTGACCACCGACCAACCAACGCCCCATCGGGGCGGCGCTACGATAGCCGAGGGCAAGCGGAGCGCAGCCCTCGGAACGGTCGGAGAGGCCATATCCCCGAGCCGCGTCAGCGGTGAGGGGGTGTTCCAACCGACTCAAAGCAGATACCCCTTCGCCAGCGCCCGGAAGGTTTCAACCTGCGTACTTTCCCACGCCGCGTCGCGGGCGAGTTCGCGGGCGATCAGGCGGGCGACCATCGGGGCACAGGCGGCGCTCGCGCGGGCGTCGAGCAGCAGCGCGCGGAGGCGGCGCGAAAGGACGTCTTCCACCGTCCGGGCCATTTCGTGACGGACCGCCCAGACCACTTCCCCGGCGCGGTAGGGCAACGCCGGGTGAAGAAGTTCGGAAAGTTCGGGGGACGAGGCAACGATTTCCTCGACCGCCGGGGCGTCCGCGCCGTAGACGGTGAGCGACTGGTCGTCGGTGGCTTCCGTCCAGCCGCGCAGGCGCATCGTTTCCGTTTCGCTCGGCGATTTCGGCAGGCTGGCCACCCGGACGGCGCAATCCACGGTTTCCTCGCCCATGTGACGGTAGGTCGTCCACTTGCCGCCCGTCACTGTCACGAGGCCGCGCGGCGACACGGTGATTTTGTGGTCGCGCGGGATCACCGACGTTTTCCGGGCGTCGCTGCTCGGAACCTTTATCAGCGGACGCAACCCAGCGAAGGTTGAAAGTACGTCGTCCGGGTTCGGATCGCGGGACAGATAGCGGCGGGCGTGTTTCAACACCGATTCGATTTCCTCCGCCAGCGGACGCGGCTCCTCGGAAATGGCGTTCACGGGCGTGTCGGTCGTCCCGACCACGACCCGGTCGTGCCACGGCAGGGCGAACATCACCCGTCCGTCGTCGGTTTTCGGAATCATGATCGCCGTTTC
>JBDRAL010000030.1:0-10283 GCA_039793685.1 Blastocatellia bacterium NZW_1522
TTCTCCGCATCCCTCCGGGATGCGTTTTCCTTTTTCGGTTCGTTTCCGGTGGTGGCGGTGACACCTTCGGCGTCACCTGACCACCGGCTAATTTCTCGGCATCCCTCCGGGATGCGGTGTGGTCGCACGCAACTGAAAACCGCTCTAGCCGGTGGTGAAGCGCAGCGAAATCACCGGTTCGGCGGACCATCACCGATTTCGCACGCCGAAGGTGTGTGGGGAAACCCTATCCCCTACAAAATTCGCTCTTACTTCCAATCGGGGGAATCTTCCAGTTCGCCGAAGGCGGACCTCAAGCGTTCCGCATCCCAACAATCAGGTCCAGCGTATCCAAGCGTTTCACGCAAAATGTCAAACTGGTGAATAGTGAGTCGGAGTGGCGAAAGCCCTTCCTGAAGTCGAAGACCATTCAACACAAGCCAGCCAAGGGAGAATCGGAACGATTTGACGTGGTTGCCCCAATAGAGCATGGCCAGAATCAAGGCACAGCTTCCCGCAATCCCATCATCTTCCTGAAATCCTTCAACGGCCTCCTGAAAATCGGTCCAATTTCCCGGCGGATTATCGCCCTCGGAAAAAATCCCCGGTTCAGCCGAATCTCTCCCCTCGGCCAGAACGCGATGAATCTTGGCGAGACATTCCCGATCAAGCGAGAGACGGGATTCACTGGCCATTTCAATGACCATTGTCCAAGCCGATGCGATTGCGGTGACGATTTCTTCTTTTTGGAGTTCAGCTCTCTCCTCAATTTCCCATTGCACCAATACGGCGGCCAAAGTCCCGGCTTCATCCATTGCCTTTTCCCAGATGCTTGACCGATTCATGGTTTTTCTCCCGGGTCAGTCTTTTTCATAGTACGAATCCACCGCCGGCTGACCGGTGTAGTTGGGACCGGCGGTGTCGTCCGCGCCGAGGTAGCGAAAAGGAAAAGCGACGGGACCGGGGCCGGTTCGGGAAATGCGATGGCGGCGACTGTCATGAATGAATCCGTTTTTTCGCAGGCTGGCGGTCACGGCCCGTCCGAGCGGCTTCCCGTCGGGCGATTTCAAACTTTCGGACGCGAAATTCGCGACGAACAGACCATCCGGGACGAGCCATCGGGCGGCGGCGGTCAGCGCGGCGAGTTTGTCTCCGACGTAGTGCAGGCCGTGGATGCACGTCACCAGATCGAAGTGTTCCTCAATTTCCCATTCCGGGAGCGTCCCGACGTGAAACGCTACATTTTCAACGGTTTCCGGAATCGGGTCGAAAGCATCCACCAGATCGACGCCGAAAATCCGGAACCGTTGCGCCGGGACGCGCGTCGTCAGGCGGGTCGCGCATTGCACGAGTGCGCGACCCGTTCCGCAGCAGAGATCGAGCCAGGCGACCGTCGGACGGTCGGCGAGCCGGTCAAACAGAAAATCCGTCGGGTCGAAGCCCAGTTCGCGTTCGTAACCGTTGCTTCCCGAGCAGTTGCGAGCGCGGTTCATCAGCGAATTGGCGACGACCCACGAGCGATGGAGTTCATCCGTGAGAAGAAGTCGAGGCGATGAATTTTTCATATTCGCAATCCGGGCGGAACGTGCGACACTTTCCCCATACACGCATCCATATTCAATGTTCGCATCAAGGAGACGCACCCAATGAACAGCCCATTCTGGACGCGCGCCGCCGCCGTCGTCCTTATCAGCGTGGCCGCCACCGCCTGCAACACGGTCACAAAAGAGCAGCTTGAAAAGGTCAAGGTCGGCGACATTCTCGTCTACCGCTATCGGAAAGCCGGCAAGTCGTGGTTTTACAAGGAAAAGGTGGTCCGCATCGAAGGCGACACCTATGTGGTGAACCCGAGCAAGAAGGAAGGCACATCCAAAAACATCGTGCCGAATGACTTCGCCCCGGTCGAAAAGAAAATCGCCAAGGCCGACCTGTTGAAACTCGCCGTCGAAAGCGGAACCGACCGCACGGTGGTGATTGAAATCCGTTGAATAAAGTCTGGAGTCTGGAGTCGAGAGTCTGGAGTCAAAGCCAGTTTTCGGACTCCAGACTCTCGACTCCAGACTCCAGACTTTTTTTACAGCTTCGCGAGCGTCAGCCCCGCCTGATTCTGGTATTTCCCGCCCCGGTCCAGATAGGACGTCCGGCATTCCTCGTCGGATTCGAAGAAGAGAATCTGGACGAATCCCTCCTCGGCATAGAGCCGTACCGGCAGATTCGCCGCGTTGTAGAGTTCCACGACCAGTCGCCCACTCCACGCGGCTTCCAAAGGCGTTGTGTTCTGTATCAACCCGCAGCGCGCGTAAGTGCTTTTCCCTAAAGCAATTGCGGTCACGTTGCGCGGCATGTTGAAGTGCTCGATGGTGACGCCGAGCGCGTAGGAATGCGGCGGGAGCAGCCAGTAGATGCTGCCGTCATCGCCGGTGCGGAGCGGGATGTCGAGCAGGTTGTCGGGGTTGAAGTTTTTCGGGTCGATTTCCGTGCCCTGAATCGGCGAAAACACCTTGAACTCGTCCTTCGCCAGTCGGCAGTCGTAGCCATAACTCGACACCCCGCAACTGATGATGCGGCGGTCGTCAACTTTTCGGATCAGACTGCGTTCGAACGGCGTGATAAGTTGTTGTTCCTCGCACATGCGAAGAATCCACTGATCGGACTTGATGGACACGAAAACATCTCCCAATCTGTTGAGAATTGATTCTGGATGAAGAATCGAACATAGCCACCACGGCCACGGAGGGCAACCCTGTCTATGCGATTTCTCGGTGCCGTACTGACCGCGACAATCCTCATTCCCGGACTGGCCGCCGCGCAGAATCCGCCGCGCATCAAGCGCCAGCCGACGCCGCCCGCGAACCAGAAAACCCCGAAAACCACCAACGACGAGCCGCCGTCCGCGCCCCCGCTCGGCGAGATGCAGTTTTACCGGCTGGTCCAGCAGGTCCGGCAGCGCGAGATGAATCCCGACGAGGCCGAGCGCATTCTCGGCGAGCGCGGCATCGCCTTTGAACTCACCGATGAAATTCTGGAGCGCGCCCGCTCGCTCGGCGCTTCCGAGCGGCTCATCACGGCGCTCGTGAAAGCTGACGATTTCCGGCGTACCGGGGGGCTGTCGGCGCAGCAGCCGAATACCCCGCCGCCCGCCGACGCGCCGCGCGCCTCGACGGAGGACTTCGAGCGTCGCGAAAAGGAACGCATCGCCCGGCTGCCGTTCATCGAACAGGCGCGGGAACTTGCCCTCGCCACCTACGACGAACTCCCCGACTTCATCGCCACCCAGATCATCCGGCGACAGATTCAGCGGGACGGCCAGTGGGAAACGCGCGACGTTCTCGAAACCAAGGTCAGCTACGAACACAAGGCCGGTGAGCGGATTCAACTGCTCGCCATCGACGGGCGACCAACCAGCCGGACCTACGAAGACGTCGGCGGCGCGACCTCGGTGGGCGGCTTTTCGTCACAACTCGGCGCGCCGTTTGCCCGCGAGGCCCAAACCAGCTTCAAACCTGTTGCGCAGGAAAAGTATCGGGGGCGCGACTGCTTCATCTACGACTTCGCCGTTGCGAGGGAGAACTCGGGCTTTCGCCTTCTGGCGTCAATCAGTGGTCGCCGGGAGGTCAGCGTTATCGTCGGCTACAAGGGCAGCATGTGGATCGACCGCGAAACGAAGCGCGTGTTGCGGGTTGAACACGCTGCCGAGAACGTTCCGGCGGATTTCCCGATGTCGGGCGCGGAGATGGCGGTGGATTATGACTGGGTGACGATTTCCGGCCAGAAGTACTGGATGCCCATCAGCGCCGAGGATATTCAGATCACCAATCAATTTCGGCAGGCGTTTCGCAATACCATCGAATTTCGCGATTACCGCAAATTCGAGGGCGACGTGAAGGTTGTGGACTGATTGGGCGCGCGGTTGAGAGAATTGACGCCAAACAGACTTGTCCAAGGGGAAAAACCTCCATAACGTGTGAGAAAGCACCCGCTTCTTACCCCCGGTGTCTCGCCGACGGCAAAGGAGGTTTGCCATGCGACTTCTTCCGCTTCTTCTGACCGCTTCCTTCCTGACACCCGTCCCGGTCCGCGCGCAGAATCCGCCGGCCGCGAAGCCGTCACCGACCAGTCCCGCGCCTACCGGCCAGCCGTTCACCGAAGTGCAGTTTTACCGTTTGCTTCAGGAAAATCAGGGCCGAGATACCCTGACCGAGGATGTTGAACGGGCGCTCCGCGAGCACGGCATTTCTTTTGAGGTGACCGACACCATACTCGATAGCGCACGGGAACTTGGTGCGACGCCCCGTGTTGTCGCGGCGCTGATGAAGGCTGAGGAGAACCGGCGGAAAAATGGTGGAACATCATCCGCCAAATCCGTCCCGGCGTCCCCGGAGACACCGACAGTGGAAACACCCTCGGCTCCGACAGCACAACCGGCTGAACAGCCAACGCCAGCGTCGCAACCAGCGGCCCAGACAAGCCAGCCGACACATAAAAGGACACCGATTCTGGCCGGTTCCGCCGCGGGGAGTTCCGCCAGCCCGGAAGAACGGGTCGCCGAACAGGTTGCCCAGCGCAAGGCGGAGGAGCAGGCGGTTCTCGACAAAGCCCGGGAACGCGCACGGGCCTACGTCGCCGAACTCCCTGACTTCACCTTGTCCGAAATCATCACGCGGTCGGAGTTGTTCTCGGGGACGTGGCGGAATATTGACCAACTAAAGACTGTGATCAGCTATGAACACGGTCGCGGCGAAAAGAGCCGGCTGGTTTCTGTCAATGGAAAACGGCCGAAGGGACTGAAGGACGATCTCCCTGGCGCGATGAGCATCGGCACGGTTTCGTCCCAACTGACCGGCCCGTTCCGCCCGCAAGCCCGAACGACCTTCGAATATTCCGGACGTGAACTGTATCGTTTCCGGGACTGTCTCGTCTTTACCTACCGTGTTTCTCGCTTCGGCTCCGAATACAAATTAATCGCTTCCGGCCCCACTCAACCCCGTCAATCCATTGTCGTGGCTTTTAGTGGACGAATCTGGATCGAGCGCGATTCCGGATATGCGCTGCGTATTGAAAGGGTGGCGGAGGAAATTCCCGAGGATTTTCCCATTACCGATGCCGAGACGATCGTTGACTACGACTGGGTAGACATCGGTGAGAAACGCTTCTGGCTGCCGATACGGGCCGAAGCGGTGATGGGGTCCAAACAAAGAGGTTTCTTTTCTCGATACTCAGGTCAGGTGTTCTATTTAAATGTTACGGAGTTCCGTGACTATCGGAAATTCGAGGCCGACGTGAAGGTCGTGGACTGATTGGGCGCGCGGTTGAGAGAATTGACGCCAAACAGACTTGCCTGACAGAAAAAACCTTCGTACCGTGTGAAAAACACCGGCGTTCGCCCCCGGTGTTTTGCCGACGGCAAAGGAGGTTTGCCATGCGACTTCTCCCGATGCTTTTGACCGTGGCGCTGCTGGCGCCGGTGACCAGCCTCGCGCAGTCGCCCGCCCGGACGAAACGGAACGTCAAACCCCTCCGGCGGACCACCCCGCCAAAAGCCGGGGCGGCCCCGGTCAATCCTCCGGAAACGACACCGCCTCCCGTTGCTCCCTCCGTACTTGCGCTGGCGAAAACCCGGGCGTTGATCTACCTCGACGAACTGCCCGATTTCATTGCGACCCAGACGACCCGGCGGTCGGTTCTTGTTCACGGTGCGTGGGAACCGATCGACGAGCTGGAAATCACCGTCAATTATCAACGCGGCAAGGGTGAAACCACCCACCTCGTGTCGGTGAACGGCAACCGGCCGGACGAGTCCTACCGCAAAAGCTGGGGGGCGAAGGCGGTCGGCGTCTTCTCGTTCCAGTTTTCGACCCTGTTTCAGCCGTCGTCCAAAACGGTTTTTACCGAGGCCGGTGTCGAAGTCTACCGTGGTCGCGATTGCCGGATTTACGCGTACGCCGTGCCGAAGGCGAGTTCCAGCTACCAGTTGACCGCCAATATGACGGGAAATTCGCCGGCCGTTCTGACCGTCGGACATAGCGGCCGGATGTGGATCGACGCGAAAACCGGCCACCCGTTGCGGGTGGAAAAGATCGCCGATGACATTTCTCCCGATTTTCCGCTTTCAAACGCGGAAGTCGTCGTCGAGTACGATTGGGTGACGATTTCCGGCGAAAAGTACTGGCTTCCGGTCAAATCCGAATCCGTCGTCGAACTGCGCGAAAACCGGCGGCTCTACCTCAACGTCACGGAATTTCGGGATTACCGCAAGTTCGACGGTGAGGTGAAGGTCCTGGACTGATTCAGGAAATACCGCCAAACGTTCGGCCCCGGCGGTATTTCACAGGCTTCAGTGACCGAGGAGTGACACCATGCGACTGATTGGCTTCATCCCGACGCTCCTGATCTTGCTGACGACCGTCACGTTCGCCCGTCCCGTGCCGGAAGCAGGGACACCCCGCCGAGTGGTTCAGGCCGCCGCTGAAACGCCCCTCATCGAACAGGTTCGCCATCAGGTGCTGACGGCCACCGCCGACCTCCCGGATTTTCTCGCCGACCAGACCATTCGCCGGTCACTGATTGGTCAGGGACTTCCTGTCTGGCTCGACACGCTTGAAACCACCGTCCGGCATACGCACGACGGCAAGGAAAAAACTCAGGTGGTTTTCGTCATCAGTGCGACGGCGGCCAGATTCAGAAAATACGAGGAAATGGATAACATCCTTTCCATCGGCAGTTTCTCGGGCCAGATGACGGCCCTGTTTCGTCCATCCTCACAGGCTGTTTTCACCCCTGCCGGCGAAGATCGCTACCGTAACCGCCAGTGCGTGGTTTACAGCTATCGTGTTCCGCGGGAGACCTCCGTTTTTCTGCTTCGCGTGGCCAGATCCGATTCCCGGAAATGCCTTCTGCCGGTGGGGTACAGCGGTCGCATCTGGGTTGATCCGGAAACGAAACTGGTGCTTCGCGTGGAGCAGGCCGCCGATGACATTCTGCCCGATTTCCCGATGAGCGCCGCGGAGATGACGATTGATTACGGCTGGGTCACGATTTCCGGGGAACGTTACTGGATGCCCGTTACCGGCGAGGCGCTCGCCGAATTTCGATCGCTCGGCAAAACCTTCCTGAACGTCATTGAATTCAGGAATTACCGAAAGTTCGACGGCGACGTGAAGGTCGTGGATTAAATTGCTCGCCGGACGCCAAAGAGACTTGCCCGGTTCGGCTGAGCCGCTTTACTCTGTTAGAAGACAGCGCCACCCCAGCTTCCGTTGTGTCGTAAAGATTTTTTGAAGGGCGAGTACCGGCCATGCGACTTCTCCCGCTTCTTCTGACCGCTTCCTTTCTGACGCCCGTCCCGGTCGTTGCGCAAAGTCCGTCCACGACAAAACCATCGACAGCCAGCCCCGCGCCCGCCGGCCCGCCGTTCACCGAAGTGCAGTTTTACCGTTTGCTTCAGGAAAATCAGGGCCGAGACACCTTGACGGAGGACGTGGAACGGGCGCTCCGCGAGCGCGGCATTTCTTTCGAGGTGACCGACACCATTCTCGACAGCGCGCGGGAACTCGGCGCGACGCCCCGCGTTGTCGCCGCGCTGATGAAGGCGGAGGAAACCCGGCGGAAAAATGGTGGAATATCGTCCGTCAAACCTGCCCCGCCGTCTTCGACGGCAGCACCGGCGGCTTCCACTCCAACAACGCAGCCCGCGACTCCGAGCCCACAGCCCGCCGAAAAACCGAAGCCGTCCGTACCGCCGCAACCGGCAGCCCAGACAAGCCAGCCACCGCAAAAACGGACCCCGATTCTGGCCCGTCCGGCGGCCGGAAGCTCCGCCAGCCCGGAAGAACGGGTCGCCGAACGGGTCGCCCAGCGCGTCGCGACCCTGCCGCTCATCGAACAGGCCCGCGAATTCGCCCTCGGTTCGATGAACGATCTGCCCGACTTCCTCGCTGACCAGAGCATCCGCCGGTCAACGCTCATCCGGGGCGCGTGGCAGCATCGTGACCTGCTCGAAACGACCGTGAGCTACGAACAGGAAGGTGGTGAAAAAGTCCGACTGGTATCGGTTGACGGTCAGCCGACCACCCGGTCCTACGAGGACGTCGGCGGCACGACCAACGTCGGAACGTTTTCCTTCCACCTGACCTCGCCCTTCAATCCGAATTCCAACGGAACCTTCACCGAGGCCGGTCGCGAAAAATACCGCGGCCGCGACTGCCTGATTTACCGGTACAAAGTGCCGCTGGAATCGTCGAAATATCAGCTTCGCGCGGCCCTCAACGGCGGAGCGACGCAGACGACCATCGTTGGCTACAGCGGCCGAATGTGGATTGACCGTGACACGAAATACGTTTTGCGCGTCGAAATGGAAGCCGACGACGTCCCGGCGGATTTTCCCATGTCGCACACCGAGGTGGTCGTGGATTACGATTGGGTCTCGATTTCCGGAAGACGCTTCTGGATGCCGGTCAACGCCGAAGCCCTCGCCGAATTCCCGAAACAGGGACAGACCTTCCTCAACGTCATCGACTTTCGCAACTACCGGAAGTTCGAAGGCGAAATTCAGGTCGTGGACTGACCGGCGAGCCGCGCACGCGGTGAGCGGCGGCGTCCAGGTTCATCCGAACGAAATCATCTCGCCCGGATGAAAGGATTCCGCCCATGAACCGTTCCGTTTCCGCCGCCCTGCTGGCGCTGACGCTCGTCGGGGGATTTGTCCCCGCGCACGCGGGGACGCCCGCCGCGTCGGCGCAGGAAAGCAGCGTCGAGGAAAAAATCCTCGCGCACATTCGCACTATCGCCGCCCGTCAAAAGCCGAACCGCAAACCGGAAGATATCGACGTCGACAAACTGCTCTCCGCGCAGGGGTTTTACGAGGCCGACCTTGTTTTCATCGTGGAGGAAACGGAGGCGACCTACCACATCCGGTTTTACAAGGATGAACTCGGCGCGACGACCGAAGACCTCGTCCGGACGCTCACTGTCCGCAAACTTGCCGACGTCACCGCCCGCAAACTCAAGCGACCGGAAATCCGGAGGGTCAGTCTGATGGTCGAAAATCCGGCGGAAAAAGGTGTCCGGGCGATTCTCGACGCACAGGTGGCGGCGTGGAATCGCGGCGATATCGAGGCGTTCATGGAAGGCTACTGGAAATCGCCGGAACTGACGTTCGTCTCCGGGACGAGTGTCACCAAAGGCTGGGACGAAACCCTTGCGCGCTACCGCAAGCGCTACCAGAGCGAGGGGCGCGAGATGGGAACGCTGACCTTCGACGATCTCGACATTCAGGTCTTTTCAAAGGACGCGGCGGTCGTACGCGGCGCGTGGAAGCTGAAAATGAAGGATTCAAATCCCGGCGGACGCTTCACGCTGATCTTCAGACACTTCAAGGAAGGCTGGCGGATCGTCTACGACCACACCTCGTGATGAAGAAATTTTTGATTGAAGATTGAAGATTTTCGATTGGGGCAGTTTTTGAGTGTGTGCGTTTTTTTCGACGTATTTCGAAAGACGCACTTATTTGAAGATTGCTCCAATCGAAAATCTTCAATCTTCAATCTTCAATCGAAAATTCTCCTGAAAAAGGCGGCTGCATCCGATTGGACGCAACCGCCTTTTTTCTGTCCGATTGTCGGAAAACTAGGAAACCGAACTGGGTTCCGGCGTGGTGGACGCCGCTTCCGGTTTGAGCAGACCTTCGAGCGGGTTGACGATAACCGAACCGCCGAGGATGTCGGCGCCGGTGCCGTCCGTGTAGGCTTCCTCGCCATGTTCGTGGCGGTCGAGACCTTCCACTTCCTCGCGCAGACCCGCGCGCAGCGGCGTCACCAGACCGATGAGTTTCAACAGACCGTACGACATCACCACCGTGAAACCGATGGTCGCGCCGACCGCGATGAGCTGAGTGAGCAGGAGTTTCGGATTGCCCGCGAGCAGACCGTCCGCCCCGGCGGAATTGAGGGATTTCTGGGCGAAAACGCCCGTCAGGATCGCGCCCGTGATGCCGCCGACGCCGTGGCAGGCGAACACGTCAAGCGTGTCGTCCAGCTTGGTACGCGCCCGGAACTGGATGGCGAAGTAGCTCGCCGTCGCGCTGATGACGCCAATCGCGACCGCCGCCAGCGGCGATACGAACCCGGCCGCCGGCGTGATGCCGACCAACCCGACCACCGCCGCCGTCGCCGCGCCGACTGCCGTCGGCTTGCCGCCCGTGCCCGCTTCGAGCATGAGCCACATCAGCATCGCCGCCGCCGCGCTCATGTTGGTCGTCACGAACGCGAGACTCGCCAGCCCGTTCGCGCCGAGCGCCGAACCGGCGT
>JBDRAL010000004.1:0-38342 GCA_039793685.1 Blastocatellia bacterium NZW_1522
GACTCCCGACTCCCGACTCCCGACTCCCGACTCCCGACTCCCGACTCCCGACTCCCGACTCCCGACTCCCGACTCCCGACTCCCGACTCCCGACTCCCGACTTTCGATTAGCCGACCACGCAAATCCCGGTGTCGGGATCGCAGTCCGGGACGACGTTCAGGATCGAGTTGAAACCCTCGTGACCGTCTGGTTCCTTGAGGCCATTGCTCGGGTCCTCGACCCAGCGATGGCCGTCAACCAGAAATTTGTAGCGGTGTTTGCCGGGGGCGAGTTTGGGGATTTTCGCCCGCCACACGCCGTTCCCGTCGCGGCGAAATTCATTGATAAGTGGTTTCCAGTCGTTGAAATCACCCATGAGGCTGACGGTTCTGGCCTGATCGTCGTGGTAGAAGAAGACGAGTTCGTCGCCTTCCATTCGAGGAGGAAGAAACGACCGGATGTCATGGTTGAAGCGTCCGCTGCGGGCGAGTTCGACGGCCCGCTTGGCATTGACCACGCCGTATCCCTGACGGAGCAGGGAAACGCTCGGAACGCGGTCGGCGGAAGAAATCAGGATGGCTTTAATCGCCGGCGGCGTCAGTTGCGGGGCGACTTCGAGCATCTGGGCGACGATGGACGAGACGATTGGCGCGGCGAACGACGTTCCATCGACATGCTGATGGCTCGGGCCGACGATTTTTTCCTTTACCAGCGTTTCGGAGATGAAATCCCGAATGGCCGAAGCCGGACGTTTCAGGAGCGTCTTCGGAAGTTCGGCATCATGGGCCAGTACGGCCGCGCGTTTCGGAAGATGGGCAGTTTCAAGTCCGGCGAGGTCCCACAACGCTTGCGCCCGCTTGAACGCGGGGGTTTTCGGCAAAATCGGCGCGGCGATCCACGCGGCGGGCGCGATAACCTCGGGTTTTAGCACGCCGTCGGCGGTCGGACCGAAATTCGAGCAGTACATCTCGACATCCATGTCGCCCGCTTCGAAATAGCTGACGTATCCGCCGACGGTGATGACCGCCGGACTGTTGGCGGGCGGGACCGTGCGCGGATCGTCGGTACAGCCGGAATTTCCGGCGGCGACGATGACGACCATCCCGCGCGCGACGACTTCCCGGGCGAGCTGGTTCACTTCGCTCTGCTGGTAGGGCACGTCGTTTTCGCCGCCGAGGGAGACGCTGACGATCCGGATGCCGTAACGTTCGTGGTGGTCGAGTACCCACCGCAAGGCGCGGGCGATGGCTGGTTCGTCGATGACGCCGTTGTGACCGACCTTGACCAGAACGACTTCCGCGTCCTTCGCGATGCCGGGATAGAGGCCGTCGGAGGAAAACCCGCTGCCCACGGAGACAACGGTCGTCTGGGTTCCGTGCCAGTCGGTCGGATCGGGAGACTGATCGGGGACGTCCTCGATTTTGTCGGAGGACACGTCAACGTGGGCGAGAATCCGGTTTTTCGGTTTCAACAGGTCTGGATGCGGAAAAAAGCCCGAATCCAGAAAGGCGATGGTCACGCCTTTTCCGGTCAAATCGGGCGCGGCATCCACCCGGACAGGCGTCGGAGGAACGAACGGTCGGGTCATGATGGTCGGCTCACCGTCTGGATGTAATTTTCCGCCACGTTAAAAGAGGGGGGATTGGAAAGTAAATCGGATTTCTCGTTTTTTCATTTCCATAAGTGAACAAACGAGCCGAATCCGGATATAGCCAACCGACGAATGACCAATGGAATCCCTTTTGGGGTAAGCGGGTTCCGGTTTTGAGAGTCCGGTTTTGAGAGAACGACCTTTTTCGGCTTTTTCGGTTTGAAAATACTGGAAAAACCGGAACTTTCCTGGGGTTCGGACGTGAAAAAAGCCAACAACTCGCCGATAAAGCAGGTTTTTCCAGACTTTCCGGATGCGCGGTTGCGTCCGAAGGGGCGGTGAGGCGTATACTGCGGTTCACCTCGAAAAAGTTTTTCAGCAGGGAGAAACGGTCATGGGTACGACGGCTACGACGGTTCGCAAGATGATGTGCGCGGCCCTTGTCGCGGGGTTGTTGTTACCGGGCGCCTCGGCGTTCGCCGACGACAAGAAAGACGACAAGGACAAAAAATCCGCGGCGGCTTCGAAGAAGCTGGAAGACAAGCAGAATCCCGAACTCATCGGGAAGCGGAACATCAACAAGGGGTCGCCGAACTTTTATTCGCTCGAAAAGGAAGCCGCGCTTGGGGCGCAGCTCTCCGCCGACCTCGACCGCCAGTTGAAGTTCATTACCGACCCGGTCATCACGGAATACGTCAACCGCGTCGGGCAGAACATCGCGCTCAACTCCGATGCGAAAGTGCCGTTCCAGATCAAGGTGGTGGATTCTCCCGAAGTGAACGCCTTCGCGTTGCCGGGCGGATATTTTTACGTCAACAAGGGGCTGATCCTCGCGGCGGACAACGAATCCCAGATGGCCTGCGTGATGGCGCATGAAATCGCCCACGTTTGCGCCCGCCACTCGACCGAGCAGGCGACCAAGGGGCAGCTTTTCCAGTTGGGGATGATTCCGCTGATTTTTCTCGGCGGTATCGGGGCCATCGGGGCGAACGCCGCCAACATTCTGGTTCCGCTGACGTTTTTGAAGTTCAGCCGCGGCGCGGAATTCGAAGCCGACATGCTCGGTGCGCAATATGCGTGGGCGAGCGGTTACGATCCCAATGCGTTCATCACCTTTTTTGAAAAACTGAAGAAACAGCAGAATCCGAATCAGCAGATTCCGAAGATCTTCTCCACGCACCCGCCGAACGACGAGCGCATCGCCAAGGTCAAACAACTGGTCGCGTTGTTTCCGGATCGCGATGAATACGTCATCAATTCGTCCGAATTTCAGCGGGTGAAGGCGCGCCTCGGCGTGATCGCTCCGGACGTGAACAATCGCCGGGTGGGTCCCGGCGGGGCCGATCCGGGGCCGAGTCGTCCGACGCTGAAGCGGCGCCCGACGGACCCGAACGATACCCAGTCGGACGACCCGGATTCCTACGAAGGGGCCGATAAGGACAAGAAAAAACAGGAACCGGCGAATCGTCCCACACTCAAGCGGCGGACCGACGACAATCCGAACGACAAGAGCCAGCCGACTGACCCGCCGCCGCCGGTCGAATAATCGAAGCCTCGAAACAATGGGGGCGAGCATTCCGGTCCGGAATGTTCGCCTCTTTTGTTTTTCCGGGAAAACACCGGCTCGGATTGAATGATTGCGGGCGAATACGGTAGAAGAATCGGGTATCTGACCATTTTTTAATTTTTTGTGTCACACATCATGGAATACGTCCTTGCACTGGATCAGGGGACGACCAGTTCCCGCGCCATCGTTTTTGATCGTGATGGGCGGGTGCTGGGTGTCGGCCAACGGCCCTTTGAACAGCTTTTTCCGCAGCCTGGCTGGGTTGAGCATCGCCCCGACGATATCTGGAATTCGCAACTTGGCGCTGTCCGCGATGTTTTTGCGGAAATGGGGATTGGTTTCGAACAGATCGCCGCGCTGGGAATTACCAATCAGCGCGAGACGACGCTGGTCTGGAATCGAGCCACCGGACGTCCGATTTATAATGCGATTGTGTGGCAGTGCCGACGAACGGCGGCTCGGTGCGACGGCCTGCGGAGTACCGAAACCGCCGAGGAAATCCGTTCAAAAACCGGTCTGGTGGTGGACGCCTATTTTTCCGCGACCAAGGTTGAATGGATTCTGGACACCGTTCCAGGGGCACGGGCCGCGGCCGAAGCCGGCGAGTTGGCGTTCGGAACGGTGGACACCTGGCTTTTGTGGAATCTGACCGGCGGGAAGGTTCATGCGACCGACGTTTCGAACGCTTCCCGGACCATGCTGTGCGACATTCACCGCGCCGAATGGGATGATGCCCTCCTTGACATTTTTTCGGTTCCGAAAGGAATTCTCCCCGAAATTCGACCTTCCAGCGGTCTTTTCGGGGAAACCGATCCATCCCTTTTCGGCGGACCGATACCGATTGCCGGGGTGGCCGGGGATCAGCAGGCGGCGCTGTTCGGACAGATGTGTACCGAGCCGGGAATGGCCAAAAACACCTACGGCACGGGTTGCTTCATGCTCCTGAACACGGGAACGCGGACGTGTACCTCGAAAAACGCCCTGTTGAGCACAATTGCCTGGAAACTGGGCGATCAACCGGTCGAGTACGCCCTTGAAGGAAGCGTTTTCATCGCCGGAGCGGCAGTTCAGTGGCTGCGGGACGGATTGCAGATCATCGGTGACGCGGCGGAAACCCAGGCGCTGGCCGTTTCCGTCCCGGATACAGGTGGCGTGTGCTTTGTCCCTGCGTTTGTGGGACTGGGCGCTCCCTACTGGGACCCGCACGCCCGAGGCATCATCACGGGACTGACGCGCGGCACGACCCGCGCGCACATCGTCCGGGCGGCGCTCGAAGCCATTGCCTACCAGAGCCGGGATGTGGTCGAGGCCATGATGGCCGATGCGAATGACGCATTTTCAGGTGAATTCTCGCTGAAGGAATTGAGAGTGGACGGCGGTGCGGCGTCCAACGATTTTCTGATGGGTTTTCAGGCGGATACGCTTGGGGTTCCCGTGGTCCGGCCGACGGTCACCGAAACCACGGCGGCCGGGGCGGCCTATCTGGCCGGTCTTGGCGTCGGGTTCTGGTCGGATGTGGATGGATTGCGGAACCTCTGGAAAAAGGACCGCGTATTCAACCCGGAATCCGATGAAGAAACACGCGCCCGAGGTTACGCCGAATGGAAAACGGCGGTGGATCGGGCGAAAAACTGAAAGGGGAAAGGGATCAGGGATCAGGGACCAGGGATCAGTGGAAAAGAGCCTTAATCGGGCTTGAAAAATTCCCTGATCCCTGATCCCCCGTCCCCTGATCCCTTCAGTGGAATGCTTTCACGACTCAAAAACAAGGTGGTCCTCATTACGGGGGCGAGCAATGGAATCGGGCGAGCCTGTGCCGAGGCTTATGCCGAGGCCGGTGCGCGGCTGGTGGTCGGCGCGCGGCGGCCCGAACCCTTGATGGAAACGGCGACGGAATTGCGGGAGCGGTTCGGTGTCGAAGTCGAGGCGCAGCCGGTGGATGTTCGGGATGGGGAAAGCGTCTCGGCGTTTGTCTCGGCGGCGGTGGCCCGTTTCGGACGCATCGACATTTTCATCAACAATGCCGGGCTGGCGGTCGGACTCGACAAATTGACGGACGGTCTGGACGACGATTGGGCGCGGATGATCGATACCAACGTGTTCGGGGCGCTGCGGATGTTGCGGGCGGTGGTTCGGGTGATGCTCGAACAGCCGGAAGGCGGGGATGTCATCAACCTCGGTTCGTTGGCGGGGCACGTTGCGTACGAAGGCGGGAGTGTGTATTGCGCGACCAAGCATGCGTTGCGGGCGATAACGGAGGCCCTGCGTCAGGAGACCCTCGGGAAAAACATCCGGGTTGGGTCGATTGATCCCGGAATGGTGGAAACCGAGTTCAGTCGAATCCGTTTCAAGGGTGATGATGCCAGGGCGGCAGCCGTGTACCAGGGAATGACGCCCCTGACGGCGGGCGATATCGCCGAGTGCATCGTTTTCATGACGAGTCGTCCGGCGCATGTCTGTATCGAGAAGATACTCATCAATCCCACGGAACAGGCCGGTATGAAGGTTTATCGCCGGACATAGGTTTCCCTGGTTCATCATGAATCCCTTTGGGTGTATGATGCCCTGAATTCAGCCCTTGCGGTTTTTCAGCCGGCATCACGCGCCAGATTTCATTTTTCAATTTTTCGAACGTCTTTTTATGACCCAGAAGATACGGGACTGCCTTTCCGTGGCGGAATTTTCCCCGATTGATTTCTCCGACTTCGGGTGGGAATCGAGAATGCCCCGCGAGGCATTGCTGACCTACGATTTCGGTGACGTCCTTCAGCGACTTGTCGAACGGGTGCTGAATGTCTCGCCCTCGGGCCACCGTGCGACCATGCTGGTCGGCCCCCCCGGAAGCGGGAAATCCTTTTTGGCCAAGCTTTTGCTGGCGCTGACCCGAACTACCGAAAAGCCACTGACCGAGGGGTCAAAGCGGTTGCGGGACATCCAGGGCGGTTTGGTGGGAAAGAAATTTCTGAGCCTTGAAATCAGCGGTACGGATTTACAGCTTTCCGATCCCGCGCAGCCCGTCCTCGAGTTTATCCGGCAGTATGTGTCCTTTGCGCTCTCAACGGCCGGGAAAGTTGAGGGAACAGGGGCGGATTCGGTCAAGGCGCTGGTGCAGGCGTTTGAAACCGTACCGGATGACGTGACGGTTCTGATCGTCTTTGACTGTTTCGATGACTGGTTTCGAAATAATCCGGGAAAAAATCCCAATATCATCATCGAATTGCTTCAGGTGCTGAGCGAGGTGAGCCGGGAGCGACGACTGGCCATCCTGGCGACCTCGACCGACACGACGCTGGACCCGAATTCAAAGCGGTTCCTTTCCTCCGAGCAGGTCGGCACGCTTCTGAAAGCCTTTTCCCTCGAATATCTGAACGGCGACGCAATTCCGGCGCTCATCGGAGCGCACCTGCTTTCCAAAAACGCCCGGCAGCGCCACGGCATTTCACAGGTCGGGGAACAACTCCGTCACAAATTGCCGGAACTGAAGCTCGATGAGCAGAAACTGATCAATCTTTACCCGTTGCACCCGGCCGTCTGGGAAATCGGTTCGCGGTTGCGACAGTACCTGAGCGGTTTTTCGTTCCCTGAATTCGCCGTCAAGGTCGGGGAGAAAATCCGGAATCGCCCGGCGGAGAGTCTGTTCACCGTCGATGAAATGCTCGATTTCCTTGATCCCAAGCTGAGATCGGTCCCCCAGTTGGCCTATGCCTTCGAAAGCTACGACCAGGCCGTCGAGGGAGTCCTGTCAAAAGTGAGTCAGGGACAGCGGCTGCAATCGCGAATGCTGCTCAAGGCGATGCTGATGCACTCGCTGGCGGGCATTCCGGCGACGGTGCGGGACCTGACGAACAGCATCCTGTTTTACGACCTTTACGGAAACAAGCAGACCTACGCCTTGTCGGGTGCGCTCCTCCAGCAGATTAAAAGCCTGTCGAAAGGGGTGATCGTCACCGGGAACGACACGAACTCAAGGGAGTTTCGGTTCGCCCTGCAACCGTCGGACGCGATCACCAACGTTCTCGACGCACAGGCACGCGGCATTTCCGACAACGACCCGCGAGTCAATGTCACGCTGGTTGCCGCGGGAAGTCTGCTTTACGAAGATTTTCCCATTGGTTTCGGTGCCGACGGGGACAAGCTGTGGAGCATCTGTTTTACCCACCTCTGGCACGTCACCATGCACGATGCGACGGGGTTCGTATGGCAACCCGCCCAGTCCGAATCGGCCAGTCGGAACGGAAAGGAATATCTGACCCGCCTCCACTTCCCGAGGCGTGTGGGACAGGCCGATTTCGACATCGAATCACTGAAGGACGGGGAATCGTTCGTCAACTGGTTGCCCGGACCACTCGATTCGGATGACCTGTGGGTTTTGAAGCGATTGGCCTGCCTGGCCGATCCGTTGCTTTTCGGTGGGGGAATGGATGAAACCCTGCGCGAAACCCTTCAGGAACTCGAAGCGAAAGCGGCCGAAATTTTCCGGCGGAAATACCTCAGCGAGGGGCGTTTCGTATTCCGAAACGGGTCGGTAAGCGATGTGCCCCCGCCGGGAGGGCAGGCCCCGTGGCAGTTGTGGGATTGGTTCCTTCCGCTGACTTCTCCGGTAACCCCGGACGGTTTTATGGAGTCATTGTCGGCGGAAACCGCCCAGTGGATCGGGCATCTGGTCGCCCCGGATCGGGAAAAGGTCGAACTCTGCATTCCCGACGACCTGGAAGGGGCGCTGGCCGGGCTTGGCGCCTATTATCAGGCCTGGCGGCAGAACGACATTTCCCGTGCCGTTCAGTGTCTGGCGGAGGCGCCCGAATCGGAAGTTTCGATCCAGCAGGCGCTTTCGGTTGTCCGCCAGTTCGAAATGGCGACATTCCACGTTCGGCACGCCCTCACCCACAAGTCGGTGGCCGAGGAAGTCGAAGAAATCATCCTTCTTTTCGACAGCGACCCGGATGCCTTCTGGCGCGCCCGAAAAATGCTCGACGAGGTGTACCAGTTCAGCGGAGCATTGCGGAGCGGGGAGGCGAAACTTCGTTACCTCAGCGAAAGCTGCATGACGACCAATCCCTCGGCGGAGCGGATTCGGCAAAGCTTCCGGCTTCGAAACGCGCCGACCTGGGTGCTGTTTTATCCGCACAACCGGCGTCACGTCGATCTTTCCTTCGGTGCCTTTCAGCCGGTGTATGCCGAGTTTTACTCGCTTCTCCACGCCGGGGCGACGCAGGGGAGCATTATCGAGCCGCTGTGTACCCGACTGGTTTCAAGCCCCGAATGGCGAAACCTGGAACTGATTTCCCAGCTTGGCGTCAGTCGCCAGGATTTTCTGGTGGATGCCATCAATGAGATTTCCTCGATGTACCAGATGATCTGTCAGGAACACGTCGAGGAGATCCTGCTGGTTCAACCGCGCTGTCGGTGCGGATTCACCCCGGATCAGGGCAACAATCTCCGCGCCGCCGAGGAAAAGGTGAAGGAACTGGTTCAAAAGGGTATCGAGGTCCACCGGAATATGTTGCGCGACCGCCGGGAGGATATTCGCGAAAAGCTCAAACAGCACCGGCAAAACGTACAACCGGAAACCATTCGTTCCATTGCCGCAATGGTGAACACCCAGGAAATGCCGGCTTTGACCGACGACGTCATCCGGGTCATCAACGAGTTGCTGGCCGAGTGACGGTGGTCAGTGGTCAGTAGTCAGTGGCCAGTAGCCGGTGGGGAAAAAATGTTCCCCGCGGTCGGGGGCGAAAGCCGTCTTCTGAAAAGTGTCATCGGGCGGGTCGATTTCCAGTTGCTTGCAATTTCCGGACCTCCCCTGGACGTGTCTCAAAATCCACCCCCATTCGAAAATTGCTCATACAACTGAATGCTGACCACTGACTACTGGCCACTCCCAATGGAACTTCTCGACCGCATCCCGCTCGGCAAGGAAGCCGCGATACTCGGTTCACGGTATCTGACCCAGACCGATGATGACCGGGTGGTGTACCGGTTCATCGAATCCTGCGAGTCGAGTCTGTTGTTTGAAGTCGTGGATGGGGAAGTGTTTTTAATCGCGTCGGATGGAACGTTCGACGAGTTCGAGGAATACGCCCGAAGGCTGGCCGAAGTGGAATATCCGAAAAACGCACCGGGCGCCGGGGTCAGTCGGCCGGCGACCGGGTGAAATGGTCGAACCCTTTGGCGGCCAGCGGATGTCGGCCATTCCGGTCCTGAATGGTTATTTCCCCATGATGTTCATTGATGAACCCGATGTGGGAGAGGCAAACACCCCCGATGTCCGGGCTTCCCGAAGTTTTTTCAACCACCTGTATGGCTTCCGGTCTGATGGTAAACAGCAACTCGAAGTCCTCCCCGCCGTTGAGTGAAAAGTCGGAAATCGGCCGACCGGTAGTGGCGGCTTCGGTATGAACTTCGGTTGAAACCGGGATTTTTTCCTGAAAAACGTTCGCTCCGACCTTCGAAGCCGCGCAAAGTCGGGCGAGGTCGAGGGAGAGTCCGTCGCTGAGGTCCAGGGCGGCGGTGCAAAAGCCCACGGAGGCCAGAAAACTTCCAAGTGCGAGTCGCGGGACCGGTGCAAGGTGCCGTCGGATGGCGCAATCGTCCGGTTGAGTTGGTGTCACCCCACGTTCAAGCCGTGAAAGGCCGACGGCGGCGTCTCCGAGGTTTCCGCTGACGAAGATGGCGTCTCCGGGGCGCGCACCGGCGCGGGTCAGGATTCGGTCGGGCCGCGCCTCTCCGAGCATCGTGACGTCGATGAACAGCGGTCCGGGTGACTTCGACGTATCTCCGCCGATCAGGCGCACGCCGTAGGTTTCGCCGGTTTCGACCACTCCGCGGACGATTTCATCGGCAAAATTGTCGGAAAGGACCCCGGGCAACGCCAGGTTCATCAGGCACCAGCGCGGGGTCGCCCCCATGGCCGCCATGTCGCTGAGATTGACGGCCAGGGCCTTAAAACCAATATAAAACGGACTGAAGTAGGACGTTCGAAAATGAACCCCTTCGATGAGCAGGTCCGAAGCGGCAACCAGCAGGTGATTCGGGGTTGGTTCGATGGCGGCTGCGTCGTCCCCGATGCCGAGGCGGAGGCCCTGAACCGGGCGGTCGGCTTTTTCGCGGAGACGGTCGAGAAACTCCCGTTCTGATTTCATTGGGATTCGACAACTTTCAGGTAAAACTGGATTTGACAAATTTTTGAATGGTCCGAACATGGACCCCGAAGGGCGCAAAATCAACGCCAAACCGCATCTCGGGGAGAAAACACCCGCATGAGAAATCCCATTACCGGCCCCCTCAGCGTGACCAATCCGGTCGAAGCCAAACGCGCCTTGCGGGCCTACCGCATTCGGCGGGTCCGGGTTCTGATTTTGGGGGTGCTGGTGCTGGTTTTGCTCGGGATGCTGTTCGTTCAGGGGTCACTCAACATCCTCCCGATTCTGGTGCCCGATACACCCTCGCAAACGATGGTGTTGTACGGGTTGTCGGCCCTGAATTTCATCGCCTCGACCATCCTGCTGACGCTGCTGGTCCGGAATCTCCTGAAGCTTCAGCGGGACCGGAAGCAGGGAACGCTCGGGTCGAAATTCCAGAATCGGCTGGTGGCGGCCTCGCTTTTGATTTCGGCGCTTCCGTTGCTGATGCTGTTTCTGTTTGCCTATGGGTTGATCAACCGAAGCCTGGACAAATGGTTCAATCTTCCCGCCGACCGATACCAGCAGGATGCCGAAGTCATCGGAAAAATGGTCGTGGCGCGCGAACAGGGGAGTCTCGCCAGCGCGGCGGAATTTCTCAGGCGACGGGTCGAGGAACGGAAAGGGCCAAGTGAAATTGCTCCCGAGCTTCCCTCGCTCGGCATCGAGCGTCTGGTGGTGCTGGAGCCGGACGGAGGGCGGCGTTTCTCTCTCGGCAATCAGGAAATCGAGCCAAAGGTCTACGAACGGGTCAAAAAAGGGCTTCTGGAAGGGAAAATGGTCGAGGAAACCTTCCGGAACGGTGACCGGGAGTTTTTTTTCATCGGCGTCCCGTTTACAAACGGTCCGGGTGGGGTCATGGCGTTGAAGGGAATGCCCGGCACGCTGGCCGATAAAATCGAGGCCATCACCCAGAACGGCCGCGACCGTGCCCAGTTGACCAACGAGCTTCGCGGGATCAAGCGCAACTATCTTTATATTCTGGGGTTCATTACCGTTCTGCTGATGTTCGGCGCGACCTGGATCGCCCTGAACGTGGCCCGAGGCGTGACCCTTCCCATTCTGGCCCTGGCGGAGGCCACCGACGCGGTGGCGAAAGGCGATCTCGACCATTACGTTTCGGTCCGGGCGGAGGATGAACTGGCCGTTCTGGTGGATTCCTTCAACGAAATGGCCCGGCAACTCCGGGTCAGTCGCGGTCAGCTCGAGGAGCGTCGCCGGTATATCGAAACCATCCTTCAAAGCCTTTTCACCGGAATCATTTCCCTCGATTCGGAAAACCGGGTGACCACGTTCAACCGGACCGCCTCCGAAATGCTGGGAATGCCGCTTGAACCCCGAACCTTGCTGACCGAACGTGTCCCCGTGGTCAATGTTCAGGATTTTCAGCGCGTTTTGCGCCGGACCCGACGGACCGGACAATCCACCGTTGAGGTCGAACTCCGGGTCCCGACCCGTGAAAACTTTCACATCGCCATTACCGGGACCGCGCTTCGCGACAACGATGGGCGTTTTTCCGGTACGGTTCTGATGATGGAAGATCTTTCTCCGCTGATTCAGGCCCAGCGAAGCGCCGTCTGGAGCGAAGTCGCCCGGCGCATGGCTCACGAAATCAAGAATCCGCTGACTCCGATTCAGCTTTCGGCCGAACGCATCCAGCGGAACGTCGCCCGTTCCGGCCTGGCCTCCCCAAAACTGATGGACACGGTGGCGGAATGTACCTCGATTATCGAACAGGAAGTTGGAACGCTTCAGCGGATGGTGGACGAGTTTTCCCGGTTCGCGAAATTGCCCGATGCGCGTCCGGAGGCCGTTTCCCTCAATGAAATCGTCGAAAAAACGGTTGTCCTTTACGCCGAACGTCTGGGCGACATCCGGCTTGAAACCCGCCTCGACCCCAATCTGCCTAATCTGACGCTCGACTCCGAGCAGATGAAGCGGTGTCTGGTCAACCTGATCGACAATGCCTTTCACGCCATCGGGGAAGATTCCGAGGCGTTCGTCCCGAGCGGGACCATCGCCGTGTCCACGGGGTTCGATCCGGACGGGGAAGTGGCGTGGCTCCGGGTTGCGGATACCGGCAGCGGGATTCCCCCGAATGCCCGGGATCGTCTTTTCGAGCCTTACTTTTCAACCCGCGAACGTGGGACCGGCCTCGGGCTGGCCATTGTCAGCCACATCGTGGCCGATCATCATGGCCGCATTCGCTACGAGCCGAACTCCCCCCGCGGAGCGGTTTTCATTCTTGAATTTCCAGTGGCGGAAGCAACGGTTTCCGCCAATCTTCACGATGATCCAAATTCCCAGGCCGCCTGATGCCGACGGCAGGTCCGGCGGCGAGGAAATGACATGAAAAAAAGTGGCGTTGTTCTTTTCGGACTCCTCATCTTGGCCGGTGGGGTTTCACCGGGGTGCAAGGAAAATGAAAAGCCGGATAAAGTGGTGGTGGCGGCAAGCCAGAAGGCGCGCGACGGCGCAACCGAAGCCTCGATGAGGTCGCTGGCGCGGGCGGAGGAGTCCCATCGTGCCATGACCGGAAAATTCGGTTCGCTGGCCGACATGGTCGAATCCGGGGGACTTTCCGTAAACCCTTCCAGCGAGAAAACTTCGCAGTTTTCATGTGAAGGGGTGGAAAACGAGTTTTCCTGCTACTCGACACCTTCGGATTACCCCCGGACGGGGACATTCTCCTACTACATTGACCAGACCGGTGCGCTTCACGGCGCGGACAAGGGTGGAGGCCGGGCTTCGGCTGCCGATCCGGTCATAGAAAAATAGATGAAACAACTGTGATTTCACTGCCTGCGCCGGCGTTTTTTGATTTTCCCTGAATCGCTGTGGTAGCGTGGACTGGATTCACATTTTTTCATTCGTCATTTTTGCGCGGTCAGGTAAAGAGGCCCGAATCCTCATGTACGGCCAGAACGTCACCCGAAATACAAAAGGAAACGCCAAGGTGCGTCGCCAGTTCCTCGACTGGTACGTCATCTCGCGGCGGACGTTCTACCAGATTATCGGGACCGTGCTTGCCATCCTTCTGTTTTTGGGTGGTGTTTATGCGTGGAAACGGTATGGCGAAGCCATTTCCGGACAAATGAAGAATGAAGGTGCCCGACTGGTTCAGGTCGTGGGGAATGTGACCGTCCACCGGTCGAAAACCAACCGGAACGAAACCGCGTTCACCGGAATTCTCCTTGAACCGGGCGATACGGTGATTACCTCGGGTGATGCGTCGGCGGTGATCCAGTACGTTGACCGCAGCGTCCTGAAGATGAAGGCCGATTCGACGGTACTCATTCAGGAAAACGCCGAAAATTCCAAGACCGGCCAAAAAACCGTCCGCAACAAGCTGGAAGGCGGGCAGTTGACGATTTCGACTAGCAGCCAGACCACCTCCGAAGATGTGAATATCGTCAAGGTTAAGGACGATCTGACAATCCGGGTGGCGCAGAACTCGAACGCCGGAGTGGATGTCCGAGGCGAGAACATTCGGGTGAACGTCGAGCGCGGCGGGGTGGAAAGCACCAACGCGAAGGGCATCACCGAAGTCATCAACAAGAACACCTCGGTGCAATACCAGAAGGACCGCAAAGTCGGGCAGGAGGTCATTCTGAATTCGCCTCCTCTGAAAGCCCCCGACAATTCCACCACCATCGCCCTTGATCTGGGCAAGGCTTCCCAGATTTCCTTTTCATGGGGCACGGTTCCGGAAGCCGCGGCCTATCGCCTTCAGGTGGCCGATTCGCAGTATTTCCTGGACAAGGCCCTTCTGTTCGAGAAGGTGACCGATCAGCCGAATTTTCCGTGGCTGGTGAATTCGCTCAACGGTTCCTACTACTGGCGGGTGCAGGCTATCGGCAGAGATGGCCGCGAAGGCGCCTGGAGCGAGGAAAGTCATCTGACGCTGATTTCCCGGCAGAACATGAGCAGTTCCGCCCAGCCAATCTACATTGGGGAAACCAATGTTTCGCGGATTGCGGCCGGGATCTGTTCCATCACGGGACGAACCGAGCCGGGGGTTCAGCTCAAAATCAATGGTCGCGCTGTACCGGTTGACGGGGACGGCAAATTCTCGGCGACCATTCCGGGGCGTAGTTTCCTCGTCGAAGCCCGGGACTCCTACGGTCGGGTCGGCCAGAAAACCCTCAGTCGCTGACCACTTTTCACAAATTCTCAGTGAAAAAGTTAAAAATCCCGCCGAACGTTTCTTGACAACGTTGAAAAAGTGAACGAACTTTGAGGCTCGGATTTTTTCAGTCAAGAGCCGACCAGACGGTTCCGCTACTGCTTCCGGCGGTTCTTCTCCATCCCTCATCCCAATCGTCTTCTTTTCCCGGAAAATTCATGAAGTTCCGTTCTGTTTTCAATTATTTCTCGAACGATCTTGCCATCGACCTGGGGACGGCCAACACGCTCGTCTATGCCAAGGGGCGTGGAATCGTCGTCAGCGAACCGTCCATCGTGGCCATCAACAAGGTCACTCACAAGGTCGAAGCCGTCGGTAAGGAAGCCAAGGAAATGCTCGGCCGGACGCCGGGCAACATCGTGGCCATCCGGCCGATGAAGGACGGCGTGATCGCCGACTTCGAAGTGACGGAGAAAATGCTCCAGCACTTCATCAAGAAGGCCCACAACGGCAAGTCGTGGGTTTCGCCGCGCGTGGTTATCGGCGTTCCAGGTGAAATCACGCAGGTCGAACTTCGCGCCGTGAAGGACGCGGCCTATCGCGCCCGCGCCGCCGAAGTTTATCTCGTGGAAGAAGCCATGGCCGCCGCCATCGGGGCGGGGCTGCCGATTACCGAACCCTACGGCAACATGATCGTGGACATCGGCGGGGGAACGACCGACATCGCCGTCATCTCCCTTTCGGGCATCGTGTATTCCCGGGCGGTCCGGGTCGCCGGAAACGAACTCGACGAAGCGATTTCACAGTTCATCAAGCGCAAATACAACCTGCTCATCGGCGAACGGACCGCCGAGCAGATCAAGATTGAACTCGGTTCGGCCTACCGGCTTGAAGAACGGCTGACCATGGAGATCCGTGGTCGCGACCTGATTGAAGGGATTCCGAAGACGATTGCCATTTCCGACGAGGAAGTTCGGGAAGCCATGGCCGATCCGGTCACGACCATCGTCAACGCGGTTCGCGTGGCGCTTGAACGGACGCCGCCGGAGCTTTCCGCCGACATCGCCGACCGTGGAATCGTCCTGACGGGCGGCGGAGCCTTGCTCAAGGGCCTCGACCGCCTGCTCATGAAGGAAACACGCGTTCCGGTCACGCTGGCGGAGAATCCGCTTTCTTCCGTGGTGCTTGGTACGGGCAAAATGCTCGGTGATTTCGAATTGCTCAAGCGGGTCAGTCTCGAGGGAGCCTACGGCAGCTACACGAATCCGAATTGAGGCGTTTCGTGCCCACAAGTTTTACCCCATTTCGAAAAATCGAACCCGGCCGGCGGGCGGCGATCCTTTTTGTCGCCCTGCTGGTCGGTCAGTTTTTGCTGATGTCGGTGCATGCCCGTTCGCGTGCGCTGAATCAGTCGATTCCGCGAACCGCCTTGATTACGGTGCTTTACCCGTTTCAAAAGGCTTCGGCCTTTATTTTCGGCGGCATCGGTGGTTTGTGGAACGGCTATTTCAATCTGGTCGGGGCGCGGCGGGAAAACGAATTCCTCAAGGACGAGAACGCCCGCCTGAAAATCGAGCTTCTGAAAAAGGACGAAGAAGCGGTTGACGGTCGGCGTTTGCGCGAAATTCTCAACCTGAAAACCTCGCTCCCCTCCGCCACGGTGGCGGCCAACGTCATCGGGGGCGAGGGAACCCCGTGGTTTCGTCAGGTGACCATCGACAAGGGGTCGATGGATGGCGTTTCGCTGAATTCCCCGGTCATCACGCCGCAGGGGGTGGTTGGACGGGTGATTTCCCTCGGGCCGACGGCGGCCATCGTACAGGTCATCACCGACGGAAACGCGGGACTCGGCGCGATGCTGGCCAACTCGCGGGCCAATGGCGAAATCCGTGGCCAGAACGGGGAATTCTGTCGGCTCGACAGCATCTCCGGACTCAATGAAGTGAAAGTCGGAGAACAGGTTCTGACGAGCGGTCTCGACGGAATCTACCCCAAGGGCGTCCTTATCGGGACGGTTTCGCAGGTTCTGATCGGGTCCGGCGCTACGCTCCACCAGATTTCCGTGAAACCTTCGGCCCCGATTGACCGGCTTGAAGAAGTGCTTGTCCTCCCCCCTCCGGTTCGGGTGAAGGTGGAGGAAAACGTCAAACCCGAACCTGCTCCGCGCAAAACCAGGTAGTTCGCGGTCGCTTACCGGCGGTCGGCAGGAATCGCAATGGATTATGTAATGAGAAGCACCTATTTCAGACGTCGCCCCGCCGCGGCGTCCGCCGCGCTCGCCTCGGATTCCAATCCGACGGTCCGCGTGGTTGTGGCCATGTTTTTCTGTCTGCTCCTTCAAACGCTGCTGGTGCGGATTCCGAAAGTCGGGCACTACTTCCAGTTCGTCGACTTCATGCTGATACTGACCGTCTTCGTCGGGGTTCAGCCGCATGCCATTCGGGCATCCATCATCGGCATGACCGGAGGGCTGGCACAGGATTTTGCTTACGGTGCGCTGTATGGCGCGAGCGGATTTCCGAAAACCGTCATCGGTTTTCTGCTGGCGACGGTCAGCGTCAAGTTTTCGCTCGATTCGAAGCCGGTCCGGTTCCTGGTTCTTCCGCTGTGTTCCATCGTGAACTCGCTTCTCTACGTCTATTTTCTTTACTTTTTCGGGCTTCAATCAAAAGCCACAAGTTTTCGTGACATCGTCCGGGTGGCTCTGGTTCAACTGGTCGCCAACGTGCTCGTCGCGATTCCGCTTTTCTGGCTGTTTGACCGGACGCTCGGAAAATGGCTTGCCGTCCGGGGGTCCGGACAGGCCATCGAACCCCGCGCCTTCTAGTGGTCAGTCGCTATTGGCCAGTCGTCAGTGACGCCGCGGCGGTTTCAAGTTCGAGCGGCCAGTCACCAATTCCGCTTCTCCCAACCCCCTTTCAACCGCTGAACCGGGCCAAGGCGCTACTACTAACCTTCGATCACTAACTGCTAACCACTGACTGCTGACCACTGACTACTGACCACTGTTTTTCCATGTCGCCGAATTTTCTTTCTCCGTCCTCGCAGCAAGGCTTTAACCCGCGGATTCGGTTACTGATTATTCAGGCGCTGATCGTCGGGGCTTTTGCCGTGCTCGGCCTGCGGTTCTGGAACATGCAGGTCGTTCAGAACGAATCCTACGTCAAGCAGGCCGAGAATAACCGGGAGCGCCGGATTCCGATTCCGGCTCCGCGCGGCAACATTCTCGACCGCAACGGGAAAGTCCTCGTGGACAGCCGTCCCACCTTCAGCCTGATGTTGAATCGCGAGGACATCCGGAACGAAGCCGAGACGCTTCGGCTATTGTCGGAACAGTTCGGTGTTCCGACCGAGTTCGCCCGCCAGCAACTCAAATCATCGGCGGCGAAAACCCGTCCGGTCGAGGTCAAGGCGAATATCACGGACGAAGATCGGGCCAAAATTTCCGTCATCGGCTTTGAGCATCCGGAATTTCTCATCGAACTCCAGCCGCAACGGAAATATCCCTATGGCGAAATCGCCTGCCACGTTCTGGGATATGTCACCGAAATCAGCGAAGCCCAGTTGAAAAAGCCGGAGTTTGCCGCCTACTGCAATCCGGGCGACAAAATCGGACAAGCCGGGCTTGAAAAGATGTACAACAAGCTGTTGATGGGGAAGGAAGGCTACCGCCGGATTATCGTGGACAGCCGGGGGCGGTTCGTGCGTGAAATCGAGCGGGTGCCTCCGGTGCCCGGGCAGGATATCGTCACCACCCTCGACATGGACCTCCAGATGGTGGCTGAAGAGCAGCTCAACAACCGCAAACTCGACGGAACCATCGGCATCATGGACCCCCGCAACGGTGAAATGCTGGTTCTGGCCTCGCGTCCCGGATACGACCCGAATCTGTTCGCCGATGGCATTTCCCGGCAGGACTACGCCAAATACGCGCTCGACAAGCACAAACCGCTCCGCAACCGGGCCATTCAGGACGTTTATCCGCCCGGTTCCACCTGGAAGCTGATTATGTCCGTGGCGGCGATGAAGGCCGGGGTGCTGACACCGACCGACAACATCGTCTGCGGCGGCGGGATCAGTGTCGGCGGACGACATGTCCGGTGCATGGGAAACCACGGTGCCCCGCAACTCCCGCTGGCGATCACCAAGTCCTGTGACGGTTACTACTACCGGCTCGGCATCAAGCTCGGTCTCGACAACCTGAAACACTGGGGATCTGAAATCGGGATGGGCGAATACACCGGGATAGACCTCCCGAATGAATTCAAGGGGTACATTCCGAGTCTTGAGCTGAAAATCGCCACCATGCGACGGATGATGCCAAATGCCACACCGGAACAGATGAAATGGACCGATGCCGATTCGGTTTATGCCTCGATTGGCCAGGCGGGTGTTCGCCCGACCCCGATTCAACTGCTCCGGGCGACGGCGGGATTCGGCATGCGTGGCGAGTTTCATACACCGCATTTTCTTCTCGAAGCGCGGGCCACCAAGGATGCCCCGGCAGTCCGCTTCAATGACAAGTTGAAACGGATCGAGTTGCCTGCCTCCTACTGGGACGCCCTGATTCAAGGGATGTGGGGGGCCGTGAACTCGGGTGGAACGGCGTCGGCGTCGGCGATTCATGACGAATCGGGTTTCGAAATGTGCGGGAAGACCGGTACGGCGCAGGTGGTCAGCAAGATCGTCAACAACAACAGCAGTAACGTGGAGGAACGCGACCATTCGTGGTTCGTGGCGTTCGGTCCCCGTGAGAAGCCCGAAATTGCGGGAATTTCGCTGGTCGAGCACGGCGGATTCGGCGGGAAGGCTTCCGCGCCGAACATCAAGGCGGTGTTCGAGGCGTATCTGAGGAAAAAGAAGGGGTTGCCGGCCGTACTTGCCGGGAACGACGAAAAGAAGTCTGATTCCGGAAAACCGGTCCCGCCCAGACCGGCTTCGGCGAACTAAAGCGAGTTTCTCATGCCGCAACGCTCACTTCGTGATTTCGACTGGTGGCTGGCCGGGGCCGTGGCCCTGATCTGCGGAATCAGCATTCTTGAACTGCGCAGTACCCAGATTGGAATGAACCAGGGGCTTTATCAGTTTCACTGGTTCCGCCAACTGATCTGGTGCATCATCGGATTCATCGTCTTCTTTCTGGTTTCCCGGGCAAACTTTCAGCGAATCAGCGACATTGCCCCGTATTTTTACGGTTTGACGATGTTTCTGCTGGTTCTGGTACTCGTCATTGGCGTCAAGATCAACGGGCAGCGATGCTGGATTCGTATCGGACCGCTCGGGACGCTCCAGCCGTCGGAATTTGCCAAACTGGCGACCATTCTCATGCTTGCGCGGGTATTGCAGCCGCTTCCTCGGGGAAATCTGACGCTGCGTCAATTCCTGATTGCCTGTGGTCTGGTTGCGTTACCGGTCGCATTGATCATGCGTGAGCCGGATACCGGAACGGCGCTGACGTTTTTCCCGGTGCTGGCGGTAATGCTGTTTTTAAGCGGACTGAATGCCCGGCTGGTGACGGTCGGCGTCATCGGTGCGTTGCTGGTGGCGCCGCTGGCGTTCAAGTTTGTGGTCGAACCGCGGTTGAAGCAGTACCAGCGGGATCGCATCAACGTCACCTGGAACGCCATTTTCAATCCGGAAAAACTTCAGGACCGGACGACCCGCGAAGGCTTCGGGTATCAGACACTGCAATCCATGATTGCCGTCGGGTCCGGCGGGGTCTTCGGAAAAGGAGTGGCCAAGGGAACGCAAAGCCAGGGAGGGTTCGTTCCCGAGAACCATTCGGATTTCATCGGCTCGGTGATTGGTGAGGAGTTGGGACTGGCGGGCTGTCTGCTCACGCTTGCGCTCTACCTTTTCGTCATATTACACTCGGGCCAAGTTGCCGGTCAGGCGCGGGAACGTTTTGGAATGCTGGTTCTCGCGGGATACATGACGCTGCTGGCGTTTCACACCGTCATCAACATCGGAATGGTCGTGGGACTGGTCCCGATTATGGGAATCCCGTTACCGTTGCTCAGCGCGGGCGGTTCATCGCTTCTGATGACCTTCACCTGTCTGGGTTTGGTGGCGAACGTTTATCAACAGCGGTTCGTCAACTGAGAAAAGAAAGAGCGCGTCGCAATCGACGCGTCTTTGAAAAGAGATTACAGGCTGCGCCCGCCATTGGTGCGCGACGGTGGCTCCGGAAACGGGGCGAACCCGTCGGTTCGAGCGACATCGAAACGACGTTCGGGTGTGAGCGCTTACGAGTGCGGAACCCGGAGAAGCAACCATCAATGATTCGGTCGTCAGTTTCTTACTGATTCTTTCTTCCTCACGCTCCCGCTTTTCCTTCTTCAAAAACGCGATCGCACGGGGCCGCCATCCGTGAACGGCCGTCTTCTGGCGGCGTGGTTTTTTCCACGTCGACTTCGAAGGACTGGCTTCTGCCCGAAATCGCGAAAACGGGTACAGCATCAGTGTATCGACAACCCCGTGCCGGGGTTCCGAAGGAAATGCTTCAATTATGAACAAAGAGATGATTATCAGCGCGAACGCTCACGAAAAGCGGGTCGCCATCCTCGAAGACGGGGTCGTCGTCGAGTTTTATGTGGAACGGGCCGACGAAACCAAAGCCGTCGTCGGCAATATCTACAAGGGGAAAGTCCGGAAAGTTCTTCCGGGCATGCAATCCGCGTTCGTTGACATCGGTCTTGAACGTGACGCTTTTCTGTACGTTTCGGACTTCTTCGACGAGGAAGAACTTGGTGACGACCTCGACATGACGCCCGCCGGGGATTCCGGAAAACAATCGCGTCCGGAACGCGAATCGGGTGGAAAACGCGAAAATGAAGAGCGTCGCCCCGAGCGTGACCGGGAAACCGGGAAGCGTGACAACGAAAATCGCCGACCCGCCGAGCGCGATTCCGAGGGCGGAAAACGGGAAAACGAGGAACGACGTCCGGAGCGTGAACGGGAAGGCGGCAAGCGCGACAACGAAGAGCGTCGGCGCGACCGGGATCGTGACCGTGACCGGGGTGAACGTCGGCAGGATCGGGTTTCGGGACGCCGTCCGGCCCCCGAGGATGAATCTGCCGGGCCAGTGAAACCCGTGGCTGAACCGGTTGAAGCCGTGACCGAAACGGCGACTCCGACGGCGGATGAAACGCCCGTGGTGCTTGAAACTCCGCTGTTGAACTCGCTGCTGGCCGCTGACGGTCCGGTGTTTGAGCGGGTCGAAGATGACGATGTGGTTCCTGATGAGCCGGTTGCCGCCGCCCCCGTACTTGAAGTCGTCGAACCGGAAGCCGAGGAGCCGAAGCGCGGTCGTCGCGGAAAGAAGAAGGAAACCGCGCCGGTCGAGGAGAAAAAGAAGCCTGCCCGTCGCAAAAAGAAGGGCGAGGAAGAAGTTGCCGCTCCCGCCGAGCCGGTGGTCTACGAGCGGATCGAGGACGACGATTCCGAGTTCCCGAATGAGGCTTCCGAACTGCTCAAGGAAGCGCTGATTCAGGAAAAGATCATTGAGCAGACCCGCATCGACGAAATTTCCACCACCCCGGCAGATGAGCCAAAGTTTGAAGCTGTCACCGACGCGCCCGATGAAGAAGACGCCGGAGAACCAGTGGTCATTTCGTACGAAAAGGTGACCCAGGAATCCGAACCGGCGGAAGTCGTGGCTGAGACGGTTGAACCGGAAGTCACGGAAGAAGTTCCGGCGGACGGCGCCGCGGAATTGGAAGTTCGTGATGCGAATCCGGAATTCGCCGCCCGTCGCGGTCGTCGCGGCCGTCGTCGCGGCCGTGGCCCGAACGGCAACGGGGAATCGTCCGGTGACGAAACCGATGCGTCGGTGACGCCGGAGGACACGTCGGAAGTTCCGGTCGGCGACGCCGAAGTTGAGGAAATCGCCGAGGAAATTCTCGCCGCCGTAGAGGAAGCGTCTCCCGTGATCGCAGTGGAGGACGTTTCCGAGATTCCGGTTCCGACGCCGGTGATCCGTGAAGGTCGCCCGCCGCGTGAACCGCGCGAGCCGCGGGAACCTCGTGAAAACCGGGAATCGCGTGAACCGCGCGAGCCGCGTGAGCCGCGCGAAAACAAGGACAATCGTCCGCCGCGCGAAAACCGCGAAAACCGCGAAAACCGCGACAACCGTGAAAATCGTGAAAACCGGGACAATCGCGAAAACCGTGAAAATCGCGAGCCCCGTGAACCGCGCCGCCAACTCGGGATCGCGGATCTGCTTCGCGAAGGTCAGGAAATCATCGTCCAGATCGCGAAGGAACCGATTGGCCTGAAAGGCGCGCGGATTACCTCTTATGTCGCGTTGCCGGGCCGTTATCTGGTGTACATGCCGACCATCAACCACATCGGCGTGTCTCGGAAGGTTTCGACCGAACAGGAACGCATCCGTCTGAAGAAGACGATGCAGATGCTTCGCGAGCGGGAAGGCGTGCAGGGCGGGTTCATCGTCCGGACGGCCTGTGAAGGTCACACCGAACAGGAACTCTGTGACGACATGCTTTACCTCGCGCGGACTTGGCGCGACATCCGGAAGCGGTCGGAAACGACCCGTCCCGGAACCGTCCTGTGCCGCGAACTCGACCTCGTCCAGCGGTTGCTGCGCGACCACATGTCGAGCGATTTCATGTCGATTCGGGTGGATAACGAAGAGGAATACACCCGGATTGTGGACTTCATCAACCGGTTCCAGCCCAAGCTGGTCAACCGCGTGAAGCTCTACACCCGCCGGAAGCCGATTTTCGAGGAATACAACGTCCAGCCGGAAATCGACGCGGCCCTCAAGCCCCGCGTATGGCTCAAGTCGGGCGGTTTCATCGTCATCAACCAGACGGAAGCGCTCGTCGCCATCGACGTCAACACCGGGAAGTTCGTCGGACGGTCCAACCGGCTCGAAGACACCATCACCCGGACCAACATCGAGGCGGCGTCCGAAATTGTTCGCCAGATTCGTCTGCGCGACCTCGGCGGCATCATCGTGCTCGATTTCATCGACATGGAAGATCGCCGGAATCGCCAGAAGGTGATGCAGGTGCTCGAACAGGCGATGAAGTCCGACCGGTCGCCGTCGAAGATCACCCAGTTCAACGACTTCGGACTGGTGGCGGTCACCCGCAAGCGCGTCCGCCAGAGCCTCGAACGGACGCTCAGCGAGCCGTGCCATTACTGCGGCGGCAGCGGCCAGATCAAGTCGGCGCAGACCGTGTGCTACGAAATCCTCGCGCAGGCGCGGAGTCTCTCCGGCGACATGGCCGGCGAACGCCACAGCGAAATCACCCTCCGGGTCAACCCGGTGGTGGCCGAAGCGCTGCGCGGCGCCGAACGGCAGGTCTGGCTTGAGGTCAACGACTATTTCGGGATGGAAGTCTCGCTCCAGAGCGACCCGCTCATCCATCAGGAACGGTTCGATTTCGCGATTTACTGAACTCGAATCGGGTAGAAAAAACGACCGGCGGCGGGGTTTCGACCTCGCCGCCGGTTTGTTTTTTGTAGGAGCAGCCCTCCCTTACGGTCAGGCTACCGATTTTGCGGTATCCGACACCTTCTCAAACGGTGACGGTGACGGGAACGCCGTTCAGCACCGCGTTTCCGCTAAGTTGGTCGAGGAATTGCTCGTCGGTCACGTCGTTGACGCTGACGCCGCCGTGTTTTTTGGCGATATCGAGTTCGACGCCGGGACGGTCGTGTCCCCAGCCGTGCGGGAGGCTGACCACGCCGGGCATCATTTCATCGGTGATTTCGGCGATGGCCTCGACCGTACCGACGCGCGATGAAAGTTTTACTTTCTGTCCGTCGGTGATTTTCCGGGTTTCGGCGTCTTTCGGATTGATGAGCAGGGTGCAGCGTTCCTTGCCTTTCACGAGGCGTTCGCTGTTGTGCATCCAGGAATTATTGCTGCGGAGGTGGCGGCGTCCGATGAGCAGCAGGCCGTCGCCGTTCTTCGGAGGCGTCGTCGCCAGTTTTTCCTTCACCCGTTCGAGGTCCTTCGTGAACAGTTCAGGGGCGAGGGCGATACGTTTGTTTTCGGTAAAAAGCCGGTCGGGAAGGGCGGGCGTCATGGCCCCGAGGTCAATGCCGTGGGGCGCGTTTTTGACCTTTTCGAAGTTCAAACCAGTTCCGATCGGGTTGAAACCCGCGCCGTACGGCCCGTTTCTCAGCCCGATGTCGAGCATCCCCTCGATGCCGAGGCCCATCATCACGCCTTTGCGAAGCTGCGCCTTGAGCGTGTCGGCGAGCGTCCCGCTTTTCAGCCGGGCTTCCAGTTCGAGGAAAATCTGCCAGTCGTGGCGCGTGTCGGGCGCAGGCGCGTAGAGCGCCGGGGAATACTTGGTCGTATTCCGGATCGCCAACTGATGAAAGATGATGTCGTAGTTGCCGTGTTCGAGTTGGCCGGTCGGCGGCAGGATGATGTGGGCGTGGCGCGTGGTTTCATTGATGTAGAAATCCACCGACGCCATAAACTCAAGCGTTCCAAGGGCCTGGTCGAGCTGCTTTCCGTTCGGCGTCGAGATCACCGGATTGCCCGCGTTGGTGAGCAAGGCGCGAATCTGGCCTTTACCGGGCGTCAGGATTTCCTCGGCCAGCGCGGCGACGGGAAGTTCACCGGCGAATTCGGGAAGTCCGCGGAGGCGGGTTTTCCAGACCGCGAAATGTCCCGCCGGGTGCTGCGAGAGCGGATCAATCGCCGGTTGCGCAAACATCGCCCCGCCCGGACGGTCGAGATTGCCGGTGACGATGTTGAACACGTTAATGAGCCACTGACAGACCGTGCCGAATTCCTGCGTCGAAAGACCCATTCGCCCGTAACAGATGGCCGATTTCGCGGCGGCGAATTCCCGCGCCAGTTTTGAAATGTCGGCGGCGGCAATTCCGGTGATGTCGGCCACGGCGGCGGGGGTGAAGTCCTTCACCAGTTCGCGAACCTGCTCCAGTCCGTCGGAAATCGTCGTCAGTTTTCCGTTTTTGACGAGATTTTCAGTAAAAACCACGTTTAAAAGCGCGAGGAGAACGAAAACGTCCGAACCGGGGCGGATGAAGTAATGCGTGTCGGCCAGTTTCGCGGTTTCCGTACGGCGGGGGTCGATGACGATGATCTTTCCGCCGCGCTCGCGGATTTCCTTGATGCGGTTGGCGACGTCCGGCGCGGACATGAGGCTGCCGTTCGACACCGCCGGGTTCGCGCCCATCACGAGGAAGAAATCGGTTCGGTCAATGTCGGGAATCGGCATGAACAACTGATGGCCGAACATTCCGTAGGCCACGAGCATGTGCGGCAACTGGTCAACCGAACTGGCCGAGTAGATGTTTTTCGTCCGCAGGGCGCGCAGCAGGTTCGGGTAATGCAGCAGCGTGCCGACGTTATGAACGGCCGGATTCCCGTGGTATGCGCCGAGGGCGTTGTTGCCGTACTTTTTCTGAATTTCGCGGAATTTGGTGGCGACTTCATCAAAGGCTTCGTCCCAACCGATGCGCTGCCAGCCGGTCGCCGTCCGCCGGACGGGGTATTTCAGCCGGTTCGGATCGTTGTGGAGGTCCTGAAGCGCGACCGCCTTCGGGCAGATGTGGCCCCGGCTGAATTCGTCGTCCTTGTCGCCGTCAATCCGGACGATTTCATCGCCGTTCATCGTGAAGTCGAGTCCGCACATCGCCTCGCACAGGTTGCAGGTCCGGTAGTGATGCCATTGGTTGGTTGACATTGGTTCTCCTTTGTTCAGGAACGCAAAGACGCCAGGGCGCAAAGGCGCAATGGATTGTAAGGTTTAGCGGACTTCCTTCCACGGGATGACGGAGGCCGGGACCGCGTAGTCACGGACCGCGCGGGCCGGAAAACCGGCGGTCAGCGCGAGGCTTTCCCACTCGTCGGCGGTTTTTTGAGAAAGCAGGGATTTCAATTCGAGATAAACCGGGTTGGAATCGTCGGCGGGCGAAAACGCCGCTCCGAGCCATTGTTCGCGTCCAAGCGCGGCGCAAAACCGCTGCCAGAGGTGCGGTTCAAGCAGGCCGAGCGCGAGCGTACCTGATTTGGTCGGATAAAGAGCGTAACAGACGATGGAACCGTCGAGTTTGGCGGCGGGCGGGTAGGCGAGCGCGAAGGCCGATTCCGCCAGATAAACTTCATAAAAGCCGCCGCCCTTGCGGAGTCCGTCGAGCGCCGCGATGACCGCCCAGTGCGCGCCGGTGCCATCGGCGATTTGAAGATGTTTCCAGCCTTCGCCAAACCGGCCGAGCATGCCGGTCGCTGCAAGGTAGGTCAAGTCGTGGCCCGGCGCTTCGTGGTGGAGTTCGTCGCGATAGCCCGCGACCCGGACGTACGTCAGCTTCGGGTTGATCGCCCGGAGGTCATCGGGGCCGACCCCGAGCTTTTCCATCACGCCCGGGCGGTTGGTTTCGAGGAGGATATCGGCATCCTTGACCAGTTCGCGGAGGCGATCCGTGCCGGAAGGTGTTTTCAAATCGACGGTTTCGACGTTTTTGCCCTCTTCGAGCCAGTCGTGGAGCTTCGGCGACATGAGTTTCGCCATGTCGCCGGTTGGCGGAAGCAGGCGAAGGACATCGAAACCGAGGTCGGCGAGCATGCGTCCGGCGAGCGGACCGGGAAGCAGACGACAGAGGTCGAGGACACGGGGTCTGGTCATCGGGATGTTTAAACTTTGAAAAGTGAATTGGTATTCAGAAAATAGGACGAAACCCCGTTCGGTGGAAAGGTTTGAAAACGCAAAAAGCCGGAAGTGAAGCGAAAAACTTCAATTTCCGGCCGGTTCGGTGTTTTGAAAGAGTCCGGTCTTCAACAGACCACACGAGTTTGAGGCATTTTTTCAACACAGAGGCACGGAGTTCACACAGAGGACCACAGAGTTTTTCTTCTTCTCTGTGAACCTCTGTGATTTCTCTGTGCCTTTGTGGTGAAAAACAAACTGTCCCAATTTTTCAGGAAGGATTTAGCGGGATTTGCCCTTCGGTTTGTAGCCCGGAATCGGCTGGGCGGCCGCGTCACGCGGATAGATGCCGACCATTTGGCCGACGGTCGGCCCGACGCTTGCCATATCCACGGTTTCCGGATGCGGTCCGGCGGCGTAGCGCGGCGAGCGGATAAGGAGGGGAACGTGACGGTCGTAGTCGTTGGGTGAACCGTGAGTGGTCCCGGCGTCCTTTTCGGCGTACTTGCCCCAGATGCTGCCCGGAGCCATGAAAATGAGCAGATCGCCGGAGCGGTCCGGGTGAAACGAGCGGAGCGTCATCGCTTCCTCGGGTGTCGGTTTTCCGGATGTGCCCTCGCGCAGCGCGAGCAGGCGCGTGCGCGTGACGTAAAAACCGACGCCGGGGATTTCCTTGCAGGCTTCACCAGCCTCGCGTTCGAGACGGAGACGGCCTTCGGGACCGACCGCGGCAAGCGCCGCCTTGACCGAAGTTTCATCGAAAAAGATGCTCGGATCTTCGAGCGCCGTGACCCATTTTCCGCCCGCCGGTTTGCCGAATTTTTCGGTGAGCCGTTTCTCGATGGCCTCCTTGACGGTTTTCTTCTTGATTCGAAAGGCTTTTTCGCCGTTTGCGGCGAGCCATTCGGGCAGGGAAGCCGAGCCGTGATCGCCGGTCAGTACGACGGTGGTTTCAGCGGTTTTGAAATTCCCGTCGAGCCATTTCACGAACTCCCCGATTTTGGTGAGCGCGGCGAAGGTGATGGCGACCGATTCGTGCGAATCCGCGCCGTAGGCATGGCCGACGAGGTCGGTCGGGGTGATGCTGACGTAAAGAAAATCCGTGATCGGTTTTCCTTTGGCGTCGGTTCGGCGTCCGAGTTGTTCCTTTTCGACCGCCTGCCGGACAAACTCGAACGTCAGGTCGATTCCTGACGGTGTCATGGTCAGCGCCTCGTAGTAATCCTTACCCGGCGCATCGGTAATCGGGTCTTTCAGCGTGTGGGGAAAGGTGCGACCGAGGATTTTCAAATCAGTTTCGAACTTGAAGTCGTCCGGCTGGCAACCGTCGAACAGTCCCGGCACGGTCGGTTCGTTCCAGGTCGCCCCGTAGAACCGGTCGGCGGGTTTTCCGGCGTTAAAACCGTTGACCCACTCGGGAAGCGCCGTGGCGTAGGCCCGGCTCGACGTGAAGCGGCCGTTGCCTTCGTTGAACCAGTAGGCCATGCCCTTGTGCCCGGCCATCGCAATGGCGGCGCGTTCCTTGAGGGCAACCGACACGACGCGCGATTCCGGATGTTTCATCAGCCAGAGATCGCCGACCGTGTCGCCGATAAGGTTGCGTCCCGAGGTTTCATCCTCGATGGTTGGTTCGGGATTTTCGAAAACCTGCGCGGTGGCGTCGTACAAAATCGCTTCGCTCCGGGATTTTGCGCGGTTGAACCACTTGTTGGCGGTGATCCCGTGGCTTTCGGCGTAGCGTCCGGTTGCGATGACCGTGTGGCCGGGGCCGGTGTAGGTCGCGGCGTGGCCATAGCGCGCATTTTCAAACACCGCCGCCGATTTCAGGAAGGGCGCAAATTCCGGGACACGGTTTTCCACCTTTTCAAAAACACGGGCCGGGAACTGGTCCACCACGAGCGTCACGATCAGGCGCGGGGTGGAAAACTTCGTCGGAACGGCCTTTTTTATCGGCTGGCGTTTGGCGGGACGCCGGGTTTCACTGCCCGGAATGATGTTTTGGGCGAAAACGCCACCCGTCGGCAGGAGCGCCCCGGCGAGCAGGATTGAAAGGAAGCATTTGAACATTGTCGGATTCCTTTCCTTAACGGGGCATGAACCAGATTTCGACCCGACGGTTCATCAGGCGGCCGACCTCGGTCGAGTTGTCGCCGATGGGACTGGCCGAACCCTGTCCGATGGGTTCGACTTCCAGCGTGGGACATTTGAGCTTCATCAGTTCGGCCACGGCACGCGCGCGTTTCAATGAAAGTTCGCGGTTGGCGGCGTCTCCGCCCTGATTGTCGGAATAGCCGATGAGGCGAACCTTGCCGGACTGATTGCAGTAGCGTTCGAGCGCCTGCGTCAGATCATAAACCGCGAGGCTGTTGACATCCGTGCCGCCGGAACGAAACCGGACGTCGGTCGAAAGTCGCTCGCCCTGTCCTCCGCCGGGGACGCTGCCGGGCGTGGATTTGAGCGAGAGATTGACGAAACCGGCGTTCGCGACCATTTCCTGGCCTTTTTTAACCGCGAATTCGATGAATTTCCCGGTCAGTCCCGACTGGCGGCCACGGGTGTACAGGTAAAGCTTGCGGGTCAGCAGGTAACTCTGGTCGCGGATGGTGGTTTCCGAAGGTTTGACCGGTCGGGTTTCCGCTCCGGCGGCGATTTCGAGGGCTTTCGCGCCGCCGATGCCTCCCAGCGCGACGAACGCGATGGCGCCCGTATCCTGAGTGACGCGCGCGGCGACTTTCGGATTTTCCTTGATTTCCTCGCCGTCCGAAGTGAAGGCAACTCCTTTGCCGAGAACGAGTTCCTGAAAAACTTCATAGGCCCCGAGTTCCTTCGGGCGAAGGATGACCTTGATCGGTCCGGCCTTGCCGCCCACCGCCGACCAGTCTTTGGTCTTTCCGGTAAAAATGTCGGCGAGTTGCTGTTTCGTCAGCCGTTCGACCGGGTTGGCGGGATTGACCACGACGGCGATGGCGTCGAAACCGATGACGTGTTCGCTGTCGGGGCTTTCAAGGTCAAAACCCTTTTCCTTAAATTTGGCGAGTTCCTTTTCGTTGGCCGCGCGCGAGGCGGCGGCGATTTCGGTCTGTTCGCCCAGCAGCGATTCCATCCCCGGACCGGTCCCCTGCGATTCGACGAGGACAATCGTGCCCGGATTGGCCGCCATGAAGGCTTGGGCGAGGTCCTTACCGAGCTGGCCGTTGATGGCTGACGAACCCTTGAGGCGGACGGTGTTGGCGGGCGCGGTCGTCGAGCCGCCCGTTGAAGCCGGTTCATCCGCGGTTCCGGGGGATTTTTTGAGTGAAGAAATCGGGTCGAAACCGAGTTGGCGAAGGCCGACGAACAGCAGACCAAGCATCACGAGAAACAGCAGGATGATTGATCCCGGACCGAGTTTGACTTTACCGATCTGCATGACGAGTTCCTCCGAGGGGGAAGTGCGCCGCGACGTAAAAGCGGAAAGGAGACGGCATCCCGCTTGTATCCGATTCGTCGAACGGAATCCAAGCGGGGGCTTTCACGGCGGAGCGCGAAAGGGCTGAAAATGTCGAAATTCGGGGTTTGGCGGCGCGGGGTGCGCCGGAGTGACTGTCGAACGGTTTGAAATCCGGTGATTTCCATTCGATTGAACGTGACGGTTCGTGGCGTCTTTTCCGTCGGCTCCCGCCGCCGAGGGTGGCGGAGGGAGTTGGTTCAACCGAGGTGTACGGCGGGTGAATGACCGAATTGTGAAATCGACGAAAATTCCATGTGACTTCACGGTATTTCTGAAACACCGCGTTCATCGGTTTTCTTTCGGAAAAGAAAACGGGCGAACTTTTCAGCCCGCCCGCCGGTTTCCGGTTGGAAGGTTTTTTTTAGAACGCTTCGTCGAAGGCCACGTCGCCGGTGACGCTCACCTGATAGGCCGAGACGCGCCGCTCGAAGAAGTTGGTCAGTTCCTGAACGTCCTGCAACTCCATGAAGGGGAAGGGGTTCTTGGCGTAGAAGACCTTCGGCAGTTCGAGCATCGCCAGCCGCTGATCGGCGACGAATTCGAGGTACTGCCGCATTTCGGTCGCCGACAGGCCCGCGATGCCGCCGCTCAGGATGTCGTCGGCGAACATCATTTCGCAGTCCACCGCGTCCTTGATCATGGCCGTGATCTGCTCGCCGAGGTCTTCGTCAAACAGGTCCGGCTCCTCGGCTTTCACCTGCTTGACCACTTCGAACGCGAAGCTCATGTGCATGCTCTCGTCGCGGAACACCCAGTTGGTCCCGGCGGCGAGGCCGTTGAGCAGCCCCTTCGAGCGCAAAAAGTAGACGTACGCAAACGCCGCGAAGAAAAACAGCCCTTCGATGCACGACGCGAAGCAGATCAGGTTGAGCAGGAATTTCTTCCGGTCGTCCTTCGTGTGCAGTTCGTCCACCAGATAGATCGAGTCGATCCACTTCTGGCAGAACTGCGCCTTGCGGGCGATGGACGGAATGTTGTGGACCGCCGCGAACGCCTTTTCGCGTTCCTTGTGGTCGGGAATGTAGGTGTCGAGCAGCGTCAGATAAAACTGTACATGCAACGCTTCCTCGTACAACTGGCGCGACAAATACATCCGCGCTTCCGGCGCGTTGATGTGTTTGTAGAGATTCAGCACCAGATTGTTCCCGACGATCGAATCGCCCGTGGCGAAAAACGCGACCAGCCGGTTGATCAGGTGGCGCTCCGCGTCGGACATCCGCGAGTGCAGGTCGGTGATGTCGGTTGAAAAATCGACTTCCTCCACCGTCCAGGTGTTTTTGATGGCGTTGCGGTACATCTCGTAAAAGAGCGGGTACTTCATCGGACGCAACGTCAAATTAAAGCCGGGATCGAGCAACATGATGACAAAACTCCTCAAAACGACTTCAGGTGACCCTGAATGAACGAAATTTCGATAATTCTCAGTAATGGTTGGGGTTATTGAATATCAGGCGGCGGCGGCAGGGGCATTCGCCTTGAGCCACGCCGTCAAATCGGACGGTTTTTCAAAATCGAGCAGGGCAATGGCCAGTTCCTCGATGCTTTCAATCGGCAATTGCGAGATACGCTTGGCGGAAGTTTGGGAAACACGACCGACGCGACGCTCCAATTGTTTCAGTACAAGTTCCCGCTCGCCCTGAAGCCGGCCATCACGTTCCCAGGTGGTGACGTATTTCATCATTTTCTGTCTCCCTTCCGGTTCGAGTTTGCCCAGTTCGGCGTTGAAAACCGTTTTTTCATCCGGCGTGAGTTGCAGGTACGCATCAATAAACTGCGCGATCATCGCGTCCCGCGCGGGATTCAGCCCAAGCCGCCGCAGCATTTGAAGGCATTCCAGTTTTACCTTCGGGCGGTCTTCCGGCGCAATTCGCATCTTCGCCATCAGGGCCGTCGCCACCGGGTTTTCACGTTCGAGAAATTCCCGCCAGTCCATCCGATTGAGTTGAATGGCGAGAAAGCTGAACCGGACCGCCTCGAAATTCGCCAGCGTGAGACTAAACCGATCCGGTTCGGCGGTGCGTGGCTTGTCGTACGAAAACAGCGCAATGGGAAAGATCGGCAACCGGTACTTCGCGTAAAGCACCGCGTAATACAAAAACATCCGTTCGGCGAAATTCGCCCGGCGGGCCGCCTGCACCTCGACGTGAACCAGAAAGCAGGTCGGCACGCCGCGAAACTTCGCCTTGACCAGAATGTCCACCACCCGCTTCTTGCCCTTGTTCAAATCTGCGAACGCTTCCTGCGGGAGAAATTCCACCGAATCGCGATCAAGGTCATCCAGAACGGCGGGCGAGAACAGTTCCAGAAATTCAAAGAAGAAGGTGGTGATCAGTTCCTTGAAAAGCGAGTCGTGGGGGATGGTTGATTCGCTAGAAGGGGACACAGGTATAAAGTGAGAATTGTTTAAGTTTTAGGCGGCTTTTTTAATTCTATCTAATGAATCTTTCCAGGCTTCTTCTTCTGTTTTAAAAACAATCAAATCTTCTCTGGGAAACCCTCTTCCTTCAGAGGTGTATAAAATTGGATTTAAAGAACCAGGAGGTTCAATAACCCGAATAACAAAAGGTGCATAGCTGTTTTCATCTGGGAAAAATCTAACATAACCAATATAGCCCAATTTATTTTCCTTTTAATCTTTCTAAATATTGTTTTTGGAGAGAGGCTAACCCATATAGGTGGGTTAGCCTCTTTAGAAATTAGCGCTTTTTGTTTGACTGTGCGAGAACTGAACCCGCCAGTGACTTAGTTGTCGAGCTGTATTTGTGACTGGAAAGAGCTTTTGAAGCGATCTCTTCCACTTGCGACCCAGTTTGTTTAGAGGATTGAGCTTGGGAGAGAGCAGATCCAGCAAGTTGTTTCTGAATCTTTGAGGAATTCGGATCACTCAAAACACTAGCCGCAAGCGAACCTATTTCTTGTGATGTTTGTTTATTGTTGTTGGCCATGAATACTCCTTTATGGCGAAGAAAAACCTAACGGAAAGCTAAGTTTTCAATGAACAAATGTGTCGAGTGACTACTGACACGCTTCACAACTCTCGGGATTCTCCAGCGAGCAGGCAATCGCTTCTTCATCCGAATAGGCTTTTTTCGGTGCTTCGACGGTAGCCGAGGCTGTGACCGTCGTCTTGGCGATGCTCGTGGCCGGGCGTGACCGCAGGTAGTACGTCGTCTTGAGGCCCTTTTTCCACGCGTACATATACATTGACGACAGTTTTCCGATGCTCGGCGATTCCATGAACAGGTTGAGCGACTGCGACTGGTCGATGAAGGCACCACGCGCGGCGGCCATGTCGATCAGGGCGCGCATCGGCAGTTCCCACGCCGTCCGGTAGAGGTTGCGGATTTCCGCCGGGATTTCCTCAATGTTCTGAATCGAGCCTTCCGCGAGTTTGACCTTGGCGCGGATGTCCTCGTTCCAGAGACCGATGGCCTTGAGGTCGTTCACGAGGTAGCGGTTGATTTGCAGGAAGTCGCCGGAGAGCGTTTCGCGCTTGAACAGGTTCGACACCTGCGGCTCGATGGATTCGTAGCAGCCGCAGATCGAGGCGATGGTCGCGGTCGGCGCGATGGCGATCATCAGCGAATTCCGCAAACCCTTTTCCTTGATGCGGTTACGCAGCGCATCCCAGCGGGTCGTGTCTTCCGGCGTGACGCCCCAGAGGTCAAACTGAAGGTCGCCGTTGGCCGCGCGGGTTTCCGGGAACGACGGGTGCGCGCCGAATTCCTCCGCCAGTCCGCACGAGGTCGTGAGGGCGTGGAAATAGATTTCTTCCTGCACCTTTGTCGAGAGCGCGAGGGCTTCGGGCGAATCGAACGCCAGCCGCAACTGGAACAGCGCGTCCTGGAGGCCCATCACGCCGAGTCCGATCGGGCGCCACCGTTGGTTGGAGGACGCGGCCTGCGGAATCGGGTAGTAGTTGATGTCGATCACCCGGTCGAGCTGCCGGACGGCGATGCGGACGTTGCGCGCGAGCTTTTCGAAGTCGAACTTGCCGTCCACGATGTACTTGGCGAGGTTGATCGAGCCGAGGTTGCACACGGCCGTTTCGCTGTTGGACGTGACTTCGATGATTTCCGTGCAGAGGTTCGAGAGGTGAACCGCCGCGCCGGGCCGCGCCGTCTGGTTGCACTTGGTGTTGGAGGCGTCCTTGAAGGTCATCCAGCCGTTGCCGGTCTGGGCGAGCGTCTTCATCATCCGCTGGTAGAGGTCGCGGGCCTTGACCTTCTTGCTCGCCAGTCCGTCTTCCTCGGCCTTGAGGTAGGCGGTTTCAAATTCCTTGCCGAACAGGTCGGGGAAGTGCGGCACGATTTTCGGATCGAACAGCGACCATTCCGCGTCGGCTTCGACGCGCTGCATGAACAGGTCCGGTATCCAGTTGGCAAGATTGAGGTTATGCGTCCGGCGGGCTTCGTCGCCGGTGTTGTCGCGCAGTTCGAGGAAGGCTTCTATGTCGGCGTGCCACGGTTCGAGATAGACGCAGGCCGCGCCCTTGCGCTTGCCGCCGTTGTGGGCGAGCGCGGCGGAGGTCATATAGGTTTCGTCGGCGTCAACCTTGAGATCGTGGACGACGCTCACCGGCTGGATTTCCTTCGTTTCCTTCACCCGCGACCACAGGTAGCCGTGGCGGACAAACCAGTTCCGCTTCGCAATCGCTTTGCATTCAACGAGTTCCGCGATTTCCGGGACCGCCGGAATCCGCAGGTCATAGCACTTCGTCACGCCCGAAAACTCGGTCGTCGAGCCGTCCTGGCGGGTGGCCGTGTGCGTCGTGTCGCGTTCGCGGTACTGACCGGCAACGGCAATGCCGAGCCGCAGCAACTGGTAGCGCAAGCCTTCGACCAGCGCGCGGGACGTATTCGTAAAGTAAACTTCCTTGCCGCGCGATACGCCGCCGTCGGTTTCAAGCAGGCCCTTCACGAGCGCGCGCGTCTGCGCGGGCGGGAGGTGCGAAAGACGGCGCGAAATCCGCTTTTCGCCGTTCGCGTCGTATAAATCTTCATATGTGAAGGGAAGCGTGGGCGCGCCCGCGCCGACGATGCGGCCAGAGGTGGCCTCGCGGACCACGCCGCGACCCGAGGCGAACCGGATTTGAACGTACGACTCGCCGCGACCGGCTTCCCACATGTGGACGTCGCGGGCGCGCAGGTACTCGCGCACGAAGTTCAGATGTTCATCTTTTTGCGGATTGCCTGAAACGCCCCATTCGAAGCCGTCCTTCGACATGTGACCGTCGCCGAGCAGAATGCCGTACATGCGCGCGTCATCTTCGGTAAGTCCTTCGACCGGAATGACTTCCGTCGGGATGACCTGCGCGACGTAATCGCCTTTTTTCAAATCGCCCGCCTCGACCCACTTCGGTTCGAAAACGCCGCGATCAAGCTGGCCGAGCGTGCGTTCGACGGACTGTTCCATCGGCACGCCGGGAATGGCGTAGATCGGGTGACCGGCGGTGACTTTGACCGGTTCGACCGCGTGCTTGACGCGGATTTCGACCATCCGGTCCTTCTGCCAGTAGCGCATGTGTTCCAGCACCGGGCGATACTGCCCGCTGTTGCCGAGAACGAGGTCGCCGCGCTTGATTTCCCGGATGGATTTCGGACCTTCGGCGGTGAAAACGACCGTTTCCGGCGCGAAGCACTGATTGACCGCCGCAACCGACGAATCGAGCGTTTTCAGCCACGGCACGATGCCGTTGGAGTGGCCGTTGGTCCCCTTGATGAGCGAACCCTTCGAGCGAATCCGGTGGTACGCCAGACCGATGCCGCCCGCGAACTTCGAGAGCATCGCTACGTCGGTGTACTTCTTGTAGATGGATTCGAGTTCGTCTTCCGGCGAATCGAGCAGGAAACACGACGACAACTGCTCGTGGCGCGTGCCGGAGTTGAACAGCGTCGGCGTGCTCGCCATGTATTCGAGGGAAGAGAGCAGCCGATAGATGTCGATGGCTTCATGGACCGTCCGGGCGAGGCCGCAGGCGACGCGCATGAAGAAGTACTGCGGGGTTTCGATGACGTACCGCTCGGTCGGGTGCTTCAGCAAATAGCGGTCGTACACCGTCCGCAAACCGAAGTATTCAAAGAGATTATTGCGCTCCGACTCGATGGCGTCGTTGAGCTTGCGGCTATTTGCCGCGACGAATTCGACGATCCGGTCGGCAATCAGGCCGACTTTCTGGCCCATCGCGATGGACTGCGAAAAGGAATGAATTTCCTGATTCTGGACTTCCTTGTCGATGTAGGTCGCGAGCAGGCGGGCGGCGAGGCGCGAATATTCCGGTTCCTCGACGATGAGCGACGCGGCGGTGTTGATCGAAAGGCGGTCGAGTTCGGTCGTCGTCGCCCCGTCGTAGAGTCCGCCGATGGTCTTGGTCGCCACGCGGATGGCGTCGCACTGGGAGAGGCCGGCGCTGCACCGGCCGACGGCGCGCACGATCTTGTTCACATCCACCGGCTCAAGCGAACCGTTGCGTTTTTTCACCCGCATTGTGGTCGGGGCGTCGGTCTGGCGGGCGGCGGCGGTGGCTTCTTGCGCGATCGTGCTCATTTTTGTCTCCTGGATTGTTGTTTTTCGCGGACGCCAACACGACCCCTGATCTTTCGCGTCGGGTTGCGTGAGGTTTCCGATGCCCTCAAATCTGAAAGGCAGGTTGTCCCTGGTAATTTTGCGTGACGGAACTGTCCGCTTAGAGGCAAAACGGCTCTAAGTCCACTGAAATGAACGGTTTTCAGGGAGTTCGAAGTTGAAAATAACAACTTTGTTTTTACCGTTTTACGTCGGCTACTCTAAGCACGCACTTTAGGGCTGTCAACAATATCTTGTGGTCCTTTTTGCTGATAACACCACTGCTTGGCTTCATCCTTTTGAAATCAAAGGAGAAACCCCCAGTGAAAAAAATTGCCGGACGCCGGGGGCGGAAACCCCCGTTGGCCGACAATTTCGCAAGTCCGGTTTGTTGGAAGGTTTTTCAGCCCGCGGGATTTTTCGATCTGGTTTCCCGAAGCGCCTGAAAGACGGCTTGCGTCCGCGCGCGGGTGTCATCGAAGCCGTTTGAGGTGTCGATTTCGAAATCGGCGTACTTGCGCTTTTCCTCGGTCGGCATCTGAGACGCGATGCGGCGTTCGGCCTCGGCCCGGTCGAACCCGTTGCGGTTCATCAGGCGTTCCAACTGGATTTCAGGTCGGCAGAACACCACCACGACCTTGTCGAAGCGTTTCCAGCCGCCCGATTCAATTAAAAGGGCGGCGTCCACCACGGCGATGCCGTCCGGATCGGTTTCCAGTACCCGGCGCAGCAGTCGATCCTGCTCGGCGTGGACGCGCGGATGGACGATCCCGTTCAACTTTTCCCGCAATTCATTGTTTCCAAAGACAATCGAGCCGAGTTTCGGCCGGTCGAGCGTGCCGTCGGGCAGTAAAACGTCCTCGCCGAAGGTCGCGACGATGTCCGTCAGCCCGTCCGTGCCGGGCGCGACGACGTCCCGCGCAATCTGGTCGGCGTCGAAAACGTGCGCCCCGAGTTCACGCAACACGCTGGATACAAACGATTTCCCGACGGCGATTCCGCCGGTCAAGCCAACGGTCAGCATAAAGTCTTGAGAAAAAGTCTGGAGTCTGGAGTCGAGAGTCTGGAGTCAGGAAGACAGTCTAAAGTCTGGAGTCGAGCGTCAGGAGTCCGGGTGGTTACGGCGAGCAGAAATTCCCAAAGTACCGATTGTTTTGACTCCAGACTCTCGACTCCAGACTCCAGAC
>JBDRAL010000031.1:0-10828 GCA_039793685.1 Blastocatellia bacterium NZW_1522
GGCGGCAGCGCGGGCATCGGCTTCGCCACCCGCCGCGCCTTCATCATCGGGCAGTCGGGAGCCATCCGGTCGCCGTCCATCCGGCAGGACGGCCCCATCGTGCAGACCGTGTCGAGCGGCGATGAAATTTTCCCGGAGAGTACGCCAAGGAGCAGAAATCCGCCCAGCGACAGCATCGCGGCTACAACCAGTTGACCGATGGCGGAGGCCTTCGGCGCTGGCAGGCACACGGTGGTTGTCTGGAGCGGAACGGTCACGGATTTGAAAATTCCGAAGGCATTTCCCAAAAGTAGGGATAATGGTTTGATGACGAACGTTGGCATGGTTACTCCGCAATCGGCAAGTCGTTACGCGGAATTGGCTCATGAGGTTGAGTGCGCGCCGACGGATTGCGCTTCCCCGCTTCCAAGATGTGAAGTGGACCCGTAAATCAAGACAAAAAAACGGCATTTTTTAAGGTGGAAGAAACTCCTTTGTGGGTTTGGTTTTCGGCTGCGGTTTGGTGATGATGATGTTGTTGTTGCGTCGAGAGGTTGAAGTAGACCTCGGCGGGGGTTTGGTGTTTTTCGAGGGATGAATGTGGGCGACGGTGGTTGTAGAACTCGATGAAGGCGGCGATGCGTTGTCGGGCAACGGCTGGGGAGGAGTAATCGTTGAGGTAGACGTCCTCGTATTTGAGGGTTCTCCAGAAGCGTTCGATGAGGATGTTGTCGAGGGCGCGTCCCTTTGAGGCCATGCTGACCTTGGCGTTGACGGCGATGAGGCGGTCAACGTAGAGGGGACTGGTGAAATGGCTTCCCTGATCGCTGTTGAAGAACTCAGGGACGGCGATGAGAAAAGCGCGGTCAACGGTTTCGAGAACGAAGGGCATTTCGAGGGAGTCGTCAAGTTGCCAGGCGACGATGAAACGGGAATGCCAGTCGATGATGGCGACGAGGTACATCCAGCCGCGGGCGAGGCGGATGTAGGTGATGTCGATGCCCCAGGCCTGATTCGGGGCGGTGACGGTGATTTCGCGCAAGAGGTATGGATGGACGCGATGGGCGTGATTTCGACGACTGGTATTGGGTCCGGGAGCAATTCCCTCGATTCCCATCTCGCGCATGTGGCGTTGAACCTGTTTGCGGTTGACGTGAAGTCCGAAGGCGGCGAGAGCAATCGACATCCGTCGCGAGCCGTAAAAGGGGAAGTCGGTATAGATGTGGTCGATCCGGTTTTTGATGGCGACCTCCTCGGCGGACGGGGGTACGGGCTGGTAGTAGAGGGTGGAACGGTTCAATTCGAGCAGGTCGGCTTGAACCGTGACGGGAAAGGTTTGGTCGTCGAACTCGATCATGGCTTGTCGTTCAGCGCGCGTTCGGGTCGAGACCAGATTTTTTTTTCAACCACGCGACCTGCGTGGAGAGACGCCCGATTTCGGCGAACAGATCGGTGACCTGTTGTTCGTGTTCGGCGGCGGTGACGAGGTGGCGGTCGGCGCGTTCGAACAGCCCGGCCATGCCTTCAAGGACGGTTTGCTTCCAGAGGCGAAGCTGATTGGGGTGGACTTCGTGTTCGGAGGAGATCTGGCTGACGGATTTTTCGCCCGACAGCATTTCCTGAACGACCTTGGCTTTGAAAGCGGCGGTATAGTGTTTTCGCATGGTGGTCACGGGTCCACCTTAAACTACCCTGTTAGACTGTCCGAATGTATGGGTCCACTATAGATCGCTTTTGAATTTGGCGACGTCGAAAAGGCATTGACCATCAGACTCAGGCCGCCCTGGACCGGAAAAACTTCGAAAACCCCCAGATCGGTTAAGCGGTAGTAATTGAGCAACGGCAGGCTGAGGATGATCAGAAGCGGGATGCCGCGCAAAAGGAAATGCAGGATTTCCGACGTGTTGCCGACGAGAAACACGCCGGCAATCGAGAACAAAACACAGGTTGAGAAGGCCCCGACTGAAAAGTGTAACGGGTGAAAGGACATTCCCTTCGCGCAAACAACCACGGTCAAGGCCCCGATGGTTCCGAGCAGTGAAAGCACAAAAATCCGTGACAACAGGAAGTGGTGGAAATTCAATGGCGTCGCGAAAAGCGGTGACAGAACGTCCTGATCTTTTTCCGAAATGACGGTAAATCCGATGAAAATGAAGCCGATGATGGCCGGGTCGTTGTAAATCAGGAGAACCAGTAGCCGGTCGATCCCAGGTCCCGCCTTCAGGAAATACAGGAGTGCAACATTGAAGGCGGTAATTCCGAAAATCATCAACAGCAGGCCGTTTTTCTGAAAAATCAGAAGTTGCCATTTCACGAGTCGGAAAAAGGAATTCATTGGGCGAGGCTCGTCCCCGTGACCTGAATAAAGACTTCCTCAAGGGAGGCCCCGAGCGAGTTGATGCTCAGGATGTCGCCATGGGAGAGGAAATCAAGAAATTCCCTGTTTTCAGCAAGGTCTTGCAGAGGAAATTCAGCCGTTTTTTGATCCTGCAGAACCACCCTGACGATATGTCGGCCATACTTTTTGCGAAGGACCGAAGGTCTTTCGGTAAGCCGGATTTGGCCTTCCACCAGAAACGAAACCCGGTCACAGAGTTCCTCGGCCGTGGTCATGTCGTGAGTGGTGACAAAAATCGTTTTCCCCTGATTTTTGAGTTTGAGGATGGCGTCCTTGACCTTTCGGGCGTTGACCGGGTCAAGGCCGGATGTCGGCTCGTCGAAGAAAAGAACGTCTGGGTTGTGAAGAATGGCGCGGATGAAATTGAGACGCATCTTCATCCCCTTGGAGAATTCCTCGACCCGTTGGTCGATATGTTCCAGAAGTCCGAGGGCATCAAAGAGTTCTTCGACGTCGAGCAGGCGTTCCTTCCGGTAAAACGAGGAAAAGAGCTGCATGTTTTCGCGGGCAGTCAGTTTCAGGTAATGGTTCGGGAGTTCGAATCCGACCCCAATGTTCTCGAAATAATCAGTTCCCCAGCTTTTTAAGGGTTTGCCTCGAACCTGGACCTCGCCTCCGTAGTCCTCCAGAACCTTGTAAAAAATTTTCTGGGTCGTGCTTTTCCCGGCACCCGATGGTCCGAGGAAGCCGAAGATTTCTCCCTCGGCGATTTCAAACGAGACATCGAGCAGGACCGGTTGCTTCGAGTGGGGATAGGAATAGGTGAGGTGGTTGACCGAAATCATGGGAGTCCGTCTCAGTCCAGAGAGGTAACTGGCGGTGAAAAATCAGGAAAGGCGGGAGTCCGCGGGCTGGAAGCCCACCAGTTGAAAAGCAACCCTTCGCACCGATTCCTCGGCAACCGCGGGGTTTTGCCCCTCCAGGGCGGCGTCAACCAACAGGCCATGGGTGGTGGTCACCAGGGCCCGGGCGAGGATTTGTCCGGATATGCCCGTCATGAAACACCCCTTTTTTTGGCCTTGGCTCAGAATCCCTTCCAGCTTTCCAAGAAAAGATTCGTACTGCGGGTCTCGCAGTGAATCAGGAAGCAGGAAAGGGTTTCTCAATTGGGAGACGACAATTCGAAAGACCTTCGACTCGGCCAGCCAGGGGCGAGACGGATCATCTTCAGTGGAATGAATCAAGGCGGTCACCACCGCTTCAAAAAGCTGTCCGGGTTCGTGGGTGACTTCAAAAAAATGCTCCAGGCGATGATTCAGGGGCCGCCAATAATACTCGCTCATGATGAAGAGGGCCGCGTCGCGCAGGCTTGGAAAGTAGCGGTAAAAGGCGGCGTCCTTGGTGCCCGCGGCGGCGGTGATCTCTGCCACCCTGGCGCCGAGGATTCCCTTTTGGGCAAAGGCTTCCGTGGCGGCTGAAATGAGCCGTTGTGCGGCTGGCGTCAGCGGCTCTTTTTTGACCCGTCGAGGTTGGGCGGGCGGCAAGTCGCAATTTTCCGAGAAATCATTCGAGATCAGCATTGAATGCTCCGGTGCTTTTCTGGCGGATACTCGCCAAAGACTTGAATTTAATTAACTGGAATGTAAGTATTGCTAACCTTTCCAAAAAGTCAACTAACTTGTCTTGGTATTTTTTAATAATGCTTTTCCTCGTTTCACAGCCCGGGGTCACTCCAACTTCGCCTTCCGGTGTTGGCGCAATTCTGTTTGCCCTGTTCGTCGTTTTCGGGGCAGCCAAGCTGGCCGCCGAACTGTGCGAGCGGTTACGAGTTCCGGCGGTTGTCGGTGAAATCATGGCTGGAATTCTAATTGGACCCGGCGTCCTCGGGTTGGTGGAGTCGGGACCGGAACTGCACCTGCTCGGTGAAATCGGAATCGTTTTTTTACTGTTTCTGGTCGGCCTCGAAACCGACCCGGCGGGGCTTTTCAGGCTCGGACGGGCAGCTCTGCTGGTCGCCCTCGGCGGGGTGATCGTCCCCTTCGCCGCCGGTTTTCTTCTTTTTTTCGCCTTCGGTTACTCGAACCCCGAAAGCCTGTTCGTCGGAGTGGCGTTGGTGGCGACAAGTGTGGGCATTACGGCTCGCGTCTTGGGAACAATGGGGGTTCTGGATTTGCCTGTGAGTCGGTTGATCCTTGCAGCGGCGGTCATCGACGACGTTCTCGGGCTTCTTTTTCTAGGAATCGTTGGAGGGGTCGTTCGTGGGGGCCTGGATTTGCTTCAAATCGGGATAGCGTTTGCGACCTCGGTCGGCTTCATCCTGGTGGTGTTGCTGGTCGGCGGACGCCTGGCCCGACGAGCGAAGCCAACGATCGAGGGGCTCCGCACTGAGGAATCCTTTTTCGTTGTCGGGGTGGCCGTTTGTCTCGGATTGTCGGCACTCGGCGCTTACGCCGGGGTGGCCGCCATTGTTGGTGCTTTTCTGGCTGGATTGGTGCTGGCGGGAATCTCCGAGGGGACAACATTGCGAGAGCGTTCCCGAACGCTGATGGAATTCACCGTTCCTTTTTTTCTGGTCGGGATCGGTTTGAACCTCGATGTGATGGCTTTTTCGAAACCGGCCTTCATCGGACTGGTTTTGTTGACCACGTTGCTTGCCCTGGTGACCAAGATCATTGGATGCGGGTTTTACCCGTACGTTACAGGTAACAGGTGGCAGGCCATCCGCGTCGGGGTTGGGATGATGCCCCGCGGGGAGGTCGGCATCATCGTCGCCCAGATCGGGCTGACAATGGGAGTGCTTGGCAAAGACCTTTACGCCCTGATTGTGGCGGTGGCGGTGCTAACAACGCTCGCGACCCCACCACTGCTGGCCGCACTTTTCAAAACCGTCTCGGCCCCGAAAGTCGGTGAGACGGGCGGCTATTCCGAAATCGGGTGAAGACCATGCGCTTTCAAAAGGACGGACATTTCAATATTCCCCTGTTTGAAACGACACTCGACGAGCGCGAGCAGGTCTACGCAGAAGTGCGCGACAACCACCAGATGCGGCCCTCCTACGTCACGATGCTGGTGCTGGCCTGTCTCGTGGCCACGCTCGGGCTGTTGAGCAACAGCACGGCGGTGGTCATCGGCGCGATGCTGATTTCTCCGTTGATGAATCCGTTTCTGTCGGCGGGGCTGGCGCTCGCGCTTGGCGACTGGGACCTCGGGCGTGCGGCCCTGAAAACCGTCGGGTTGAGCATCGTGGTCGCGGTCGGAATGTCGGCTGCCACGGCGCGACTGTCGCCACTCAATGACGTGAACGCGGAAATTCTGGCCAGGACAAGTCCGAACCTACTCGATCTTGGAATCGCGTTCTTTTCGGGGTGCGCCGGAACCTACACGCTGATTTCACGCAAGGGGCTGACCACGATTCCAGGCGTGGCCATCGCCACCGCCGTGATGCCGCCGCTCTGCGTGGTCGGGTTCGGTCTCCAACGCATGGACGGCCGAGTCATGCTCGGCGCGGGATCGCTTTTTCTGACGAATCTCGCCGCCATCGTCATCAGCGCGGCGACCATGTTTCTGCTCGCTTCGTTTCGGGCGTCGGAACTCCCCGGCCGGCACTGGGCGGCCAGTACCCGGATCACCATTTCGTTCGTAGTTCTCGCCGTACTGGCAATTCCGCTCGCCACCGCGCTGGTCCAGGCGGCTGACCGGTCGCGACTGCGCAGTCAGGTCGAAGCCGCCCTCCGCGCCGAGATCGAACGCGACCCGACGCGTGCACGGATCAATTCAGGAGTGACAGTCGAAAAACGTGACGGGCGGCTTGAAATCGAGGCCACGGTCCGGACGACCGACTACTTCAGCCACGCCGAGGTCGAGGCGTTCAACCGGTTGCTGGAAAAAGGTTTCGGGATGCCGGTGCTGTTTGAAATGGACCAGGTTCTGGTCAAGCACGGGGGGCTGTCCGCGCCAAAGCCGTCCGAGATCACGGGTGAGAAGGTCAGCGAGGCGACCGCGCTCAGCCGGCTCACCGAGTCGTACCGCCGGGACGTCGAAACCGCCGTTTCGGTCCTTGGCGGCCGGTTGGTTCGCTACCTTGTGACCACTGATGGAACAACGGTTGCGCGGATAGAAGTCATGGCGACGGTGAGGGCGTTTCCGAACCCCGAGGTTTTGGAGGCCGCCGCCAGGGTTCTGCCGGAGCGGGCGGCCCCAAATCCGAAGCTCGTGTTCCGGCTCCTCCCCGCCGAACCTCTCAAAATTCAAATGGCCGAACTGAGAAACCTCCGCTCGGCCATCCCTCCGAAAGCGATTGTGGAATTAAAGAAATTTCTGGAATCCAATCCCGAACTGTCCGTGGAAATCACCTTTGAGGAAGGCTTTACCGACCCTGAGATTCAAAAAGCGAAGGAGACACTTTCCTCAAAGTGGGGAATTTCACCTGAAAAAGAACTCCCTTCGAGAAACTCAAAGTCCGGAATCGTGCTTTCGGTCGTCCGGGATCTGAAACCCGCAAACTAACTGAACCGGTGTTGTCATGACGCTTTTTCAAACCTCGGCACTTCTTCTCACGCTTGCCGCGCTGGCTGCTTTTATCAATGTCCGGTGGATCAAGTTACCCCAGACAATTGGACTGATGGCGATTGCAATGGTTGGGTCGCTGCTTTTGTTGGTTCTTGGAGAACTTGGACTGGTTCCGCTGAGGACCTTTGCAGCCTTTGTCAGCGGGATCGATTTCGGAGATGTCCTGCTCCACGGGATGCTGTCATTTCTCCTTTTCGCGGGGGCCCTCCATGTGGATTTTGGGGATTTGCGCCGTGAAAGACTGCCCGTGGCGATCCTTTCAACCCTCGGCGTGGTCATTGCGACATTCGTGACCGGAATTCTGTTTTGGTACGGAATGTCCCTGATTGGGCTACGGATTTCGTTTTTGACGGCCCTTCTGTTCGGCGCGCTGATCTCGCCGACCGACCCCATCGCGGTTTTGGGAATCATCAAAAAAGTGGGTGCTCCCAAGCGGCTCGAAACCAAAATCGCGGGTGAATCATTGTTCAACGATGGCATCGGGGTAGTCGTTTTCCTGACTATTCTGGGAATCGCGACCGGCCAGAGTCAGGCCAGTCCTTCCGGCGTCGGGTTGTTGCTGTTCAAGGAAGCCATTGGAGGCGCAATCCTCGGCCTTGCCCTCGGGTGGGGCGTTTACCTGATGCTCAAGGCGGTAGACGCTTACCAGGTCGAAATTCTCCTGACACTGGCGCTCGTTACGGGCGGATATGCCCTTGCGGAGGCCCTCCACGTTTCCGCCCCCATCACCATGGTTGTCTCGGGACTCTTCATCGGAAATCGAGGCCGGGTTTTCGCCATGTCCGACCAGACCCGGGAAAGGCTCGATTCCTTCTGGGAGCTGATCGATGAAATCCTCAACGCGGTTCTTTTCATACTGATCGGGTTGGAACTGATCGTTATTGCGCTGCATCCGTCCTATCTGGTTGCGGGGCTGGTCGCCATTCTGGTTTCGCTTTTCGGACGGGTCATTAGCGTGGGGCTTCCCATCTGGGCGCTTGGGTTCAAACAGAAATTCATGCCAGGCACGGTCCGGATTCTCACCTGGGGAGGATTGCGGGGCGGTATCTCCATCGCTCTGGCTTTGTCGCTTCCACCCGGTCCCGAACGAGACATCGTCATCGCGGCAACCTATCTGGTCGTGGTTTTTTCAGTCCTCGTCCAAGGCCTGACCTTCGGAAAAGTAATGAAACACCTCACCGCTGGTGGTGAAGGGTCCGTGGCGTCGGTCGGTAACCCCGGTGCCCGCCACTGAAGAATTCCCTATCAGACTACAAAGGAGAACCCTATGCGTACTCAGGTCGAATCGTCGAACACGGATTCCGTCCAACTCATTGAAGAAAATCGATTCACCGTATTCGTCCAGAATCGGGAATCCCAAGATTTCCAAATTCTCGAACGCTGGGCCGAATGGTTTGGCGCACGGGGGATTCAAGCGCGGATTCTTTGGAGTTCCAAAGGGTTCGCCCTTTACAGAGAGGGATTGATTGACGTTTCGGAAGAAAAACACACGGCCTTTCCGGGATTTCGCCGACAGGTTCGCTAATCGGTAGCCGAGAAAGGGTCAACGCGCTTGTCGACACCTGAAAATGAGTGGGGTAACGAATGAACCGAAGAAATCCAGTTCAAGTCCTCAGTCACGGCGCGGTCGGCAACGGCCGTCTGATCGCCCTGATTTCGCCGACCGGCGCGGTCGAATGGCTCTGTCTGCCACGGTTCGACTCGCCGTCGGTGTTCGGGCGACTGCTCGACGCCGACAAGGGCGGCGTGTTCCGGTTTTTGTGGCGGGGCGAGGAAATCGAGGGGACGCAGCAGTACCTCGCGAACACCAACGTGTTGCAAACCCGTTTCGCCTGTGACGACGAGGAATGGGAAATCGTCGATTTCGCCCCGCGCCTGGCGGACGGCCTGTCGTTCCGGCTGCCCATCGAGTTCATCCGGGTGGTGCGGCCGTTGCGCGGGCATCCGCGTCTGGCGGTGGATTTCGATCCCCGTCCGGGGTACGCCGCCGCGCCGGTCGGCATCCTGGAAGCCACCGACGGGCTGGTCGTGACCGGGGCGGACATCCCGTTGCGGCTGTTTTCAAACCTTCCCCTCGGGTACATCCGCCACCGCCGCGAATTCCTGCTCGACCGGACGCTTTATTTCGTCGTCCGGGGCGGCGCGGAATGCCATCCGCCGACGGCCGTTTCGGTCAATCACGATCTGGAACTGACCGTCGCGGGCTGGCGGCAGTGGGCCAAGACCTGCGCCCTGCCGAATTTCGCCCCGGAGGCGGTGCTGCGGTCGGCGCTCTGCCTGAAACTTCACGTCAACGAAGACACCGGCGCGATCATCGCCGCCGCCACGACGAGCATTCCCGAAGCGATGGGAACGCCCCGGACGTGGGATTACCGGTACTGCTGGCTGCGCGACGCGGCGTTCGTGGTCGAGGCGCTGCGGCGGCTGAGCCATCTTCAGGAGGGTGAAAAGTTCATTCATTTCCTGCGCGACGTGACGGCCTCGGGGCCGTTGCAGCCGCTTTACGGCGTGGCCGGCGAGCGCGAAATCCCGGAGCGGATGCTGGAACACCTCGCGGGCTTCGGCGGCAACGGGTACGTCCGGGTCGGCAACGCCGCCGCCGAGCAGAAGCAGAACGACCTCAACGGGGAAATCATTCTCTGCCTTGAAACGCTGCTGTCCGACCCGCGCATCGTCATCGAGGAGCCGGCCAAGTTCTTTCCGATGATCGAGGCGCTGGTCGAGGAAGCGATCCGCATCGCGCCCCAGCCCGACACCGGCATCTGGGAATTCCGTTCGATGCTGCGGCCCTACACCTTTTCACGGGCGATGTGCTGGGCGGCGATGGCGCGCGGCGCGGAGCTGGCCCGGCGGTTCTGGCGGCCCGATCTGGCGCTGCGCTGGGGGGCGCAGGCGGAAATCGAGCGGGAAATCATTCTGGGGCGCGGGTTTCAGCCGGACCTCGGTTTTTTCACCCAGAGTCTCGGTGGAAAGTACCCCGACGCGGCCAATCTGCTGCTGCCGGCGCTCGGCCTGATCGACGCCCGCGATCCCCGGTTCGTCTCGACCGTCGAGGCCTACCGGAAAGACCTCATGGAGCGCGGGTTGGTCCTGCGCTACCGCAACGACGACGACTTCGGCGAAACGACCAGCGCCTTCACGATCTGTTCGTTCTGGATGGCCGAGGCGCTGGCCCTCATGGGGCGTATCGACGAGGCGGTCGAGCTGTTCAATCACGTCCTTTCCTTTCAAAACCCGGTGGGACTGTTCTCCGAGGACATTGACCCCGAGTCGGGGCGGCTGCTCGGGAATTTTCCGCAGGCCTACACCCACGTCGGACTCATCCACGCGGCGATGACGATCGGGGAACTCCTCGACGTCCGCGACGGGCATGTCCGGGCGTGGGTTTGACGGTTTTTGAAAATGGGAATGGGCAGTCGGCCCCTCACCGCTGACGCGGCTCGGGGAAATCGGCCCCGTTCGTTCCGAGGGCTTCGCTTCGCTCGCCCTCGGCTATCGTCGCGCCGCCCCGTTGGGGCGTTGGTTGGTTGGTCGTCTCTTTGAATAGATTGCCCAACTACATTTTCAAAAAAATAGGTGTTTTGTTTTCAGCTCGTCTTGTCCGTTCGGGCAGGGCACCACAAGTGGAAGGTTTTTCCGACAACACGGAGGTTGCGCCCATGTCCAGAGTACTCATCGTTTCCAACCGGCTGCCGGTCACCGTCGAGCGCGGGGACGGCGGCGGCTTCACCGTGGTCCGTTCCGCCGGGGGCCTCGCCACCGGCCTGAGCGGCACGCATTGCGGCGCGGATTCGGTCTGGATCGGGTATCCGGGCGAACTGCGCGGTCTCCGGAAGGCGGAAGTGCGCGAGTTGAACGCACGGTTCGCCGAGCAGCGACTGGTGCCGGTCACGGTTTCGGCGGAGGAAATCCGGAAATACTACGAGGGCTACTCGAACGGCG
>JBDRAL010000032.1:0-119397 GCA_039793685.1 Blastocatellia bacterium NZW_1522
CCGTTCGAAGCCTCGACCGACGCGCAGATCCGGCGGCAGTTCGACACCAACGTGTTCGGCCTGATGAACGTGGCCCGCGCGATGCTGCCGCATTTCCGCGAGCGCAAGGACGGCGTCATCATCAACATCGCCTCGGTTGGGGGGCGCGTCACGTTCCCGCTCTACAGCCTTTACCACGGCACGAAATGGGCGGTCGAAGGTTTTACCGAGTCGCTCCAGTTCGAACTGCGCGAACACAACGTCCGTGTGAAGATCATCGAGCCGGGACCGATTAAAACCGATTTCTACGACCGGTCGCAGGACCTGATGGAAAAGCCGGGACTCACGGCCTACGACACCTATGTGAAACGAGTGTTGCCCAATATGAGCAAGGCCGGTGAGAACGCGCCAGGACCGGAAGTCACGGCGCGCGTCATTTATCGCGCGGCGACGGACGGAAGCCGAAAGCTGCGGTATTCGTCGAACAGCCTGCCACTGCTCATTGCGCGACGTTTGCTCCCGCAAAGCTGGTTCTTCGCGATGGTCCGGGCCGCGCTCAAAGGTTAAAAAATTCCAAATAAGCTGTTTTGTAAGTGAAAACGGAAGTTCGATGGCGCAATCTGGAAGGGTTCCTCTTTCATCGCCGGAATCTCGTCGCGCCCGACCGGGGAAATGCTCCGCGTGTCGGTGTGCGTTCGGCGATGGATCTTCATCTTGAATTCTTTCTCCGCACTGACTGGTGACCCATGAAGAAATTGATTGCATCTCTTTCGCTCGCGACGCTGCTGGCCATGCCGGCGGTCGCGCAGGTCGGCGAAATCGTCCCGAACGAAAACCTCATCGCCGAAGGTATTCCGAAAATTCCGGCCTCGATTGCCGCCGATGTGGCCCGCTATACCGAAACGCGCACGGCTGGCCTGTCGAGCTGGCATCCGCTGAAGCGCGAAATGCTGATCTCGACGCGCTTCGCCGACACTGCGCAGGTCCATCTTGTGAAGTTTCCGGGCGGCGCGCGCAAGCAGTTGACATTTTTCCCCGACCGCGTCGGCGGCGCGTCATTTCAGCCGACGAAAGGCGAATACTTCATCTTTTCGAAGGACATCGGCGGCGGTGAATTCTTTCAGTTGTACCGCTATGACGTGGCCGATGGCGCGGTGACGCTGCTGACCGACGGAAAATCGCGCAACAGCGGCGGCGCGTGGTCGAAGGCGGGCGACCGCGTCGCCTATTCCTCGACCCGGCGCAACGGAGCCGACACCGACATTTATGTGATGAATCCGCTCGACCCGAAGACCGACCGCAAGGTACTGGAAGTGAAGGGCGGCGGTTGGGGCGTGGCCGACTGGTCGGCGGACGACAAGAAATTGCTCGTCGGCGAGGGCATTTCAATCAACGAAAGCCATCTCTGGCTGGTTGATGTCGCGACTGGCGAAAAGACGCCGCTTACGCCACGCGACGCGAGCGAAAAGGTCGCCTACAGCGGTGCGAAGTTTTCGGCGGACGGAAAGGGCGTTTACCTCGCGACCGACAAGGGAAGCGAGTTCAAGCGGCTGGTGTACGTCGATCTCGCGACGAAAGCCGAAAAGGTTCTCACGCCGAATCTCAACTGGGATGTCGAGGATTTTTCGCTGTCGGAAGATGGCAAGCACATCGCCTTCGAATCGAATGAAGACGGCGTCTCGGTGCTGCATGTGATTGACGCCAAAACCGGCAAGGAAATGAAGCTCCCGACGCTTCCGAAAGGCACGCTCGGCGGTCTCGAATGGCATCGCAACGGCAGGGAACTCGGCTTTTCCCTCGGCTCGGCGAAATCGCCCGGCGATGTGTATTCCATCGACATCACGACCGGAAAACTCGAACGCTGGACGGAAAGCGAAACCGGCGGACTGGTAACGGAAACTCTGAGCGAACCCGACCTCGTCCGCTGGCCTTCCTTCGACGGAAAGCAGATTTCGGGTTTCCTGTATCGTCCGGCGAAGAAGTTCACCGGCAAGCGTCCGGTCATCATCAACATCCACGGCGGTCCGGAAGGGCAGTCGCGCCCCGGTTTCATCGGGCGAAGCAATTACTTCATCAATGAACTCGGCGTGGCGGTGATTTTCCCGAACGTGCGCGGCTCGTCGGGATACGGCAAGACCTTTTTGAAACTCGACAACGGGTTCAACCGGCTTGATTCGGTCAAGGACATCGGCGCGCTGCTCGACTGGATCGCCAAACAGCCGGACCTCGACGCGGAGCGCGTGATGGTGACGGGCGGAAGCTACGGCGGGTATATGACGCTGGCGGTGGCGACGATGTACAACGACCGCATCCGCTGTTCGCTCGACGTGGTGGGAATTTCCAACTTCGTGACGTTTCTCGAACGGACCGAAAGCTATCGGCGGGATTTGCGGCGCGTGGAGTACGGCGATGAACGCGAGCCGGCCATGCGAGAGTTCATGAACAAGACCGCGCCGGTCAACAACGCGAAAAACATCACCCGGCCGCTGTTCGTGGTGCAGGGCAAGAACGACCCCCGCGTACCGATCAATGAAGCCGAGCAGATGGTGAAGACGGTGCGCGAAAACGGTTCGCCCGTGTGGTATCTCGTCGGCAAGGACGAAGGCCACGGCTTTGCCAAGAAGAAGAACGTGGATTATCAGTTCTTCGCGACGATCATGTTCATCCGGCAGTATCTGGTGGGATAAAATATTTACGGCAACAGCAGCCTGACCGTCAGGGAGGGCTGTCCTGTCCTTTTTACTTGTTTCAAAGGATAAGACAGCCCTCCCTGACGGTCGGGCTGCGGTTCCCGCGTTTCTTTTTACGCCAGTCGTCGGCGACAGACCGAGCAGATCAGGCGGTTTTCCTTCATCAATAGGCCGACCCAGAACAGCGGGAGGCAGGTCACCAGCAGGACGGCGAACGTCACCCATCCGCCGGTCGAAGTTTGCCGTTGCAGGATGGGCGGATAGGTCGTCGCGCAGAATGGACAGCATCCGGCGACAAAGCCCATTGAGGGTGGAGCCGCAACCGGCATCAGGGGAGCGACCGGCGGATTGAATGCGTCGAAACGCGGCGGTTCAGGTTGCTGATGGAGGAACAGCGGCGGTTCGGGTGTCGTTGGCACGACGCCTCCCGCGTGGCTGGGAAGATTGAAGATGGTCGAGCCGCAGCGGATGCAGTTTTTCGCGGCGGCTTCGTTCATTTGTCCGCAGTTGGCGCAAACGATCACGACGGCTTTTCCTCCGGCGCTTTTCCGGTTTCCTTCAATTGTTCGAACGTCAGCACCGTCTCGTCAGTTCGACGGATTCGTCCCTCCGAGGCGTTCGCCCACTCAAAGCGGATTCCGGTTTCCGCGAAGGACGACGGGCGCGGGCCGTTCATCGGAGACGAACCGCCGCCGTCCGCGTCACCTTTCGAAACGCACTGAACCACCGCGAGAATGCGGAGCATGTCGTGCAGGTGACGCTGGGTGTTGCCGTACTCCGTGTTTTCCGTCGGCGTAACCAATCTGACGAGCGCATTTGCCCTGAGCAGTTGCGTGATGAGCGTGGCGGCGCGTTTGACGCCGATTTCAAAAAGTTCCTGGTCGTCGTCGTCAAGCGGACGCGGCGCCTGGTGGTCGAAAAAGATCGTGACCCGGCGCTCGTCCTCGCGGGCGGTTTCGCGGACCATCATCCGCCGCGTCTTGGCGGTGGCCTTCCAGTCGATGCGCCGCATCTGGTCGCCGCTCTGATACTGCCGGATGGCGTAAAGGTCGGCCCCGTTTCCCTTTAAAAGATTTTCGAGCGTTCCCGCCATGTCGGCGAATCCGCGCAACGCGTCGCGGCGTTCGTCGATTTCGGGATAAACCGTGACCGTCCCCTCGGCTTCGACCTGCCTCGTTTTCTGGAGGAAACCAAAGGGGAATTTCGTACTCACCGAAAAGCCGACGATGTTGTACTTGCCGCGTTTTTTGAACGTGTAGGGGACGGTGTGCCGGATGCGCTGGCGGGCCGGGATGACTGTGAAGTGCGCGAGGTTTTCGAGTTCGTGTTTGACTTTCTTGCGGCGGAAGAAATTTCGCAGCCGCGCGCCGACCGTGTGCCGGTTGGCCGCGTCGTCGAGTTCGACGCTGACCGTGAAGGACAGCGACGGCAACAGTCGCTTGTAATTGGTCAGCATGACGTCGAGCCGCACTTCCTGCCCGGCGTAGACGTGTTCCGGGAATCGCAGCCCGACGTCGATACCTCGCAGCATCCCTTCCGAAACGACCCCCGAGGCGATGATGACGCTCAAAAGGATGGCGAACACCAGATAGAGCAGGTTGTTGCCGGTATTGAACGCCGCCAGCGCGACGATGATCGTGATGACGAGGAAAAAAGCCGTTTCCTGGGTGAAGGAATAACTGATCCGGAAGTTGAGAAACTCCATCCGGATGCGTTTGGCGAGACGCGGCACGGCGTAGATGCCGCCACCGAGTGCCAGCAGCAGGGATGTGATGAACAGCCCTTCGGCAATGCGGTATTCGCCTGACTGATTTGCGACGAGCGCGAGAAAAATGCACAGGAACGACCCGCCGAGAAAAAAGCTCGTGACGAAGAAGGCGATGATCGCGCCTCGCGCTTCCTTGCGAAAGGCGGGGTCCTTGAGTCGTTCGCGAAGACGGTTCATTCCGGACCTTAGGGAAAACGGAAGATGAGAGGGGAATCGGTCCCAACGGATTCGGAACTATCGTTCAAATGGGAGTGCGTCCACAAGCGGGACCGCCTTGAAACGGCGGCGTAGGACTGGGGCGTGTACCTTCAGGGACGGATTCAACGGAACATTGGGCGATCAGCCGGGTTTCCGGTCCCGCTTTTCGAAAATCAGGCGTTGGAAGAGGCGATCCCACTGTGCGGCAATCCGGTCCCAGGAAAAATCGGAATGGGTGGCTTGCCGGAACGCATCCAGCGAGCGCTGTCTGAGCCAGTCAGGGTTTTCGTAGAGTCGGGCGAGCGCCGCGCTCACTCCGTTGACGTCGATCAGGCGGTGGGTGACGAAATCATGTCGGCCCCGAACGTGGGCCACCGTTTCAATGAGTTCCGCTGCTCCCGCCCACAATTCCTCGTGGACGCTATGGCGGGGAAGGATTTGTGCGGCCCCCGTGGCCGCGTGTTCGAATGCCACCAGTCCCCATCCTTCCCCGATCGACGTATTGAGACCGACCTCGCAGGCGTTGTAGATGAGGCGGAGTTTCTCGTCCGGAAGAAAGTCGCCCCGGAGACGGTCGGGCGTCCACCGTAATCGGTCCTCGATTCCGAGGCGACGGGCAATGGGAATCAGTTCGCAGCCGTCCTCATTCAGGTTGGTATGCAGAAACAGTCTGACTCCGGCTGGCCGGTCTCTCGCAAAGTCGGCAAATCCCTCAAGCGTCAGGTCGAGGCGCTTGCGCGGGTTGTTCTGGTTGGCGTTCAGCACCCAGAACTCTTTTTCGATGTCCGTCTGGTCGGGAAAGAGCAAACGGCGGGCGGCGCGGCGGCTGGCCGCAGGGTCCGGCGCTTCGTCCCGATGGCGGACGGGATAAAACGTATCGGTGTCGAGGCCATGGGGAATGACCTCGACGGGGGCGGCAAAGCCGTTTTCAAGGTGACGAACCGCCTCCAGCACGACCCGGCGCGCAAACGCCGTAAAGAGGACCAGACAGTCCAGCGTCCCCAGACTTTTCAGGTAATCCGGATTGGCCTCGTCTCCGTCAATCGGACAGTAAAGAACGGTGCGCAGGTGTGGAAACCGTTCGAGGAGGCTGGACCGGTAAACGTAGTAGAGCCAGATATCGAAGACGATGAGGAGCAGGTCGGGCCTGACCGTTTCAATCAGGTTCAGGAGCGACGAAACGCCGTAGGCATCGGTCCGGTCGGTATTGAAGTGGAGCGGCCATTCAAGGTCGCTCCACCCCCGTTTCCCCAAACCGAATTGATGAATCTCGTAATCGTGGGCCAGTGGCCGCAGCATGCTGGTGACGACGCGGGCATAGCCGGTCGGAATGTTGGCCGGACCAACGACGAGCAGACAGGCTTTTTTTTCTTTCTGGGCAATCATTTTTCGGATTCAGGTCGCCGCTTCTTTTTTCCGCGCCGCGGGCGGGGAAATCCGTTGAATTTCCAGTCCGTTGAGGCGAACCGTGACCGCCGTCCTGATGGGGCCGCCGCTCACGGCCGCCTTGGCGAGCGACTCCGCTCCTCTGTTCGCGCCTGATCCGGTGAGGCCGACCAGAATGTAGGCGGCGTCCTCATTGCTGATGCTTCCCGGAGTGATCGCTCCGTCAATCCAGCCCTGTAAAAGACTGCCCGCGCCGGCGGACACCAGGAATCTGACGAAATCGCCCGTCGGAGGCGCCTGCCAATACCAGTTGTAGCTGCCCAGCACGACGATGTAGCCCGAACGGGTGAACCCGCCCTGGAAGAGGTCCTGGTACATCCCGTCGAAGATGGCACCGTACTTTTGCTCGGCCTGATACAAATCAATCGAATAGTACTTGTTGAGGAGTACTTCATAGTCGCTCTCCAAAGGCTGCATGACGACAAGCTGGAAGCCGAAGTCATGAAGCGGCGGCACGTCCGGCTCGATCTGGCTTCCCAGCGTGATCACGGGCAGGTTCGACGGCTTTTTCGGCTCCGGAAATGGAACGACGACTGATCGGACTTCCACTGAGAGGATGTTTTCCGAGAAATAGGCCTCGGTTGCCTGTTTCACGGCCTCGATTTTTTCATTCGGAAAAAGGTAGTCGATGGGCCGGATCACGAAATCGACGGTCGCCGGAGCGGCCTGGATGCTTTGCAGCCACTGGGAATAGGCCCCGCTCTGGTTTTCTCCGTATTCCGGAGAGGCGAGCTTGAGGATGTCCGGACTTCCGCCGATGGCCTCGATTTGCACCACCCGGTTTTCAGTCCAGGACTTTGACAGACTTGACCATTCGGTTTCGGATTCGGCTTTCCCGCTGACCAGGAGGGCATTGTACTCAAGGGTAATCTCGGCCTTGATCTTCTCCAGATCGGACTGGTAGGACTTTTTCACCGCGGCGTAGTAGTAGAGCCGTCCTCCGACATTCACCCGCGACACATAGTGGGTGCCGTACCTGTCGAAAAATCTGAAAAAACTTGCCTTGCTCTCGGGTGAGAAGGCATTCGGCAACTGGCTTATTTCCTGCTTCACCCGGGCCGTCAGGTCATCATAGGACTGTGACTGGAGGTCGAGCGACCAGGCCGTGTTGTCGGCTTCATACAGCACATACTGGTAAAACGTGTCCGATTCCAGACCGTTTTGGTAGGACGCGTTGAACGCCCCGCTAAAAGCGCCGAACTCCGTGACGAGGTTGGCCGAGACCCCGGCTTTCTGAGCGAAAAACTCCTGAACCTGCGAGCGGTTTTGAAAGGCGTAGCTGTTGGCCCCGCTATTCCCGATCGTGCTGAGGGAAACGTTGCCGGGGATGCCGTATTCGGTTCCCGTCCGCGGATCTTTCCACGGAGCGGCGGCGGTCAATTCAAAAAGCTGTGACTTGCGCGAGGTGTCCGAGTAAGGGCCGAAAATGTTGAATCCCCAACCCAGATCGGTTGCGCCAGGTATCGTATTGGTACTCATGTGTTTGGCTCCTTCAGGATTGGCGGTCATTATGAGACGATGCGGAATTCGCACGTCGTCGAATTCGGCGCGAAGGTGTTTCCGGAATTCCAGGTGCAACGCGCGGTAAAAATCTCGTGTCTGCCGGAGGGATTGATGCCGGAAATTGTGTACTGCGGATACCATTGCGCTCCTTGCCGTTGGGAAAGTTGTGGCTGCGTGGCGCATTTGCAGTTGAATGAAGTTGCCGACCCCTCATCCTCCCCGTCGGCATGTCCAGTTCCGTTTCTGACATAATCGATGTTCCCGTCTGATACCGAAACATTTGTAAATCGATAGGTGGCCGTCATGGTGCTGGTTCCTTTCACAAAAGTCGGTCGAGTTGCCGAAAAGAGAAATCTTCAAACGGAGCAATGGCGTGAATGCCCCGTGAAAACCGCACTCTCCGTACGCGGTTTCGCCTTACCTCTTTCACCGCCGGGTCACGGGATTTTGTAGCCGTCTGTTTGGAGCGGCTGTTCGCTGCCAATCCGGACCGTGCAAATCCCGTGCGAACTGATTGTGCGCAGGTTTTTTTCGAGGAGTAGTGTTTTGCGATGAAAGGTCGGTTTTTTGCGATGAATCCGGCTGGCGACGCCCGGGTGTGTGATTATTTCTGGTTTGGTTTCGAGGATTTCCAGTTGGGTGCTGGAAATGAAAAAGGCCCGGAGGTGAATCCGGGCCTTTCTGAATTGGTGGAGATGGAGGGAGTCGAACCCTCGTCCGCAGACCTTCGGCGCCAGTGAACTACGTGCGTAGTCGCAACCATTTGATCTCGCGTTTACGTCGCCGGATGAGCGACGCAGGCTACGCAAACGCCAGCCGAGTATTTCTCGCCGGTCACCCCTCGGCGCAGGTGACCGACCAGCCTATGAAAGTGACGCCCGCATCATCGCCCATAGGCGAAGCGATGCGCGGACGGCTTCGTGGTTTTTTAGGCCGCGAGAGCGAGTTCCTGCGTGTTGGCAGGTGATTGTTCCATGCAGGAACGGGTTACATGGTTCCCGGCACGCCCCTGCAACGCCTCATAATGCCCACGTCGAAACCTTTACATCCCCAGATTCTCAAAGAACCACCGACAGGACGGCCAGAGTACGCCGGGAATCACGCGTGGTCAATAGGCGGTCATTCTTTTGGGGGAAGGCGGGAGTCGGGAGTCTGGAGGTTTGAGTCTGGAGTCTGGAGTCGGGAGTCTTGAGTCCGGACGCCGGTTTCGGTCGGCATTTCATCCCCGCGCAGGGTGGGGAAGTCGAGACCGTCGCGGGTGGGAAGTTCGTCGCCACGCCACGTCGGCATGTTCTCAATGTTGTTTTCGGCGAGTGGTTGACCGTTGAGGGTGGGCAGGCTCGCCGCGTCGATGGTGGGAAGTTCATCGCCCCGGAAGGTGTCGGGGGTGTCCGGTTCAACCGGGTCGGCGGTGATCGAGCCATCGCCCGCGAAACGCTGGCCTTCGCCGCTCCAGGTCGGGAAATCGACCGAGCGCGGCATCCGCGAGACGGAACCCGGTTCATTTGGGGCGATGGTCGCCATGTCGGTCAGATCCGGACCGCTGGCGACCGGGGGCCGGAAATTGCGGGCCGCTTGCGGCAGCTCTGCCACCGCGTCGGCGAAGATCTTCCCGAATTCCGCCGCGCCCGGCCGGTCGCCCGGCCGTTTCCGGAGCGCGTTCATGATGATCGTTTCGATGTTGGCCGGAATGTCCGGGCGAAGGTCCCGCAACTGGCGCGGTTTTTCGTTGAGGTGGCCGAGAATGACGCTGACCATGTTTCCGCTTCCGGTGCTTTGGAACGGGACGCGCCCGGCGAGCATCTGGTAAAGCGTGACGCCGACGCTGTAGACGTCCGACTTGCCGTCGCACGGGTGTCCGTTGAGGCGTTCGGGGGCCATGTAGACGGGCGTCCCGACGATGCCGCCCGTCCGGGTCAGCGTTTCCATGTCCTCGTTGGTGTCGCCGCCGACGAGTTTGGCGATGCCGAAATCCACCACCTTGACGATTTCGCCTTCCGGCGTTTCGTGGAGGAAAATGTTATCCGGTTTGATGTCGCGGTGAATGATTCCCACCGCGTGCGCGGCTTCGAGGGCTTCGCAAATCTGCGAAACGATGGCGGCGGCGCGTCCGAGCGAGAGGCCGGGCCGACGGCGCAGTTCCTCGGCGAGCGAGTGGCCGTCGAGCAGTTCCATCACGATGTAGGCGATGCCGTCGAGGGAAATGCCGGAATCCATGACCTTGACGGCGTTCGGGTGGTTGACGCGGCAGGTGGCGATGCCCTCTCGGCGGAAGCGTTCGACGGCGTTGGTCGAATCGTTGCCGACGGTGGGCCGGAAAACCTTGACCGCGATGGCGTAGTTCAAAACGAGATGCGTTCCGCGGAAGACCGCGCCGAAGCCGCCGGTGCCGATTTTGTAGTCGAGACGGTATTTCCCGTCGAGAATCGTGCCGGGCAGCGCCTGGGCAAGCGCGGAAAAGATGCGGTCGGCCTGCCGGTTCGAGGCTTCGAGTTCCTCCACCTTGCGGTCGAGTTCCTTGTTTTTGAATTCGAGTTCCGACTTTGCGGCTTCAAGCTGCGAATTTTTCGTCTCGGTTTCCTTGAGCGCTTCGCCAAGCTGCGCGGTGCGCTGGGCGACGGTCGTTTCAAGTTCCGCCTTCTGGCGTTCGATGGCCGAAATCCGCAGGCGGTGGAGGCCGAAACCGCTTCCCCCGACCGCCAGCGCGACGAGCAGCAGGAACCACGCCCGCTGCCAGAACGGCGGCGCAATCGTGAAGCGCAGGCGAATCGGTTCGCTTTCGAGTCCGGCTCGATTGACCGCCTTCGCCACGAACGTGTAACTGCCCGGCGGCAGATTCGGATACCGCGCGACGTGAAAACTGGTCGGCGGTTGCCAGTCGGCATCCACGCCTTCGAGTTTCCAGCGATAGCACATGGAATTCTCGCCGACGAACGACACCCCGCCGAATTCGAATTCGAGCGAATTGCGACGGCTGCCGAGCGACAGACCGCTCCCATTCCGCAGCGCGTCCAGTTCGGCCCCCGTGACTGCTTCGCCGCCAATCCGCGCGTTCAAAAAGTTGAAGCCCGGCGGGACGGAGAAGGGAACATCCTCTGCGGAAACGTATTTGACCACGCCATACTGCGTGGCAAACCAGAGGTTGCCTTCCCGGTCAACGTCGCTCATCCGCGCGTCGGTCCCCTTGATGGAAAACCCTTCCGCGTCGTCGAAATGACTGAATTTCCCGTCCCGGTAGCGGTCCACGCCCTTGTTGGTCGAAATCCAGAGCGTGCCTTTCGGTGATTCGAGGATGTAGTTGACGACGTTGTTGGAAAGTCCGTTGGCGGTGGTGAAGGATTTCAGGTTTGCGCCGTCCCAGCGGTAAAGGCCGTCGCCCTCGGTGGCGATCCAGGTGATTCCGGCACTGTCGCGGAAGGTCAGTCCGACGGTTTTTCCGGCCAGCGGTTCAAGGTTCGGAACGGGCGAAAAGGTCGGTTCGCCGTCCGCTCCGAAAACCGCCCGAACCAGCCCGCTGGTTGTGCCCAGCCAGCGTTCGCCGGTCTGGTTCCGGCCGATTTCAAAGACGGTCGGGCCGGGAAGTCCCTTTTTGTCGTCGTAAAACCGGAATTCCCGGCCGTCGTGCCGAAACAATCCCACCAGCGTCCCGACGAGAATGTCGCCCCGGTCGTTTTCTCCGATGGTGTAAATCTGTTTGCGCTTGGTGGTCAGCGGAAGCGGATATTCCCGAATGTTCAGCGTGGACGGCGAGAACGGGCCACCAGGCGCGCGGGTGAATTCGAGAATCATGAAATCCTCGCAGCCCGCGAGCATTCGGCCGTCGCGCGTTCGATACAGATACCGCACGCCGGTCGCGAGTTTCGGGTGCAGGGACGTCAGATCGGTAATCCGGTTTCCCGTGGCGACGGCGAGACCCTTGTCGGTGCCGATCCACAGGTCGCCTTCGCGGTCGGCGGCGACCGAGAAAACGAGGCCGTTCGGCAGTCCGTCGCGTTTGTCGAAGTTGACGAAGCGTTCGGATTCGAGTTTCGCCAGGCCGTTGTGCGTTCCGATCCAAAGGTTGCGTTCCCGGTCGATGAGAACCGGAATCGTCTTGTTGTCGCAGAGGCCGTTTCGATCCTGATAGACGCCAAGGACGGAAAGCGACACCTCGGCCGTTGCAGGATTGCCGACCACGACGAATTTGGTCGCGCCGTTGCTCGTCGAAACCCAGAAACGTCCGCGCCAGTCTTCCGCGAGCTGGTAGTAATTTTCCGCCGGAAAGCCGTCGGTGATTCCGAAGCGGCGAAACGCCATGGTCGCGCCGACGGCGACACCGCGAAGCAGGCCGCCATGACCGGCTACCCAGATTGCGCCCTTTGAATCCCGGAACAGACCGCGGATGCGTTCGAGCTGAAGGCCCTCGGCAGCCCCGAAAACGGTCATTCGGGGCGCGTTTTCCGGGGATTCGACGCGTAAAAGTTCATTGTGAAGGCCGAACCAGAAAGTCCCGTCAGGATCGCGCAGGCCGGCGGTGACGACGGCGTTTCCTTTGGGGAGAGAGACGGGCTTCAGGTTTTTTCCGTCCCAGGTGGCCAGCCCTTCGGACGCGCCGAACCAGTACGTCCCGTTTTTGTCGCGGGTGATGGCGGTCACGTTGGTCAGACCGAATACCGGCGTCCCGGAAATGGCGGACAGGATCGGCTTCGGTCCACCGACATCAATCCGGGTAATGCCTTCCCTCGTTCCGAAAAGGAAAACGGTCGGAGATTCTTCAAAAATGGAGAGGACGCGCGTGTTGGTGAGGCCCTCTTCCTTCCCGAAGTTCTGAAAGCCCGTCCCGTCGAACCGGCAGAGGCCGTCAACCGTGCCGATCCAGAGCCGGCCGGTCGAATCCTGGTGGAGCGACAGGACCACGTTCTGGGGAAGACCGTCCGACGTGGAATAGGTTCTGAAGTTGTACCGCTGGGCAAAAGCGGTTCCGTTGCACAGAGCGACCAGCGCGACAAGAAGCGCGCCAAAAAGCAGTGGAACGGGTCGAAGGCGGAAAACGAACGCCATGAGAGAAAGGCGGCGCGGTTCAGGTTTCGAGCCGCTTGAGAATGACGAGGGTCATGTCGTCCACCGGGGCCGCTTTCCCGACGAACTTGCCGACCGCCTCGTCAATGCGATCACGGATGCGCGAGGCTCCCTGGGTTCGATATTTGGCGACGATTTCGATGAGGCGTTCCATGCCGAACTCATCGTCCTGCTCGTTGACGCTTTCGGTAATGCCGTCGCTGTAAATGACCAGAACTTCCCCCGGATTGATGCGGGACGCCGAGGCGCAATATTTGAACCCCTGGGCGATGCCGACCGGGATGCCTTCCGCGTTGAGTTCGGTCGTGCTGCCGTCCGCGTGGACCAGCAGCGCCGGGTTATGACCCGCGTTGGTGTAACTGAAGTGGCCGGTCGCCGGGTCGAGTTCGGCGCAGAACAGGGTGAGGAACTTGTTTTCCGGCGAGTTGTCAACGATGTAGGCGTTGACTTCGGAGACGATTTCCTCGACGGGACGTCCCGTCTGTGACTGGGCGCGAATGGCGGCGTGGAGGCTCGACATCATCAGCGCGGCGCCGGTTCCTTTCCCGGATACGTCGCCGAGGGCGACGATCAGCCGACCGTCCCGGCGCGGGATGAAATCATAGTAGTCGCCGCCGATTTCCCGACAGGGGAAACTGATGCCGACCAGTTCGAAACCGTCAATCTTGGGAAGGCGGGCCGGATGGAGACTCAACTGGATTTCGCTGGCAACCTTGAGTTCCTCGTCGAGCCGCCGTTTTTCAAGCTGGGCCTCGATGAGTCGGGAATTCTCGATTTTAATCGCCGCCACGCGCGCGATGGTCGTCAGGACGTTGAGATCTTCCTGGCTGAAGCGGTTGGTGGCGTAAAGGTTATCGACGTAGATCATTCCCAGGACCGTCTCGTTGGTCGAGAGCGGCACTGCCATGATGGAGCGGATGTTGCCGAGGTGAATCGAACGGCTCGCCGCGAAACGCGGGTCCTGCTGGGCGTCGGAGGTCAGGACGGAAGCGCCTTCACCGATGACCTTGTCGCAGATTGACCGGCTCAGTTTGACTTCGTCGTCGGGTCCCCCGGTGCCGGCCATCCGGCTCGACTTGAGAATGAGTTCCTTGTCGCTGTCGGTCAGAAAGAGATAGCCCCGTTCCGCCTTGACGGCGTCGAAGACCAGGCCGAGGACCGCGTTGAGCGTTTCATCGAGCGTCTGCTCGACGAGCAGGGTTTCAACGACCTTGCTGACCACGGCGAGCAGGTCGCGTCGCGGACCGGCCGCCGCCACCTGTGAAAGAACGCCCGTCTTGCCGCCTTCGGTCTGCTGGTCCCGGGCGGCAATTTCCGTGAAGACCGAAAGCAGACTTTCATGCGTATCGGCCGAACGCGCGCGCCCGACGATGGTCACTTCGGCCTGCGAGGCGATGTCGATGTCGGAAATCTTGAAGCTGGCGCTGGCCGTACTGAGCGTACCATCGGTGAACTGAATCTCGGTTTCGCCGATGCGAACGACATCGCCCGGTCTCAATGACGCGCTTCCGGCAATCCGTTCGCCGTTGTGGTAGGTCCCGTTGGCACTGCCGTTGTCGAAGACGAAGAAGGCATCCTTTTCGCGGCGAATCTCCGCATGGAGGCGGGAGGCGAAGGGATCATTGAGGCAGATGTCGTTGCGGGACGACCGTCCGAGGGTGACGCGAATCTTGTCGAGGGTGAACTCGAAACTCGCTCCCGAAGGCGGTGAGATGATGAGAATTGGTATCGTTTCTTTGCGCGGTGTCATTGATTCGTTTCAGATGAACACGACGAGCGTCCGGGCAATCTTGTCGTGCCACCCCTGTTGTTTCCGGTCCCAGATCATCCAGAGAAACCCGATTCCCGCTCCGAAAAGCGAGAGGGGGTAACCCAGGACGTGCCGCTTGAGAATGGTCGTCGCGGTCATTTCACGGTAGTCGGCCCGTACCACCCGGATTCCAACTAGCCATTTTCCCAGCGACTGGCCTTGAAAGCAGGGTGCGACAAGGGCGTTCGCAATGAACAGAAGCGGCAGCCCCAGGACCCCGACCAGTTTTAGAAACGGCTGAAAGAACGGTGACAGACCGGCCAGGGCGACCCCGAGCGCCATCCACAGGGTCAGCCATAAGACATAGCCCGAATGATCAATCATCTGGGCCGTCAGACGCAGACCGAACCCGGCCTGGCGATACGGACCGATGAGGGCATTCGTCGGTGAACCGACCAGAAATCCCGAACTCGAAAGGCCTGCCGGTGCGGGCGCGGCGAGAACCGGCGACGGTCCGGGGGGAGCGCCGATTTCCGGTCTGGTCACCAGAACTTTCAGGGGCGACCCGCAGAAACGACAAAACTTTCCCGGACGGTCGAGCGTCTGGCGACAGTTCGGACACAGCAGCATGAATGTGAAACTTCCCGGAAAAACTGACGGTTCGCCGAATCACCGAACCCGAGACTTCGGGTTCCGACGACCCGCATCCGGTTACCCGATGGAAAACCGGATGCGGGTTTCGCCGAGTTTCAATTCGTCACCGTCCTGAAGCGGATGCGGTTGTTTCGGAAAAAGTTTGATTGACCCGTTGACGTACGTTCCGTTGACGCTGGAAAGGTCCTCGACCAGAAACCGCGCGCCTTCGCGGAACACCCGCGCGTGACGCCGCGATACCTTGGTTTCCGGATCGTGCATGGTCAGATCAACTTCCGGAAAGACGCCGGTGTGCGGGTCGTTACGACCGAGCAGGTTGGTGTCTTTTTCAAGTACGAAGGAAACCGACTGCATCCCGTTGGTGTCCAGAATCGCGAGTTTCGCCACCTTTCGAGACGACGCCGAGGCCCCCGGCTGGGGCGCGCCGCAATGTGGGCAAAAGGCGTCGTCGGTCGCGATCTGACCGCCGCAACTGCCGCAGAAGACGACATCCTTGCCACCGGCCGGTCCGGGGACCGCGACCTGGGGGTTGTCGAGATGGCGGATGTGATCCTCAAGGGCCTTTTTGAAGTCGGCGGCGGACGCGAAACGCTTTTCCGGCTTGTGCTCGACCGACTTGGCGATGATGGCGTCCATTTCCGGCGACAGGGCCGGGTTGATCTGGCGCGGACGCGGATTTTTGGTGAAGTCGAAAATGAGCAGGGGATTGTCCTGCGGATCGGCTCCGGTGCAGAGATGGAAAATCGTCGCGCCCAGCGAATAAATGTCGGAACGCGGTTCAACCTTGCCCGAAAACAGTTCCGGCGGGGCGTATCCCATCGTCCCGATGGCCGTGACCCCCTTCTGGGTCGGGGCGACGAACCGGGCAATCCCGAAGTCCACCAGCATGATCCGGACCGGGTTTTTCGAATCGTCGATCATCAGGTTCGCGGGCTTGAGGTCGCGGTAAATGATCGGCGGGTCCTGGTTGTGGATGTAGTCCAGCACGTCGCAGACCTGAATGGCCCATTCGGCGACGGAGCGTTCATCAATGTACCCGGAGGCGCTTTTCTTCAGTTTCCCGGCCAAATCGCCGCCGGGGATGAACTTCATGACGAGGTAGTACTTCCCGTCATTGATGAAATAGTCGTAAACGGTCGGAATCGAAGGATGTTCGAGGCTGGCAAGCAACTGCCCTTCGCGTTTGAAGTCGTCGATGGCCTTTTTACGCTGGGCTTCATCGGAGAAGACATCGAACATTTCCTTCACGGCGCGTTGCGTTTTCGCCGTGATGCCGAATTTCGTGTCGTACGCAAGGTAGACACTTCCCATGCCACCGCCACCGACCCGTTTGACGATCTGGTACCGATCCGCCAAAAGAGTATCCGGCGCGAGTTGTTTTTGATTCGCCATCTTCGTTCCAACCAATCCTATGGTGGTGCGGAAATTCCTGGACTTCGGGCACTGAATTTCGTGACGCGGGTCACGAAATGTACATGAACTTCAAAAATGTCTTTCCGACGATGACTTCATCGCCGTCATTGAGCGGATGCCGGTTCCCGGGGAGAAGACGCCGACCCCGGTTGACGAACGTTCCGTTGGTGCTGCCGAGGTCTTCGAGCAGATACTGACCTTCCTGGCAGATGATCCGGGCGTGACGCCGCGAAACCTTGGCTTCCGGGTCGTCCTGATCGAGGTCCACGTCGGGGAAGATGCCGCCGTCGGCGTCCCACCGGCCAATGTTCGACTCGGTCTCCGTGAGCGGAAATTCCTTTCCGACGGTGCCGCCCCGCTGGATGATCAGTTTCGCGCGGCGCACGGTCGGCGCGGCGGCGGGCGTTTCCGGCGGACGACCGGATGACGCGGCGAAGGCGCTCGTCGGCGAGGCGTTCCCGACGTACTCCGTTTTCATCACGGGGACGGCCGGGGGGGGCGATGGCTGGTGGTCGTAACTCATGGCCATCGAGGCCGCCGGCGCGGGTGGTGGCGGCGGCGGCTGGGGCGGCATCAGGGAGGGCATGGCGGGCGGCGGGGGGGCCGCCTCCACGCGTCCGGGGGAATAACCGTAACCGCCAGCCTGCGGCATTGCTGCCGGGGCGGGCTGAACTGGAGGGGCCGGAGGCGCGGGGGCCTGCGCGAAGGCCGCGGGTGGTTGGGCCACGGGCAGTCTCGACCCGCACTCGTCACAATACTCGGAACCATCCAGATTGTCGGTGCCGCAGTTGGGACAGCGAATCATCAGCACTTACCTCGGGCGGAATTTTTTGAGTGCCCGCGATGATAGCCAAAAAAACGTCGGTCCGGCAAGACAAGAGGCGACCTTTCTTCAAGTGGATGTTCGGGATAGCGGAAGGCCCCGATAACGCACAACCACCCGGATCGCCAAAAGGGAACGGAAGGAAGTCCGCTGTCCAGGGGCGGACGAACATCACTTTCGGTCCTTGAGGATGAACAAATACAGGGCCGGGCCGATGATCGGGAGGGCCACGATGAGGGCGACGAGTACGATTTTTTCGCCCAGCGACCGGTTGCTGCGAAGCACGTCGGCGAGGGCGAGGATGTAAAGCGTGGTGGTGACGACCCAGATGATGAAGTTGACCATGATGGCGACCTCCGGCGCGGATGACGGTTGAACTGGACGGGTTTTCTCGTTCGTGATCGGTTACGAACCCTCGGGATTCAAAGTTCGTGCGTGTTTTTTCGCTTTGCAAATCCGGAGAAATGAATAGACTGGCCGTTCGCTCGTTTCATCCCCTTTGGCCGAGGGCAACCCCCGATGACACAACGCAAGCCGCTCATTGCCGGCAACTGGAAAATGTACAAATCGGTCGCCGCCGCGGTCGCGACCGTGCTTGAACTCAAGCCGCTCGTTTCCAACGCCAACCACTGCGAAGTGCTGGTCGCGCCGCCGTTTACCGCGCTCAAGACCGTCGCGGACCGGCTTGAAGGCAGCAACATTTTCGTTTCCGGGCAGGACGTGGCCGCCGAAGGTGCGGAAGGGGCGTTCACCGGCGAGGTGAGCGCCGAAATGCTGCGCGAGGCCGGCTGCACCCACGTCATCATCGGTCACTCGGAGCGGCGTCAGTATTACGGTGAAACCAACGAGCGGGTCGCCCGCAAGTCCCGCCGCGCGCTTGACGCGGGGCTAATCCCAATTATCTGCGTCGGCGAAACCCTTGAGGAACGGGAAGCGGGCGAAGCCGAAGCCGTCGTCGAGCGGCAAATAAAAGAAGGAATCGCTACCTTGACAGCCGCGGATGCGATTCGTATAGTGGCCGCTTACGAACCGGTCTGGGCCATTGGAACCGGGCGCGCCGCGACCCCGGAAATCGCGCAGGCGATGCATCACAAAGTTCGTAGCGTATTTGAAAATGTGTTTGGTTCCGAGGCGGCTTCAAGCATCCGAATTCTTTACGGCGGAAGCGTCAAGCCCGAAAACATCGCCGAGTACATGAGCGAGTCGGATATCGACGGCGCACTGGTCGGCGGGGCGAGCTTGCAACCGGATTCATTCAGCAAAATTGTGTTTTACAACCGCGACTGAGCGCAGGTCGTTCGCGCGGTCGTCTTTGTACGAGAGGTCATTGGCTTTTCATGGCTTGGTACGCTTACATTTTGTACGGCATCTTCATTATTGCCTCCCTCCTCCTCATCGGAGTTGTGTTGCTTCAGCCGGGCAAGGGAGACGCCGCGATTTTCGGTGGTGGTGGAAGCCAGACGGTCTTCGGACCGAGCGGCGCACAGAAACCGCTTGAGCGCGTGACCCTCGTGGCCGCCTCGCTCTTTATGATCCTCTCGTTCGTTTTCACGATTCCAGGCATCACGTCTCCGCGTTCGGCGGCGGCAGGAATCAAGGAAACCCCGGCTCCGGCGCCTGCCCCGAAAACGGCGACCCCGGCCCCGGCGCAGACGGCAACGCCCGCTCCAAAGGCTGAAGAAAAGAAGCCTGAAGCCGGCAAGCCGATTGCGGTTGAAGTTGACCCGACCAAGGGTTCGGCGAAGCCCGCCGACACCGCCAAGCCGGCTGACAAGTCGAAGGCGGACGACAAGAAAAAAGACGAGAAGAAAAAGTAAGTTTGTTCTTTACAAGATTGCCGAAGTGGTGGAATTGGTAGACACGTACGTTTGAGGGGCGTATGGGGAAACCCGTGGGGGTTCGAGTCCCCCCTTCGGCACCACACTGAAAAGGGCGCTTTCCGAATTGGAAAGCGCCCTTTTCGCTTTTGTACTTCACCTCGGAACGATCCGGAAGCACCCGCCGGCAACCATATATAATTAGATCGCGCGCGCGTACGATGAATGAATCCTCAAAGTTGCAAAAAAGAAAGTGGCCAGCGGCCAGCCAGTCGCCAGTGGTCAGTCGCCAGAAAAAGGCTTGCATTTTCCGAACCGGAAAAAATGATCTTTTACTGACCACTGACCACTGACCACTGACCACTGACCACTGACCACTGACCACTGACCACTGACCACTGACCACTGACCACTGACCACTGACCACTGACCACTGACCACTGACCACTGACCACTGACTACTGGTTTGTCATCTTCATCGGCTGTCCCGTTGCCGCCAGAACCGCCATCCAGAGGGTGCTTTTCGGGGAAATCCGCTTTTTCCGATCGGAACTGAGCGAAATCGGGACGTGAACCAGCATTCCGTGCCACAACCCGATGAGCAGGTCGGTTTTTCCGGCGAGCGCGGCGTGAACCGCCGCCCGCGCGAACCGGTCGCAGACCTGACTGTCGTCGCAATTCGCCGGGACGCTCCGGATGATGTAGCTCGGGTCGATGTACTTGACGTTTGCCGTCAGCCCGCGCGATGAAAAGTGGTCCACGATGCGATCCCGAAGGAAAAAGCCGATATCGTGGTGCTTCACGTTTCCGGAAGCATCACGGGTTGCCGTCTGGTCCAGGAAAAGGTTCTGACCGGCCCCTTCCGCAACAACGACGACGGCGTGGCCGCGTTCGACAATCCGTTTCTCGAGATGAATGAGCAGGCCATTGGGGCCTTCGAGATCAAACGGAACTTCCGGAATCAGGCAGAAGTTCACTTCCTGACTCGCCGTGGTCGCACCGGCGGCGATAAAACCGGCATCCCGGCCCATGAGTTTGACGACGGTGATGCCGTTCGGCGCGCCTTTGGCCTCGGCGTGGGCGCAAAACAGCACTTCGCGGGCTTTTTCGAGGGCCGTGGCGTAGCCGAACGACCGCCAGACGAAAGAAATGTCGTTGTCGATGGTTTTCGGAATACCGACGACCGCGATGTCGAGACCTTTTTCGCGTACGGCCTGAGCAATAACGTGCGCCCCCCGCAGCGTTCCGTCGCCGCCGACACAAAAGAGAAGGTTGATCCGTTCGCGGACGAGCGTGTCGAGAATGACCTCGGTTTTTTCCGGACCACGCGATGAGCCGAGGAACGTTCCGCCCTGAAGGTGAATGTTTTCAACCATTTCGTGGGTCAGGCGGAGGAGCGGACCGTTATCCGGATTGAATCCGCGATAGCCGTACGGCACGCCGAAAACCGTCGGCACGCCGTAGTTGTAGGTCAGACAGTAGTAAACCGACCGAATGACGTTGTTCAGACCGGGACAAAGGCCGCCGCAGGTCACGATTGCGGCCCGTGCTTCCGATGGATTGAAAAAAAGCCTCGCGCGGGGACCGGCCCGTTCGAAAAACAGGTCGTTCCGCTCCGGTTCGTCCGCGGCGAGTTCAACCTGATACCGGATTCGGTCGCGGTCGGTAACGAAATCGCCATGAAACTCGCCGCCGACTTCACCGAGCCGGAGCGGGGAAGAAAAAAGGGGTTCTCCGAGGGACGAAATGCAAAGCTCGTCTGGTGTCACCATTGCTTCTTACCTGCCAGCGGGCCGTTTCTTCGGCGCCGCCGTTTTCTTGGCGGCACGTTTCCGGGCCGCTGCCTTGATGACCGGGTCCTTGGCAAGGGTTTTGGCGAACCGTTTTCGCTGTTCCAATTTCGCCTTGCCGGTCGGCTTGGGTTTTCCAAGGGTTGGTTTGACCGTGGTGCCGGTCGTTTGGGCTGCCGGTTTCCCGGCGGTTTTTGAGGGAGCGGCGGGACAACTCGCGCGCGCCGCAGCCTTGAAGAACCGTTGAACTTCGTGAACCGACAGCAGCCGGACGCCACCGACCGGCAGCCCGGCATCGGTCACATGGCCGATGGCGACGCGCCGCAGTTTGACGACCGAATGTCCGATTTCATCGAACATCTTTCGAATCTGATTGTTCTTTCCCTCGTGAAGCGTCACTTCGAACCAGGTGTTGTGGTAGTCGGTGACGTCCATTTTGACGAGGTTGGCGATTCGGTAGTAGTCATCCTCGATTTTTATGCCACGGCGAAGCCGGTTGATCTGTTCTTCCTTCGGGCTGCCCTTGACCTTCACATGGTAAACCTTCGGGCAATGCGCCCCGGCTTTTGTGATGAGGTTGGTCAGTTCGCCGTCGTTGGTGAGGATGATGATGCCTTCGGTGTTGAAATCGAGCCGACCGACCGGGTAGACCCGGGGCGCGTCACGGGGCAGCAGATCGGTCACGAGCGGGCGGCTTTGCGGGTCGGAGCGGCTCGAAAGGTAGCCCTTCGGTTTATTTATCAGATAATAAACGGGTTCCTTCCCGGCGATGATCGGATTGAGAAGCTTGCCCTTGACCTTGATGTGGTCCACCGAAGGGTCGGCCTTGACGCCAAGCTCGGTGACGATCTGTCCGTTGACCGTGACGAGGCCTTCGAGAATCCACTGCTCGGCTTCCCGGCGCGAGGCCATTCCGGCATTGGCGATGAGTTTTTGTAAGCGTTCCTGCATATTCTTCAGTCTGGAGTCTGGAGTCTGGAGTCGAGAGTCAATTTCAGGACTCGGGAATAAGGACGCCGGTCGGACTTTCGTCTGGTGTCAGTGGTCGTATGCGCCGGGTTTTGACTCCAGACTCTCGACTTCAGACTCCAGACTGTTTTAAGTCGCGGCGACGAGGTCTTCGAGATCTTCAAGGCTCGGCAGGGCGGTGAGGTCCTTGAGGCCGAACTGGACGAGGAATTCCTTCGACGTGCCGTAAAGGATGGGGCGTCCGACGCATTCCTTGCGGCCCTGCGGGACGATCAGTTTCCGGTCGAGCAGCGTCTTGATCGCGGATGAAGACGAAACTCCTCTGATTTCAAGAATTTCCGGAATCGTAATCGGCTGTTTGTAGGCGATGACCGCGAGCGTTTCGAGCGCGGCGAGGGACAGTCGGGCCGACGGACGCGACCGGGCATACCGGCGAAGATACTCGTTGTACTCGGGGCGGGTCGCAATCTGCCAGCCGCCCGCGATTTCGCGCAGTTCCAGTCCCGAACCGCGCTCGGTGTATTCGAGCTGAAGGTGCTGGAGCGCAATTTCAATGTCGGCGCGGGTGGCTTCCTCGAGGAGTTCCGCCATCTGTTTCACCGTCAGCGGTTCTTCCGAGACGTAAATCAGCGTTTCGAGGATGGGTTTGAGTTCTTCGAGCTTCATTCCGTGACTTCCGTGGCTTCCGTGGGTTCGGGCCTGTCTCCCCGCGTGGGAACCGCCCGTTCGATGAGAATATCGCCGAATGTGCGTTCCTGGCGAAAAATGATGACCGTTTCCTTCAGTAATTCGAGGATGGCCAGAAAAATGCACACCATTTCGCGTTTCGAACGGGCGTTCTCGAACAGTTTCGTCGCGTTGACGCTCCGGTTTTCGGCAAGCAGCGTCCGGATTTCGGCCATTTTCTGAGCCTGCGTCATCTCCTCGCGAGCGATTTCGATTTCAATCCGTTCCCGGCGACGCTCGACAATCTTTTTGAAGGTTTCGAGCAGGTCGAACACGGTCGCCGAAATTTCGGCGTTTTCGCTCTGGTCGAGCGGCGGCCGGGTGAAGACGCCCTGTTCGACTTCATGTTTCGACCAGAGCAATTGCGCCGCCGCCTTATATCGTTGATGTTCAAGCAGTTGGCGGACGAGGTCGGCCCGCGGGTCATCAAGGATTTCGCCGTTTTCGCCCTTCGTTTCGGGATCGACCGGCAGCAGCATCCGCGACTTGATGTGAATGAGCGTCGCCGCCATCACGAGAAATTCACCGGCGAGGTCGATGTCGAGTTCGCGCATCGTCTGGATGTACGCGAGGTATTCCGCCGTCACCCGTGCCATCGGGATGTCGTAGATGTCGATTTCGTGCCGCTTGATCAGGTGCAGCAGCAGGTCGAGCGGCCCTTCGAACGCCTCCAGCTTGATCTTGTAGTCGCGCGCCGGGTTGTCCTCCGGGCGGAGGGCGGCTGGCTCGATGGCATTCCGGGTGGTCGGTGAAGTCATTTTGGGGTTAAAGAATTGCCGCGAGGGCACGGAAAACCCCGCTCATCATCGGCGTGAGGATGAATCCGAGGATTCCGGTCAGGCCGGTGACGAGCAGGATCATGAAACCGTAGGGGCGGATTTCCTCATAAGCGTTCATGAGCTTCGGATTCGTCACGCTGAGCAGACTCGACAGGATGTGGCTGCCGTCAAGCGGGGGAATCGGAAGCATGTTGAACACCGCCAGAAGGATGTTGATGAGAATCATCATCCGGAGGAGGCGGAAAATCGGTTCAATCAGCCCGAAAAGCAGGTCGGAGTTGCCGGTCCACTGGCCGGACTGGAAAAGAGACTGCAACTGGAGAATGTTCACCGTTCCCGCGAGCAGGAAGACCTTCAACACGAGAATGCTCAACAACGCCAGGAGAATATTGCTGAAGGGGCCGGCTCCGGAAACGACGATGTTGGCCAGAACCTTGTTTTTCCAGCGATTCGGATTGACCTCGACCGGTTTGGCCCAGCCGATCATGTAGCCGCCGGTCAGAAAACCGATGAGCGGAAGAATAATCGAACCCCACAGTTCAAGATGGTCCCGCGGGTCGAGTGAAATGCGTCCCTGATAACGTCCGGTATCGTCGCCGAACCGGGAGGAGGTCCAGGCGTGGGCGAATTCATGGAACGTCAATGAAAACAGAAAGGCCACCATTCCCAGAATGACGTCGCCGATGTGAATGTTCATCCGATCCTCTTGTTGGTTTTAAGCCGTGGGGATGAATCCCCGCACACCGACCGGAACCCGGTAAATCTCGCTGTTGGTCGCCAGCACCGCGCGTTCCTGGTCGTCGAAGGCGATACCCACGAAACGCGCGCCGGCGATAAAGAGTTTCGCGTCGTCGCCGTCGGGCGACACCCGGACCACCCCGCGCAGGCCGTCGATGGTGGCGCAGACGTAGCACGCGCCGTCAATGCCGAACGCCAGCCCCTGCGGGCGTCCGAGACCCCGGAAAAAGGTCGAAACCTTGCCCATCGGCGTAATGCGGTGGATGGCTTCGCGGCTTCCGGCGGGGGTCGGCGCGGTGACGTAAAGATTGCCGTCAGGTCCGAGGGCGAGGTGGTAGGCGGCCAGACTCGGTTCGATTTCGGCAAACTTGACCGCGCCGCCGGGGCCGTCGATGCGATAAATCGTGCCCTGCCGGTCGCCGACGTACATCGTACCTTTCCGGTCAATCGCGATTCCGGTCGCCACCCCGAGGTTTTTCGCGAACGGTTCGACTTCACGGAACGGCGTCACCCGGTAAACCGTTCCGTCGTGGCGGCTGGTGATGAACAGGACGCCATCGCGGTCGAAGGCCAGACCGGTCGGATTCATCAAATCTTCGAGATAGGGAACGGGTCGCCCTTCCGGGCCGATGCGCCAGACCGAGACTTCGACTTTTTTACCGCGTCCGCCGGAAAGTGTGGTGTAGATGGCCCCGTTTTCTGGATCGACCGCCGGGCTGGCAACCGGATGAAGATTGTCGGCGAGCAGTTCTCCGACCGAAAAGGGCTGAAGGTTGCTTGCCCTGCCCCCGGACAGAACCCGGATTCCGGCCGTAAGTTCTTTGGCAGTAAGATCTTCCGGGATGGTCACGACGACCCGCGCAGAGGCGGCGCTGACGAGTCGGCCGGCGGTATCGCCGAAAAGAACCTGACTTTCGCCGTAACGCTCCGTATCGAAACCGGTACAGTCGAGAATGACGTTGCCGCCGGGGACGCCGGCCTTCGGGGTGACACTCTGAATTTCGAGCACGCTAGCCTTGATTCCTTGACGAAGAAAATGAATGAGGAATCGGGACGATACCACAGCCGTTTGAATTTTCGATTTTCGATTGGCGATTTCTGGATTTTCGATTTTCGATTTTCGATTGAAGATTTTTGATTTTCGATTTCGGAAATCCGGTATCGATGGAATCCGCCGAGGCTGTAAACCAATCGATAATCTTCAATCTTCAATCGAAAATCCTACTTCAGTTTCTCCAGTTCCTTTTTCGCGTCCTTCGCGGCGTCGGTGTCGGCGAACTTGGCGACGAGTTCCTGAAAGTACTTTTTGGCCTCGGCGGTGTTGGCGGCGGCTTCTTCCTGCTTCGCCTTCGCCTTGTCGTCCTGTTTCTGATTGGCGAGCTGTTTCGCTTCTTCCGCGAGCAGCTTGCTCTGTCCCGCGTGGGCGCGGCCGAGCAGCAACAGCACTTTTTCGAAGTGGGTGTATTGCGGATAGACCTCGTAGATTTCCGTCAGCCGGTTGATCGACGCCTTGAAGTTCTTCTGTTTCATATAGAACTGGGCGATTTCGATGTTCTTTTCGGCGCGTTTTTCAAGCACGGGGTCGCGCGTGCCGAGTTCCCGGTCATCCTGGCCGTCCTGGTCGTCCGAACTTTTACTCAGGCTCGGAAGCGGAATCGCGATGCCGCGCGGGCGTACCACACGGGTGTTGTGCGGGTCCGGATTCGGTGATTCCGGCGGTCCCGCCGGAACCTGGGGATTTTGAGGATTTTGGGGGTTCTGCAACAGCAGCAGCGAGGCCAGTACGAGGGATAAGGACATGGGAAACACCTTTTAGCGGAAAGGATGAAGGATGAAGGATGAAGGATGAAAAAAGCCCGAAAGCGTGTGACAAAATCGAGAAAATCAGAAATCCGGATTGCCGTTCATTGCTTCATGGAACGTGTGAAATCCGGATTGCGGGCTTTTTCATCCTTCATCCCTCATCCTTCATCCTTAAAAGTATTATTCGCCTTCCACCGGGTAGTACTTCCCGATGATGGCGGCCAGCCGACGACGGGTGTCCGGGAAGATCAGTTCCGGACGGGTCATGACGGCATGCTTGAGCGCGCCGTCGAACGGTGATTTCAATTCGCCCGCCGCCAGCCGTTTGACGGCGTTGCGGATGATGCCCTGGGCGACGGAAACGTTGCGGTTCAGGTAGCCGATGACCATGTCGATGGTGACGGCGTCGTGGGCTTCGTGCCAGCAGTCGTAATCGGTGACCATGGCCAGCGTGGCGTAGCTCATTTCGGCCTCGCGGGCGAGTTTGGCTTCCTGAAGGTTGGTCATGCCGATGATGTCCATGCCCCACGAGCGATAGACGTTCGATTCGGCGCGGGTCGAAAAAGCCGGGCCTTCCATGCAGAGGTAGGTGCCGCCGCGATGGATTTCGGCGTCGCCGGTTGCCTTGCCCGCCGCTTCGAGAATGTCTCCGAGGTAGGCGCACACCGGGTCGGCGAAGGTGACGTGACCGACGATCCCGTTGCCGAAGAAGGTCGATTCCTGCGCCCGCGCGCGCGTCCGGTCAAAGAACTGATCGGGTATCACGACGTCGAGGGGCTTGTGTTCCTCTTTCAGCGAGCCGACCGCCGAAACGGAGATGACGAATTCCACGCCGAGCATTTTCAGGGCGTAGATGTTGGCCCGGAAGGGCAGTTCGGTCGGCATCAGCAGGTGGCCGCGACCGTGGCGGGCGAGAAAGGCGACTTCGACACCGTCGAGCGTACCGACGATGAAGGCGTCCGAGGGAAGCCCGAAAGGGGTTTCGACGGTGACTTCGCGGACGTTTTCGAGCGCGTCCATCTGATAGAGGCCGCTGCCTCCGATGACGCCGATTTTGACGTTCGGCAATTGAGTGTCTGCCATGGCGGAAAAATTACCTCGAAGGAATGGATTGCGACGTTCGGGGCCGCGCCGTGGAGGCGAAGCAGGGAAATCGGCCCGCGAAACGGGCGATATTACCCTGAAAACGTCGTCGAGGCGAACGGAACGTCAGCTCCGCATTCGGTTGACCCCCCAGGCGGCAATCACCATTCCGAGAAATCCGCTAAAGATAATGGTCAGAAAGATGCCGCCGGTGCTGACCAGCATGAATTCGAAAAACAGCCCCAGAAAAAAAAGATAGACGCCCCGGGTGTTTTCCGCCCGGATCAGGAAGGCCGTTCCGCAATAGCATCCCATGACCAGAATCCGGATCAGATAAACCAGGCCGGGAGACTGGAACCGTCTGACGTTGGACAATTCGAACAGGAGGACTGAAAGCTGGAGGCCGACAACCAGGAACGCGCTCACGCTGGCAATGGTTGAAAATCCGTCCCCGGATTGCTCCCAGTAATTCGGTCCGGACGGGCGGGACGGTACCTGGGAATACATTGGCGGCGGCGGAAATTGTCTGGGCGGCGGCGGCGGAAGGAAACCTCCGCCCGGAATGACCGGCGGCGGAAACTGTTCGGTTGGCGGTGGTGGAAACTGGCCCGGTGGCGGCGGGTAGGTCGGGTAAACCGGGTAGGTCGCCTGGGGCGGGGCAAAAACCGGGGCCGCCTGAATCGGCGGCGGTTCCGGTGGCGGCTGATTCCAGAGATCGGGTTCGTCGGCCAGTTGTTCGGCGTCTTTGTGGGAAATCAGTTGCAGCGTCTTTTCCGCTTCCGGAGTCAGGACATCCGCCGTCGCGCGCGCAAGGTAGCTTTCGGTGGCCCGAAGGCTCGGAAAGGTCCGGGCATCTTTCGCCTTCCGCAGAAAGCGAAACGTCGCGAGGTCCACCGCTAACCGCCGCGACTGTCCGTGCAGGTACTGAAGGAATAGACGAACGCCCTCCTCGCGGGGGACGGTTTCAGAAATTCCGAAAGAGGAAAAATTGACCACTTCGGTATCAAGCCGGATTGGTCTGGTCTGGTTGTCGCCGTACAGGTCGATGAACCAGTGACCCTCCCCGGCCTTGAAAACCGAAGCCAGCCGGATGTCGGTGACCGCAATGCTGCCGACCAGCGGATGACCGAGCATCAGGCGGTCTCCGTTCAATATGCCCGTGGCGGCGGTCATGGGGGAAACAGGCTGAAGGTCGGGGGTGAATTCCGGGGCGTAAACCTTGAAGCGTCGCCACCATTCGAGGTTCGGGTCCGGATTCCCGGAAGGTGTTTCCCGGTCCGCCATTTCCGTGGGAAGTATCCTGACCACCGCGCCAACCGATTCAAGCGCGCGGGCGTACCCCCTGGCCTGCTCCTCGGTGAGCCGGGTTCTGACGGTCACCGGCGCCTGGGCCAGCATCTGATCGACGGTCGCCGCCGGAAGGCGAAGGGTTTCAATCAGGCCGTAACGGACGCGTTCACGGTCCTCGGGCGTTCCGTCTCCAGCGGATTGGAAAAGGATGGAAAAATACATGGACGGCTGATGGCCGGTTCGGAAACCCGTCACCGGTGTGGAGTCTGATTTCTTTTCGGGAAACCGCACCCTAGCAAGTTTCGGGAGGTCGGACAACCATTGTTCCGTTTCTCATAACTTTTGAAGGAACGATTCAAGGTCGTCCGGAAGCGGAGATTCGAACCGGAGCCGCTCGCCGCTGACCGGATGGGTGAAGGCAAGGCGGGCGGCGTGGAGAAACTGGCGACCGAGGGCCGCGACCGCGCGCCGGTGTTCGGTGTTCTTGACCGAATTGGCCCTTCCTTCGCCGTAGACCGGATCGGCGACCACCGGATGGCCGATGTGGGTGCAGTGGACGCGAATCTGATGCGTCCGACCGGTCTTGATTTCCACGTCGAGCAGGGTGAATTCATCAAACCGCCGCAGCACGGTGTACAGCGACAGGGACGCCCGCCCGTCAGTGGCCACGCACATTTTCAGGCGGTTTTTCCGGTCGCGGGCGAGCGGCGCGTCGATGGTGCCCGTTTTTTTCTCGACCCGGCCGTACACCAGCGCCAGATAGTGTTTTTCAACCGTCCGGTCGCGGAACTGGTCGGCGAGGTGTTCGAGCGCGGCGTCGGTTTTCGCCACGACCATCAGCCCCGAGGTGTCGCGGTCGAGGCGGTGGACGAGTCCCGGCCGCAGCGTTTCACCCGGAGCGTCGGCCGAAAGATGAAACGCGAGGGCGTTGGCGAGCGTGCCGTCGGTGATGCCCGCCGCCGGATGGACCACCAGCCCGGCCGGTTTTTCGAGGACGATGAGGGTTTCGTCTTCAAAAAGAATGTTCAGCGGAATGTTTTGCGGAATCAGCGCCGTGGCGACCGGGGCGGGCAGTTCGACGTCGAGTTCGTCCCGGTCGCGCAGTTTGTAATTGGATTTGACGGGACGCCCGTTGACCGTCACGTCGCCGTCCTCGATGGCCCGTTGCAGGCGCGTGCGGCTGACGCCCGTGCGGGCGGCGAGGAAGGCGTCGATGCGTTTTCCGGCATCGTCGCCTTCGACGGTCAGAGTAAGTGATTCTTCTTCGGTTGAAACGGACACGGACTTATTTTTTCTCGATGACGAATTGCAGGACGTATTGCCGGAGCTTGTCCCGCGAGGCTTTTCGGTAGGCTTCGAAATCCTGGGCGATGCCCCGATCGGCGCGAGCAAGAAGGATATACGCTTCAAGCAAACCGGCCTTGTCGATTTCCAGAAGCGTTTTCAGGCCCGGATCAAGTTTTTCTTCCTTGAGTTCGCCCTTTTTCAACTGTTCCCTGAGACTCCCGATGGTTGCCTTGTAGGCAAAAACCTGCTCGGCGAGGCTGTGCCGATACTGGGATTCGCCGGGATGCTCCTTTTTAAACATATCGGTGGCATATCCCGCGCGCATCAGGTCGAACATCAGCCAGACGGAGCGCCCGTCCTTTTTTTCGAACATTCTTGGGTCAAGGTTGATGTTGATCTCCGTTTTGCCGTCCTTGCCCTGACTCGGCTGGATGTCGGTTTTCGGCTCGTTGAGGTTGGGGTGACCAATTTTGGTTTTGGCGGCCTGCGCCCACCGGATGAGGCCCTGGGTGGAAAGGCGGTTGTATGGCTCGGTGATGTAGGCTTCAACCACTTTCAGCTTGGCTTCGTCGAGTCGGTTGGATTCGAGCAGCACCGACCCCCAGTACCGGTAGGCCGTTTCAATGTCCGGATTGATGCCGATGGCCTTGGCGAACCAGACTTCCGCCTGTTTGAACGCCTCGGCCCGTTCCGGCGTGTCGGCCCGCATCGCGTAGCCCTTCTTGAAATAGCCGTCGCCGGTGTAAAGCGCCGCCGTGTAGAGCGTCGGGTCGATTTTCAGCGCTTTCCGGTAGTTTTCGATGGCCGTGTCGAAGTTGCCCGAAGAAAACGCTTTTTCGGCTTCCTGCATGGCCTTGTCGGCTTCCGGGACCGCCGAAAATACGTCCACGCCGCCGCTTCCGTCCTCCGGAATGGATTGGAGAATCGAGTCCAGCAGCGGGCTTTGGGCGCCCGCCGCCTTGGCATCGAGCATCAGTTTGCGAACCTTGAGCCGGATGCGTTTGCGTTCCTCCGGATTTTTCGCCTGGATGGACGTGACGTTCAGGGCAAATCCATAGCGAAACAGCATCGCGCCGTCGAGCGGGTTGTCCCTGGCGAGTCGTTCGAGGTAGGGAAGGGCCTGGTCGAGCTTTCCCTGCGCTTCGAGTTCATCCGCCATGGTCCGGTCGTCGGCCTGTTGGGCGCAAACCGGAACGTTGAGCGCGGGGATGCCGATACCGGTAGCCCCGAGCGTGATCGACAGCAGCGTCGCCCTTGAAAAACGTCCGAATGTCATGCGGTCTTCTCCTCGCGTTCCCGAAGATGTTCAGAAACGAGTGTCAGGTTGAAAAACGTGGTTTGTCAGGTTTGACGTTTTTGTCCGACGTTGGTTCCGAAAAGTTGTTTTTCTTTCGCCAGGCGGATCGGTTACTGGGGCAGCCAACCGACGATTCGAAAGGGGACGGGGCCGGAGGGGAGATTGAGTTCCGAGGGTATTTCAAAGTAGGAAAAGTATGGATCGGGAATGCTTTCCGAGGTGTACTCGTCTCTCAAATGAACGACTGCCCCCTTGAGTGGGCCATCCGTAATTTCAAGATCGCAAACGGCAACGCGTGTTCCGTATTGCTCTTTCAGCCGAATTTCTCCAATCAGATATTTTCGATCGGGCAAGAGGCGAGGTTGTACCGCGCGGACAACCAATCCCTTTTCACAGGTGACGACAAAGTTTCTGGATCGTGGAATACGAATCTCTCGCCCGTAGGCCACGTTCAGTGTGATTGCAAAATCGCGGGAACTGTTTTGCATATTTGCGCAAACCGGCGCAAACACCGACCCGTACCGATTCTGTCCGAGCCATTCGGGGTTTTTCTTTCTTGGAAAAAGGAAAAGTGCCGTAGCGAAGACGACGAGAAGCAGTCCAAGGACCAGGAAAAAGCGTTTTCGTGTTACGGGTCGTGAAGAAGCATTCGCCATTGACCTGCTCCCTTTGGATTCTCAGACATTGAAGCCCGCCTTCAATACGGCGCGAAAGGCGGTGTCGAGCCACTCGGGGAGTTTTTCGTTCGGAATCCGTTCGGGGCAGGGCAGGTAGTAGACCGTGCCGTTCGGGGTCAGTTCGGATTTGCCGCTGATGGCCTGTGTCCGCTGCTGGCGAAGCTGGGGAGACTGACCGATATCGTAAAGGTCAATTGAAAGCAGGACCGAATACGTCGGTTTCCGTTTGAGCATGACCGTGATGGGAAAGGTGTAGGTCGCACCCTGATGCCGGAACGCCACGTCGAACTGATGAATCATGCAGTCGTCGCGGTTGATGTAGTTCTCTCCGACGCCGAACCCCTGTCCGGCCAGCATCTCCACGAATTGCTGAATGATTTTCTTGCGGTCGTTGAACAGCCGGAAGTATTGCGCCTGAGAGAGTTGCGGCCCTTCTTCCTCGGGGAAGTCATCGAAAATCGAGGGCAGCGACGATGGCGTCAGGTGCTTGTCGGGCGGCGGCGTCGTCGCGTGACCGGGTTCGAGGGTTTCGCGTCCGATGATTTCGGGCTGGGTGGCCGGATAGGCGGGCGTCACCGGTTTCTGGGCAGGCGGTTCGTCCTCGGTGTCGAACAGAAAGACCGCTCCGTCATCGAAGGCGTTCCCTTCGAGCGTCGGGCGTTTGGGCGGCGTGGGCGGTGGAAGTACCGGCTCGCCGATGTATCCGACAATCGTTTCGTCGTTAAACCGCACTTCGGTCTTCGGATTTTCAGGGCGCGCCGTGGGTGGATTGGGAATTTCGGCGGTGGCGGGTCCGGCGACCGGCGCCGGTTCAATGACCGGGACGCCTTCGGTCGGCGTGGCCGTTTCCTGCGGGGGCCACTGCTTGGGGCGTTTCGAGCGGGCCGTCGGCGTTTCATCCTCGAAAAACGACTGGGCGTTCGAGGTGCTGCTGCCCAGCGAGGGCGGCGACTGGCGGGCGGATTCCTCCCCCGACTGGTTGTAAAAAAGATTGGCCGGCAGTGGGCGACCATCACTTGAGGGAACGCCCAAAAGATTCTTGGTTTCAGGCTCCGTCAGTTTGCCGGTCGTTCCCCTGACGGGTGATCCCGGCGCTTCTTCCGGGATGGGAACAAGCAACAGGCCGTGGTACGGACAATACCGTTTCGTATCGTCCCACGGTGTTTCACACTTTGGACATCGCTTCATTGCGTGGAAGTACCGGACCGAACTTTCAAAAAGGGAATGCCGGATTATGGCCAGCGGGAGTGTGGATACGCAAGTCTGAATGGACTTTTACGGTGTCGAAAGGGATTTCCAGATCGAAAAGATGGTGATGGCAAGCCAAAGCAGGAAACCGGCGAGTTCTTTGACATCGCCGCGTCGTAGGTCGGTCCGAAGGCGGGGAATCCATCCGAAAAATCGGTATCTCGACTGATCGAGAAACGAGTTTGAACCGCGCCGGTTGGCGCGGAGGCTGGCCATGTCGAAAACAATGCTGCGCAACATCGGGAGTTCGCGCGGAATCGTCAGCGGGACGGGGCTGTCCGTGGCCGAGAGAAGGGGGGCGCACCGCGCGCAGTGGTTGCGCGCGGCGTCGAAGCTGTCCGACTGGTGGCAAATTTCGCACCGCGCCGGAAGCGTTTCCCGTTGAATGTCGAAGCGGCCCATACCGCCGCTTACGTTGTAATTTTCGCCAGAGTTTCGTCGAGGTCGAGGTGTTTGGGCAGAAAATCGCTCAAAATCCGCTCGACCACCCGGCCTTTTCCGTCGATGAGGAACTGCGCCGGCAAGGGAACGCCAAGCGCCGCGCCCGTGCCGTACCCCTTGAACACCGTCCAGTCGGGGTCGCTCAGAAACGGATACACCAGCTTCAATTCCTCGGCGATGTACTTCGAGGCTTCGACGCCGGTCGTGGACACCACCACGATTTCACAGTTTTTCTTTTTGAAATCTTCGTAACGATCGCGCAACTCGACCAGTCGCGGCTCGCAGAACGGTCAGATGAAGCCGCGATCCACGATGCGCGTGAGGTAGAGGAACGTCCACTTCGGCTCAAGGTTCGAGAGAGTGAACGATTGACCGTGAACGTCGGGGAGGGTGAAGTCGGGTGCGTACGACCCGACTTCGACCCCCGACCGGCTCGGGTAGGGAATGAAGTTCCCCTTGAGGGGAAGTTCGAGAATTTTGAAAAGATTAACCATTGGTGCCGTCTTCGGGCGCGGAGAACCCGCTCGTCTTTTTCGGCTTGAGGGCTTCGCCGTAGAGTCGCAGACGTTTGCGGAGTCCCGCAATGCGTTCTTCCCAGCCGGGGTAGCGCTTGATGACCTGTTCGAGGCTGCTCATGTACCACGGGCCGAACATTTCGCGCAGTTCGGGCAGCATCGGCTCGATTTTTGAAAACACGGCGAAGCATTCCGAATTGGTGTCGAAAAACAGCTTTTCATCGAGCGATCCGTTGATGACCAGCGCCGCCGCCATGTCCCAGTAGGTCGTGACCTGCCGCCAGTAGGCCCCGTGCTGCGGGTTCTTCGAATCAAACAGCACGTTTTTCACGTCTTCGGCGGTTTCGGGGAAGAACTTGAACGCCACGAAGTCGCGGGCTTCGCGCATGACCGGGTCGCGGCGAAGTTCGTAGAGTTTGAGAATCAGCATGGCATCGTCATGAGTGCTCATTCGAAAGTGACTCCTTCAAAAATGAAAAATTGAAACGAAAAGAGCATGGCGCGGGATCGCTTTCAAACAAAAGGACAAATTTCGCGGGAAAACGGACGGCCACTCTTGGGGGCGCGAACGTGGCCTATGGCTTGCGCCATAGGCTAGCGATATGTCGCACGCTCCGCGCGCTCCGGAGCATCAATTTTGGAAAAGTCGCACCGTCGGCGAATTTTCTTGGGTGAATTTTCTTCAGCTTGCGCCATAGGCTAACGATATGTCGCGCGCTCCCGCGTTTTGAGAAGCCGCCGGAGCTTCAAGAAGCCGCCGGAGGCGGCGAAAGTCAATGACCTGCATGGGCATTGGTATGCCGCACACTCCGCGCGCTCAGGCTATTGGAGCTTGGAAAAAGCCGCCGGAGGCGGCGAAAGATGGTTAGCCTATGGCGCGAGCCATAGGCGTGGGATGTCCGATTCAAAGCCCGTAAACGATATGTGCCCCGATGGCTCGCGCCAATCAACGACCGGTCGCCCGCTCCGCGCGTTCCGGCGCGTCGATGGCAGCCTCGTTCATCAACCATGACGGTACGTCGCGGAATTGCAGCCGATAGAGCTTCTTGTAGATGCCGTCGCGTTCGAGCAGTTCGAGGTGATTGCCTTCCTCGACGATCTTCCCCTGATTGACGACGACGATGCGGGTTGCCCGCTGTACGGTTGAAAGCCGGTGCGCGATGACGAAGGTCGTCCGGCCTTCCATCAGTGTGTCGAGGGCTTCCTGAACGTAACGTTCCGATTCCGAATCGAGCGAACTCGTCGCTTCGTCGAGGATGAGAATCTTCGGATTCTTCAACAGGGCGCGGGCGATGGCGATACGCTGCCGCTGACCGCCGGAAAGTTTGACGCCGCGTTCACCGACGATGGTCTGATAGCCGTTCGGAAACTGCTCGATGAACTCATGCGCGTGGGCCGCGCGCGCCGCCCGCTCGATATCCTTTTCAGTCGCGTCGAGATTGCCGTAGGCGATGTTGTCATGGACCGTCCCGCTGAACAGCGTCGTTTCCTGCGGTACGATGCCGATGTTCTCGCGGAGGTCCTGAAGCCGCCACTGGCGAACGTCGTTCCCGTCGATGGCAATGTTCCCGCCGGTCACGTCGAAAAAGCGCGGAATCAGGGAAATCAATGTCGATTTGCCCGCGCCGCTCGGTCCGACGAGCGCGATCACGTCGCCCGGACGCGCCGTAATCGTGACGCCGTCGAGGGCGGGGCTGTCTTCGCGACCCGGATAGCAGAACCGGACGTTTTGAACTTCCACCAGCCCCTTCACGTCGGTCGCCGGTTTCGCGTCGGGCGCGTCGGCGATGTCGGGCGCGGTGTTGAACAGTTCGACCACGCGCCGCGACGCCCCGATGGTCTGGTTGAACTCGCCGTAGTATTCCGACAGCGACCCGAGCGCGCCGCCGACCCATGCGGTGTAGAACAGAAATTGAATGAGCTGTTCCGCCGTCAATCGGCCCTGAATCACCTGATTGCCGCTGTACCAGAGCAGGACGACGAATCCTCCGAACAGTACGAACACGATCAGCGCGTTGAACAGACCGCGCGCGAGTGCCCGCCGCAACGCTTCCGAAAGCGATTTCCCGATGTGTGACTGATAGCGACCTACTTCGTATTTTTCCCGCGCGAACGACTGCACCGTACGAATGCCCGCGATGGTTTCGTCGAGAATGCCGTTGGCTTCGGCGAGCGCATCCTGCACCTTGGTGCTGCGACGGCGGATGTTGCGTCCGAAGACCGCAAAACTGATGACCATCGCCGGAATCAGGCCGAGCAGCAGGCAGGCGAGTTTCCAGTTGATCCAGAACATGAACGCCGTGCCGCCCGTGAAGACAATCACCTGCCGCAGCGATTCCGCGAGGCTGGTGGTCGCGCTGTTCTGGATGGTTGTCACGTCGGAGGCGATGCGCGAGGTGAGTTCGCCGGTCCGGCGGTTGGCGAAGAAGTTCACGCTGAGGCGCAGTAGATGTTCGTAGAGGTCGCCCCGAATGTCGGTGACGAGTTTTTCACCAATGTAGTTCAACAGGTACGTCCGCCCGAAACTCAGCACCGACTGAATGCAGAGAATGATGATGAGCGTGTAGAGGACATTTTTCAGTTGCAGCGCGTCGCGCGACGAAAACACCGAGCCGAGCAGTTTCCCGACGAAGTAGGGATAAACCAGACCGAGGCCGCCCGCGCCCGCGAGACACACGAAGGCGAGCGCGAACTGCGGCATGTAGGGTTTCCCGTATTTCCGCAGCAGTTTCAGGGTGTCCTTCGCGGCGGCTTTCTTGTCGATTTTTTCTTTTTTGGGGTCCTCCGCCGGAGCGGCGGTATAGCGATCACGTCGAGCCATGCGTACCTGCGTTTGAAATGCTGAAAATCGGGTGCGCCCGGACGGACGCACCGTTTCACTCTACGCGAAACCGGGTTCGATTTCATCGCCTCAACGCGGGAACGATTTGGAATCCGTTCATTTTCGGTCGGATTGAACTTTTTCCTTTGCGGCCATTTGCACCGGCGGATTCGTCCCTTTCAAACGGTAAACCTTGAAGAAAAACGGCCGGTCGCCGATGTGGGGCTCGCCCGCAATCGGTTTCTGGCTGATGACTTCGATGAGTTCGTAGCGTTCCTCGACCCACTTCATCAAATCCTTGTAGTAATCGCGTCCCAGCACGACCGCGCCGAATTCCTTCGTCGGGCGGTTGGGGACGAGGACAAGTTTCGGTGGCTTTTGCGCAAGGCGGGAGATGGTTTCGCGTTCGCCTTGGTCGTCGAGGTAGCCGGGAATCAGGATGTCGTCGCGCGTGGGATTCCTTCGGCGGGTGAAGAAGTTGAGCGACGTCGCCTCGGGGCAGATCAGGACCGAGTCGTCCGGCGTGGTTTCGCGTTCGATGACCGCCATGGCTTTGGTGAAGGTGACGCCGAGTTCGGGACCGGTCACCATCGTGCCGTACGGCGTGGCAATCGCGTAGGTCGCCTGCGTCTGGTAGCGATAGCAGATGATGCCGAGCGACGCGGCGGCGCTGATGTAAAGCACGACGACCGCGAATCGCGCGGCCAGTTTTTGCGCCGATTCGTTCGGAATGAACGACGGCCACCACGAGCCGAAGAAATAGACGAAAAGAATGACCGACGCGGGCAGCATGAATGAACTGTACGCCCCGCCGCTGCGAACGCGCAGGATCAGGCGTCCGATGCTGAGGAAGGCGAAGACGCAGAAAACGATGAGCATCGCCGTGTCGGGGCGGATGCGCGTTTCGCGAAATTCCCGATAGGCTTGAAAGGCCGTGAAGCCGAGGATGACGAGCAGCATGACCGGCGCGGCGGCGAAGGGACCGGTTTCCCACTGCTTCGGCTCGTTCAGAAGAAGCAGCGTCAGCAGGCTGAGCAGGCCCGCCAGGGCGAATCCCCACCGGTTCAGGTTCACTCCCTTTGAAAGTGCTTCCTCACCGCTTTTTCCGGACCGCGGACGAACTATCGAAACCGCGATGATGCCCGCGAGGACGGCGAGAACCATGATTTTCAAGGCCGCGACGAGAATGAGCCTTCCCGAGGCGAGCGGATCGTCGAAGCCGGAGATTTGCCGGTTGAAATAGACGAGTTCCGGCGGAACTTTCAAAAAGAACAGGTAGCTTTCATCGAAGAACACCCGCGGGCCGACCTGATACAGCACAAGCCCGTATCCGATGCCGGTCACGGCCAGCGCGGGCAGCCCGAAGGCGAGGCCGAGGCGGGCAAGTCTTCTGGTATTTGGAACGCCGAGGATGAGGGCGGCGACAAGGCCCGTCCCGGTGGCGGCGATGCCCATTTCGAGTTTGGCAAGCGAGGCGAGTCCGGCGCTGATTCCGGCGAGGATGAACGGCCAGAGCGCCGGGCCAAGTTCCGGTTGTTCCGTGGTCATTGTCCGCGACAGCAGGTAGAGCGTGAGGAGCGCGAACAGGCAGCCGTGGAGCGCGCAAAACGAATAGGGCAGTGGGTAGTTGGCGGTGAACTTGAAGGCACAGAGGGCGACGATGCCCATCGAGGCGGCGAGCGCGCCGAACGAGTCCATGAGGCGGCGACCGAGCAGGTACGTCAGAAAAATGATGATGATGCCGCCGGTGATGCCCGAGCCGTAGAGCGTGTTGAGCGATGGTCCGAAAATACGGAACAGGAGGGCGTTGAAATGTGGGGACAACGGGCCGTAGATGTGGCGGATGTCGCTGTAGAGGTGTTGGCCCGCGAGCAGGCGAAGCGGTTGCTGCATTTCGCGGCCACAGTCCACGAGGGGCGTTCCCCAGCGATGCCACGTCAGAACCAGTCCGGTGATGAAAAACGCCGCGAGGATCGCGAGGCAAAGTCCGTCGCGCCGATTCAATGGTTGAACCGGTGCCAACCGCGGCGGGCGCGGAAAAGTGAGGGAGAACAAGGGGCGGAACTCCAGTGTCGATAATGCCGACCGTTTTCGGGGGGCGACCACGCGTGTCACCCGGATACCCATGAACGGCTTTCACCTAATCGGCAAAACGCCGTTGCCCGAAAAAACGGTCTCTTCAGGAAAGGGGATTCTCTTTCCCGAAGTTTCCTGCCACGTTCTCCTCCGGGATTGGTTCCAAAAATGAGCCCCGGTTTCGCGGGTATGGCGTGTTGTCAGGATTTACCCCGAGAAGCGCTTCAATTCTCTGTTCGGTCAGACTCCGGAATGAGGTTTTTATCCTGCCTTCTTCGGTATTTTCCGTGTAGGATGGGAACACTAACGATTTCCAATCCAGATGGAGTAAACCCCTCTTCCGGTTCTTCAATACGATGAAACCGGAAGTCGAACCGGGAAACGACCGCCCCGTCCGCTGCGTGACGCCGGGGCCGACGGTCGGGTCCCGCCCTGACAGCCCCCTTTCATTTTTTCAGGGAGTTTTCCCTTTATGAAGATCGTTTCATTGTGCGTTGCGGTTCGTCCGCTGGCCGTCAGTCTCGGGTTGTGTCTCGCTTTTGCCGGTTTCATCGGATTTCCCAAACGCAAAGCCTTTGCCGCCACGCCGCCGCCGCCGTTCGTCGTGATGCCATCGACGCCGGAAGGGGAAATCCTCGCCGCCCTCAAGTTCGATCCGGCGGTCAACGGTTTTTCCTTTGAAAATTACGGCAACGAGGACCACGACTGGCGGCGTGACCTGACCGCGGCGGATTTAATCAAGATGTTCGGCGCGGAAAACGTTTGCCACAGCGGTTCGACACCGAAGGACTGCAAGCTCACCGCCGCCGCCCGCGAGTGGCTGGATGCCGAACTCAAGGCGATGGACGGCGGCCACTGCGAAGGAATGGCAGTGGTGAGCCTGCGCTTTCTGACGGGACGGCCCTTCAACGGGCGAAAGCTGCCCGCCGATTACCAGAAAGGAGCCGAGACGCCGCACGAAATTGAACGGGGACGACTTCACAACCTGATCGCGCATTTTCACGTTCTTCAATCGCTGGAAGAAGTGAGCGAATACGAAGCCAACAGCGATCGCCGGCCGTCGGCCATCGTCGCGAATCTGATTCAGTCGTTCAAAAAGCAGGCCGATCCGGGGACGTTGGGATTCTTTCAGGTGAAGCGTGGCGAGTTCATCAACGGTCACGCCGTGACGCCGTTCGCGGTCGAGGCGGTCGGCGAGGACCAGTACCGGATTCACATCTACGACAACAATTACCCGAATGAAACGAAGTACATGGACGTGGACGCGAAACGCGAACGCTGGCGCTATCGAACGTCCACCAAGCCGGGCGAATCGGTGAACGACTACTTCGGTGATACCAAAACGAAAAACCTTTCATTGACGCCGCTTTCCGCGCGCGTGCCGAAAACCGGGAGGCATTTCAACTGTCCATTCGCCGTGGATGAAGTTTCGAACGACGAGGGCGAGGAAGGCTTTCTGTCGGGGATCGGCACGCAATTCGCGGGCGGGACGGTGAAGCGCCTGAAAGCGAGCCGGGCGGTGTTTGCGTCGGGAACGAAACCGACGCTGGACGGCGAAGACGTTGTGTTCTTCATGTCGGGGCCGGGGAGTTACAACGTGACCGACGGCCAGGGGCGTATGGTCGGCTACGACCCCGAGAAAGAAGAGGTTAGAAACGAGATTCCCGACGCCGACATCATCAACTTTCTGGGCGGTCTGAATCGCAACATTCCGCCGACCATCGTGATGAGCTACGACGGGGCCACGAAAAAGCCGTATGTCGTCAATATTTCGGGGCGGGATTTGAACCGCGAGTCGAATGCCGATTTCGTCTACGCCGGTCCGGGGTTCACAGTCGGTTTCGACAACTTGAAGCTCGATCCGAACGAGAGCGAAACAGTGCGTATTCGTCCCGACGGACGCGAACTAACCTGCACGGCGGCCAGCGACGGCGAGATTCCGGTGGTGTCGTTCGCGTTCGACCCGACCAAGCACGGCGTGAGCTACATCGTGAATCTGACCGCCGTGGACCTCCAGCCCGGCGCGACCCTCACGGTATCGCTCGATCCCGAAAAGGGCACGCTGACCTTCAAGGAAAGCAAGACCAAGGAAGGCGTGTTTCTGGTGGAACTGATCCGCATCGACGCCGACGGAGACGAGGACGTTTATGAAGCGGAAGCCGATCTCGGCGCAGGCGCGACGTACCTGATGGATTTCTCCCACTGGGACGGCGCATCCGACATTCCGTTTTATGTGGACGACGAAGGAAACGGATTCGGAGAAGACGACAGGCCGAAATCCGTTCAGAACCACAAGAATCACGGCCGGAAAACTCCCTGAGCCAGGTTTCAAAAGAACGAAAGGGAAACCGGTCAGCCGATTTCCCTTTTAACGTGTCATTCTGTTTTGAGCGGGTTGTGTGCGCTTTACCGCCCCAGAAGGTCCCCGACCGCAATCCGCCCGACTTCGCAAGCCTCGATAAAGACCGGGACGGATTCCGACATTTCGTAAATCCGGCACTCGGCGAATGTGGCCCCGGTGGCTTCACTGGTCGGCCCGGTATGAACTTCGACCTGATTATCCACCAGGTTCACAATCCAGTAGGCGGTGATTCCGGCCTGAGCGTACATTCGGCGTTTGAGACCGCGATCACGGTCGAGGGTTGAATCAGAAACCTCAACCACCAGCGCGAGATCTTTCGGCTCGGGATGGCGATCAAAAAAATCCCGTGTCTCGCCCCGCACCACGACCGCGTCCGGTTCGGGTTCGCTTTCCCCAAGCGTAATGGGTTCCTGGGAATCAACGTACCAACCGGAAGGAACAATCGCTTCCAGCGCGCTTCGAACCAGTTTGGTCACCATCCGATGACGGGGACTTTTCGGCATTTTGGTAATGAGAAGTCCTTCAAGAAGTTCAACCTGATCGTCGGTGGTAAGCAGCCCTGCCCGAATCATGTCGTGATACCGCGCGACGCTGAACCGCATCACCGCGTCCTCGGGAATGGACGGCGGAAGGTGAAGCGGGATGGGGTTACGCGGTTGAAGATTGGCGGACATCGTTTTTCCCTCAAACGGAAAAGTTTATGCGGCAATTTCACGGAGAGGCATCTCGTCCCAAGTACGGCCTTCAAGCAGCCTTCCAGTTTTCTTTTTATTTACGCCGCCCCATTGTTTGAAGAAAAAGGGGATCTTTGCTTTGCGGCACTGATTCCGGATGTCCAGCACCCATCCTTCTTCCATCGGACGCGCTCGCCAGCCTGATTCTCCACCGACAATCGCCCAATCAATGCCGGTGAGATTCAAATCGGCAAGCGGGCCAAGGAGTGGTTCAAGGGAAAGGAATTTGATTTTGGCCGGCGTCAACCGCAGGTCATCAATCCGGAAGGTGTAGTCGCTACTTTCGACGCTGACGCCCATCCAGACATTCGTTGGCCAATTCAGAAAATGACTGAGTTCCCGTAACCGTTCGGAACGCTTCGTCAGAATTTGAAATGTGTGCTGGCTGGCCTGTTCCATTACCGAAAAGACGCGCTGGATGTATTCAAGCGGAACGTCCTTGTGGAACAGGTCACTCATTGAGTTGACGAAGATGACACGCGGGCTTTTCCACCGAAGGGGAAGGTCGAGGGCTTTTTCTTGCAATGTCAGCTTGAAGCCATTGGCGTATCCGAGCGCGCCCATCAGTTGAAGTCGCCCGGCCATTCGCTCCGCGTAGCAGTTCGCGCAGCCCGGACTGATTTTCGTGCAGCCCGAAACCGGATTCCACGTTGCTTCGGTCCATTCAATCGTCGATTTGTCACCCATCGCGTGTCTCAGGTCTTTTTTAGGATGTATTCCGCAATTCTCAAACCAGTCGCGTTGTTTGAAGCAAAACAAAACAGATAGAGCGGGTTGTTACTGGAATTGAGCAATCGGTAAGGATTCTTGGCGACGTATGGGAAGATCGTCTGAAGCCTCTGTATGAAGTACTTGGCGATAGTCTCAAAGCTGGCGGTCTTTTTCAACGCTGACGATTCTTCGAAAAGTCCCACCTGCTTCTCTTGGGAATAGAACTGGTTTATCCATTCGTCTGTCCCGAAGATGGTGTCAAGCCGGTTCTTCCAGGCTTGGGGTATTTTCTGCCCCTTTATTTTCAGGAGACGGTTTACGGCAACTCCCAGCGGAAACAAAATCCAGAGATCAATTGCTTTTGTTTGAGCAATCATATTGATGGTTTCCCAGGAAACTTGCATTCCAAAGGGATCAAGGAAAAGTACTGCTCTGCGTTTCGACCAATTCGCTTTGCAAATTCGTTGAATAACTTCATTAGCATCTTCATTAAAAAAGCGTATATCTCTTTGTGGAAATTCTTGAATTAGATTTTCTTGCAGTTTGTTGAATCTTTTCTTGCTTTTTTCAATAAAGATACAAGTATCAAACTTTGGTTCTATCCTAAGTGCTTTAATCGCTGAGCCATCAAGAAATTCTTGTGCCTCTTTTTTTTCGATTTCTTCAAACTCAGGTAACAGTCCTTGGATTTTATTTCTTGGCGTTGAGGAGCTTCTCTCTCCAGTTCCCGCGAATGCATCAATGTAAGCAAACTTAAAGAATTGCCGGTTCTTATTTAGAATCTTCGTATATTCCTTTAAGTAATCCTCCAGAATTTTGAGTTTTGTTTCAGTCCATGAATTATCTAAGGCCGGAGATTCGGTTGACGAAATCTTTTTACTTTCTGTTGTCATGGGATGACTCGCTTTAAAGGGGGATAGTCCTTGGTGTAAGTCTGTTTGGAGTTGATAACATGAAAAAACCGGTGGAGTGAACCACCGGTTTCGGAAAACTCAATAAAGAAGCAGTTTTTGAAATCACAACGCGCAGGTCGTCAGATCGACCTGGACCGGCTTGGCGTCCCAGATGTCGTCGGCGTATTCCTGAATCGTCCGATCGGATGAAAACTTGCCCATCTTCGCCGTGTTGAGGATCGACTTGCGCGTCCAGTCGTCGGGATTGCGATAGGCCGCGGCCACCGCGTCCTGCGTCTCGATGTAGGACTTGTAATCCGCCAGCAGCAGATATTGATCGCCGCCTTCGAGCAGCGAAAAGACGATCGGGTGGAACAGTTCGCGGTCGAGCGGACTGAAATACCCCGAGGCAATCAGGTCGAGGACTTTCCGCAGTTCCGGGTTGGCGTGGAGAAACTCCCACGGCGAGTAGTGCTTTTTGAGCGCCGCGACTTCCTCCGCCGTGTGGCCGAAGATGAAGATGTTGTCGCGTCCGACTTCCTCGGCGATTTCGATGTTCGCGCCGTCGAGCGTACCGATGGTGAGCGCGCCGTTGAGCGAGAACTTCATGTTGCCCGTACCGCTCGCTTCCGTCCCGGCGGTCGAAATCTGCTCGGAAAGCTCCGCCCCCGGCATGATTTTTTCCGCCAGCGAGACGCGGAAGTTGGGAAGGAAAACGACTTTCAATCGTCCCCGGATGGTCCGGTCGTTGTTGACCACGTCGGCGACGGAATTGATCAGCCGGATGATGAGTTTCGCCATCTTGTAACCCGGCGCGGCCTTGCCCGCGAAAATGACCGTGCGCGGGGTGAAGTCGCCGTCCGGATTTTCGCGAATCCGGTTGTAGAGCGTGATGACGTGCAGCACGTTGAGCAGTTGCCGCTTGTATTCGTGAATCCGCTTCACCTGGCAGTCGAAGATGGACTCGCGGTGAATGTGCAGCCGTCCGCGCCAGCCCTTCTCGATGGTCTGGGCGAAATGCTCCTTGTTGTGCTGTTTCACCTCGCGCCACTTTTCACGGAAGCCCGGGTCGTCGGCGAGTGGCAGCAGGCGTTCGAGTTCATAAAGATCCGTCGCCCACTTGTCGCCGATGGTGTCGCAGATGAGTTCCGAGAGTTTCGGATTGCAGAACTTGAGCCACCGCCGCTGGGTGATGCCGTTCGTCTTGTTGTTGAACTTCTCCGGCATCAGCGTCGCGAAATCGCGGAACAGTTCCTTCCGTAAAATTTCGCTGTGCAGGGCGGCCACGCCGTTGACGCTGTGCGAACCGACGATGGCGAGATTGGCCATCCGGATGGACTTTTCGCGTACGCCGGGAATCGCTTCCTCGACGATGGACACCCGCTCGCAAAGCTGGCCGTCGCCCGGCATCTTCAACCGGACATCCCGCAGGAACCGGTGGTTGATTTCGAAAATGATCGCGAGATGACGCGGAAGTACCTTGTCGAGCAGTTCAACGCTCCACTTTTCGAGCGCTTCCGGCATGACCGTGTGATTGGTATAGCCGACCGTCGCCTGCGTCAGTTCCCACGCCTGCGTCCAGCCCAGTTTTTCGATGTCCACGAACAGCCGCATCAGTTCCGCGACCGCGATGGCCGGGTGCGTGTCGTTGAGCTGGATCGCGACCTTGGCCGGGAAGTCGTCGAAGTTCGAATGCGTCTTTTTGTACCGCCGGAAAATGTCCTGCAACGTCGCCGAGACGAAGAAGTATTCCTGCTTCAGTCGCAGTTCCTTGCCGGAGTGCCGGTTGTCGTTCGGGTACAGCACCTTCGAAATCGTTTCCGATTCCGTCTTGGCCCGCACCGCGCTGATGTAGTCGCCTTCGTTGAAGTGCTGGAAATCGAAGTCGCGCGAGGCTTTCGCCGACCAGAGCCGCAGCGTGTTGACGTTGCCGGACGAATAGCCCGGAATCGGCGTGTCGTAGGCCATCGCCATCACGACTTCCGTGTCCACCCACTTGCTCGCGACGCTGCCCTTGCCGTCGGGATACTGCACGACCACGCCGTAGTAATGCACCGGATAGATCAGTTCGGGCCGCGCGATTTCCCACGGATTGCCGAAGCGGAGCCAGTTGTCGGGCTGTTCGTACTGCTCGCCGTTCTTGATGCGCTGGTTGAAAATGCCGTACTCGTAGCGAATCCCGTAGCCATAGCCCGGCAGCGCGAGCGTCGCCATCGAATCGAGAAAGCAGGCCGCGAGCCGACCCAGACCGCCGTTGCCGAGACCCGCGTCGGGTTCCGTTTCCTGCAACGTTTCAAGCGAAATGCCGAGCGCGTGCAGTGCCTTGCGGCATTCGTCGGTCAGATCGAGATTTAAAATCGCGTTGCCGAGCGTCCGCCCCATCAGAAATTCCATCGACAGGTAGTAAATCCGTTTCGCGTCGGCCTTGTAGTAGGCGTCCTGCGTACGGAGCCAGCGTTCGATCAGCCGGTCGCGCATCGCGTAGGCGAGCGCCATGTACCGGTCGAGATCGGTCATGCTGTAGCGGTCCTTGGCCAGCGTAAATTCGAGATGATCGAGAAAGCTGCGCTGGAGCGCCTTCGCGTCCATCCCGTGATAGCTGTTATAGGAGGCGACTTCGGGTTCGGTGAGTGGTTGAGACATGGATTTGATTTGATTTGACGGCAGCCTGACCGTAAGGGAGGGCTACCGTTTAAGCCCTCCCTTACGGTCAGGCTGCCGTCTAAACATGTTCGCGCGCCGCCTGTTGCATGACTCCGGGGGGTGGCGTCAAACCGGTCCAGGCTTTGAACTGAAGCATCGCCTGTTCGATGAGCATATCCAGCCCGCCGAGTGTCGTGATGCCGCGCGCTTCTGCTTCACGCAGAAATGTGGTGACCCGAGGCTTGTAAATCAAATCGTAAACCCATTGCAAGCCGACCAACTTCTCTGGCGAGACGGGGGATTCCTCTGAAAACCCGCGCATCCCGACGGGCGTCGTGTTGACCAGTCCGTCAAAGCCGCCGCCGTCGAACGTTTCCTGTTGAAAAACGTCCACGCCGAATTTTTCGCCGAATGATTTCGCCTTTTCCACATCACGGACAAACGCCGTCACCCGCGCGCCGCGTTCGGTCAGCCCGCGGACGACCGAATGCGCCGCGCCGCCCGCGCCCAGTACGGCCACGCGCGCACCCGCGAGTGTTGTCATTGATTCGAGCGGAATCATCGCGCCGTCGATGTCGGTGTTGTGGCCGACGAGTTCGTCGCCTTCGACGATGATCGTGTTCACCGCGCCGACCGCCTCCGCCGTCGGCGTCAGCCGGTCGAGAAACTTCATCACCGAAATCTTGTGTGGAATCGTCACGCTGTACCCGCCGACGCGCCACGGAACACATTTCGTTTTCGGATGGACGAAATCGCGGATGAAGGTTTCGAGGTCCGCGCCGTCGGATTGAACTTCCACCGGGACGTACACCCAGTCCAGCCCGGTCGCCCGAAAGGCCGCGTTGTGGATGAACTTTGAAATCGAATGATTGACCGGATTGCCGATGATGCCCGCGACGGTCGTTGCGGGTGACGTGGCCCCTACCCGAAAGAGGTTTCGCAGTTCATCGGCGGAAAACTGGCCCGGCGCGGAGGGCGTGCCGTCCATCGCGGCTGAGTAGGTGAGCGTCGCGCGGTGGGCCGGCCCCAGCGTACGCGTCAGCGACCCCGGCATGCCCATGCCGATGACGATCGGTTCGCGGCCTTCGGTTTTGAACCGTTCAAGTTGTTCGAACAGCCGCCGCGTGTCGCTTGTATTGTTGACCCTGGTGGCGAGCTTTACCCGCCGCGCGTCGGCGGGGAAGGTATCTCGGCAGAAATCGGCGAGATGGTCCGGGGTTTTTTCGAAATCGTGGCGTGAAACGATGATTTTTTCCCGCGCGGGATGATCGTCGGGAAGCGCGGCGATGATGGAGGGATACAGATCGAATTCGATGTCGAACGCCCACGCGTCGAGATTGACCGCCGCGCGCCAGAACGCCTCGCGCGTTTCAATCGACAGTTCGCGCGCTCCGCCCTGTTCCTTCGGACGAAACGTCAGCAACACCGGCTTGGGCGCGGCGGCCAGTACCGGCGCGAGCGCGGGCAGGGGATTGTGCGGGTCGAGGTCGGCGAGATGGTCGAGCCGGAGTTCAATCCGGTCGGCGACCTCGGCGGCGGCAACCATCGAGGGAATCAGTTCGGCTGTAAGGGGGGAGAGTACGGGGGTGCAGATCATTAGGTGATCTTATATTTTCTAGATCTTACGTATTCAATTGAATTGTAGTCTTCTGTTTTGTTGAATCGGTACTCTAGGATATTATAGGTACCATTCCTGAAGTAGAAAAAAACTGAATGGATTGTTTTTTTATTTTTTGTTTTAGAAAGCCAAAGGCGAAATGGGTAGTAAAGCTGTCGGATTAAGAAGTTATTTTGATGCTGGCTTTTTGCTTCAACTAATATAATTCTTTCCTCTCCTTCAAAACCAGCATCAACCTCAGTTTGGACTCCAGAAGCATTTAAAATTACTTCACCTACTTTAAATTTAAATTCACTTGTTCTTTTTTTTCCTCTGAAAGTGAGCATTAAAGAATTATCACCGAAAAAATCAGAAAGAGCCCCAGAGTGAAAAAAATAATCCAAGTGTTCCGATTCAGTTTTTCGATCTTTCAAGGTTAATAAATCAAAAGGTATTTTTGAAGTATGTTCTACTACTGGTTCATCCTTATTTTCTTCTATTGGGAAATATCCTTGCCCTTGGACTAAAGCATATTTTCCGTTTTCAATAGGTAAAATAAATAAATTATACTTAGCCAGTATCTTTGGTAGCTTAGTTGAATTATCCAAATAGCAAACTAAGCGTGGCTCGAGTTTGTTTCCCTCCTTCTCCGTAATACTTTTGATTTCATTGGCATCTATAATAAAAGGCTTACTTTTGAAGTCATGCTTTCTCAGTTCGAATTTTTCAAAAATAATATTCCAAGCCCAGTTAGTTAGGGTTTCTTCTGACTTTTCCATAAACATTACCATTCTCAATCTTTATTCTGGTAACCCTAGCCAAGAGAGTGGTAGAGAGTTAAATCTGTAATGACAGTTCATGCTGTTAATGTAGTCCAAAACATCTTTGTATTTTGGATCTTTGAACCAATCATTCAGGACATAAACATACTCGACTTTAATTCCAAGCAAGGCAACTAGCTTTGAGTATTGTTTCCTTTTGAAATCGCAAGTCTGGAGTTTTTCATCTACTGAGCCTTCGACTTCCTGGTATTTCACCTCGATGATGAAAAGCGTTTCTCTGACAATGACCAACAGGGCGTCGTCGGGAAGTAGTCTTCTTGAGATGATGCTTTGCCAGTGAACGCCTTCTTCCTCAAGAAATCCGTAAAACTCGCTTTTCCGAAAGCATCTGGCCACGCAGTCACCATGGAAGAAGATGCCCAGTCCCGCCTTGCCGAAAATTGGTTTCAGCGAATACCCCGGTATGGCTTCGAGAAGTTTTCGAAGGTCGGTCTTTTTTTCAAAAGCCAATCCGGTCAGCGTATTGGCCCCTCCGGTTCCGCCTGCTTTCATTCTTGTGCCTCGCTTTGAAGTAAGGGTTGTTTCGCCGTTTCTCCTCGGAGCCGGTCAACAGCAAGTTTCAAAAATTCCCTTTCCAGATCAAATCCGACGAACCTCCGGCCCAGTCTGGCGCAGACGACGCCGGTCGTACCGCTGCCGCAAAACGGGTCGAGGACCAAATCATTCGGTTGCGAAGAAGCGAGCAGAATTCGTTCCAGAACCGCTTCCGGTTTCTGCGTCGGATGTTTCCCGAAACGTTTTTCGTCCTGACCTGCCGGTTTGATGTGCCACAATGATTGCATCTGCTTGCCGTTGTTCAGCCGTTTCATTTCCTCATAGTCGAAGTAATGGCGTCCTTTGGCGTCACGCTTGGCCCAGATGATTGTCTCGGTCGCGTGCGTAAAGTAGCGGCATGACAAATTCGGCGGCGGGTTGACCTTAAACCACGCAATGTCGTTCAACACCTTGAATTCGAGCGACTGGAGGGCGAATCCGACGCTGTAAATGTTGTGCGATGTGCCGCTAATCCAGATCGTCCCGTTCGGTTTGAGAAGCCGTTTGCATTCCTTCAGCCATTTCAGATTGAAAGCGTGCATTTCTTCAAAACTCGCGGCTTTGTCCCAATCGCCCTTGTTGACGCTGACCATTTTCCCGGCTTGGCAGGTGATTCCGCCGTTGGAAAGGAAATACGGCGGGTCGGCGAAAATCAGATCGAAGGATTCTGACTTTGCCTGCGGAAGAAGTTCGAGTGAATCTCCGTGGTAAAGCCGGATGCCGCGGGATGGGTCGGCGAAAAACGGTTCGGGTTTGGACGGCGCTTGGGCCAGACCGGTTTCCGACATGGCGTTGATGCCCTCGTCAAAATCAGGATCGGAAAAGTCGAAGAACCCTTCCTGTTTTGAGTTGAGCAATTCGCGGGCCAAAGTTGTTTCCTATTCGAGTCCCTTTGTCGCCAGAACCTCGCGCGCGGCGGATCGATCCCCCGTGCAACTGATTCGGCGCGGTGCGTCGAAATATTCGAGATGAAATCCGAGATCGCCGTAAAGCTTTATGATTCTTTCAGTTGCCTGATTTGAAAGAACCACCGGTCCGTTATGACGACTGAGCCATTCAGCGGCGCGTACTTGAGCTTCCCACGAAAAACCACCGGCGGAATATGACGTGAAATCCACGTCGTAGGGTGGGTCGGCGTAGATGAAGTCGTCCGGCTCTACGGGAATTTTCTCGAAATCGCCCTGTGTGAACGTCCATTCCTTCAGGACAGAGCGGTAACTATAAAATTCTTTAACGTAATTTATCGTTTTATAACGTCCGAAGGGGACGTTGAATTCTCCGCTCCGGTTGAAACGACACAGGCCGTTAAAGCAGGTCCGATTGAGGTAGTAGAAAAGTTGCGCCGCCTCGGGGGTCTGAAAGTTCCCGGTTCGAATCAGTTCATTGAACCGGTCTCGGTTTTCGCCGAAGGCGGTTACATCATTTTTTAGCTCCAGCGTGATTTCCAAGCCCTGCTGCAACTGTTTGTAGAAATTGATCAGATGCGGGTTGAAGTCGTTCAACAGGGCATTCGTTGGACGAAGCCCGAGTGCAACGCCGAGTCCGCCGCAAAAAGGTTCCACCAGTCTCCGGTTTGAAAACGGCTCCCAGATTTTGAGGAGCGTTGGAACGAGCCAGCGCTTCCCGCCCGCCCATTTAAGGGGCGGCGTGAGCGTTGTCTTTTCTTCCACCCGCTTTTGAATTGGCTCGAAAGCAAAAAGCGGAATCTGGACTTTCGGTTGTGACCGACGGAGAGCGGTTTGGGGCATTGGGCCTACTTTTGAGTTTCTTCGTTCTCTGGAACTCGTCGAAAGAGTTCGCTCGCATCCACATCAAGAACCGTACAGAGCTTGTCTATCGTTTCAATGGAGATTTGTTTGAAGGTCCCATTGAAAAGGCGAGAGGCAACGGACGGGTAGAGGTCCAAAGCCTTTTGAAGTTGGTACGCAGTTGTGATGCCGCGCGATTCTGCTACTTCCCGGATTCGAACTTCAATCATTTGGCGCACCAGTTAGGAAATTATTACTTTAAAAATAATAACAATGAAGGTAGAATCGGATTGACGGAACAAAAAGAAGGGCACAAAAAATATGTCCGACAAGACTCCCTTTTACCTTACCCAAGCTTTCGCCGAAAGACTCCGGTTTCACGAGGAAAACCGACAATCTCAAAAAAAGGTTGAATCAGACTCGCGGGAGGACTGGATAAACCGACTTCGGGCAATTTCACTCGAATTGGAAGACCCCGCTCGGACTTTTCCAGAAAATATTCTTTGTCCAGGATGGGACTGGATCGAAGCAAATGATTGCACCCAAGGAAAACTGATTCGCGAGGCGGCTGGCGCAATCAACAATGATCTTCCGCCCGATGAAGGTGTCTGGATTTCTCGGAAAGCTGTGGCTGCACTGCTTCACTATGTTGCCGATATGTACGACGAGTAAAAAATTCACCGAAAGAAACTTTCGTGATTGTTTGTCGTCCCAACCCCGTCATATCTGATCCCAAGGGCGTTGAATCCGGTTCCAGGGTCGGCAAATCCGGTTCCAGGGCCGTTGAATTTGGTTCCAAGGTCGTTGAATGTCACTCAAGGTCCGCTCAATGCCACCCATAACCCGTTCAAACTCACTCATTGGGTTCTCAAACTCACTCATCGCCCGCTCAAAGTCACTCATTGGGTTCTCAAAGTCACTCATAACCTGTTCAAACTTACTCAGGACCCGTTCAGCGTCACTCATTGGTCGTTCAACATCACTCAGGACCCGCTCAAACTCACTCATCGGGTTCTCAAACCGACTCAGGAGCCGATTTGGGGCACGCATTGACCGTTCAAACTCGCTCAGCGAATGCACAGGCGGACGTTGAGGCCGTTTACGTCTTCTTCATAAAGGCCGTGACGACTTCCGCGAGTTCTTCGCCCTTGTCTTCTTGGAGAAAGTGTCCGCCGCCGATGATGGTCGTATGTTCCACGTCGCGCGCGCCGGGAATCAGCTTCTGAAAGATGGCGTCGCCGCCCCGCGTAATCGGGTCGCTGTCGCTGAAGGCCGTCAAAAACGGCTTTTCCCACCGTTTCAGCACTTCCCACGCGCGCCGGTTGGCTTCCGAAGCGGGGTCCGTTGGTTCGACCGGGACGAGCGTCGGAAAGGCCCGCGCGCCCGCCTTGTAGGATTCGTCGGGATAGGGCGCGTCGTACGCCGCGACCACGTCCGGCGGAAGTTCCGTCACCGTCGCGCGCTGGAGAATCAGCCCCGTCGGGAATTCCGGGACGGTTTGCGAAAACTCACGCCATTTGAAAAAGGCGTCCGGGGGCCGGAAATCGCCGGTTGGCAGGAAGGTGTTCGCCGCCGCGATGCGGGCGAAGCGGTCGGGGACTTCGCAGGCGAGCCGGATGCCGAGGAGTCCGCCCCAGTCCTGGCAGACGAGGGTGAGGTTTTTCAAATCGAGTTTTTCGACGAAGGCATGGAGCGTGTCCATGTGGAACTGGTAGCTGTAATCGCCGCGATTGACCGGTTTGTCGGAGCGTCCGAAGCCGATCAGGTCGGGGGCGACGGCGCGGAAGCCTTCGCGGACGAATACCGGAATCATCTTTCGGTACAAAAAGCTCCACGACGGCTCGCCGTGCAGCATCAGGACGGTTTCTGGCGCGTCACACGGGCCAGCGTCAACGTAGTGCATCCGCAAGCCGTTCACGTTGAGGTAGTTGGGTTCGAAAGGGAAGTCGGGAAGGTTGGCGAAGCGGTCGTCGGACGTCCGGAGAAATTCCATGATGGCCTCACGTCGGAAAATGGGGTTGAGCGGCGCGTGTGGTTATAAAACAAAAGCGGCGACGCCCGTATTCCAAATACGTCGCGTCGCCGCAATTTTTTCCGCCGGGGCGGGTGACTCTGAACGTTACTGGTTGGGCGTTCCGTCCGGCTGGCTCGGCGGGGGAGGCGTCACGCTCGGCGCGGAGGTGTCGCCCGCTTCCGATTTGTGCTTGGTCAGCCCCAGTTTGAGCAGCGCGGGCGCGGTCGGCATGCCGGTGTCCTTGATGCCGTTGGCGCGTTGGAAACTCCGCATCGCCTCGCGGGTGGCGTCATCGTAATTGCCGGTGACTTCGCCCTGATAGTAGCCCGCGTTCTTTAGCGCGGCCTGGATTTCACGGGCGCGTTCCTCGGGAATGACCGGCCTTCCAATCGGCTTGCGCGGAATTGGGGCTGAGGCCACCGCACCGGTTGAGCCGGTGGAAGTACGGGATGGGGTGTAGGTGTCGCGACGAGTCCGGCGTCCGCCGCGATGATGGCGACGGCTACCGCCAACGACGATCCGGCGCTTGTAAATCCGGCCGTTGCGGCCCCGGACCTTCTTGATGATCACGCGGCGACGTCCACCGCGACCACTTCGTCCGTGACGTCCGCGCCGCCCGTGGCGTCCACCGCGAACATGGCCCCGCCGTCCGTGACGGCCGCCGCGCACGACGCGGCCGCGATTGCGACCGCGTCGGCCGCGGGCGGATTTTCCGCGATTGCGTCCGCGTCCGCGTTTCCGGGCCGCTTTTCCTCGCTTGACCTTCCGTTTCTGAGCGCTCCGGCCCCGACGTGGTTTGGCTTCCGCCTCCATTGCGCCGAATTCGGGCAAACCCGCGAACAACACCAGCGCAATGACAACCAAGGCCACCTTCGCGCCGAACATTCGGAACAAACGATTCATAAAAATCCTCCAACGATGATGTTTCGACGGGAAGCGGTTAGTCGTTAGCAGTTAGTAGTTAGTCATTGGTGGTTAGTAAAAATGCTGAAATTCCCACTAACACCACTATCTACTAACTGCTATCTACTAACTACTTCCCCCAAGGTCGAACGCCTGACTTTATCGCATTTCCGCCGCATTTTGGAATCCGGCGGTTTCTTCTGATTCAGCAACGTTTCAAAACGATGGCCGTAATGTCGTCGTCGGGCAGACAGCCGGCGGTAAACTTGAGCGCCGATTCGACGAGAAATTCACAGGCTTCGCGGGCCGGGCGGTGAGCCTGCCGGAGAAAGAGCGTTTCGAGGTGCTGGTAGCCGAACAGTTCCTTGCGGGCGTTGGACGCCTCGACGATGCCGTCGCTGTAGAGCAGCAGCGAATCGCCGGGGTGCATGACGAAATGTTCGACCGGAAAATTGACCGTTGCCCGGGCGCCGAGCGGATAGGACCCGATTTCGATGCCGGAAACCACCCCATCCACGGCGCGGAAAAGGTACGGGAAGGGATGTCCCGCGTTCGACAGCGTGACCGCGCCGGTCTGGAAGTCGATGAGGGCGTAACAGAACGTCATCAGGTTGCGGCGCGAACCGTTTTCGTAAATCAGCGAGTTCATGGCGTTCATCACGCTCTGGACCTCGCTCGATGCGCCGAGCTGGTTGAGCAGGCCGCCTTTGGCGAGGGCCATCATGAGCCCCGATGAAATGCCGTGGCCGGTCACATCCCCGATGACGACGGCCATTTTGTTCGTCCCGACGCGGATGAAATCGTAGTAGTCGCCGCCGACGCCCGCCGCCGGACGCGACAGTCCGGCAATTTCGAATCCGGGGACCGTCGGGTCGCTGCGCGGCAGCATCGACGCCTGAATCCGCGCGGCCACGGCAATTTCTTCTTCGAGCCGCTGACGCTGGAGGCGTTCTTCGAGGAGACGGGCATTTTCAATCTTGATGGCTGCTACGCTGGAAATCGTCGTCAGCACTTCCAGGTCGGCGGGGGTGAAGCGACGGTCGTACGGATTTTCGATGTAAATCAGCCCGTGCAGATTTTCGCCGAGCGCCAGCGGTACGGCCATGACCGACCGCATGCCGCTCAACACGATGGATGCCTGACCGGCAAAGCGCGGGTCCTGCTGCGCGTTGGTCGTCAGCACCGCCGTCCGGGTCGTCAAAACCTGCTCGGTGATGTGGCGGCTGACCATCACGTCTTCCGGTTGGGTCATGCCCTTTTTGGTCCGGGCGACCTTGCAGACCAGTTCAGGTTTTTCGCTTTCTTCACCGGCAACGCAGAGCATGAGGTAGCCGCGTTCGACCGGTAATGCCTCGAAGATGAGCGTCATGACTTCTTCGAGAACGTCATCGAGTTCCGAGTTCGAAAGGAGCGCCACGCCCACCTTGCTGACGAGCGCCAGCAGATCGCGTTTCCCTTCGTGGATATTCGAATTCGAGCCGAGTTCGGTGACTTCGCCGGGAGCGATACTGGACGCATTCGACGCGCTCGACCGGGCGAATTCCTGTGCCCGATTGAGAATTTCGTCGGTCGTCCGGACAAACCCCATCCCGATGGTCGCTTCCGGGACGGTTGCGGGGGAAGCATTGGAAAACGTGACGGCCTTGATTGGCGGGAGGTTCTGGCTCGGTTCGTCGGTGAGAAATTCGAGGTCGGTTTCCCCGATGCGAATGACGTCGCCCGATTTGAGATGAACCGGAGTCACCACGAGCGTGCCGTTGTGGTACGTCCCGTTGGCGCTTTTCAGGTCTTCGAGAATGTAGCCGTGGCGGTCGGCCTTGAGCGCGATGTGCAGCCGGGACGCGAAGGAATCCGGAATGGCAATGTCCGCACGGACGCTGCGCCCGACCGTGCATTGCTGCCGGACGAGCATCACTTTTTGCGGCGGATAGCCGGGTGAGCGAATGATGAGCGAGTACATTGTTTCGACAGCCGTTCGAACCGTTCCGGTTTTCTGAAAATCCCCCGAGCGGGAATCCACGGCAGGGTAGCGAAAAACCGCCCCGACCGGAAGACGGTCACTCCTTCTTCCCCCTCTGTTTCAACCCGTTCCGAATTGGGACGAGGGGTTGCTTACGTTCCCGAACCGGATTGCGTTCGATTTTCAGTTCGCCGGTTTGTATGCCCAGACCCCTGAGCGACCTTCCTTCATTTCGGACAGGGTACAGACGAAGACGATGCCTTTGCTTTCGGCGATGGCCGAGCAATCCGTGGCCGGGAAAACTTCCGATTGCCGGACGATCTTCTGCCCCCGATAGTCAATGCCGACCAGCGAACTGTAGGAGATTGAATTCGGGAAGCCGGCCTGAACTTTCGAGCCCGAGCGGTCACCGTCGTAAACCTTGCGAAAATCGGGTCTCGTTTCGCGATAGGACGTCCACACGAGCGACCCGACCGGGATGTGCCCTTCGCGGCAATACGGGCCGAGTACCCCCTCCGCGCGCCAGATTTCCTTTCCCGAAAGTACGTCGAGTCCGAGAAAGGCGTAAAGCGTTTTGCCTTTCGCATCCTTGCCGGTGGCGGCGGCAATCAGGACGCCCTCCTGCATCGCAATGGCCTGACTGCACGGGGAGGCGGTCCATCTGACCGCGCCGGTTTTCAAATCGAGCGAGTACAGGGAATCGACCGCGAAGGTGGCCTTGCCGCTTCCTTCGGCGATGGTCGTCAGTTCCGAAACGACGAGATAGACGGCGTCTTTTTCAATCCGGCTCAATTTGACGGAATCATTCCGGTCGAAGGTCCAGAGCTGTTTGCCGGTGCTCCGGTCGTACCCGACGATGACGGTTCGCGTCGCGGTACCGTCGAGCCGCTGCGTTTTCAGAAGAACGACGGAATCGTTGGCCCCGATGAGCGTTGCATTCTGGCGCGGGCCGAGTTGCGGGAGCGGCGTTGACCAGCGTTTTTTGCCGGTGGCGGCGTCCACCGCCGTGACGGTCGTTTTTTCGGTGACGAGGAACTTTTCAATACCGGAAATGACGAAGACGTCGTTTTCAAAGGAAACGAAATCGTCGGTCATTTCGGAAACGTCGAAGCCGGAGGTTTCCGCACCCGTCTTCGGGTCGGCGACGTGGACTTTTTTATTGAAATCGAGGGTAAAGAGTTTCCCGCCGGAAACGGCGAGGATGCGGGCATCCGATGAAGTCCGCGACCAGCGTTCCTTTCCCGTGGCGGCATCGAGTGCGTAGGTTTTGTATTCCGAATCCGGTTTTCCGGCGGTAAAACCGGCCAGAAAAAGTGTTCCGTCGGAAACGAGCGGTTGAGTGACCGAGGCAATCGGAGCAGTCCAGATCGGTTTGATTTCCTCGCCGACCCGGACAGGTTTGGAGAGCGTGCCGCCGCCGAGGCTACAGGCGGTCAAGCCAAAGGCCGCCGACAACGCGACGGCGAAATTCCGCAGGAATGAAGTCATTCCCTGTACTCCAGTTGAATGCGTGGTGGCCCGGGCGTCTGGAAGGCCCGGGCGTGGTCCGGATGGGCTTCCCTTATCATGAATAATAGATGTTCTTTCCGGATTTTTCGAAATTTGAATTCGAGGTGGGACTGGCGGTTGGGGTCAGCCCGCAATCCTGAAGGCCCAGACACCCGATCGCCCCTCTTTCATTTCGGCTCTGGTGCAGAAATAGATGATGCCGCCGCTTTCACGGATTTCCGAGCATTGGGTTGCGGGGAACAATTCGGATTGAAACACGATCTTCTTTTCCTTGAGGTTGGAACAGGTGAGGGAACTGAAGGTTACCGGGAGGGGAAATCCGCCCTCGACTTTCGACCCGGTTCGGTCGCCATCGTAAAATTTCCGGGTATCGCCGTGCCGTTCCCGCGAGGCTTCCCAGACCAGCGAATTGACGATTACCCGTTCCTGACCGGGAAGTGATCCGGTGGAACCTTCGGATTTCCAGATTTCCTTGCCGGTGGCCGGATCAAGTCCGAAGGTTTCGCTCAGGTCCTTTCCTTTTTCGTCCCTCCCGAACGCGGATGCCACAAGTACCCCGTCGAGGATTGCGACCGCGTTGTTGCAGGGGGACCGAGTCCATTTGACGGTTCCGGTCTTCAAATCGACGGCCGAAAGGGTGCCAACCGAAAAGGTGATGGTTCCGCTTCCTTCGGGGAGGCTTTTCGCTTCCGTGCCGATCAGATAGGCGGTGTCCTTTTCGAGCCGGCTGAGCGACACCGAAAAATCCCGGTTATGAATCCAGAGCTGTTTGCCGGTGGCCCGGTCGTACGCCACGATGGCGGACCGGGTCAACGTATCCACGTTGCGATGAAACTCCAGCATCACGACGCTCGGGTTGGCTCCGACCAGCCTCCCGTATTGCCCCGATCCGATTTTCGGGATGGCTGCCGACCACCGTTTTTTGCCGGTGACCGTGTCAATTGCCGCGACCTGCGACGTGCCGGTTATCTGATATTTCTGGATGGCAGTGAGAACGAAGACGTCGTTTTCAAGGGAAACGAAATCCTCGGTCATCTCCGAAACATCGACACCGGTGACGTCGGCCCCGGTTTTGGCGTCCACGGCATGCACTTTTTTCTCGAAGTCGAGCGTGAACAGCTTTCCGCCGGAAATGGCGAGAATGCGCCAGTCCGACGATTTTCGCGACCAGCGCTCCTTACCCGTGGCGGCGTCGAGCGCGTAGGTTTTGTAGGGTGATTCGAGATTTCCGGCGGTGAATCCGGCGAGATAAACGAGGCCGTCCGAAACGAGCGGCTGCGTGAAGGAAGCGATCGGGACGTTCCAGAGCGGTTTGATTTCCTGACCGACCCGGACCGGTTTCCCGATACTGTTGCAGGCGGTCAGCCCGAGGGCGGCGGAAAGGATGAAGACGAAAGGGCGGAGGAATGCGTTCATTCCCGTTCTCCGATAAAGGCGTAGTGACCTGGGTGCTATTTCATCACCTCAAGTATCGCCCGGATTTCCCGTCCCCTGATGATGAATGACAGATGCTCTTCCCAAAATTTCCGAAAAATCCGCCAGCGACGATTTTTATTGACGGCGTTGACGAGCCATTGAAAACCGATCTTCCTCCACGGGTTGAGCAGGCTGACTTCGACCGAGACGAGGCGGAAGCGGCTCGTGCCGGTGTAATGCGCTCCCGGATGAGCTTCGGCGAAGTAGTCGAAGCTCGCCGTACTCAAATGCCAGCGGTGCGTCGGGTCGTGCCACGATCCTGAGTAGGAATAATGCGGCGTCCGGATGAAGACCTTCGCGCCCGGTCGGGCGACGCGGTGCAGTTCGCCGAGGAAGGTTTCAATGGCCGCGATATGTTCAATGACGTGGTTGGCGTGGATTTCGTCGAAGGAATCCGGCTCGAACGGGTAGGGAATCGTGTCGAGATCGTGAACCACGTCCACGCCGGGAACGGCATGGCGGTCGAGGCCGACCGCGCCCGGCGTTTTGTTCAGACCGCAACCCACGTCGAGAATCGTTCGGTCGCGAAGTTGCAGGGACGAAGAATCATTCATGACCGGAGAGGGTTACGCGCCACGCCGCCGGGAAGGTTTACTTGTCCGCAAATCCCGTGAAGACGCTTCGCTCGCGGCCGAGGTCGCGCGCCGCCGGAGTGATGATCGTGTTCCGGTCGGTGTGAATCTTTCGGTTTTCCGTAATCGCCCGCCGAACGTCGTCTTCGCAAACGAATTCAACCGCCGGTTCGGCTTTTTCAGCCGCCGGAGCGGGAGCCACCGGCGGTATGGGCGCAACCGGGGCTGGCGACGGATGTGAAACCGAAGCGCTCAACGCCTGTTCGACGATGGGTTTGCGCTCGGAAAGAAACTGATCGACCAGCGCGGCAATGGCGTTGCGGTCGGGGATGACCGAAGACGCGACGGGGTGCGCGGACATCCTGTCCGCCAGCGGTTTGTCGGCGGGTGGTGTTTTGCCCGCTTTCGTCACCGGGAAGGTTTCGAAGGCGACGCGCTTGATGTCGAGCAGGTGAAGCGGGGAAATGTTGTCGGACGTGACGTTGCCGCCCCAGCTTCCGCAGCCGAGCGTCATGCTCGGCGCGAGGTCGGTTGAAAAACCGATGGCCCCGTGCGTCGTGGGCGTGTTCACGAGGACGCGCGACGCAGGTTGAAGTAGACCGAATTCGCGGATTTTGGCGCGATCCTGCGAATGGATGCCGACCGAATGGCCCATTCCGCCGAAGCGGAGAATCTGGGCGCAAAGTTCCGCGCCGGTCTTGAAATCCGGCACGACGTAGTAGGCGAGAATCGGCGAAAGTTTTTCCACCGAAAGCGGAAAATCACGGCCCACGCCGTCGAGCTTCACCATCATTGCCCGGGTCGTTGCCGGTACGCTGATGCCCGCCATCTGCGCGATGGTTTGAACCGACCGGCCGACGATTTTGGGATTCAGGCCGCGCGTCGGGGTGACGACCACGCGCGCGAGTTTGGCCGCGTCCTCGTCGTTCAGAAAATATCCGCCCTGCGCTTCAAATTCGCGGCGCGCAGTCGCGTCGGACACCGATTCGACCACCACGGCCTGTTCTGACGCGCAGACCGTGCCGTTGTCGAAGGTTTTTCCGGCGAGAATGTCGGCCACGGCTTTTGAAATGTCGGCCGAACGCTCGATCAGTACCGGTACGTTGCCCGGACCGACGCCGAAGGCCGGTTTGCCCGAACTGTAAGCCGCCCGGACCAGCCCGATGCCGCCGGTGGCGAGAATCACGGCGGTGCGCTCGTGCTTCATCAGCGCTTCCGTGCCGCCGAGCGTCGAAATCGTGAGGCAGGAAATCGCGCCGGGCGGAAGGCCCGCCGCTTCCGCGGCTTCCCGGACGATGCGGACCGTTTCCGTGATGCAACCGGCCGCCGACGGGTGCGGACTCATCACCACCGCGTTGCGCGACTTGATCGAAATGATCGCCTTGAAGATGGCCGTCGAGGTCGGATTGGTGGACGGAATGATGGCCGCCACCACGCCGCGCGGCGAAGCGATTTCCATCAGCGTTTCGGTTTCCCGGATGACGCCGACGGTTTTCGTGTGCTTGAAAAACTCGTACACGTCCTTGGCCGCGAACGTGTTCTTGGTGTGTTTGTCCGCCGCGACGCCGAAGCCGGTTTCCTCGACCGCGAGTTGCGCGAGGCGTTCCGACTGCGCGAGCGCGGCGCGCGACATGGCCTCCACGATGGCGTCGATTCTGGCCTGATCGAACGTGGCCAGAATCTGCTGCGCGTGATGGGCGTTGACGACGAGGTCGCGGGCCTGTTGGATGGATTGAAGATCGCGGTCCAGCACCATGCGGACTCCCGGTGGGGGATTCGTGGGCGGAATCAGGCGTCAGAAAGGAAGAAAACGGGCGACGCTTCTCCGCCGCGCGTTTACTTCTTCTTGTTGTTGGCGGCGTCGGCCGCGAGGATCTTGTTCAGTCCCCAGCCGTTATCCTCGAACGCCTTTTCGACTTCGGCATGCGGACGGGGAATGACGTGAACGCCGATGAGTTCGCCAACCCGGCGGGCCGCCGCAGCGCCTGCGTCCGTCGCGGCCTTCACCGCGCCGACATCGCCGCGCACGAACACGGTCACATAGCCCGAGCCGATGTACTCCTTGCCGACGAGGACGACGTTGGCCGCCTTCACCATCGCGTCGGAGGCTTCGACGGCACCGACGAATCCTTTCGTTTCAATCATTCCGAGAGCTTCGTAAGACATCGCGGGAAATCCTTACCATTGGGAAATTTGAGTGAAGCAGGAGAGAACCAGCATTCAACCGGTTTCGATGAAGCGTGTCAAGAACTGAGGTGTCGGGTTTCGGGCGAGAACCCGAATTATGAATTATGAATAATGAATGCGTGATGTCGTTTTTCAAAAATTCACACCAGACCCACAACTCGGGATTTCGTGAAATTCATCATCATTCAAAATTCATAATTCAACATTGGTTTGCGCCTGACACCCGAAACCAGACACCTTTTTTAGAGACTGACCAGCTTGTACACATCAAGGTATCGCCGGGCGGAACGCTCCCACGAGAAGTCGGCGGCCATGCCGTTGCGCATGAGGGTCGTCCAGCGGTCCTTGTCGCGGTAGAGCAGCAGGGCTTCGTAAATCTTTTCGAGAAACCGGTCGGCGCGGTAGGTCGTGAACTTGAACCCGTTGCCAGTGCGCGTCACGCGGTCGAAATCCTGAATCGTGTCTTCGAGGCCACCGGTAGCCCGGACAATCGGCACCGTTCCGTATTTCAAACTGTAAATCTGGTTTAGCCCGCAGGGTTCATAGGCCGACGGCATCAGGAAGATGTCGCCGCCCGCTTCCATCTTGTGCGCCAGCTTTTCATTGAGGCCGAAATAGACGCCGACCCGATGCGGAAACTGGTCGCGCAGGTGCTGGAAGAACACTTCATACCGCGCGTCGCCTGAACCGAGCAGCATGAAGAACGCTCCGGCGCGCAGCGTCTGCCAGACGGTGTCGCGGATGAGGTCGAAGCCTTTCTGGTCCGAAATGCGTGAAACGACGACCACCGCCGGGCGGTCGAGTTCGTGAGGCAGGCCGAACTGGTCGAGCAGGTCGCGCTTGCACTCGCGTTTGCCGGAAAGGTCGTTCGGGCCGTAATTCGCCGCGATGTGCGGGTCCTTTTCGGGATTCCATTCGTCGTAATCGACGCCGTTGAGGATGCCGAGCAGGTCGTACCGGCGCAGGCGCAGGAGGCTGTCCATCTTGAAGCCGAACTCTGGTGTTTGAATTTCCTTGGCGTATTGTTCGCTGACCGTCGTGACGCAGTCGGTGGCGAGAATGCCGCCCTTGAGCGTACTTCCGGCGCCGCCGAACTCCAGTCCGTCGTGGCCGCTTTGCAAATCCCACGGAAGGCCCAGCCGGTCGAGATCGCGAAGGCTGAAAAAGCCCTGAAACGCGAGGTTGTGAATGCTCAGGATGGTCGCGGTCTTGGAGAAAAACGGATCGTTGGCGAGGGTTGTCCGCAGGTAGACGGGAATCAGGCCGGTCATCCAGTCGTTGCAGTGAATGACGTCGGGCGGCGTGCCGAGATAACGCGCCACTTCCAGCACGGCGCGGCTGAAGAAGGCGAAACGTTCCACGTCGTCGCCGTCACCGTAGACCTTGTTGCCGCGATAAAAGTAGTGGAGTTCATCCACGAAGTAGATCGGGACGCCGTTGCGGTATTCCCGAAACAATCCCGCCTCGCGGACGATTCCGCCAAAGGGAACGGAAATGTTGCCGAGGTATTCGCCCGCCTTGATGAACCCGTATTTCGGGGTTACCACCGTGATGTTCTCACCGAGCGCGGCGATGGCTTTCGGAAGTGCCCCTGCCACGTCGGCGAGGCCCCCGGTTTTCGAGTACGGCGTGACTTCAGAGGCGGCGAAAATGATGTTCATGAAAAGACTCCCGGCGGGGCATTTTTTTCTTCCCACGGAGGTACGGCGGAAACGCCGAGAACCACGGAGTTTTGAAAAGCTCTGTGGTTCTCTTTCTGCGTCTCTGTGGTGAGAAAAACGTTTACGCGTTCATCGAGGACAGGAACTCGTTGTTGCTCTTGGTCCGTTCGAGATGTTCCGACATCAACTCCATCGACTCGACGCTCGACAGCGGACTGAGGACGCGACGCAGGACGAAAATGCGGTTGAGATCGTCGCGCGGAATGAGCAGTTCTTCCTTGCGGGTACCGGACTTGTTGATGTCCACCGCCGGGAAGATGCGCTTTTCGATGAGCTTGCGGTCGAGGTGGATTTCCATGTTCCCCGTTCCCTTGAACTCTTCGAAGATGACGTCGTCCATGCGCGAACCGGTGTCGATGAGCGCGGTGGCGATGATCGTGAGGCTGCCGCCTTCTTCGAGGTTGCGGGCCGCGCCGAAAAATCGCTTCGGCTTCTGAAGGGCGTTGGCGTCGACGCCGCCTGAGAGAATCTTGCCGGAGGGCGGAACGGTCGCGTTGTGGGCGCGGGCGAGACGGGTGATCGAGTCGAGCAGGATGACCACGTCGCGGCCATGTTCAACCAGCCGCTTGGCCTTTTCGATGACCATGTCGGCGACCTGAACGTGGCGGGTCGGCGGTTCGTCAAAGGTCGAACTGACGACTTCGCCCTGTACGCTGCGCTGCATATCGGTGACTTCTTCCGGACGCTCGTCGATGAGCAGCACGATGAGCATGACTTCCGGATGGTTACGGGTAATCGAGTTGGCGATGGTCTGGAGGAGCATCGTCTTCCCGGTGCGCGGCGGGGCGACGATGAGGCCGCGCTGGCCGCGTCCGACGGGCGTCACGAGGTCGAGCACCCGGCCCGAAAGGTTGTCGGGCGCGGTTTCCATCCGGAGGCGCTTGTTCGGATAGAGCGGCGTGAGGTTATCGAACAGCACGCGCTCGCGCCGGACGTCCGGCGGCTCGTAGTTGATCGCCTCGACCTTGATGAGGGCGTAGTAACGCTCGCCTTCCTTCGGCGGCCGAATCTGCCCCGAAACGGTGTCGCCGGTCCGCAGGTCGAATTTGCGGATTTGCGAGGGCGAAACGTAGATGTCGTCCGGTCCCGGCAGGTAGTTGTAGTCCGGCGCGCGCAGAAATCCGAATCCGTCCGGAAGGCATTCAAGAACCCCTTCGGAAAAGATCAGCCCCGATTTCTCGGTCTGGGCCTGTAGAATTTTGAAGGCCAGTTCCTGTTTCCGCATGCTCGACGCGCCCTGAATATCGAGTTCCTGGGCGATTCGGAGCAGGTCCGAAAGGTTCATTTCCTTTAACGCGGTAATATCGAGAAGCCCGTTCTGGGCCGTCGTTTCAATCATTTCTTCCATGGTTGTCTGAGTACCTTTCGCCGGACCGGCGACGTGGGATGGGTGCGAGAGATCGGTTCAAGCGTGATGTGACGCAGGATGGAAGCACGCGTCGTGTCACAAATTCGGGTTTGTCATGGAACGGTGGGGCGTTCACCTTATGGTTCAGCGAGGGGAGGTCGGATTCCTGAAGGATTCGACTCCCATCCGGATGGCCTTCCAGACTTCGTTGTCTCCCTGCCGGGTGATGGCGGAATAGGGAATGACCGCCGGACCGTAGACCGCCTTGAGTTTGGCGAGCTGGGAAGACAACTGGTTTTTCGACAACTTGTCGGCTTTGGTCGCGACCACGCAATACTCGCGGCCCGTGGCGACCAGCCACTCATGCATCTGCTTGTCGAGCCGTTGCGGTTCGTGGCGAGCATCCACGATAAGAATGCAAAACGTCAGCGACTCGCGTTCGTTCAAATACTGTTCGATCATCGGGCCCCACTGCTCGCGAACGGCCAGCGGGACCTTGGCGAATCCATAACCCGGCAAATCAACGAAGTAGAACGCTTCCTCGATGAGGAAGAAGTTGATGTGCTGGGTTCGTCCCGGCGTACTGCTTGTCCGTGCCAATCCCCGTACTTGGAGCAGGGAATTGATCAGGCTGGACTTGCCCACGTTGGACCGGCCGAGAAACGCGATTTCTGGCCGGTTGGGCGCCGGGTAATGATTCGGCGCCGTGGCGCTCAGAACAAATTTCGCCGATGTGATTTTCATGTCCGCGGTTTCGGTCGAAGCGTCGCATCGGCCGGGCCGTCGCACACCTCAGTCGGGTTCAGGATTCGATTGGCGACGACGACAACCGGTCGGTCACATCGGAATTCCAGATCGGGGCCATGTCGTCGGGAAGATGTTTCGGGAGCGGTTCGACCAGCGCCAGCGCCAGCACCCGATCAACGGTTTCGACGGGGTGTACCGTCAATTCGTCGAGCACTTCCCTGGGAACATCCACGAGGTCTTTCTGGTTCTCGCGAGGGATGATGATTGTCCGGATGCCGATCCGGTGCGCCGCCAGCAATTTTTCCTTCAGTCCCCCAATCGGGAGGACCTTGCCGCGCAACGTGATTTCGCCGGTCATCGCTACGTCTTTTCGCACCGGGTTGTCGGTGAGCGAAGAGACAATTGCCGTGGCAATTGTGATGCCCGCTGACGGACCATCCTTCGGAATCGCGCCTTCGGGAACGTGAATGTGGATGTCGTAGCGTCGATGGAAGCTCGGAGAAATCCCCATTCGCTTGGCTTTGGACCGGACATAACTGATGGCCGCGCGGGCCGATTCCTGCATCACGTCGCCCAGTTTCCCGGTCAGGATGAGCTGGCCGCGACCCGGCATGAGCGTGGTTTCAATATGCAGGACGTCGCCGCCGACTTCGGTCCACGCCAGACCGGTGGCCATTCCGACTTCGCTTTCGGTTTCAATCTGCTGCGGACGGAAACGAATCGGGCCGAGCAGATCGTTCGCCGTTTCGGGGGTCAGGGTGTAGGCAAAGGTCGTTTTGTCTTCGCTGGTAATCAGCTTGCGGACCACCTTGCGGCAGATCGAGGAAATTTCCCGTTCGAGGCTGCGCACACCAGCTTCACGGGTGTAGCCGTGAATGACGGCCCGGATGCCTTCGTCGGTAAAGCTCATCTGGCCGGTCTTCAGGCCATTGGCTTCAAGTTGCTTCGGAATCAGGTGGCGGGTCGCGATTTCGGTCTTTTCGCGTTCGGTATAGCCCGAAAGCCGAATGATTTCGAGGCGGTCCTGAAGCGCGGGCGGAATCGTGTGCAACACGTTGGCCGTGGCAATGAACATCACGTTCGACAGGTCGTACTCGACATCGAGATAGTGATCCTGAAACGAGTTGTTCTGTTCCGGGTCAAGCACTTCAAGAAGCGCCGCCGCCGGGTCGCCGCGAAAGTCCGAGCCGAGTTTGTCCACTTCATCCAGCAGGATCAGCGGATTGACCGTACCAGCCTTCTTCATCATCTGGATGATCTGGCCGGGAATGGCCCCGATATAGGTCCGCCGATGGCCGCGGATTTCCGCCTCGTCGCGGACACCGCCCAGACTCAGACGGACGAATTTGCGGCCCGTGGCCTTGGCAATGGAGCGGCCGAGGCTGGTTTTTCCAACCCCTGGCGGGCCGACAAAGCAGAGAATCGAACCTTTCGGATTTTCAACGAGCTGGCGGACGGCCAGAAATTCGATGATCCGCTCCTTAATCTTTTCAAGCCCGAAGTGATCGGATTCGAGGACGTCTTCGGCAACCTTGAGGTCGGTGACCTCTTCGGAGCGTTCCTTCCACGGCACGGCGAGCAGCCAGTCGAGGTAATTGCGCGACACCGACGATTCCGCCGACATGGGAGGCATCTGTTCGAGCCGCCGGAGTTCGGTCATCGCCTTGGTGTGGGCGTCCTCGGACATTCCCGCCGCGTCGATTTTCTTGCGCAGCTCATCGAGTTCGGACTTTTCGTCCTTGCGGCCCAGTTCCTTGTGGATGGCCTTGATCTTCTCGTTGAGGTAGTACTCCTTCTGCGCCCGCTCCATCTGCTTTTTCACCCGGCCCTGGAGGGCACGGTCAAGCTGGAGTTTTTCGAGTTCGATATCGAGGATGTCGATGAGCCGCATCAGCCGGTCGGCCAGCGGGAAGGCTTCGAGAACGCTCTGTTTTTCGTCGATGCCGATGCGAAGATGATTGGCGATGGCGTCGGCAAGGCGCGCGGGATCGTCGATTTGCAGGTCGGCGTGGAGGTTTTCCGGATTGTCGGGATTCTGCCGGACATACTGATCGATAAGCGACGTCAGTTTCCCGACCAGCGCGGTAATGCGCGGGCTTTGCTCGTTGTCGGTTGAGCCGCGGCGAACCGTGGCCATCCAGCAGCCGCTGGCGTCCTCCTCGAAATGAACGGCGCGGGCGCGTTCGACACCTTCGAACTGGACCTTGATGTTGCCGTCGGCAAGTTGAAGGTAGTGCGAAATGCGGGCGAGGGTACCGACCTGAAAGACCTGTTCGGTCGTCGGTTCCTCCACCGTCGCGTCATGTTGCGTGGCGAGAAAGATGATGCGGTCGCTTTTCAGCGCTTTGGTCAGCGCCGTCACCGAGGGGGGCCGTCCGATCTTGAACCGAATGACGGTGTGGGGAAAAACCACCACGTCACGGACCGGAACCATCGGATACTGTGCGACGCCCTCCGGCATCTGGTCGTGGAACTCGTCCATAAACGCCTTGCTTGAGCCTCCGGTACGACTGGGGAAAAAAAGGACCCGGCGCGTGGCGGGTCAGGCTGCCTTTTCAGGCAGCGGCAGGGTAACGCGCCGGTTTTCGACCATTTCGCGGGTAATCGTGAATTCCCGAATTTTCTTCTGGCCCGGAAGGAAGTACATCGCTTCGAGCATCAGTTCTTCGAGAATCATGCGCAGGCCGCGTGCGCCGACCTTGCGCTGGTGCGCCATGCGGGCAATCGCCCGGAGGGCATCGTCGGTGAAACGCAACCGGACGTTGTCCCATTCGAACTGGCGCTGGTACTGCTTGATGATCGCGTTCTTCGGTTTGGTAAGAATCTCGATGAGCGCTTCCTCGTCAAGCTCGTGGAGGGTGCCCACGACCGGCAGACGACCGACGAATTCGGGAATCAGGCCGTACTTGATGAGGTCTTCCGGCTGCACCAGATTGTAAACCCCGGTTTCACGCGCCGACGGACGGCCTTCGAGCTTGGCGTTGAAGCCGAGCGCTTTCTTGCCGATCCGGCGTTCGATGACTTTTTCGAGGCCGACGAACGCACCGCCGCAGATGAACAGAATGTTCGTCGTGTCGATGGGGTAGAACTCTTGGTGCGGATGCTTGCGACCGCCCTGCGGCGGAACGTTGGCAACCGTGCCTTCGAGTATTTTCAAAAGCGCCTGCTGGACGCCCTCACCCGACACATCGCGGGTAATCGAGGGGTTGTCGTCCTTGCGGCAGATCTTGTCGACTTCGTCAACGTAGATGATGCCCTGCTGAGCACGTTCGATATCCCCATTGGCTGCCTGAAGCAGCTTGAGGATGATGTTCTCGACGTCTTCGCCGACGTAGCCCGCTTCGGTGAGCGTGGTGGCGTCGACGATGGTGAAGGGAACATTGAGAATCCGCGCGAGCGTCTGGGCGAGTAGCGTCTTGCCGGTCCCCGTCGGGCCGATGAGCAGGATGTTGCTCTTTTGAATCTCGACGTCGCCGGCCGAGCGGTTGCGCATCATGTCCATGCGCTTGTAATGCTGGTACACGGCGACGGCGAGTTTCTTTTTGGTTTCGTCCTGACCGATGACGTAATCGTCGAGGAACGCTTTCACCTCGGTCGGTTTGGGCAGGTAGGGCCGTTGTGACACGGCCTCCTGATGGGCATCGTCGGTGATGATTTCGTTGCAGATGTCGATGCACTCATTGCAGATATAGACCGTCGGCCCGGCAATGAGCTTCTTGACTTCGTTCTGGCTCTTTCCACAGAAAGAGCAGCGCAACATTTCGTCTCGTCCTCTCACGAATCGGCTCCAGTCACGAAAGTTACCGCTTAGGCGCGGCTGGAAAGTACCTGGTCAACGATACCGTATTCGACGGCCTGATGCGCGGACAGGATGTAATCGCGTTCCACATCCTTTTCGATCTCGTCGAACGGCTTGCCGGTATGCTTGGCGAGAATGTTCGACGTGATTTCGCGGATGCGCTTGATTTCCTCGGCCTGAATCAGGATGTCGGTCGCCTGACCCTGCGCGCCGCCCGAAGGCTGGTGAATCAGGATGCGCGAGTGGGGCAGGGCATAACGCTTGCCCTTGGTTCCCGCCGTCAGCAACAACGCGCCCATCGAGGCGCACTGGCCGATGCAGAAGGTGACGATGTCGGGTTTCACGAACTGCATGGTGTCGTAGATCGCCATGCCCGCCGTGACCGAACCGCCGGGGCTGTTGATGTAGATGGAGATGTCGCGTTCGGGGTCTTCCGATTCGAGAAAGAGAAGCTGGGCGACGACAAGGCTAGCAATGGTGTCGTCAATCGGAGTGCCGATGAAAATGATGTTGTCCTTGAGCAGCCGCGAGTAGATGTCGTAGGCGCGTTCGCCGCGACTGGTCTGCTCGACGACCATCGGAACCAAAGCTGATGTCGGATGGATCATGGTTCGGGTACTACCTGAAATTTTTGGATTTCCGCTGTGATGCCGGAAATGCGTTCCTGGATTGCTTGGACCGTGATTACTCGCTCGGCGACGACGCCGAAGCTTCCTGCGCCGCCATGGTGGGAGACACGACTTCGGTGTCGATGTGGGCGGCTTCCCGAAGCAATTGCAGCGCTTTTTGATTGCGAAGAACGGCGCGGATGCTATCCAGCCGTTTTTCGCTTGTCAAGCGCGCCTTCACGGCCGCCATCGGTTGATTGGACTGTTTCGCGAGGATCTCGATTTCGCGATCGACCTCGCCTTCGGAAACTTCAATTTTGGCCTCCTCGCCGATCTGTTCAAGGACGAGGGACCGCTGAATGTCGCGGACTGCGGCGGGTTTCAGGCTGTCGCCGAGGCTCTGCCAGTCGAGTTGGGCCGAACGGGGGTCAATCCCCTGCTCGTAAAAGTTCATGGCCATTTCGCGCAGGCGCTCGTTGATCCGCTCACGGACCAGCAGATCCGGCACTTCGAGATTGAACCGGTCCACGAGCTGGTCGAGCAGTTCGGTGTCCACGCGGTCGGTCGCTTCCCGGTCGGCTTCCTTCTCGAAACGATCCTTGAGCTTGGCCTTGAGGTCGTCGAGGCCCTCGAAATCTCCCGGCAGTCCCTTGACGAATTCATCGTCGAGTTCGGGAAGTTCCTTCTTCTTGAGGCCGTCGAGCGTTGCCTTGAAACTGACCCGCTTGCCCTTGAGATCTTCAGGGACGCGTTCGTCACCGAAAACGGTTTCAAACACTTTGGTTTCGCCGACTTTCATGCCGACGAGGTTTTCATTGAACACCGCCAGCACGGTCGGCTTGCCGAGTTCAACGTCTTCAGGATGTTCGGGGATGTCGGGCGTTGCGTCCTCGGCCGGGGCTTCCGCGCCTTCTTCGAGAATGTATCCGCTGAGCGTGATCTCGGCGACGTCGCCTTCGGCCGCCGCGCGGTCTTCTTCGATCGGCGTCAGCGTCGCCTTCGCTTCGCGCGCGCCGTTGATGGCGGTTTCAACCGTTTCGTCCGTCACTTCACGCAGTTTCTTGGTGACCTTCAGGCCGCTGAAGTCGCCGACTTCGAATTCGGGAAGAACTTCGACCGAAACCTTGACCTTCATCGGAAGGCCGTCGTTCAACAGGACGTCGTCCACCGACGGTTCGCCGATGACCTTGAGCTTGCTTTCCTCGATGGCGGAATAAATGGCTTCGGGCAGGAGCAGGCGCATCACGCGATCGCGCGCTTCGCCGCCGTACCGGGTGCGGACCATCGAAAGCGGGGCCTTGCCGGGGCGAAAGCCGGGAACCGGCGCGTTCTTGGAAAACTGGGCATAGACCATGTTGAAGGACTGGACGACGCGTTCGACCGGAACTTCAATGTTGAATTCTTTTTTGACGGATGAGGTATGGGAAATTTCGACTTTCAACGGAGTGCCTCGAAATGATTGTGACTGGGATGATTGCGGCATCGAAAAGGAAGCTGGAATTCGACGCTCGATTGGAACTCTCCATTATAGTCACGCATTTTTTTCAATATCAAACGCCAGTTCCGCCCAGGTTTTCATTCAGGCGGGGAAGCGGCATTTGGGGACCGGCTTCAGGATTGGTTCGGGACTGCCTTTTCGGTCCGGGCCAGATCCATCGCGGGAAGATTTGAGTGGGCCGAAACCGGCATTCAAAGGACGTCCTTGCTACGAAGAATGATGGCGGTCGTCATCAGAAGAAAAAGGAAGAAGACGCCCAAAACACCGAAATTCAACGGAATCGTGCCGAAGTCGTTGACGAATCCGACGAACTTGCTCTTGTCTTCGGGCGGATATTCGACCTTCGGCGCTTCCGGTTCGGGATCGAGTTGGGGAATGTCGGGCTTTGAGCCGGTGCTCTTGAGCGAATCCTCGAAATCCCGCTTGAAGTCCTCGATCTTGCGCTGCTGCCGTTTGCGGTACTCGGTGAGTTCTTCCTTGAAATCGTCGATTTTCTTCGTGTTGTCCCGTTTGATGCGTCCGATTTCGCCGGCCGGGTCGTCTTCGCTGTCATGGCCGCGAAGTTGTTTCATTCCGTTTTCTTCGAGGCCTACCCGTTTCATCAGGTCATATGACCACATGGCCGGCATGACCATTCCGATCCCTTTGGAAATCCCCTTGTTCGGCAGCAGTAATCCGCCGAACAGAATTTGGGGAATCAGGATGAGTGGAACGAGGCTGGTCGCCATTTCCGAGGTTTTCACCGCCGATGAAACGAGCAGGCCGGTGGTGATGCCGACCATGTTCGACAGAATCAATCCCGACAACAGAAGCAGGGGATTCCCCGGAAGGGATTCGAGCGGCGCGGTCACTCCGTACATCAGGCCGCACTGAATCACTCCGATGATCATCAGAATGAACAGCTTTGAGGCGAGGTAGGGCAGGATGCCGAGGTTCACCATGCGCTCGCGGTTATACACGCTGGATTCCTTGACCACTTCGCGGGCGGCATTCGAGCAACCGAACCAGATGGAGGAGAGCGCGAGGATGAAGTACGGGAAATCGCGCGTCCAGTCAGACCCCACCGCCAGCGCGGTCAGCAGGGCGATGACCGGGGCCTGGCCGAGGAGAATGCCGAGGTTGAGTTTGTCGGCAAGCAGGACCTGCGCGTACCGGCGCGACAGCGTGAAGGTCTGCCGGATGCTCTGGAAGATCGAGTTGTCGTTGGAAGCCTTGCGAACCGGCTGGGCGGTCTGCTGTTTCAACTCGCCGAGCGGCTGGGCAATGTATTTCCGATACGCCGGTGACTGCTCGTATTTCTGCTGCCAGCCGACGGCGACCTGATCGCTGTTCGGATCGCCGAGGGTGTCGAACAGGTCCTTGATGCTTTTGATGCCGAAGTAATCGAGCGCCTCAAGAGGAGGCCCGAACCAGACCAGTCGTCCGCGCATCATCACCACGATCTTGTCGAACAGCTTGACGTTCTCCATCGCATGGGTGGTCAGGATGACCGAGTGGCCGCTTTCCGAAATCTGTCGGAAAAGCTGCATGATCTTTTCCTCGGTGCCGGGGTCGAGGCCGGAGGTCGGCTCGTCGAGGTAGATGATGCCGGGCTTGGTGATGAGTTCGACGGCGATGGAGACGCGTTTGCGCTGTCCGCCCGACAACTGGCCGATGGGGACGTTCCGGCGCGTGGTCAGGCCGGTCACGTCCATCACTTCATTGATGATGTGGTCGATTTCGTCGCTCGTCGTGTCGGAGGACAGCCGCATTTTGGCGACGTAATAAAGCGTGCGGTAGACGGTCAGTTCGCGGTGGATGATGTCGTCCTGCGGAACGTACCCGATGGATTGCTTGAAGCTGTTGATGTTGTCGTACAGGTTCAGACCGTTGACCAGCACAAACCCCTTGTCCGCCGGACGCATGCCGTTGAGGGCATCCATCAGCGTGGATTTGCCCGCGCCCGACGGCCCGAGCAGGCCGACGAATTCATTGGCCGGAATGGAAAGTCGCACCCGGTCGAGCAGTTTGATCATTCCCGACCCGTCGCGGTTTTTGACTTCTTTCGTAATGTCGAGGATGTCGATGCGGGCCTTGCTGCGCGTATCGAAGACGGTCACGCCCTGACCGTCGAGGGCGAACATGTACGGTCCGATCTGGACGACGTCCTGCGGCGATACCTGGCAACGGCTGACGCGCTGGCCGTTGACGTAGACGCCATTGGTGCTTCCCAGATCCTCGATGGCCGTGGTGGAACCCTGAAGCACGAATTTGGCGTGGTTTTTCGAAATCTGGAGGACATCGAGCTGGATGTCGTTGTCGTCGGTTCGTCCGACCGTCAGGACATTGGGCTGCCGGCCGGTCCCGAAGTTGCGTCGGATGAGAAAATTCCGTGACTCGCCACCCATCGAGGCCGAGGCTCCGGCCTTCATCACCATCGTGCCGCCCGAATCGTCCGCGGGAAGTGCCGCCGAAACGTCGGCGGGATTGATGAACCGGAGTTCGGGACCGCCAAGCCCGATTTGAATCAGGTTGCCGTGTTTGAGGGGCGTCGGCGCGGCAATTCGCTGGCCGTTGACGAGCGTTCCGTTGAACGACCCCAAATCGGCGACCGAAAAACTTCCGCCTTCATTGAGGATCTGGGCATGACGACGGGAAACGGTCGGAAAATAAGCCGGGTCGAGCTGAATCTGGTTGCCGGGTTCGCGACCGATGCCGGTGGTCCCGTTTGAAAGCGAAAACCGTTCGGGACGGGGGCCGTTCGTCAGCTCCAGAAAGACCGCGCCGCCGTTGCCGGTTGCCGAGGGCGGGCCGGATTGCGGGGCGATGTCCTTGAGGGAAGGCGTGTAGTTCGGGGGAGGCTGGGCGGCGCTTTCTCCGGTGATGGGCTGGCTGACCGGCCGGGGCATCGGGGGCGCTGCCTGCGCCGGTGCTTCCCAGTCGATGGCGTCAATCCGGATGGTCGGTCCGCCCTGTCCGAACTGAATCAGGACGCCCACGCCAAGCTGGACCGGCTGCGTCATCTGGACATTGTTGACGAACGTTCCGTATGTGCTTTGGAGATCGGTCAGTACCAGCAGGCCGTTCCGGACGCTGATTTCCGCGTGGCGACGTGAAACGCCACGATCGCCTTCGGAAAATGCCAGCCGGCACTGCGACGGGTCGCGACCGACGTAGAAAGTCGTGTCGGTAATTTCCAGGCGATGACCGGCCTGCGCGCCGTTGAGATGGGTGATGACGAGTTTCATAGTCGGTTGAATCTTTATCCGAAGGGCCAGAACCTGCGTTTGGCGACGTTGCGGCGTCCGGGTTCGACCAGGTCCGTCACGCCGTGTTTCCGGAATCGGGAAACCAGTTCATCGACACCCTTTTCGAGTTTGAAGTCCATTTCCTCAAGGTAGACCGGGATGACCGAGTAGAAATACACCGTTTTTTCTTCATCGAGACGGCAAACGTGAAACCCCGGCGGAAGTGCGAGCGGGGGAATGATGAGCGCGCAAACGAACCCCACCGAATTGTCGAGCGGCGCCGGGGGATCGCCGTTCGGAACGGTGTGTCCGGGACCGAGCCAGGTATTGTAAAGGTGCGGAAAACGGGCGAGGAATTTCAAAAGGCGAATCGGCCAGTAATTCCGCTCATCCTGAAAGGCATCCTCGGTCAAGGGCCAGTTGGCCGGAAGATGGATGGCCAGTTCGGCATGCCGATACCGTTCCGCGCCGGGAACGACGTTCATCGGCAGATCCGACATCCCGGTCGTGACCATGACGTGAGAGGAATTCGCTCCGTTCGGTTTGGTCCAGTGGACGTCGATGTGAACCTTGTCCGAAATGAGTTCGTGGAAAACCATCTCGACCGGCCCGAGATGGCGCGAGATGTGATCTTCAAGGAAGGGCAAGTCCTCGGAAGGGGGCGGGAGGGTTAAGGGGCCTTCCGCCACGTCTTCTTCATAGCGATAAATTCGCGAACCGCCGGGAGAATATTCGGCGTCATCGTCGAAATCGTTCATGAACGTCTCCCTTTCCCGAAACGTGGTCCGACCTTACCTGATCGACCGCAGCGCGTATTCAAAATAGACCCTCAAGCCATACTCGCCGAAAAACACGCCCAGCAGGGTCGCGATGCCAAGCAGGACACCGAAGGGAATCGCCGTCTGCATGGCGGTTCGCCCCTGGAGGAGAACTTTCGGAATGGCGATCAGTCCGCCGAGAATCGAGGCCGTCACGAGTACCAGAAAGGTGACGCCGCCTCCCAGAAACGCCCCGACAAACAGCATCATCTTGACGTCGCCGAGTCCCATTCCTTCGAGATTTCCCGAGAAAATCACATCGCCCGGAGCAAGGCTTCCTTCCTCGATTTCCAGACCCTCCGGGGCCTCCGTGACGGTGACGCCGGCATCGCCCTTTTCAACCGTCAGGCCCGAAAGAACCGTCATGTGAAGGCTGTCTGAGCCGCCCGGCGGTGGGTTGAATTCCGCCTCGGCAAGCTCCTTTTCGCTGAGTTGGCCGAGATCTCCGCCGATGACGAAGATCGCCCTCGTTCCGGTTTCGTTTCTGACCTTGAGGCGGGCCAGCGTCCCGAGAACACACCGGTTTTTGAGGAAATTGGCGAGATCCTCCGGTGTTCGCAACCGGAAGGAGCGCAACCGGAAATAGGCCACGCCAATGAGCCAGAGCGAACCGCCGCCGATGACGGCCCCCGAAACGGCGTTGATGAGCGATCCGGCGAGGCCGGTTTCCGGGATCTTTTTGAACGTCGCGCCTTCGACGAGCAGGCCGAGCCAGTCCATCCCGACGAGGTTGTAATCGACGCACCGCAGAAGAAGGGCGAGAATCAGACCGGGAATCGTAATCGCATCCGGCAGGATCTGTTCGTTGAAGTCGGTGAAAATGAGGGCCACGAGCGCGGCGAGGAACAACAGGATGGCCGGAAGCTGCCATCCGACGCCGAGCCGGTATACGGCAAAGAAGAAAAGCAGGCCGGTCAGGAATTCGACAATCGGATACTGCCAGGAGATTTTGAGTCCGCAGTTCCGGCATCGGCCGCGCAGAATCAGGAAGCTCAGAACCGGAATATTGTCGTATCCCGCGATGGTTTTCTTGCAGTTCGGGCAATAGGACCGGGCCGGACTCGCCACCGATCCGCCTTTTGGAAGCCGGTAGATGACCACATTGAGGAAACTGCCGATACAGCATCCGAAAAGGAACGCGAAGGCCCCTTTGAACCAGAGCGGGACGAGGGCGTTCAGGTCTGAGAGAAAAGAAAGCATGAAGATCTTGAAGGGCTGCCGGACGCGCCCGCGGGCAATCGCTTCCTCAAGTTCTAAGGAGGCGCGGGCGCGGTGTGACGGGCGTTCGGCGATGAGATTGATTCGCCACGCTTTTACGTCGAATCGGGGCGAAAAACAAGCCTGCGAGGTTTTTCCGGGAAATGAAGGACGGCGCGAAACCGGTCGGGAGAAGCCGTGACGACTGCTCCCGACGCGAATTTCGCGCCGCTTCCGATGACGTTGGGGGCTATGACCGGAAAATGATTTCTTCCCGGTTGAACAGGGCCACGCACAAAACCAGGGCCAGTCCCGCGTAAAGCGTTGATGAACCGAGCGAAAGCGCGAGAAAGGCGACATCGGTGGCGTTGGTCATGACCTGCTTGATGACCAGCGCGCAATTGAGAATCGGCACGAGGCTCAGTCCGATGGGACTTTCCGCGCCGAGGGCGAACGACATCATCGCCGGAAGGATGACCACGATCATGAACGGCAGGACGTAGGCCTGGGCCTCCTTCTGGTTTCTCGCGAAAGCCGAAACCACCAGCAGAAGAGCCGAGGTGAGCAGCGTCAGCGGAATGACCATCAGGGTCATAATCGCCACCGAGCCGTAGGAAATCGCGATTTTCCCCCGTGTCGCCTCGCCGAAATAGGCGAGGCCGAAGGAAAAGGTCGCGACGATGCCGATAATCGAAAACAGGGCCGACAGAACGCTGATGGTTTCAATGGTCAGCAGCTTGCCGAGGATGATTTCCGTTCGGGAAGCCGGAGAAACGAGGAGCGTCTCCATCGTTCCGCGTTCCTTTTCCCCCGCGCCGAGGTCAAAGGCGCTCGTCATCCCGCCGAACGCTCCGGTCAGGACGATGACGTAGGGCAGAATGGTGCTGAGAATCAGCCCCCCGACCGATTTTTCCGAAGCGACGCTCTTGCTCTCGACTTCGGTGGGTTTCAGGAGGGTTTCGCTGAGGCCGCGTTTTACGAGGCGTTGGGTAAGCGTTTTCTGGTTGAACTGTTTGAAGGCGTCCTGAATGCGTTTGAGCGCGGTGGACGACTTTTCATTCGACGGATCGAAATAGGCTTCCAGCTTGACGGTTTCGCCGCGGTCGAGTTGTTCCCGCGCGCCCGCCGGAACGGCCAGCGCGGCCCGGTAGGTTCGTTCCCGAATTCCTTTCCGGGCGGCCTCCGCGTCCGGCACGTCGATGATTTTCAGGGTGGCGTCGCCGCCGATGGCTTCCCGGAAGGCCGCCGCCTCGGGGCTTTGGACGACCGCCACCGTGAGCGTTTCGGCCTTGTCCTGAACCGCCTTCTGACTGAAGAAATAGCCCATGACGAAAAACAGCAGGGGCGTGATGATGAGGGGAGAAATGAAAACGCCGAACAGAACCCGCCGGTCCCGCATCGTTTCCTTCATTTCCTTTCGATAGACGACGAAAACCCGGCCCAGATTGGCCCTTTTCTGATTGGTGTTACTCATCTTCTTCGACTCCGGCGAGTTTCAGGAAAACCGACTCCAGATGTTGACGACCCGTGCGTTCGCGCAATTCCTCGACCGTGCCCTCGGCGACGAGGCGGCCGCCGTGGATGACGCCGAGCCGGTCACAGAGCCGCTCGGCCTCGCTCATGATGTGCGTCGAGAAAATGACGGTCCGCCCCTGTTCGCGGCATCGCCGGATGAAACCGATGATGGTCCGCGAGGTCATGACGTCGAGGCCGGTGGTCGGCTCGTCGAAAATCATGACGGGCGGTTCATGCACGATGGACCGGGCAATGGAGGTGCGCTGCTTCTGTCCCGTGGAAAGCTTGTCGCACCGGGCCTTGGCGAAGTCATGCATGTCGAGGGTGGTGAAAATGTCGTCAACCCGTTTCGATAGCGTGGCTTCCGGAATTCCGTTGAGCCGTCCGAAGTATTCGACCATTTCGCGGACGCTGAGCCGTCCGTAAAGGGCCGTGCTGGTGGAGAGGAACCCGATGTTGGCGCGAACCCGCTCGGGGTGAAGCCGTGCGTCATGACCGGCGACTTCGGCCTCGCCGGAGGTCGGTTCGAGCAGGGTGCCGAGAATGCGGAGGGTGGAGGTTTTTCCCGCGCCGTTGGCGCCGAGCAATCCGTAGATTTCGCCGGGACGGACGGAAAAACTCACGTTGTCGACCGCGCGTACGTCGCCGCGCTTGCGGTCACGAAAGACTTTGACCAGATTTTTGGCGGTTATCATCGAGGAAAAATGGTTCAAACCGTGAGAAGTGGTTGCGTGGTGTGTTTCGTTCTACGTTGCAACCCTCCCCCGCGGTTCTGGAAATCGGTCGGCGCGGGCCTTATCCCTTCCCGAGACGCTGGATGACCCGAACGGGGACAGCCTTGGTCTTCCCCCGGTCGAACATCAGTGCCTGGTATTTTTGATAATTGGCCCTTGCTTCGTCGAAGAAGCCGAATTCCCACTGGGAGTCGGCCAGATTCAGATAGGTGACGATTCGTCCGGGCGACAGACGCAGGACTTCCTTGAAAATCGGGATGGCCGCGCCGTGTTCCTTCGATTGTTGTAGGTAAAACCCGTAGTCGTTGAACGGTCCGATGTAGTTTTTCACCGGAATCTTCATCGCCGACCACAGGTTGAGCCAGCGGCCGGGCGTGTCCTCGGGGGAATCGCCACCGCCCGCGATCCGGTTGCCGAGAAAAACCGTGGCGTCGAACATCAGGGCGAGGCGGTCGGCGGCTTCCTTCGGTTTTCCCGCCTTCCCGAGCGCGGCGGCGGCTTTCTGGCCGCGGGCCAGCGCGGCGGCCAGCACGTTTCCGTTGATGTAGTTCTGGGGATAGAAAATATCCCCTGTTTCGTTCTCGATGGCGTTTTCATAGCCTTCCCGGTCACCGGTTTCCGCCAGTCGGATGATTTTCTCGACCGCTTCCGCCGACGGGTCCCGGGTCGTGTTCGCGGTCAGCGAAAAGGTGTCTCCGTTCCAGTTCACCGTGTAGACGTGGGTAAAGGTCGATCCGGGAAACTGCGAAGAGAACGTGATGTTCGCACCGTCACATGCGACGGTCGTTTTGGGCGTGTTGACGGTGTCGGGCAGAGGAATTTTCTTTCGCCAGATGACCTTGTCCCCGACGAGACCGCGCAGAAAGGCATTCCCCTCCTGATCGAGCTGGACATCCACCGTCCCGGCTCCGTTGTGGGGCAATCCCTGGCAGGCAAGGACAAAAACAAAAGGGTCTTCGGTCGGGGATTCCTGGGCCACGGCGGGCGTGGAAGAAAGGAACGTCAAAAGAATGGCCAGCCCCCAGCCGAGAACGGCTCCGCGAGTCAGATTCCGGGTGATTTTCATAGGGATCCGCCTTTTCCGTCGGTAACTTCTTTTTTTCCGCTGCTTCCAATGAGGGTCGGGGCCGAGGAAAAGGTGTCGATCAGATGCGAACCCGAGGTTCGGGGAGCGGTGACGACTGGCAGGCTTTCCTGTGAACGCTCGGCCAGCGTAAACGGCTCCAGCAAACCGGCCAGTTCGCGTGCCGTGGGCCGGTCCTCCGGCGTCTTCGAAAGGGCCCGCATGACGATTTCATCAAGTTCAACCGGAATATCGATGAACATTGACCGTGGAGGGGTTGCAGCCTGTGTGACGTGCATCAGGGCCACGCTGATAAAGGTGCTCCCGGAGGCGAAGGGAAGTTTTCCGGTCAGCATCTGGTACAGCGTGACGCCGAGGCTGTACACGTCGGATTTCCCGTCGTACGGCAAGGCGTTAATCCGTTCGGGGGCAAGGTAGAACGCCGTCCCGACGATTGAACCGACGCCCGAAAGCGTGCCGTTGACGACCGATGCGCTTTCGCCCATGAGTTTGGCGACTCCGAAATCCACCACATTGACGACTTCGCCCTCCTTGGTCTGATGAAGGAAGATGTTGTCCGGCTTGATGTCGCGGTGAATGATTCCTTCCTCGTGGGCGATCTGGAGCACTTCGCAGACCGGGATGAGGATTTCCGCGCACCGGCGGGGCGACACCCGGTCGCGTCGGTGGAGTTCGTCGGCCAGCGAATAGCCCCGCAGGAGTTCCATCACGAGGTAGGCGATACCGTCGGTCGAAACCCCTGAATCGAGAATGGCCACGGCGTTCGGGTGATTGATGCGGCAGGCTGAAATCCCTTCCTGGCGGAATCGTTCCAGTGCTTCCACCGAATCGTTCCCGGCGGCCGGCCGGAATACCTTGACCGCCACTTTCCGGTTCAGATTCAACTGGGTGGCTTCAAACACCGCCCCGAAGCCGCCCGCCCCGATTTTCAGGTCCAGCCGATATTTGTTGTCGAGAACCGTTCCCGGCAGTGCTTCGGCAAGGGCGCCGAAGACGAGGTCGGTTCGCCGCTGAGCTTCCGCAAGTTCGTTGTTCTTGCGGTTGAGTTCATTGTTCTTGACGTTGAGTTCGCTGATTTTCCGATCGAGCTGCTCGTTTTTCTCGGCCAGTTCGGTGGTCCGGTTCAGAACCTTTTCCTCAAGTTCGAGGTTGCGCTGTTCAAGAACCTTGAGTCGCCAACGGAATATTCCATAGGCCACGGCGCACAGGACGATGAGGTACAGCATGTACGCCCACCAGGTCGCCCAGACGGCGGGGTGAATCCGAAAACGCAACACGCCGGCCGGCTTTTCATTTCCGTTGAAGTCACGACTCCAGACCCGAAATTCGTAATCTCCCCTGGGGAGGTTGGTAAAAATCCGCTTGGTGTCGGCCCCCCACGGTGTGGGATTCGGGTCGTAACCTACCAACTGTGTGGAAAACCGGGTTTCCTCGCCCCTGAAGTAGCTGAGCAGCATGTACTCGATAATGAGATTGTTCTGGTCATGAGACAGGGAGAGGTCGTTGCCGGTGATTTCGGTCCCATTGACCGATACTTTCTGGATGAATGGCGTTCCGGGATTGAAAACGGTGCTTTCCCGGGTTGTGTCGAGGACCGTCAACCCGGCGATGGTCCCGGTCCAGATTCTCCCGAAGCTGTCTGAAAGGGCTGCCCCGCCGTTGCATTCGTTGCTCGGAAGACCTTCCTCGATGTTGAAAACCTCAAGAAGCGGGACGTTCCAGTCGCCATTTTCATCCGCGGTCAGGCGGACGACGCCGCGATTGGTGAAAAGGTAAATCCTTTTTTGCGGGTCTTCGCGAATTTCGTAAATGACGTTGTTCGGAAGGGCGGGCGTGCTGGTGTCGGAAATGGAAATCCACTTGCGCTCCGGCCCGTCGAGGTACCGGTAAACCACCCCGCCATACGTTCCCGCCCAGAGAATTCGGTGTCCCTGCTTGTCGGTGGTCATTGTCAGGGCCCGAACCACGTTGTTCGGAAACGTCCCGCGCGTCACCGAAAGGACTTCCCAGGAACCGTTGTGGAGTTTGGCCAGTCCTCCTCCGAACGTTCCGACCCAGAGGTTTTTGGTCCCGTCCGGTTCGATGGTTTCCGCCAGTGCCGCGGCGTAGTTATGGGGTAATCCGGAATTGGCCGTCGTGAAGGTGGTCCAGGTCCCGTTCCTGAACTTGACCAGTCCGCCTTCCGTCCCCACCCAGAGGATGGGTGTCCCGTCGGAATCCGTCGTTTCCAGAAAAGCCCAGACATTGTTGTCCGGAAGCTGCCCCTGGTCCTTGTTGTAGACGGTCTGTTTCCCATTCTGGAAAACGACGATGCCTCCACCCCCGGTCCCGGCCCAGATGGCTTCACCCCCGGTGACTGCCTTCGTCCGGTAGAGGCTCCCGCACAGGCGGTGCGGGAAATTGCCCTTTTCCGGGGCGAAAACCTCCCACCGATCATTTTCGAGCTTGCCGAGGCCGTTGGCTCGAGTTCCGAACCAGTAGGTCCGGCGGCCGTCGGGACCGGTGGTTTCAAGCAGTGATTTGATGCCGATAAGCGGAATGGTATCGGGGGGGCTGACGACCCGCTGCCACTTTCCGAGCCGCAGACGCGCCAGTCCGCCGCTGTTGGTTCCGACCCAGAGCAACTGCGGACCGTTCCCGACCTTGGTTTCCAGCAGGCAGGTGACTTCATTGTTCGGCAATACGCCGGAAGCCAGGTTGTAGATGGTCCAGGTCCCGTTTTGAAGAAAAGCCAGCCCGCCGCTGTTCGTTCCGACCCAGAGAATCTTTTCCCGCTGGGGGCCGAGGGTCTGGTAGATGGTTCGGATGAAGCTGGCGCCCCCGATGGTGGCTGCTTCCCATCGGAAAACCCCATGCCGAAGCGTTCCCAGCCCACCCTTATACATGCCGATCCAGAGAATCCGTTCGCCCGTTTCCGATTCAGTCTCATAGAGGCAACGGACCTGCGGGTCGGGAAGCCCCTCGGCAGTTCCGTAAATTTTCCAGGAACCGTTTTGAAACCGGGCCAGACCGTTCAGGGTTCCGACCCAGACGATCTGGGTGTTGTCCGAATCGCGTGTGGCAAGCAGGCACCGGGTTCCGTCATCCGGGAGACCGCTGTTCTGCCGATTGAAGAACACCCATTTCTCATCCTCGAATTTTCCCAGTCCTCCGCCGAAGGTGGCGGCCCAGATCTGTGTCCGCCCGTTTTCCTCGGTTTCGACCAGGTCGTAGACGCTGTTGACCGGGAAATTGTCGCTTCCTTTTCGGTAGTGAGCGATGAAGCTGCCCTTCGAATAGACAAAGATGCCGCCCGATTCAGTTCCGAACCACAGATCGCCGTTTTTGCGAACCAGAATTGCCCGAATCCAGTTGGAGGTGATTCGTTCGGGCATGTTGACGGTCGTCCAGGTCCGTCCATCGAAACGAGCCGCGCCATCCTGGGTTCCAACCCAGAGAAAGCCGTCGTGGTCGGTGACGACGGCGGTCAGGGAGTTTTGAGGAAGCCCGCTCTGATCGGTGAATACCTTGGCGGCGGGGAGGAACCGAAGGGAAGAAACCGCCGGGGCCGTGATGTCGGGTACGCCGGGGTGGGGCAGCGAGGTGGGCGCGGTTTGGCCGGAGGCGGCCAGCGGGGCCGCCAGGACCAGCAAGAACACAAAAAGAAACACCCGCAGGCTGCCCGGAAACATTGGGTAACGTCGTTGAGGAAAAAGGTTGTTGTGAAACGCCCTTTTATTGCACCGGCGAGGCTGGGTTTCAACCTTTTTACAGAACCCGTGGGACCCGGAAATGACCTTCGGCTGCGCTTGGAGCGTTTGAAAGGGCCACTTCCTGACCCGGACAGTCATGCGGCTCGTCCGGCCGGTTGGCGGCCTCCGGGTCGCCGCTCAGGGTACTGTGCATCATTGGCTCGGTGGCGGTCGTGTCGAGTTCGTTCAGCTTGTCGAAATAACTCACGATGGCGCCCATCTGACCGCTGAATCGTTCGGTTTCTTCCGCGGTGAGTTCAAGGTTCGCCAGCTTGGCGATTTTGGCAACGTCAATGGCCATTGGTTTTCCTCTTTCCGGCGAAGGTTCGGCGGCTTACTCGACCGCCTTCGCTCCGTAGTGCTTTTGATAGAAATTTCGATACTCGCCCGTTTTGGCCCGTTCCACCCAGACCGGGTTGTCCCGATACCATTGAATGGTTTCGGTCAGTCCCTCGCGGAAGCCGGTCCGGGGCTTCCAGCCCAGTTCGCGTTCAATTTTCGAGCAGTCAACGGCATACCGTCGATCGTGACCGAGACGGTCGGTGACCTGAGTCAGCAGTGTCTCGGGTTTTCCCAGAATATCGAGCAGCAGGGAAAGGACCTGCCGATTCGGCAGCGGGTTGCGGCCACCGATGTGGTACGTCTCGCCGGGTTTCCCGCTTTCAAGTACGGCCAGCAGAGCCTCGCAATTGTCGGCGACGTGAATCCAGTCCCTGACCTGAAGGCCGTCCCCGTAAACCGGAATCGGTTTTTCTTCAAGGGCATTGGAAATCGCCAGCGGGAGGAGTTTTTCGGGGAACTGGAAGGGACCGTAGTTGTTGCTGGTTCGGGTCACCACGGTATTCATTCCGAACGTGTGGTGGGCCGCCCGGACGAGATGTTCCGCCGCAGCCTTGCTCGCCGCGTACGGGCTGTTCGGAGCGAACGGTCCGTCTTCCGCGAAAAACTCGTTTTCCCCCATGCTTCCGCCCACTTCGTCGGTCGAAATATGCAGAAACCGCCGGACGTTTTTCTCTCTCGCGACATCGAGCAGAACCTGCGTCCCGAGAACGTTGGTTTGAATGAACTCCGATGCGCTGTGGATGCTCCGGTCAACGTGCGATTCCGCCGCGAAGTGAACGACGGCATCGCAGTTGTCCGGAATGGCGGCCCGAACCGCCTCACGGTCGCAAATGTCTCCCTGAATGAAGACATAGCCGGGGGATTGGGCCACGCTGGCGAGGTTGTCCAGGTTTCCGGCGTAAGTCAGTTTGTCAAAATTGAGGAGAACCTGATCGGGAAATCGTTTGACCCACTCCCGAACGAACTGGGAGCCGATAAAACCGGCTCCTCCGGTAATGAAAATAGACATGGTCGTTTGGAGGAACTCAGGGAATTCAGGGGCTTTACTCGGTCAGCAGTCTTGAAAATTCATTCACCGCGTTTCCAGCCCAGCTCACGCCGACGCGAAGTGCGTGCGCGGGGGAAGGAAGTGAGAGCAGGTAAATGAATTTCCTGACGAAATTGCCGGTCGATCCATCAAACTTTACTCCGAAGAGGTTCGCTGCCGCTACCCCTCGACCCAACGAAAGCATCTCCCCGAGGGCCGCGTGGTGGTATTCCCGATAAGGACGTCCCGCCAGCCAGGCCTGAAGGTTGTTTGCCGCGACCTGGGCTTGGCGGACCGCGACCTGGGCCGTGGCCGGAATTTCATCGCCCGCGTTGGCATCATCCCCAAGGGCGAACATTCCGGGATGTCCCGGGACTTCAAGGGAGGGGCCGACGGGAATGCGCCCGCGGCGGTCAAGAAGGCATCCGACGGTTTGAAGAACCGTGGAAGGGGAAGAGCCGGCTGTCCAGATGTTGAGAGTCGATGGAAGTTGGGTACCGTCGGCAAGTTCAATCGAATCGGCCGTGATTTTTTGAACGGCAGCCCCAAGCCGGAATTCCACTCCCAGATTTTTAAGGCGTGTCCAGGCATGCTCGCGGAGTTCACCGGCATACCCCGGAAGGATGTCCCGGCTCCGGTCAATCAATCTGAGGCGGCGGGAGCGGCGGCCGGTTTCCAGAAGAAAATCCGAAATTTTGGCAGCCAGTTCCACCCCGCTCGGACCGGCCCCAAGAATTGAAACGGGACCGTCTGTGCCGTTGGAAAGTTTTTTCAGCCGACAGTCAAGTTCGCATGCGTCGGAAATGGTTCGAAACGGAATGGAATTGTCCGCGGCACCTTCAATTCCCAGGTAGGCATTGTTCGAACCGAGAGACAGAACCAACCCGTCAAAAGAAATTGACCCGGAGTTGGAAAACCGGACTTCTCTTGCAACGGTGTCAACCGATTCGACTTCGCCCTGAACAAAATCAATGGTGGTGGGGAGAATTTCACGGAACTCGGGTGCAATTTGCCACTGATCAACCTCCCCCGTCAGGAGTTCATATAAAAGGGGAGTGAAGAGAAAGTGGGATTCCCGGTCGACAAGTGTAATGTCGGCGGACAGGCAGGCCCCGCGCCAGTAAAGCGCAAGGGCTGTGTAGAGGCCGCCAAAGCCTCCGCCAAGAATGACGATTCGGGGTTTCCGGTTTACCTTCGGGATTGCCATAAAGGAAAAGCGCCGCCTCAAGTTGTGGAGGCGGCGCGTATCTAACGAAACGGCGGACGAAAATCAGTGATTAACGAGACTCTTTGTCATCGGTAAAGAAATTCGCCAGTTCGCCAAGGCTGGTCATCGACTCGTTGTTGATGTAGTTGCTGATGTCGCCCGGATCGTTTTCCTTGCCAACCGCGCGGGCGGAGAGACCGATCTTCCGGGTTCCTTCGTCAAGCTTCAGAATCTTGAACTGCAACTGCTGTCCGACGGAAACGACGGACTCGGGCTTTTCAATGCGCTGGTCGGCCAGTTCCGAAATGTGGCAGAGACCTTCGATCCCTTCTTCGAGTTCCACGAAGGCTCCGAAGCCAGCCAGACGGACGATCTTGCCGGTAACGACATCACCCGGCTTGTGTTCATGGAAGAAGCGATCCCAGGCGTTCGGTTCGAGGTCCTTGATTGAAAGGCTCAGGCGGCGGTTGACCGTGTCGATATTGGTAATGACCGCTTCGACATTCTGACCCTTCTTGAGAACTTCCGACGGATGCTTGATGCGCTTGGTCCACGACATGTCGGAGACGTGGATGAGGCCGTCGATGCCGTCCTCGATTTCGATAAAGGCACCGAATTCAGTCAGATTGCGGACCTTGCCCGAAACCCGGGTGCCAGCGGTGTAGCGTTCGGCGACCGAATCCCACGGATTGGCCAGCGTCTGCTTCATGCCGAGGCTGATGCGGCGGTTTGCCTGATCAACTTCAAGCACGACCGCCTGGACTTCTTCGTTCATGCCGACGACCTTCGAGGGGTGCTTGATGCGCTTCGACCAGGTCATTTCGGAGACGTGAACGAGACCTTCAACGCCTTCTTCAAGTTCGACAAACGCGCCGTAGTCGGTCACCGAAGCAACCTTGCCCTTGACGAGGTCGCCCTTGTGGTAGCGCTCGGCAACCGTATCCCATGGATCGGGAAGGAGTTGCTTGTAACCGAGGCTGACCCGTTCCTTGTCGCGGTCGAACTTCAGAACCTTGACCTGAACCGTATCGCCAACCTTGAAGACGTCGGAAGGCTTCGGCAGACGACCCCAGGAAATATCGGTGACGTGAAGGAGGCCGTCGATGCCGCCGAGATCGACGAACACGCCGTAATCGGTGATGTTCTTGATCTGGCCGCTGAGAATGACGTTTTCGTCAAGCATCTTCAGCGTTTCAACCTTCCGAACACTCACTTCTTCCTCAATGAGCGCCTTCCGGGACAAAACGATGTTGTTCCGCTTCTTGTTGAGCTTGAGAATGCGGAATTCCATTTCCTTGCCGCGCAGCGATTCGAGATTCCGAACCGGGCGAACGTCAACCTGGCTGCCCGGCAGGAAGGCCGTGATTCCACCCAGTTCCACCTGGAGGCCGCCCTTGATGCGATCGAGAATCTTGCCCATGACTGCCTGATTTTCAGTAAAGGCTTTCTCGATGACATCCCACATGTGGTGGCGAATGGCATCCGCGCGGGAAAGTTCGACGTAACCGTCGGAACCTTCGATCTGCTTGACCATCACTTCGACGGTATCGCCTTTTTGAACGTTCAGCTCGCCTTCGGGGGAAGTGAATTCTTCCTTCGCAACGATGCCTTCCGATTTGAAGCCGATATCGATGACCACGCCGCGGTCGGAAATGTTGACCACACGGCCGCTGACGATATCTCCATTGCTGATCGTCGATGCGGTCTGTTCGTAGTTATCCAGCATGGACGCGAAATCCGCGTCCTCGGCGCCGGTCATGGAGACGTCGGCGTCGTCCTGAGCTTCAAGGGAAGGAATGTCGTTGATGATGTTCGGGCGAAGCGGCGAAATGGTCACGCCGTCAATGCCGGACTGCTGTACGTTGTCTGCCATGGGTTTGGAAATCTCTTCGACTTAAGATGATTGAACGGAAGTTTTTGAGTCTACACTCGCATTTTTCGACATGTCAAGAATGACACATCGTTAGAAACACGAAAACGGGCGAAGCAAGGTTCGCCCGTTTTCGTGTAGGTCATTTGCATTTTGGAGCGGGAGACGAGATTTGAACTCGCGACTTCAACCTTGGCAAGGTTGCACTCTACCACTGAGTTACTCCCGCGTAAGTTCTCAATCGCAGTGCGTTTGAGGACGCAAAGATTAGCTATCGAGGCAGGTTCTGTCAACCACTTTGTTCAAAAAAAATTGTTTTGATTGCGCGAACATCCCTCGTCACGGCCGTGGAAGGGCTTTTAACTTGAGTTCTGGGTTCAAGTGTTAGAAAATGTACAAAGAGTAGAAGGGGCGTCAACCGCGCATCCCTGAGTTACGGGCGAAATTCTTCCCATGCACGTCCAAATCCCGGTCACGCAAAATCTCATGGTCGAGACAATCGATAAAACCTTTGACACCATCCTCCACCATCTGGACGCCCGGGCGGTCGGAGAGGGCGGTGAGGGCCATGGAATGACCGAGGCGGACACTTTCCGGACGCTCAACTTTTCCCTGATGCTGAGTATTTCCCACTACATCGAGGATCGGTTTGTGGAAAAACGGCTGACCGGAATGTTTTTGGCGTCGTTTCAGAAACTGTCGTTCTTCGTCGAGCAGCAGGCCCGATACTTGAACCTTGCCAAAACCGGCTCAAAGGTTATGGTCTTTGCCGAACCCGATATTCCGCCCCCGGTGTCCGCCGAACGGCTGACCTTTTACCGCCCCGCCCATGAGGATCTCGGCAAATTCTGGATCGTCCTGAGTGACGACCCGGAATTCAGAATCGCCCTCGCGGCCCGCGAGACGACCCCGGTTCGGGTATCCGGTGGCGGCGAGGGCAGTCGAAAAAGAAGTTTCGAGGGATTCTGGACCTATCGCGACGAGTATATCGACGCGATTCGTGACAGTATCTGCGGTTTTTACGTCGATCGGGCGTTCGAAATTTCCTGAGTCGGGACAGGGCGTTCAGTCCCGACCACCCCGCGTATTGAGGAAAATGCTGATCGTGTCGCCGGAAACGATCCCGGCCTGGGCCAGCGTCTGTGCCGGGCGAAGTTGAAGATTCCGGAAGACGAGGGTTGTCCCCGGAACATTCGGAATCAAACCGGCATCGGCCAGATTCCGCAAAATGGCATCCGAGGTCATGTCGTCGGAAACCGTGACTTCGACTTCTTTCCCGTTGTTCTCGTTGCGAAAAGTGATATCGATGTCGGACATCGTTGGTTCGTGCCAGGCCTCTCGTAAGGATTGGGGTCGGCGAATGCCGTGACTTCAAGAAAAATGTTCAGGCCGTCGTGTGATTGCACCGTCGGCAGAAACCGCTACCGCCATCGAAGCAATCCGCCTGATGGCAGATCTCGCAGCGGGCGGCGCGTTGCTCGCGTCTCACCATGAAAAGACCGGGCGAGGTGGATGTGGGCAGGAGCGGATAACTTTCCTGATGAAGCTGTTGGTACCGCCGCCGGGGAAGGAGAAAGTAGTCATCCCGGCCTTCCTCCTTGTCGCGGCGCGCCCGGTGCAGGTCGTAAAACTCGGTCGCGAATGAAACCGCGACCACGAGCATGAAAAATCCTGCCCCGAGAATTCCCAAAGCTTCCATCGGTTTCCTCCGCGTCGTTCAGGAAGTGGGTGAAAGTTCCCAGTCCTTCGAAAAAACCCCGTTAATGTCGTTCGACAGCTCGCAGGCAAAACGGTTTCCACCAGTGTCCGCGATGGTCAATATCTGCAAAGGCGGAATCCCGAGGTCACACAATCGTTTGGCGGCGATTTCATTTGAAACCGGTTCGCCGCCGAAGTTCCCCCGTGAAAATCCGGTGACGGCCTCAACGTAATCCGAACCGGCCACTTCCGGCAATCCTTCGCTGCCGTCGGGCCGCTGGTGACACTGCCCGCAATTCAGTTCGTCATCGAAAATCCGGTGCGCGGGACGATCGAACGCAATCCAGTTTCCGCAATTTCGGCACCGGATGCGCCGGATGAAACGTGACCCAAGTTCCACCCGGACACCTTTTCCGAAACGACGTTCCAGTGTGTCGAGCAGTTCGCCGACCGTTGTTTCCCGCGCCGAGCAATCCAGTTCGACGATGTCCTCGAATCGGCCGTGGGCAAGGCAGTGATCATCGGGGGGCAGGGTAATCCGGTGAAATCCATGAGTTGCGCCATTGTAGGCAAGCCGCACGCCGTACGCCACGGCCTCCCCGTGCAAAATTTTGACCGCCTCCTGCGCCTGAAGCGCCGAAACCAGCGCCGACGTGACCTGGACGGTTGGCATTCGCTCCTCCGCCACATACCGTTTTTTGACCTGTTCGCACGAATCGTACCGCGACTGGGCATCGGCGATCTGGTCCGCCGTCACCGTGCATTCGAAACAGGCCCCGGTATCGCCGTAGGTCGTGACGCTTCCCGAGAGTTCGAAAATTCCGCCGTTGATCCAGGGTTTTCCGACCGACCGGGCCGCCCGGTTCATCGAAAGGCGGGCTTCGTCGTTGTCCACGCAGCCGAGAATCACGTCCATCCGGCGGTAAATGCCGAGGCCGAGTTCCCAGACGATATCGGCGTCGAGCGCGGTCACGACCGACGTCGTTTCAAGGGCCATTTCGGTCGCGCGGGCGGCGGCGACCGAGGCTTTGCGCTTTCCGATGTCTTCCGGACGAAACAGGACCGTCCGGCTCAGGTTGGAAATCGAAATCGTGTCGAAATCGACCACCAGAATCCGCCCGACGCCGAGCAGGACGAGATTCTTTAAAACTTCATTGCCCAGCGCGCCCGCGCCGATGACCATCACGCGGGCGTTCCGAAGAACATCCTGTCGCCACCAGCCGATACGCGCCTGCCGGTCGAACGGCGTTTCGACGGCTTCGGCTTTCTCCCTGAATTCAAAAGACATAGCGGTTCGAATACGGAGGTTACTTGTTCTGAACCGTCATCTGACGGGTCGGGGCGGGGAAACCGGCTTCGCCGAAGGTTTCCTTGATGAGTTTGTTGGTGTCGAAAAACACCTGCCAGTAATGATCATTGTGGCAGAAGGGCCGCACCGCCAGCACCGGCCCGAATTCCGTGAAATTCAGGATTTCCACCACCGGCGCGGGCGTGCCCACGACGTTCGGGACCCGCTTCAGGGCTTCCTTTAAAAGCTGGATGGCGTGGTTGTGGTCCACCGCGCCGCTGATCTGGGCCACCAGGTCCACCCGACGGAAGGGATTGGCTGAAAAATTCTGGATGTTGTCCGAAAAAATCTTGTTGTTTCCGACGAAGGTCCGGATGTTGTCGGCGGTGTTGAGCGTCGTGGCGAACAGCCCGATTTCCTCGACCACCCCGGTCACGCCGCCCGCGCTGATCATGTCTCCGACTTTGAAGGGCCGCAAGAACAAGAGAAAGATTCCGGCGGCGAAGTTGGCGAGCAGGCCGCTCCACGCCGTCCCGATGGCGAACCCGGCGGCGGCGAGCAGCGCGGCGAAGGTTGTCGTCTGGACCCCGAAGTATCCGAGCAGCGCGACGATGAGCGAAATGTTCAACAGTACCGAAACGGCCGACGACAGATAATTGGCCACTGTCGGATCGACCGTCTTCTTGGAAAGCGCGCGGTGGATGATTTTGGCGGCGAACTTGATGAGCATGCGCCCGACGAGCCACAAGACGATGGCGCCGAGCAGTTTCAGGCCGAAGGAGATGCCGACGGCGAGCAGTTGCTGTCCGAGTTTCGCGAAATCCATTGAAAGGTTCTCCTGAATGAACGCCGGGCGCGAAAAGCGCCGTTGTGGCGATTCGAAAGGTACGACAACGCTTGCGGAACGGGTGGATGCCCGGCAATGTAAGATGCCTTCGCAACCGGCTGTCAAGCGCGGCGTCAAATCCGGGTTGGGCGACGGTGGACAAATTCTTCGTTTCGGAGTTTGAAGTGGAAAAAATCCGCAAACCCTTTCGGCCCCGGCGGCTGGCGGTCATCGGCATCACCCTCGCGATTCTCGTCGCCGTCGCCTGCGGCCCGACGCTCAACCACGTCCGGGCGACGGTTCTTTTAATGCGTTTCGGCGGCATGGCGGTTCAGGACGTGCCCGCCGTGTTCGGAAACCGGCCCCTCAAGCGGGAAGAAGTGTCGTTTGACGGCCCCGAAGGTCCGGTGAAGGCAAGAATTTACTGGCCGGAAGGCGTTTCCGACCCGCCGGGCGTGGTGATGCTCCACGGTATTCACAAGGACGGCTACACCGAACCCCGCATGGTCGCCTTCGCCGAGGCAGTTGCGGGCGCGGGCATCGCCGTGATGACGCCGACCATTCAGGAACTGGCGGATTACCGCGTTGACGCCGCCTCGGTCGCGACCATCGGATCGGCCGCGAAGTACTTCCGGAAAAAACTCAACAATCGCCGCGTCGGGCTGATGGGCATGTGTTTCGGCGGCGGTTTGTGCCTGATGACCGCCGGAAATCCGAAATTCTCCGACGATGTGGGATTTGTCACTGCCATCGGTTCGCACGACGATCTGGCGCGCATCGCCCGGTTTTTCGTCACGAATGAAATCGAACGACCCGATGGTTCAAAGTTGAAGCTCAACGCCGACCCGTACGGCCCGATGGTCATCGTCTACTCGCGGGTGAACGACTTTTTCACCCCCGCCGACGCGCCGGTCGCGCGCGACGCGCTCCGTTTGTGGCTGTGGGGCGAGTTCGACAACGCGCGCAAAATGGCCGAAAAGCTCTCGCCGGAAGGAAAAAGCCGTATCGGAATCATTTTCGACGGCAAGTATCCGCAACTCGCGCCCGAAATGTTGAAGGTCATCGAGCAAAAGTCGAAGGAGATGGCCGCCGTGTCGCCGGACGGTTTTTTAAAAGATGTCAAAGTGCCGGTTTTTCTGCTCCACGGGGCGCACGACAACGTCGTTCCGCCCTCCGAATCGCTCTGGCTGGAACGCGGGTTAAAAGCGAACGGGAAGGTACACACGCTGGTCAGCCCGGCGGTCGGCCACGTCGAAATGGCCGCCGACACGACGGTTGGCGACAAATGGGAGGTGATTCACTTCCTCGCGCAAATCGTGGACACGGCCAAAGGCGCGAAGTGATATGCTCGCGCCGCTTTCCTCGCAAAAATCACTCTTGAACTGACCGGACCGAGTGAAAACGGTCCGGTCGCGCGCGTCCGAACATGTCGCAGGGACAGTATTTCGAAGCCGATCACGTCACGCCGGAACAACTCGATACGCTCTGGGCGTTCGGCTGGCGTCATTTCGGCACCTATTTTTTTCGCTACTGGAGCAACTACACGCCGAAGGGGCTGTGCCACGTCATGCCTCTGCGTCTCAATCTGTCGAGTTTTCAACCGTCCGACAGTCATCGGCGCATCTCAAGGAAAAACAAAGACTTACGGGTAGTAATCCGGGAAACCGACATTTCCGACGAAATCGAGGCACTGTTTTTCCGTCACCGGCAGCGATTCACCCACAACGTTCCGGAGTCCATCCACACCTTCCTGTCGTTCTACCCGGCAACGATTCCCTGTGAAAACCGCGAGGTGGCGGTCTATGACGGCGACCGGCTGGTAGCCGTCAGTTTTCTCGACCTCGGCCACAAGGCCACGTCGAGCGTCTACGGCGTGTTCGACCCCGATTACTCGAAACGCAGCCTCGGGATTTTCACGATGCTTGAGGAAATCCGTTTCAGCCAGGAACGCGGCGGGACGTACTACTACCCCGGCTACGCCTACCACGAACCCTCCCACTACGACTACAAAAAGCGCTTTCGCGGTCTGGAATACTTCGACTGGGAAGGCGGCTGGAATCCACTGACGGACGAAGGAAAATCGTAACTTTCGGATTTACAGTGATTTCATGTGATTTCCGGAAAAGTCGCGTTGACACTGCTTCCGTTATTGTTTACATGTTGTCCATTATTATGACGGTCTAATGAAACGGCCGTACGTGGCGATTTACGGTGACTTGCTCCACGTCAACAACTGCTAAAGAACCGCCGGGCACTCCCCGCGGTTGAAAACAACGCGGTTTTTCCTTTTTCGGAGTCCGGCAATGAATCTTCCGCAGCCCCTTTCCCCTGACTTCATCAAACGTGAACTCCGTAATTTCGCCGATCCCGGTCCGCGGATCGGGATCGAATACGAGTGTTGTTGTCGAATGCGTGCCCGGTTCTGACCGTCCCGCGCGGACGACAACCTTTTATCCGCTTTCCTGAAATTTTCGGAGGTTCAACATGCTCGCATCGTTCGGGCGGCGTTTCGGCGCCGTTCTTGTCCAGAGTGTTGTCTTTTTCCTGTTTTCCATCGCCGTTTTGGCGCAATCCGACGTTGAAACCGCGACCTTGCGCGGGACCGTGACCGACCCGAACGGCGCGGTGGTGTCCGGCGCGGTCGTTTCCGCGAAAAATCTCGCGCGCGGGACGGTCCGCGAAGTCAAAACCGACGAACAGGGGGCGTTCAACCTGCCGTTTCTGCCGCCTGGCCGGTATGAACTCAAAATCACCGCCCCCGGATTCGCCGACCGGACGGTTCCCGACGTGGAACTGACCGTCGGCCTGATTGCGGAGCGAAAAATCGCGCTCGGCGTGGGCGAAGTCGATTCGGCGGTGGTGGACGTACTGGCCGACGCGCCATCCATCGAGGTTTCCCGCACGCAGCAGTCCAACACGATCAACCGGCGGCAAATCGAGAATCTGCCGAATCTGGGGCGAAGTTTTACGTCCTACATTTTTACCCTGCCCGGCGTGACTGATTCCAACGCCCCGCGCGCGCAGTTCGTGGGATTTGACGGTGCGTTCACGACCTCCGGCTTTTCAATTGGGGGAAGCAACGGGCGCAGCAACCTCGTGACCATCGACGGAGGGGAAAACGACGTGGGCTACGGCCAGCTTCGCATCCGCAACCTCAGCCCGGAGGCGGTCCAGGAATTTCAGGTCAACCGCAGTTCCTTCGCGGCGGAATTCGGTTTTACTTCCGGTTCGGCAGTCAACGTCGTCACCCGGAGCGGAACGAACGATTTTCACGGCAACGTCTACGGCTTTTATCGTTCCCAGAAAACCAGCGCGCGCAACTACTTCAATTCGACCGCGAAAAAGCCCTTCGACCAGCGGATTTCGCCCGGTTTCACCTTCGGCGGGCCGATTTTCAAAAACAAGCTCTTTTTCTTTACCTCGTACGAAGCCCTGAAAGCCGATTCGGCGCGGTTTCGCAGTTACACGGGAAATACCGCCGCGTTCATCCCGACCGACGCGCAAAGTTCATATCTCGCCCGGCTCGACGGGGCCGCCGACCCGAACATCCGGCGCATCGGGGCCAGTCTCCGCGCGGCGCTGACGACGGCGAATTACCCGACGACGCTGGCCTTGCTGCGGAGCGCGGAAGGGACGTTCAACGCCCCGACCCGGACGCACAATTCCACCACCCGGCTCGACTGGCAGATTTCCCCGAACGATTCGCTGACGGTACGGTTTTCTTTCGATCGAACCGAGGAAGATCAACTCGCCGGAAACAACGACCAGGCCCCGAGCGCGGCGACGAAGCTGAACGTCTCCGACAACACGGTTCTGGGAACCTGGACGCACATTTTCGGACCGTCGCTCGTGAATCAGGTTCGCGTACAGGTCGCGCCGGGCTTTTTCGCCCGCACCGACAGCCGCGCGCCCGGCAGCACGGCGATCAACATCGTCGGCATCGCCACCTTCGGGCGAAACACCGCCACGCCGCTCAACATCGAAGCCGACCGCTACCAGTTCGAAGACATCGTGACGCTCAACCGGGGCGCGCACACGTTGAAATTCGGGGTCAGCTTTCGGCCCGTGAAGTACAACCTCGTCAATGAAATCTTTTTCGGCGGGTTGTGGACGTTCCCGTCCGGCGCGTTGCCGGTGTCGAACGCCGTCCCGACGGGTGACCGCGCGGCGCTGGCGGCGTTCAACGCGGCCAACGGCCTTCCAGCGAACGGACCGGCGGCGGCGAACCTGAGTTCCATTCAGGGGTTCAACCTCGGACTGCCGACGCAATGGCAGCAGGGCTTCAACAATGCCGGTTTGAACACGCAGGTGAATCTTTTTGCGGCCTTCGCGCAGGATTCCTTCCGTCCGTTTCAGCGGCTGACGGTGGACGCGGGCGTCCGGCTCGACTACGACGGCCAGCCCGACCCGATTGGCGGTCATCTCTATGTTTCGCCCCGGCTCGGATTCGCGTGGGACGTGACCGGCGACCAGAAAACCGTCGTGCGCGGCGGGGGCGGCATCTTCATTTCGCCGATTTTCCTGATGATTCCGCTGCGCGGCATTCTTCAGGACGACTCGGGGCGCAACATCAACCAGTTGATCACGACCACGGCGGACGGCGCGCGCGGCCCGGCGGCGCTCTGGGCCTACGGATTGAATCTCGGCCAGTTGCCGTTTACCTCGCTGTCGCAGGCGCAGGTGAACGCCTTCGGGCTGTCCACCGGGCCGGGTTCGCAAAACCGCCGAATCAATGAAATCAGCAAGGACTATCGCAACGGCTATTCGGTGCAGGCGAGTCTCGGAATTTCCCGGCAGATTGCCCGCGATCTGGTGGTCGAGGCGAACTACACGATGTATCGCGGCATTCATCTTCAGGTGTCGCACAACGTGAACTACCGCGAAACCGGGGAGGTGGACCCGATTTTCGGGCCGCGACTGGCGCGCATCGACCCGACGATTTCCCAGAAGAACCTCTACAGTTCAATCGGCAATTCGATTTACCACGGACTTTCGCTGACGGCGGCGAAGCGGTTCAGTCGTAACTTTCAAATCGACGTGAATTACACCTGGAGCAAGTCGATTGACGACGTGACGGACTTCAACGCGCTGTTTTTCGCCTACCTGCCGACCCGGCTGAACCTCGAACGCTCGGTTTCAACCTTCGACATTTCACACAACCTCGTCGCGAGCGCGGTCGTGAAGACGCCGTGGCACGCCGGACAGGGGAAAAACGTACTGACGCGGATTTTTTCCGATGTAACGGTGAGTCCGATTGTGACCATCCGGAGCGGCGTGCCGTTCACCGGTCGGGCCGGACGCGACGTCAACGGCGACACGGCGGCGAATTACGACCGGCCCTTCGCCGAAGGGCGCAACACCGGGCGCGGGGCGAGTTTCGCAACCGTCAACCTGCGGATTGAAAAGCAGTTTTACCTGCGGCGGGACGGTCGGCTGCGGATTGACGCCATCGCGGAAGCCTCGAACCTGTTCAACCGGACGAATTTTCTTTCGGTGAACGATGTCATCGGCAACGATCCGCAACTGGTCCGGGGGCCGTTCAATTTTCGCGGAAACCGAAACCTCCCGGCGACGGCCCCGCTCGGGTTCACGAGCGCGGGGGACCCCCGACAGATTCAGTTCGGGGTGAAAATCGGCTTCTGATTGAATGTGGGCGTCCGGAATGATCGTCGGACGCCTGCTTTCAACCGTTTTTTGGGAGAAAAACCTTGGAAACGCGACTTTCAGTGGTCGAAACGGTCGGACGTGACACCTCGGACGGCCACGGCGTGCCCTTCGCCGAAGCGTTCCGGTTCTGGTTGAAACTCGGCTTCATTTCCTTTGGCGGTCCAGCGGGTCAGATTGCGATCATGCACCGCGAACTGGTTGAACGGCGGCGGTGGGTCGGCGAGGCGCGATTTCTGCACGCGCTCAACTACTGCATGCTTTTGCCGGGGCCGGAGGCGCAGCAACTCGCGACCTATCTCGGCTGGTTGCTCCACCGGACGCCCGGCGGCCTCGTCGCCGGGGGGCTTTTTGTCCTGCCGTCGGTGTTTCTGCTGCTCATCCTCTCTTATTTATACGCGGCGTTCGGGACGCTGCCGCTGGTGGCGGGTGCGCTCGCCGGGTTCAAGCCGGTGGTGGTGGCAATTGTTATCGAGGCGGTGTTGAAAATCGGCGGACGGGCATTGAAGCGGGCAGTTCATTACTGGATTGCAGGGCTGGCGTTTCTGCTGATGGCGGTGGCGGGGGTGCCGTTTCCGCTGGTCGTGTTCGGGGCGGGGCTGCTCGGACTGTTCGGAAGCCGGTTTTTTCCGAAGTTTTTCGCGCCGGTGGATTCAAAAACAACGGAAAAGAAACCTGAATCTGATAACGCCTCCGGGGGATTGGTGGAAAACCGGGGCGGGGGAGATTTGAGACGGGCGGGGATTTCGGATGACGCGCCACCGCCGGAACATACTCGTCCGAACTTCGCCCGGTCGGTCCGGGTCGCGGCGGTCGGGTTCATTCTCTGGATTCTGCCGCTGGTCGGGCTGGTTTTGTGGTTCGGCTGGAACAGTCTGCCGGTCGGGGAATACCGCTTCTTTTCGCTCGCGGCGCTGGTGACGTTTGGCGGAGCCTATTCCGTCCTTGCCTATGTCACGCAGGCGGCGGTCGCGGGGTACGGCTGGCTCACCCACGCGCAGGCGGTGGACGGCCTCGCCCTCGCCGAGACGACGCCCGGCCCGCTCATCATGGTTTTACAGTTCATCGGCTTCATGGCGGGCTGGAATCATCCGGTCGCCGGATTGAATCAGGTTTCAAGCGCACTTTTGTGCGGATTGGTTACAACCTACGTCACGTTTCTGCCTTCGTTTGTCTTCATTTTTCTGGGCGCGCCGTTCATCGAGGCGTTGCGCGGAAACCGCTTCCTGACCGGCGCGCTCTCGGGCGTGACGGCGGCGGTGGTCGGCGTGGTCCTGAATCTGGCCCTCGTTTTCGGGAAAGCCGTCTTTTTTCCCGCCGGATGGACGGTCTTTTTGAACGTTCCCGCCCTTCTGGCGGCCGGGATGGCGTTTCTTGCGCTTTACCGGTGGAAGGTGGATGTTTTGTGGGTGGTTCTGGCGGGCGGGCTGCTCGGCATTCTGGGGCGGGCCTTCGGATTTGGTTTCTAATCCCCGCCGGGGCTGGAAATTTGTTTGAATTGCCGTTAGCGAGTTCCCATAATGCGCCACTTTCTCATCCCAAGCGGTTCAAGAGGAATTGGCGATGGCGAAAACCTGTCCGACGTGCGGAACGATGAACCCCGGCGAGGCGAATGTCTGCTTCAACTGCGGCACGGCGCTCGCCCCGCTTTCCCCGTGGACGGAATCCCCGACGGTACCGCAAAAGCCGTTTCAACAGCCTTCCTATCCCGCGCCGCCGTCACCATACCCGGCGAGTTACCCGAATCCGCCCCAGCCCTACCCGCAAGCCTACCCCCCGTCGGTCGCGCCGCAGCCTGCGCCCTACCAGCAGCCCTACCCGCCGCCCTACCCGCCGCCGGTCGCACCTCCGTCGTATTCCTATAATCAGTACCAGCAACAGGCACTGGTGGCGCCGCAACCCTACCCGATTTATCAGGTCGAGCCGAAAAGCCGGGTGGTGTTCATCCTGCTGGCGATTTTTCTCGGTGCGTTCGGCGTCCACAATTTTTACGCGGGCTACGTCGGGCGGGGGATTGCCCAGCTTCTGCTCACGTTTTTCACTTGCGGATACGGGGCGATTCTCGTCTTCATCTGGTCGATTATTGAAATCATCGCGGTGGACCGCGACACCAACGGCGTTCCGATGACCTGATGGCCGTTCGCGGAAGCACTTCGGCTGGCCGGATGGTCGCGGCCCGAGTTTGCGTGCTACCTTGCCGGTAGTGTCCGAGTCGCCGATTCCTCTTTCGGCCCCCTCTCGGCGAAAGTTCAACAAAACGAACGGAGGAATTCCCGAATATGATGTACGGATTCGATATGGAACGCGCGCTTCAGATCATGCGCGAGGAACTGACCGCCAACGGCGTCAAGGAACTCAAAACCCCGGCCGAAGTTGATGCCGTGCTGGCCCCCGGCGAGGGGACGGCGCTTGTCGTCGTCAATTCGGTGTGCGGTTGCGCCGCCGGCGCGGCCCGTCCGGGCGTCGTGCAGGCCATCAAGTCCGCCGGCGTGCTGCCCGACCATGTCACGACCGTGTTCGCCGGTCAGGACAAGGACGCCACCACCCGCGCCCGCGAGTATTTCAAGGGCTTCGCGCCTTCCTCGCCGTCGGTCTGGCTGCTCAAGGACGGCGAAGTCGCTTTCAAGCTGGAACGGCATCAGATTGAACACCGCAGCGCCGCCGACATCGCCGCCGACATCAAGAACGCCATTGAAAAGTTCTGCGCGTCGGCCAACGCGGCCTCCAACTGAATCCAGAACGCCAGTTTCGCGAAAAAACGGGGGGCGGCCCAGTGACGGGACGCCCCCCTTCGTCTGGTGTCGGGAGTCCAAAGTCTGGAGTCGAGAGTCTGGAGTCTGGAGTCAGGGAAACGGATTGACGGAATAAATTCAGGTTGTCCGGGCCTTTCCGGTTCGAAGGTCGGATATTGTTCCTTCGGACCTCGGACTCAAGACGCTTGACTCCAGACTCCAGACTCAAGACTTTTTAATTTCGAGGTCCCGACTGCTAGAATGCCGCCCTTCAACCATCCTGAGTTCCGTTCGGTCGTATGAATCTCAACAATCAAAGCGAATCGTCCGTCCAGAAGGCTTCGACCTACGCGTGGTATGTACTTCTCATTCTGACGCTGACCCAGGTGGTCAACTACATCGACCGCCAGGTGCTTCCCCCGCTGCTCCCGCTCATCAAGGCGGATCTTCATCTTTCGGATACGTCGGTTGGTCTTCTTGGAACCGGCTTCATGATCGTGCACTCGGTCATGGCGATTCCGCTGGGAATTCTGGCTGACCGCTATGCCCGCCGAAAGGTCATCGCCTTCGGCCTGGGTTTCTGGAGCGTCGCCACGGTCTTTTCGGGGCTTTCCGGGACCTTCAATCACCTGATGATCGCCCGCGCGGCGGTCGGCGTCGGGGAAGCGGCCTACGCTCCGGCGGCCACCTCGCTTTTAAGCGATTCCTTTCCGCGCAAGGACTGGGCCAAGGTCATCGGGATTTTCAACCTTGGGCTGGTCATCGGCGGCGGTCTCGGGCTGGCGCTCGGCGGCGTCCTCGGCGTCAACATCGGGTGGCGCGCCTGCTTTTTCGTGGTCGGTCTGCCCGGACTCCTTCTGACGATGGCCGCCTGGGCTTTCCGGGAGCCGAATCGCGGAGGCCAGAAAGAAAAGGAACGCCACGACTTTACGAGCGTTTTGTTTCTACCATCGCTCTGGATTGTCATTCTCGGAGCGGCGAGCGTGACGTTCGCCGCCGGCGCGCTGATTCACTGGCTGCCGACTTTCGTGACCCGTTGTTACGGCGTGGATACGAAACACGCGGCCCTGAAACTCGCGCCCATCGCGCTGGCGGGGCTGTTCGGCGTCCTTTCCGGCGGATATGTGGCTGACTGGCTCTACAAGCGGCATCCGGCGGGACGCGCCATGTCGATGGCGATTGCCTTTCTGCTGGCTGCCCCGTTCCTGTTCTGGGGACTCTATGCCCCGACGCTGAACCAGTTCCTGTTCGCCGGGTTCTGTGCGACGTTCTTTTTAAGCTGGTATCACGGACCGGTTGCCGCCATCGTCAGTGAACTCGTTCCGGCCTCGCTGCGCGGGACGGCGATCGCGTTCTACATGTTCTGTATCCACATCCTCGGCGACACGCCGTCACCCTTCGCGGTCGGGTATCTTTCCGATTACATGGCCGCCGGGACGACCGATCCGGCCAAGCTGGCGGATGCCCTGCGTTCGGCGATGATGTTGTGCGTGGTGACGACGGCGCTGGCCGGAATCATTTTCGTGGGCGTGATACCGTTTCTGCGGCGGACTCCGAAGGAACCGACCAATCTGGTTCCCCAGACCGTCACGAATTGACGAATGATTGTCAAACGCCCGAGAAATCTGGCATAAACCGTTCGATACGGTTCATTTATGAGGTTTTACGCTATGAATACCTTCCGTTTGATCAAGCAGGGCTGCGCGCTGGCGCTGGCCGGCCTGATGCTTGCCTCGACCGGCACGAGTGCCTTCGCGTCCACCCAGGACGAAGAAAAGAAGGAAAAGAAGAAACAGCGGAAAAAGGTTGAAATCGACAAGATTTACCAGAACTGGCTGAATCAGGACGTCGATTACATCATTACGTCCGAAGAACGGGCCGCTTTCCGCAAACTTCAGACCGACGAAGAACGGGAAGAATTCATTGAGCAGTTCTGGCTCCGCCGCGACCCCGATCCGGACACCCCGGAGAACGAATATCGCGAGGAGTACTACCGGCGCATTGCCTACGCCAACGAAAAGTTCACCTCGGGCAAGCCCGGCTGGAAGACCGACCGCGGCCGCATCTACATCACCTGGGGACCGCCCGACAGCATCGAAGCCCACCCGGCTGGCGGACCGTACGAACGTCCCTACTATGAAGGCGGCGGTTCGACCTCAACCTATCCTTTTGAAATCTGGTTCTATCGCTATCTTGACGGCGTCGGCTCGGGGATCGAAATCGAATTCGTGGACCCGTCGGGAAGCGGCGAGTATCGCATCGCCCAAAGCCCTGATGAAAAGGACGCGCTGCTGTTCGTACCCGGCGCGGGCGCGACGCTTTCCGAGCAGCTCGGGCTGTCGAGCAAGGTGGACCGTCCGTTCTTCTCCCCCGGCAACCGCAACAACAACCGGTTCTACACCGAGCGCGCCCAGGATTCGCAGTTCGAGCGCATCATCCGCAACGCCGCCCTTCAGCGCGCGCCTTCCGTGAACTTCCGCGGTCTCGCCGAAAAGGTTGACCAGCAGATTGAATTCGACGTGCTGCCGTTCGACGTCCGCACCGATTTCATGCGCGCGGGCGACTCGTCCATCGTTTCGACCTTCACGCTGATGTTCAACAACGCGGACCTCAGCTTCAAGGACGAAGGCGGCATCCAGAAGGCCCAGTTGAACATTTACGCACGCATCACCGCCCTGACCGGCAAACGCGCGGGGATGTTCGAGGAAGCGCCGATCATCACCTATCAGGCGTCGCAGTTCGAAATCGGCCGCAAGCAGAACTCGGTCTATCAGAAGCAGATCATTCTGCCCGCCGGGAACTACAAGATCGACTTCGTGGTTCGCGACACCGTCAGCGGTCACACCGGGATCGTGAAGCAGGGATTTGAAGTTCCGCGCTTCGTTTCGGATTCGATGTCCACCAGCTCGCTCATCATCGCCGACATCATCGAGCCGATTACCAAGGTTTCGGGCGGGGCGTTCATCATCGGTTCGAACAAGGTTCGTCCGAGCGTGACCCAGCGGTTCAGCCAGAACCAGAACCTCGGCATTTACATGCAGGTCTACAACGTCCAGATCGACCAGACAACGCTTCGTCCGGCGATTGACGTCGAATACGTCATTACGAAATCCGGCAAGGAAGTGGCCCGAATCAAGGAGGATGGCAAGAACGGCGTTTCCGACCTGAGCGGCTACGGTCAGCAGATTGTCCTCGGCCGTCAGTTTCCCCTGAAGGATATGGAACCCGGTCCGTATGAAATCACCGTCAACATCACTGACCGCGTGGCCCGCAAAACCGTTTCTCCCAAGACCTTCTTCACGGTCGAGCCGGCAAAAACCGCCGCCGCTCAATAGTTCGAGGGGAATTTCCCCCCAATTTCTCAAAAGACGCGGTACCCTCCGCGTCTTTTTTTATTGAAGGACCATGAAAACCAGATCACTCATTTTCAGTATCGTTTTCGTTCTCGCCACCGTCGGGGCATCCGCCCAGAAATCAGGTCGCCCATCGGGAACGGCCGGAGTGACCGGGGCCGGGTTCAAATATTTGGGAGTACCCCAGAAAACCACGGTTTCCGGTTACTTCGAAGCCCATGCGGTGACCGTTGAACCCGGTTTCCGGATCATCAAGGGACGGACCGGGAACGCCGAAACATTCGGTGACGGGGATTTCCTTTTCGAGCGCAACGGCAAGGTGGAGGGAAAATGGTCCGGCGCGGCGTCGATTTACGCCAACACCGAAGGCTTCGAAGTCTTAAAGGGCGATCTTGACGGCAACGGAACGCCGGAACTGATCGTCACCGAACTCGAATCGGTCAGCAACGGGATGGGCGTCCGGATGAACGGCATCTTCATCTTTCCCGATGAGGCGCGGGGCGAGTTTCGCCAGCCGCTGTACTTTTCGGTTTATGAATACGGGCGCAACGGGACGTTTGTCCGGGACGGCAGCGAAAATCTGATTCTGTCCTGCGAATGGCGGGATTTGACCATCGACGCCAAACGGGGGTCGGGGTTGTACCTGATCGGCCGGTTTTTCCGCTATCGCAATGGTGGACTGGTCCCGGCGCTCGACAAGCCGATTCTGGCCCGACGGTTTTTGAACAGTTTCGCCGACGAGCGGGCCAAAACCGAGGAATCACCGGCAATTCCGTTGCTCTGGTTTTCGGGAGGGAAGGCCCAAACCTTCACCGGCGAGCCGGGAGCCTTCGGAAAGGTGGTTTCCGAGCGTCCGGGAACGGTTCAAAAGGTCGAGGTCGTGCCGGTCAAGACCGAAACCGAGGCGACCAGTACCGACACGATGGTGACGATCCGTTTCGATGACGGAAAGGAAGAAACCCTCCGGATGGAATCAATTTTCAACGAAAACCAGATTCAGATGGTCGGTTTCGGCGGGAAATTTCTCGTTCCGGACGGAATTTCGGTGAAAACGGTTCTCGGGCAAAAGGGCGCGCGGCGCATCCGGCTGGTGAAATACGATGGAGGCTTTCCGGAAATCGTCCTGTGGGTTGAACCCGAAAAGCCGTAAGTCACTTTTTTAATGATGTTTGTGAGGGAAGCGCGGTTTCAGGCCGCGCTTTTCTTTTTGAACATTTTTCCAAGCACCGTCACGGCGATCAGGACGACAATTCCGGCCAGCACGCCGAAAACGCCGTCCAGCAGCATCGGCGTGACCTTCGCCAGCACTCCGCCGACGCCCGGAAGGCCGTGAACCGCGTGTTCGGCGGCTTCGAACAGGTGATGCACTGGCGGCAGGTTGTGGGTCAGGATGCCGCCGCCGACCAGAAACATCGCCGCCGTCCCGGCCACGGACAAAAACCGCATGAGCAGCGGCGCGGCGGCCAGAATCCCTTTTCCGAGGGTTTGCCGGAATCCCTCGCCCGTCCGGGTGAGGTAAAGGCCGAAATCGTCGAGTTTGACGATTCCCGCGACCAGGCCGTAGACCCCGATGGTCATAATCACGCCGATGGCACAAAGCACCGCCACCCGGGTCATGAAGGGGGCCTCTCCAACCGTCCCGAGCGAGATGACGATGATTTCGGCGGAGAGAATGAAATCCGTCCGGACCGCGCCCTTGATCTTGTCCTTTTCGGACAGCGGTTCGGCGGGGGCGGCGTGTTCGTCGGCGTGATCGTCCGAATGGAGAAATTTGTGGGCGAGTTTCTCGACGCCTTCAAAACACAGAAACGCGCCGCCGATCATCAGCAACGGTTTGATGAGAAACGGCGCGACGGCGCTGATGGCGAGCGCGGACGGAACGAGAATCGCCTTGTTGACGAGCGATCCCTTGGCCACGCCCCAGACCACGGGCAGTTCGCGGTCGGCGTTGACGCCCGTGACCTGCTGCGCGTTGAGGGCGAGGTCGTCGCCGAGAACCCCGGCGGTTTTCTGGGTGGCGACTTTCGTCATGGTCGCCACGTCGTCAAGGACGGACGTGATGTCGTCGAGAAGTAAGAGAAGGCTGCCGCCGGGCATTAAAGGGACTCCGTTCGATTGGCTTGGGTGATTTCGGTCAAGCGTATGAATAAAGACACAGGCGGGCAAAATGAAACGTCACGAAACGCACCCAATACGGGGTTGAAGGAAAAGAAAAGGCGGTCAGCGGCGGGCGAAGCGTCCGATGAGCGACGGAATCGAGGATGGCAGCGCCCGGACGGCAAGGTCGAGGACCACCGCCATCGTCCCCACGCGGACCCGGTAGCGGTTGCTTTTCACCGCCCGAACGACTTTTTCGGCCACGATTTCCGGCAGAATCCCGTTTTTTGAAAGAAATTTGGCTTCCTCGGCCTGCTGCTCGGGTGATTCGGCCATTCCCGATGAGACGATGTTGGTGGCGACCGGTCCCGGCAAAACGAGGGTCACGCCGAGGGTCGTCCCGGCCAACTCGGCGCGCAGGGCGTTTGAAAATCCCTGAAGGGCCGCTTTCGACGCGGCATAGGCGGTTTTTTCCGGCAAACCCGTGATTCCCAGAATGCTCCCGACGTTGACGATGTGCGCTTCCGGCGCTCTTTGAAGATGGGGAAGAAAGAATTTGCACCCGTGGACCGCGCCCCAGAAATTCACGTCGAAGACCCGCCGCGCTTCCTCGACGGTCATCGTCCCGAACTTTTTATGAAGCGAAATTCCGGCGTTGTTGACCAGCAGGGAAATGTCGCCGAGTTTTTCCGCGATTTCTTCGGGCAGCGCGGTCATCCGGTCTGGGTCGGAAACATCCGCGACGAACGGCGCAACCCATCCAGCGCGGCCCAGGGTAATGGTTTCGGCGGCTTTTTTTACGCCCGCCTCGTTGCGGTCCACCATCGCGACCCGGCAGCCGGACTGCGCCAGCCGGAACGCCAGCGCGCGTCCGATGCCGCTCGCCGCGCCGGTCACGACCGCCGTCTTTCCGCGTAAATCCTTCATTCAGATTGAGTTGAAGCAAGATCGGCGGTTGCCGCCAGAATGATCTCGGCCATCGACGTGCGTTCGAGGCTGCCTTTCGCGTGGCCGACGGTCGCCTTGAGGTGGGCGATGTTGGCCGTGACGAGGCGTTCGTTGACGAGGTTCATTTCAAACACGTCGTTGCGGGTGAGCGCGTCGAGATCGTCCTCCGATTCGGAAAAGTTCAACGGACAGACGTCGAGCAGCGCTTCCTCGGCTTCCTCGTCAATATAAAGAAGGGGAAATCCGTGCGTCCGGCAGATGACCGGCCGGGCTTCGTAAATCGAGCAGGCATTGTCGATGAGCGCCGGGCAGGGGATCGCGCGTTCTGGTTCGGGCGGAAATTCGTCCGGCGGCGGGACCTGCCGGGCCGCGAAGTCGGCCTCGCGGGCGAGCGTCGCGCGGGCGCGCTCGCGAAGTTCCGCCTGCCGCTTTTCGGGAAGCGAGGAAATGAACGCCCGCAGGTTTTCCGCCTCGATTTGAAATACCGACAGATGCTGCTGACAACACCCCGTACACCCGAGATGGCAGGTGATTTCCACCGGAAACCGCATCGCCAGCATTTCGCCGAAGCGGTCTAGGTCGGTCAACAGTTGTCGGTATTCTGAAAGTTGGTCGGACATGTGTTTAAACCGCCTCGTAACGGCAGCCTGACCGTCAGGGAGGGCTGTCTCCGGGATTATTCAAAGTTGATGATGGTGATTTTTTCCTTGTCGGCCACGGCAAACATCGGGCGTGACGGATGGAGGGCAAGTGGCGGTAAAGCGCCGAAACGAAAAGGGAAAATACTTGATCGCTGTTCACCGGTTTTTAAATCCGGCCATTCATGGACATCTTTCCCCGTACTGATTTCAAGAAGTCGGGGTGAGCCATAAAAGGCGACAACATGATTTGCATCAACGGCAAACAATGTTCCGGTCTGTCGGCTAACATTTACCGAATGTATCGGCTTCGCATTGTTCGTTTCGCAGAGAACCAATCGAAACGGTTCGGGAATTTCTTCCCAATCCGCCCCCAATCCCAAAATGAGTCTGTCTTCGCCAAGAAAAGCGGCTGCCGTGCAATCCCAAAAATAGTCTTCCAGACTCTCTTCAAATCCAAAGGTATCTCCATCAAGTTTTGTCGGATCGGCAAGCACCTCCTCAAGATTCCAGAGCCGAAGGGAATCCACCGGATGCCAGATCCACCCGGCACTGATGAGAAATTTCCCTTTCGGACTGATGGCCAACCTTGAGTGGAAGAAATCGGAGGGGTTCCGTTCAACCGAATCGGTCAGGCGTTTCCCGGATTCAACTTCTTCGATATCGATCCGATTGTATTCCTCCGGGCAATGAATCAGAGCTTCCCTGCCGTCAGGCAGAACCGCAAACGCGATCGGGTATTCATACCGATCAGCCTGATAGAAGCTACGGTTAAACTCCCTCAGGATGTCTCCATTCTTCAGGAGTAATCCCTTGGTCCCGGTTTTTTCATAGATGGCGGCGTAGGTGCCTGACTGTGAAATTTTTGCCGAATCGAAGCGATAGGCGTAATTGACGGAGCGTTCAACAATCTTTCCATCCAGAAAAAAACGGTTTCCCCCTCCAACCCAATCCACCAGATGATCTTCTTCCCAGCAAAGCGAAAAAACGCCTTGGGCGGGGATTTCTTGTCGCATGAAATTCATTTCTTTCAGGTTCTTTTCTGAACGGACAGCCCTTCCTGACGGGCGGGCTGCGGTTTATGCCGTTACCAGCCGTTCCAGCGCGGCGCGGATGGAGGGCGGAATTGCCACCGATTTTCGGGTCTGGCGGTCTACGAAAACGTGGATGAAATAGCCGATGGCGGCGGATTCGACCTCGCCCTGTTTGAAGATGGCAAGTTCGTAACGGACGCTCGCGTTGCCGAGTTTGGCGACCCGCAGGCCGACTTCGACCGTTTCGGGAAAGGAAATCGACTGGCGAAAACGGCAGTACGACTCGCCCGCCACCCCGATGACCGGGCCGACGGCGATGTCGAGGCCGCCCTGTTCAATCAGAAAACGGTTAATGGCGGTGTCGAAAAAGGCGTAGTAAAGCGCGTTGTTGACGTGACCGTAGATGTCGTTGTCCATCCAGCGGGTCTGAACCGCCGTGAGATGAGGAAATTCGGCGCGAGTACAATCGGGTTTGAGGTCCATAAAGTAAGGTTTTAATCGAAAGTGACGATCTGGCGGACGGCTTCGGCGCGGGCCAGCCGGTCGAAACCCTCGTTGATGTCGTCGAGTTTCAGGGTATGGGTATGAAGTTTATCCACGGGGAGAATACCCGCCCGATACATCCCGATGAAGCGCGGAATGTCGCGACGGGGCACGGACGACCCCATGTATGAACCTTTAATCGTCCGTTCCTCGGCGCAGATGCTCGGCGCCGAAATTGAAAACTGCTTGCTCGGGTGCGGCAGGCCGATGCTGACGGTCATGCCGCCGCGTCCGGTCGCGTGGTACGCCTGAACCAGCGCGCTTTCGACGCCGACGCTTTCGAACACGAAGTCCGCGCCACCCCGCGTGATGTCCCGGATGGCCTCGACCGGGTCGGTTTCGCTCGCGTTGACGACGTGGGTTGCGCCCAAATCGCGCGCCCGGACGAGTTTTTCATCCACCCGGTCCACGGCAATGATGGGAAAGGCCCCGACGGCCCGCAAACCCATCACCACGCTCAATCCGACGCCGCCCATTCCGAACACCGCCGCCGACATTCCCGGCGTGACGTTGGCCGTGTTCACGACCGCGCCGACGCCGGTCATCACCGCGCAGCCGAACAGCGCCGCCGTTTCGAGCGGCAGATCCGGGTCGAGTTTGACGAGCGATTCGCGCGCGGCCACGGTGAATTTCGAGAATCCCGACACGCCGAGGTGGTGGTGGCATTGCCGATGGGCGGAATCGGTGAACCGGCACGCGCCGCTCAGGAGCGTCCCGGCGACGTTGGCTTTCGCGCCCGCTTCGCAGAGCGCGCCGCGTCCGGCGACGCAGTAGCGACACTGACCGCAGACCGGGACGAAGCTGAACACGACGTGATCGCCCGGCGCGAAATCGGTCACGTCCGCGCCGACTTCCCGGACGATTCCGCTCGCTTCGTGGCCCATCACCATCGGCATCACGCGCGGCCGCGTGCCGTCCATCACGGAAAGGTCGGAATGGCACAGCCCGGCGGCGGCGATTTCCACCAGGACCTCGCCACGTCCCGGTCCGTCGAGCGTCACTTCGTCAATCACCAGCGGACGGCTCTCCGCGAACGGTCGCGGCTGGCCCATTTCATAGAGAACGGCGGCTTTGGTTTTCATCATTGTTTTGTATTCAGGCTGCGAAATCGTTCCGCGATGTCGCCGGAGGCCGGGAAAAGCTGGGAAATCAGGGCGACCGAATCGGCCCCGGCGGCGAAAACGTCGTTCATCGTCGCGCCGGTGATGCCGCCGATGGCGACGAGCGGTTTGGTGGTTTGCGCGCGTACGTCGCGGACACCCTCCAGCCCGACGACCGGATCGGGATTTTCCTTCGTGGTGGTGGTGAATACCGGACCGATGGCGATGTAGTCCACGGGAAAATGTTCGGCTTCGATGGCCTGCGCGACCGAATGGGTCGAAAAACCGATAATCGCGTCGTTTCCGAGAATCTGGCGGGCGGCGGCTGGCGGGAGGTCGTCCTGTCCGAGGTGGACGCCGTCCGCTCCGGCGGCGAGCGCGACGTCCACCCGGTCGTTGACGAGGATTTTCACGCCGCGCGGGCGGGCGTACGAAAGGGCCGCCGCCACGGCTTCGTAAAACCCGCGCATGTCAGTGGTTTTTTCACGAAGCTGGATGAGCGTTGCGCCCCCCGCGACGAGGCGTTCGACGATTTCGAGGTGCGAAAGACCGCTCAGGCGGCGGTCGGTGATGGGATAGACGGCGGGAAGTTGGAACATTGGGGATTGGTTATGGCGATTCGGGAGTCCGGCTCAATTTCAGGTTTTCGATGTTTTTATCTTCTGCCATCCGGACCGCAAAGCAAGCAAGCGAACCGCCAAAAAGCGAAAGGATCCCACCCAAAGCCGTAAGTAACCCAAAAAGGAGCAATGTCGGTAGAAAATCTCCTCCTCCGTGATTTTTACAAAGTCGAATAAAGGAAATCGTAGCAAGGATGAGGATTTGGATTCCGGAAAAAATGACGGCGGGGGAAGTAATTTGTTCGTCCTGAAAAGGATGGGTCTGTTTTCGAAGGGCGATGCCGGAAAACACCCCGGTCAACGGAGCAGCCAGAAACAGACTCACCGTGCCGAATTCAAGTCCTATTCCAATCAGATTCAGCAGTTCACCGGTGAGCACACCCTTCAGTACGGCCAGTAGTCCGATCACGGCCAAAGGGACGTTCCCAATCAGTCCGCCGACCAGAAAATCCCTGAAGTAGATTTGAATTCCAACTGTTCGGGGGCCGATGTAGTGGTACCGAGCTTCTGATGTTTCAGGATTTGCCGCTTCCGGTTGTGCCTTCCGAACGGTTGCTTTCTCGAACTCAAGGTGACGACATCGCGCGCAGACTCCGGTTTTCGGGTTGAAACGGTCCGTCTGATGACAGATTTCGCACCGGACGGCGGGAGATTCGGTTTTGACCTGAAAAATCGGCATTGGGGGGAAGACCGTTCAAAGGTTAACTCGGTCAGCGGCGTTCAAAAAGATTTCCCCGTTCCAGCTTGACGAGGGCATTTGAGGTTATCCCCCCGCTCAACATACTCACAATGACAAGAATGAGAATGAGGCCCGGATGGGAACCGAGGAATTTGGCGGTTTCGGTGACTCCGATGGTGAGGGCGAGAAAAAAGGCGGTCAAAAACAAAAGGGAAACGGTCACGAAAATGGACTTTCCGGCGCCGCAGTCCTTCAGGTCATTGAGGGATTGGTAACCGGTCGGGGAAAGAATGGCCCGACCCACCAGCAAGCCGGTGAACGCGCCGGAAATCAGCGAAATTAGAAAAAAAATGAACGGGGAAAAAATTGGATCCGAGTCGAACGCGCCGAAACCGTAGGCAAGAATAAGGATGACGCCGAATGGAAGGATGCTTGTAAAACTTCCAATACGGGCATTGCGGAGGTGCCATCCGGTCAGGTGTTCAATATTTCCGAAAAAAAAGAGTCCCGGCCTCTGGTCTGGGGAAGACTGGTTGGCTTGGGGGGCCGTCAGGGCGGCTGGAATGTGCGTGCAGCGGATGCACTGGCCGGTCGCCGGATTGAACAAATCCGCCTGATGGCAGATCTCACACCGGACGGCGGGGGATTCGGTTTTGACCTGAAAAATTGCCATGCGCGCGATTGTGCGCCGGAAGGCGTCTGATGACAACAGTTTGCGTTTTCCCTCGCTTACTTTCGGCGTTCCATACCGGCGGGGACTGGGCCGTTCCTGGAAAGGCGCGCGTTCTGGAGAAAATCGCGGGTTTGTCCGATGAGGACGACGGTGATACCGAGAAAAACGACGAACAGGGTGTAGTTGAAGAAGGCGTCCATGTCGTACTTCGGTGGGTGGTAAACGAACCCGAAATCACATCCACTGTCACCGTTGAAAAACGGCTTGTCCGCCGATCCAATCAGGGCGGTCACGACTGTCAGCGTGGCAAAAACAAAGGCTCCCATTCCCGAGAAAAAGGCGTAGTCTCCCCAGCCTGAGCTACTGACCGGCGGGTTTTCCGTCAGATATTCACCCAGAAACGGCCGCGACAGAACCGGAAGCGTTTTTCCCCAGTCCCGGCTCTCCATAAAGTGCGGGGTGACGGAAACCGCCGCCGGAAAAAGCCGGGTTGTGAATGAAGGTTGGCTGGACTGGATCAGAAACTCGTACGCTTTTGCGAGATTGATTCCGATGAGCACAATGGACCAGACGCCAATATAAAGAAAACAGATGGCGACGAGGACTTCCGTGGCCCCTGCCACCCGACCGTAAGTACATTCGCAATCATCAAAATAGCAGACGTCAGGCGCGGATTCGGCCCTTCCATTGACGAATTGAATGAACAACACCCAACTGAAGACGATCAGCCCGGCATAGCCGAACGAACGCAAAGCCTTCGCAATCCAATAGGTTCTGGACATGGCGGTTTCTCCCGAACTGGCGTTTGGGGAAATGGAAACCGCTGTCGGAAAAAAGTTCCGGGGCGATTCACCGTTCCGGTTCGAGGTAGGTCGGGACCAGATGTTTGCGTTCGAGATGTTCAACGGCCAGTACGCTGAGGTAGCCGCCGAGAAAATTCAGGGCCAGGGCGCCGAGAACAACCGGAAGGAGCAGGGCGCTGATGAGAAGGGCGGCGGCGAACGGCGAGTCGGGATTGAGCCGAAGGATGAAGAGGTAAAGAAGTACATACGGGATGGGAACCAGGGAAAGTGTCACCTTCCAGGAGTCGGACATCCCCGCCCTTCGGATTTTTCGCGCGAGTGTCTGGGTCTGAAGTCCTTTCAAGCGTTGCCGGGTTCGAAAGGAGACATATCCCGTGACCAGCCAGCCCTGAAGAACAAAAACAAAAAAGAGCAGGAACTGATGTTCCACCAGAAAGACCAATCCCAACAGAAATGGCGGCAACGCCCCAACCAGTCCGCCCCAGAAGGCCGCCCGAAAATCGTCCCTTTGGGAATTTTCCGTGGGACCGATGTACCGGTAAAACAATTCCCGTGGCTGCCGTTGATGTTCCCAGTAATTCGGGGACTCATGAACGACGTGCGGCGGGACCGGGGCCAGCGGGCTGACCGGCGGCTGGTACGGAAATGGAAACTGTGGGTAAACCGACGGCGGCGCGAAGGGACGCGGCGGTTCGAACAGTTGCGGAGAAAACTCCGGCGGGGGCGCGTCCGGCGGGGGAACGAACCGGGCAATTGGGCCGCAGCGGGCGCACTCGCCGGTTTCACGGTCGAACAGGTCCGCCTGATGGCAGATGTCGCACCGCTCCGGCAGGGATTCCGCTTTGACCGTGAATTTCGCCATGTCCGCATGGTGAGCCGGAAAAAGGGGTTCCGGCAAGTCGTGAAGAAAACCGTCCGTGGTCAGCTTTGGAAAAATTCGAGATTTTCCCGTTCCAGTTCCTGAAGAAATCGCGCGATGAGGTGTCCGCCGATGGTGTTGAACAGTGAAAGGTAGAGCAGCGTCCCGACCGCCCAGGGGAAAAGATGGTCAATCGGGGCGGGGAGGCCCGGCCGGTTCAGGGAAATTCCGACCGCCACCCACACGGCCACGCCCGCGATGAGCAGAATGAAGGTCGAATAGAAGGAGAAACTCCCTCCCGCCTCCCAAAATCCGTAGCAGGGGAAGAATTCCCGCGTTTCTCGAAGTCGTTTTCCGAGGACAAATCCCGTCAGCAACGCCGGAATGACCGAACACCCGATCGTCAATCCCCCGAACATCGTCAGCACCGGGTTTTCCCACGCATTCGCGACCACGAGAAGCGGCAAGAGGACGCCCGGTCCGCCGCCGACCAGCCCGCAGAGCATTGTATTTTTGAAAATGTTCCAGCCGGTGGCCGTACCCGGACCGGTAAACCGAAAATGAAGCGCGGGCGACCGGCTCCAGTGGGCCGTACCCTCGACTGCATTCTGCTGCACGAGCGCCCCACATCGCCCACAGCTTCCCGTTTCCGCGTCGAACAGATCCGCCTGATGGCAGATGTCGCACCGGACGGCGGGAAATTCGGTTTTGACCGTGAAGTTCGTCATGTCGAGTTTTAAACGAAGAAAAACCGCTCCGGCGGAAACGTTCAATTGAGTTCTTCAAACAAAAACCGTTCCCGAAGAAAATCCAGATTATGCCGCTCAAGCCATTTCAGAACGTTGGCGGTGAACGCGCTTCCGAATTCGTTGAAAAAGCCGAAATAGAGAACGTTGAGAATAAACCCGAAAACGGTCATTTCCAGAATTCGCGGGTTCTCCGGGTAACGCAACCCCTGGTAAAAAAATAGGAATCCGCTGAAAAGAAAGGCGTACGCGAGGGTGACAATGGTGGAAAACTGGCCGTAATCATTCCGCAACTCGGTTTCCGAACGGGTCCCGCAAAGAAACCGCAAAAGATTTCCGATCAGGATTCCGGTAACGCCGTTGGCAGGCAGAGCCAAAACCAGCGACCAGTAAAACACCGACCGGATGTTCTTTTCGGCAAGGGTAAAGACGAGCAGCAGAAAAGGAATCAACAGGGCCGGGGCGGACCCCACCGTCATGCCGATGAACAGATTCCGCAGGTGGACGGCGTACGACACGGATTGCGGACCGGTGTAATACGGAAAACGGGGAGAATCAGGTGGCGGCCCTGCGTGTGCGTCCGCCGGGAATTCAGGTGGCGGTTCAATTCCGGCGCACCGCGTACAAACCCCCGTCGCCGGTTCGAACAGATCCGCCTGATGGCAGATTTCACACCGGACGGCGAGGGATTCGGTTTTGACCTTGAAGTTCGTCATGTTGGATTACTGAACGAATCGAAGAATTTCCCCCAGGCTCGAACGGTCACCCCGTTCTTACTCTCGCAAGTCCTCGATGTTGTTTCGTTCAAGAAACTTCAAAAGGTTGGCGGTCAGCAAACCGCCCCATGGATTGAAAAGCGGGAAATAGGTCGCGGGAAGAAGAAGGGAGCAAAAGGCTCCAAAGAAGGCTTCCTGAGGCGACAGGTGAATTTGCACCATCTGGTAAAAGCCTAAAATGAGAAATGCAAACAAAAAAAGGAAGAAGGTCGAACGGAGTGAAGTCCGACTGGCATATTCCCGGTATTCGCTAATTGACCGGTATTGATTGTGCCCGCGAAGTTTTTTTCCGATGAGGAAACCGGAAATACAACCGGGGATAAATGAAAAACAGAGGCAGGCGGCAAATATCAGGCCCCCAGTTTCAAATCCGTCCACCTGTCCCGATCCAGGTTTCAATGTGGAATGGTTCTCAATCGCCACCAGAATCCCCGGAAGAACCATGCCCGGTAAAGTACCGAGAACACAACCAAGGAAAATGTTTCTGAACGATTCAACCCCCGTCAGCGAGTTGGTCCCCGTGTAGCGAAACCGATGAAACCGTTGAGGGACTAGTTGGCGGACTGGTTGGGTGATGGTGTCGTAGTAAAGCGGGGCCTCAATACCTGAACACCGAGTACAAATCCCGGTCGCCGGATTGAACTGGTCCGCCTGATGGCAGATGTCGCACCGGACGGCGAGGGATTCGGTTTTGACCTGAAACGTCGGCATGGGCGCGATTGTGCGCCGGGTAGCCGGGGAATGACAATGTTTTACGGTTTTTCCCACTGACGTTCGGGATTCCATACCGGTGGCCGGATGGACGATGCGTTCCGGCGATTTTTCCGGTTTGAAACACGGTAGAGGCGGTCGGAAACGAAAAGTTAACCGGAATTCCACCGTTTCGTTACCCGTTGGTTACGATTCCTTCATTTTTCCCTCTTATGGTCCGGCCCGATTCCGGCCAACCGTTTTTTTCCAGTCGCTTTCCTCATAAGCGGATGGAGCGGTCCGGATCGCATTCAACCTCATCGAGGGATTTACCATGACGTTCGACGGGTTTTTCGCTCGCCGGTGGCTGCCGGCGTTCCTGCTGTTCGTGTGTCTGCTGTGCGCGACCGCTCCGGCGGCGGCGCAGTTTGAAACCGCCGCCGTGCTGGGGACGATTCGCGACGCCAACGGCGCGCCGGTTTCCGGGGCCACGGTGACGCTCAAAAACGTGGCGACCGGCATCGCCGTTTCGACGGTGACGAAGGAAACCGGCGACTACGAGTTTTTCAACGTGAAGATCGGGGCCTACGTCGTGACCGCCGAGGCCGACGGATTTTCCAAGGCGTCCACCGAGAAGTTCGACGTGACGATCAACGCCCGGCAGCGGGTGGACGTCGCGCTTCAGGTCGGCCAGACCTCGGAAGTGGTCACGGTCACGGGCGGGGTGCAACTGCTGGAAACCGATTCCAGCACGAAGGGGCAGGTCATCGAGCGCCAGCAGATCGTGAATCTGCCGCTCAACGGCCGGTCCTACGCCGCGCTCGCCCTGCTCGTGCCGGGCATCCGCGAGTCGCAGGTCGCCAATCAGGGCGACATTTCGTTCCGGCGCGAGGGATCGTTCAACGTGAACGGTCTGCGCAGCACCTACAACAACTTTCTGCTCGACGGAATCGACAACAACTTCTACGGCACGACCAACCAGGGCTTTTCGAATCAGGCCATCCAGCCGTCCCCCGATCAGGTGGCGGAAGTGAAGGTGATGACGAACGCCTACAGCGCGGAGTACGGTCGCACCGGCGGCGCGGTCATCAACGTTTCGACCCGGAGCGGGACCAACGAATATCACTTCACGGTCTGGGATTTTCTCCGCAACACGTCGCTCAACGCGACCGGCTTCTTCCGTCCGCCGGACGGCCGCAAGCCGCAGACCAACCGCAACCAGTTCGGGTTCGTCTTCGGCGGACCGATCATCAAGGACCGCACGTTCTTTTTCGTGGATTACGAAGGTTCGCGCTGGATTCAGAGTCCGTTCCAGTTGACCTCCGTGCCGTCGCTCGCGATGCGGCAGGGAATTCTGCCGGTCAACGTGCGCGTGCCGTATGACTACGTTTCGTCGACCGGCCAGCTCGTGACCGCCGGAACGGTCTTCAACGCCGGAACGCCGATTCCGATGACGCCGCTCGCGCGCTTCACGATGGACAACCTGCCGCTGCCCAACCGGACCGGCGGCGGTACGTTCGGCATTTCGAACAATTTCGGCGGTTTCGCCCGCAACCGGCTGTTTGAAGACAAGTACGGGCTGCGGCTCGACCACAAGTTCAACGAGCGGATCAGTGCGTTTGCGCGGTTCAGCCAGCGCAAGCAGACGATCAAGCAGCCGGGACTGATCGACGGTCCGGCAGGCGGCAACGCCATCGGCCAGTTGGCGGTGTTCAACCAGCAGGGCGTCATCGGGACGACCGTCGTTTTCGGCGGAAATTCGGTGCTGGAAGTCCGCTACGCCGTGACGCGCATCGGCGCGGACCGTCTCCCGGCGCAGGCGGGCGGCCCGAGCATGCGCGATCTCTTTGGAATCACGGGACTTCCGGAAGGCGCGCGGATTCAGGGCGGACTGACGCCGCAGGACATCACGGGTTTCCCGCGCTTCGGGCGGCAGTCCACCAACCCGCAGGCGCAGTTCCCGACGACCAACAACATTCGCGTCAATTACAGTTGGGTTCTCGGACGGCACAGTCTGAAAACCGGGTTCGAATTCGTCGCGCTCAACCAGAACGTGGACGACACCAACCCGCTCTATGGAATCGACGTCTACAACGCGGGCTACAGCCGTCCGGCGGCGACGACCGCGAACAGTCTCGCCTTCAACCTCGCCGATTTTTATTTCGGAGCGCGCAACCAGTACCAGTTGGCCTCGCAGCGGGTCGCGCCGATCCGCCAGCGGATGTACTGGGGCTACATTCAGGACGACTTCAAGGCGACCCGGAAACTCACCATCAACGCCGGTCTGCGTTATGAACTGACGACGCCGCTCTACGACGCTGACAACCGGCTTTCAAACTTCGATCCGGCGACGAATTCCATCGTGACCTCGCGGGGCGGCGGCATTTCCGACCGGTCGCTGCGCAATCTCGACACCAACAACTTCGCGCCGCGCGTGGGGCTGGCGTACCAGATTCTCGACAAGCTGGTCGTCCGCGCGGGCTACGGCGTCGGCTTCAACTACTGGAACCGGATGGCGGGCGCGGAACTGCTTTCAACCAACTTTCCGTTCGTGTCGCGTTCGACGGTGACGAGTCCGGCGTTCACGGCGGCGGCGGGACTTCCGCAGGTCTGCACCGGAAACAATTTCACCAACTGCGTCCGGCTGACGCAGCAGGGCTACCCGACGACGCTGCCGAACAACACGATTCTGTACCAGCCGAAGGATTTCCCGTGGGGCTACGTTCAAAACTGGCATTTGACCTTCCAGTACGAAGTCGCCAAAGACATGTTGCTCGACGTGGCCTACGTCGGGAACAAGGGCGTGAAACTGCCGATGCTCGGCGACTTGAACCAGGCGCGGCCGGTCACGGCGGCGGAGCTTCAGTCGGGCGTGATTCCGACGCTCGCGGCGCGGCGTCCGTTTCAGGGCTTCGACACGATTTCGGCGAATTTCCCCGGCGGATTTTCGAACTACCACGCGCTTCAGGTGAAATTCGTCTATCGGAACAGCCAGGTGAACCTTTTAAACTCGTTCACCTACTCGAAGGCCATCGACAACGTCGGTCAGGTGCTGGAAACGACCAACGGCGGCGGCCCGAATCCGCAGAACATTTACAACCTCGCCGCCGACAAGGGGCCGTCGAGCTTCGACCAGACGTTCAACAACACGACGAGCGTCGTCTGGCAGGTCCCGGTCGGACGCGGTCGGATGTTTTTTGGCAACCTTCATCCGGCGCTTGACGCTGTGGTCGGCGGCTGGAGCGCCAACACGATCATCACGCTCACGAGCGGACAGCCGCTCAACCTGCGCTACCCGGATTCGGCGGTCGGACCGCTGTCGGGTAACCTGCCGGACTTCCTCGGCGGCGTGGCGCTGCGTCCGAACGTGACGGGCAACCCGCTCAACCCGACCGGGCCGACGTTTCTGCAATACTTCAACACCGCGAACATCACGCTTCCGACGCCGGATCAGCCATTCGGCAATCTCGGACGGAACGCGATTCGCGGATTTTCCTTCAAACAGGTGGATTTCAGCGTCCAGAAGCGGTTCCCGTTCCGGTTTTTGAACGAAACGGCGGGCCTCGAATTCCGGGCGGAATTCTTCAACTTCTTCAACAAGACCAACTTCCAGGCCCCGGAAGTGAACCGGGCGAGCGCGAACTTCGGTCGCGTGGGGAGTACGTTTGACCCCCGCACGATTCAGTTCGCGCTGAAGTTCAGCTATTGATTGTTCAGAGTGCGGGCCTGCGCGCCGATTTTTCTGGAGTTTAGCGCAGGAGAGCGCCCGCGGAAAATGTGGTTATGGGGGGGGACGCCCACGTGTTACCAGATTTGCAGCAGGAATTGTTGGA
>JBDRAL010000033.1:0-31971 GCA_039793685.1 Blastocatellia bacterium NZW_1522
ACCACGGAGTCTGGGGAGTCTGGGGAGTCTGGGGAGTCTGGGGAGTCTGGGGAGTCTGGGGAGTCTGGGGAGTCTGGGGAGTCTGGGGAGTCTGGGGAGTCTGGGGAGTCTGGGGAGTCTGGGGAGTCGAGCTGAACTTTTCGGTTATTACCTGTCAACCCTATTCTTCTCAAAGACTTCAAAACTTCGATTTTTCAAACTTCATCGTTCATCGTTCATCATTCATCGTTTGTCTTGACTCCCAAGACTCACGAGACGCACAAGACTCCCAAGACTTTTTCTTCAAGGGGCTAACGAATGCCGCGCGGTGCGGATTTCGACCGCCGCGCCGGTTTCGCGAAGTTCGCGGGCTTGTCTGAACGCGCCGGTCAGGTCGTCGCGGTCGGCTTCGAGGACGGTCGCGGCGAGCGGCGCGGCCTCGCGGCGCTGACGGACGAGATCGGCCAGCCGGTCGAGGCTGAACTGAAAACCGACGGCGGGTTCATCCGCGCCGAAACTCTTTAAAAGATGATCGTAGCGACCGCCGCTCGCGATGTCCGCCCCGATGCCGGGACAGAACATCTTGAAGGTCATTCCGGTGTAGTAGTCGAGTCCACCGACCTCGGCGAAGTCGATGGTCAGAAAACGGGCGAAATCAAGCGTTGCGGCAACGTCCAGCAGATGTTCGAGGTCGTCGAGCGCGGCCTGGACGGTCGGGTGCGCAACGAGCGAGCGTGCCTCGCGCAGGGCGCTGCCGTTTCCGGAAAGATTGAAAAAGGCCACGAGTTCCGGACGGTCGAGATTCCGCGCGGCAAGCCAACCGGCGAAAGCCGCCCGGCTGCGACTGTCCACGATTTCGCCGAGGGCGTGGCGGGCCGGGCCATCGAGGCCGAGTTCTTCCGCAATCCCTTTTAAAAATCCGGCGTGGCCGAGTGAAATCCTGAAATCGGAGATTCCGAGGCGCTGGAGTGCCTCAATGGCAACGAGAAGAACTTCCACGTCGGCTTCGAGCCGGTCGTTGCCGAAAATTTCGGCCCCGATCTGCCACGACTGGCGGGGGGCGCGGCCCGGTGTATGAAGATTCCGGAAGATTTCTCCGACGTAACAGAGCCGGATCGGTCGCGGCTGCCCGACGAAGCGCGTGGCGACGGTCCGGGCAACGAGCGAGGTCAGATCGGGCCGCAGGGCGAGCAGGCCGCCCTCCGCGTCGGTAAAACAGAAAGTCGAATCGAGGCGGTCGGCCCCCATCCCGCGGGCGAACATGTCGTAGTAATCGTAGACGGGAAGGAGAATCTCGCCGTAGGACCAGCCCGTAAACACATCCAGCACCCGCCGCTCGACCTCCCGGCGCAAACGGACTTCCTCGCCGAAAAAGTACGACACGCCGGACGGAATGCGGGACAGCGAAGTGGTTTCTTGGGAAACGCTCATGAAAATAAAGATGAACGAAGACGGAAAAATGACGTGCGCCCGGAGTACGGAACACGAACGGGCGAGTTTCTTGGTTCGGCGGACAAGTTTCAAGTCAAGCCGGCTGCTTTTTCCGCGCGTCGGAATGGCGCGGAAATTTGCCGGGTTCTGTTCCGGCCCGCCTTGGGGTAGAGTTCTGGAAATCCAAGGGCAAGCCGTTTCAACGACATAGCGCGACTTTTTTCGTCCTTTTGACGTGAAAATGTGTCGGATATCGGAATTTCATATTCGATTCGGAGTTTGAACGATGGTCACGGATGACCGATGGGAAGTAAAAGTCGGCCGGAACGCCTTCACGATGGACCTGTCGCTGCTCAAGCAGTGGGTTCGCGAAGGCCGGGTTGAAGCGGCCGACCAGGTCCGGCCGCTGGACGGCGACTGGGTGAACGCGGGCGATTGCCCGCCGCTCGTTCCGCACTTCAAGATCCACCAGTTGCGGCTGATGCGGACCACCGACGAGTTCGCCGAGAGCAGCCCGAAAAAAATTACCGCCGATTTCGGAGCGACAACCACCGGCGACCTCGAATCTCCAACCCGTACGACGGGGGACCTGCTCGCCGAGGCAATGGACCGGGCCGGAACGGGAACGTACGCGACGACTGGCGATCTGTTCGAGGATGAAGGCGCGAAAACCACGGGGGATTTGTTCAAGGAAGGCACGCGCGTTACCGGAGAGTTCGCTTCGCCGACCGAATCGCTCTCCGTTTCAGCGCCGACCAGGCCGATTACCCGGGAATTCGCCACGCCGGTCCCCGACGAAACTCCGATTCAGGCGCCGAAGCCGGTCCGGCGGTCCGCCGCCCGCCCGAAGCCGCCTGCAACCGCTCCCCTTCCCCCGGTCGAGCAGCCTGCCCACTGGCTCGAACACCCGCTGACGCCACTGGTCAGCCTCTTCATCTTTTTTCCCGCCGGGCTGGTCTTTCTCTGGAACAATCGTTTTTTTCCGATCCGTGAAAAATGGACGCTGACGGGGGTCACCTTTCTGACCATTGGCGCGCTGGTGCTGGCAAACTACCTCGCAAAGCCGTTCGACCCCATCGCCGAACGGCTCAAGGCTCAGGCCATCCTCGCACCGCCCCCCACTTCGACGCAGTGAGACGATGGTTGTGAAGGTGTGCGAAGTTCCACAAACACAACGGCCGATGGTGGTCGAGTCGGCAATTCTTGCCCGGACGAACACCGTTTTCGGAGGTCCTTTGCATGACCGCACCCAATCCCGGCACCCAAATCCACTGCCCGCGATGCCAGTCGCCGATGGAACTTCACTGGAAGTTCTGCATTACCTGCCGGACCCGCCATGAACCGGCGGCCTTTATTCGAATCGCCCAAATCGACACGCTTTTAAACGAAGTCGCCGGCTGGCCCGCCGCGTCGCTGACCGACCCGACCACCCAGGCCCGCATCGTCGGCCACTATCAATCCGAGCGAAAAATGATTCTCGACCGGTTGCGGCCCGATCCGCTTCCGGCGCCGAATCAGGTCCCGCCGCCGCGCCGCGATCCCGGGGCTGACGAAATTCCACCTCCTCCGGCGGCTCATTCCACACCGACGCAGTTCCCTTCACCGCAGGCGTTTCCGCCTCCGCAACCGGCCCCGATTCCGGTCCAGCCGCGGATTCCCCAGCGGACGCTGATCGAACGCCTCGCCGATCCGGCCACGCTCAAGCTGCTGATTTACGGCGGCGGTCTGCTGATGACCATCGGGGCGCTGATTTACCTGCGCGACCTCATCGCAACCCAGCTTCAGAAACCGATCGTCCAGGCCGGGATCCTCGCCTTCGTGACCATTGCGACCTATTCGCTCGGCCTCTGGCTCATCAAGCGCACCAAAGCGGATCTCATCGGGCGCGGTTTTCTGCTCATCGGCGCGCTCCTGATGCCGCTGAACCCGTGGTTTCTGGTCTATTCGAAAATTCTTCCGCGTGGCAACAACGGCTGGGCGGTCGGTTTCGTCTGCGCCGCCATCTACATGGGCACGGCCGTTCTGCTTCAGGAAACCATGCTGCTCTATCTGGCGATTCCGGCCGGACTGCTCAGCGGCATCGGTTTTCTCGACCACATCCTGAAGTCCCCGCCCGAGGGATTTGTCTTTTTCGCCGCGCTCTACGGCACGGCGCTGTTTGCCCATTCCCGGCTGCGGAAAACCAGTTTCGCCGCCGGGGTCACCGCCGGTTTCGGGCAGGTCATCCTCACCGGCGCGGCCCTTTCCGCCCTGTTCATGCACCATTCGGGGCTTTCACTCATGGTGGCACTGATGTGCCTCGCCGTCGGGCATTTCGTTCCCCGGTTCGGTCTGGGCGTTTTTCATCTCTGCTCGGGATATGTCCTGTTGACCGCCGGTTACATCGAACGCCTCGACCGGCTGGGCCTTCTTTCATCCTACTGGGCGCCTCCCTGTCTCACCGTCTGGCTGCTCGCCTTCTTCTGTGCCTATGAACTGGCGGCGAAGATCGAACACGCCCGCCAGGCTGATCGACGCTGGTCGCGGTCGCTTCAGGTCGCCGAGTGGATTTACGCCTCGCCCGCGCTTCTGACCTGTGTGTTTCTGTTTCCTGTCGCCGCCGTCGCGCCGGTCGTTCTGGCGAAAAACCGGGGTCTCGTCAACGAACTCACCATCGGGTTTTCGAAAGACACGTTCGCCCTGTGGCTTTCAACCGCTCCGCTGTTCATCTGGAGCGTACGGCGTTTTCTCAAAACACAATCCGGGTGGTATTCCACGTCATTGGTCTTTGTGCTTTACGCCGGATGCAGCCTCGGCACGCTGACGCTCAAAACCAGCGGAATGACCGCCACGCTGACGCTGATCGGGTTCACCCTTCTTCTTCGGGCGCTGGCGGAAGCGTGGGGCGCGACCCTCGGGAACCAGTTCGGCACGTCGCCCGACACGCACTTCGGCGTGGATTTCGGCCTTCCGAGCCGCCCCGGGACCGAGCCGTTCCGGATTTTGACCGATCTGTTCTCGCTGCTGGCCGGCTTCACCATCGTCATCGTGTCGCTGAATGGTCACGGGCATCCGCTGTTCGTGGTGGCGATGGGCCTAATGACCGTTTTCTTTCTGGGCGCGGGATTCGTGGCCGGAAATGAAAAACGGGCTGTCGCGGCCTATGCGGCGGGAAGCTGCGCGGCCTACGCCACGGCGCTCTGCCTGCTCCACAATAATTTCCGCCTCGAAGATCAGCGACTCGTCGCCGGTCTGGCGCTGACGGCGGTCGGCGGACACTTTGCAAGTTCGCTCATCGAGAAAAACGTCTCCGACGCGCTCGGGAAAGCCCTTTTCGGGGTCACGGGCGGCCTGTTTGCCGTTCTCGTGTTCCTCGCGCTGACCGATTTCACCGAATTTCCCGGCCACCGAATTGAAACCCTGCTGGTTTTCGGATCGGCCACGCTCTGTTTCACCCATGTGGCATTCGCCCGAACCCGGGAATTCGGCTACGCGGCGGCGCTCTGCGGCGGGTTCGCCTTTGCCCGCCTGTTCCAGCTCGGCCACCTGCCGAACCGGGAATTTCCAACTGCTTTCGCGGCCTATGGCTTTCTTCTGCTGCTGACCGGGATGTTCATCCTCCCCCGGCGGGAGGATGACGCTCTTGAAAATGAACGGCTGTCGCCCGTGCTCCAACACTGCGGACACTTTTTCACGGCTGGCGGCCTGATGGGCGTCGTGCTTGCGGGCATCGATTTGCCGGTTGAAGCGATGGAGCGGGTTCGCCTGCTCGGCGGCGCGGCCCTCGGTATCGTCATCGGAGCCACCATAGCCGCCGTCGGACGCGACCGGGCCACGCGGATGATCTACGCCTGCATCGGCCTGGCCTTCATCGACCTGACCGGGCTTCAGATTCTGCGGGTGGCGAACGTGGCCGAACGGAATTTCCCGGCGATGTTCCTCCTGCTCGGGTTCGCGCAACTGGTGTTCGGCATCCAGATTCTGCCGAAACTGCAACCTCGCACGGCCGACCCGGAGGCCCCGGATTTCGCCGGACTGTTCAAGGTCGGCGGACATCTGCTGACGGTCCTGTCGCTTTTCGCGGTCGGAATGCTGGGACTTTCGCTTTCCACCGCAATGCCGGAACGCATCACCCTCCTCGGGAGTCTCGCCCTCGCCATCGGCACGACGGCGACCATCGGCACGGTGGCGCGGGAACGGGCTGTCCGTGAGGTCTACTCGCTGGCCGCAATCGGTTTCACGGCCCTGTTTTACGTCCGGGTCCTGAATGTTTTCGGCATTTCCACGCTTGAAAGCATTGAACTGTTCACCATTCCGCTCGGCGCATTACTGATGGGGGTGGGCCTGTTCAAGCTTCGCGGGCGTGACGCCGGAACCGGCCTCGGCGAAACCTTCATCTGGATCGGGGCGTTCCTGTTCTGCGTGCCGGTGATGCTCCACGCGTTTCAGGTCCGGTTCGAACGGGGTGGCTCGGCCCGCCTCGACATCCTGACCGACACGGCGGCTCTCGTCGCCCTGGGAGGAGGGTGGTGGCTCCGCCAGCGCGGACCGGTGGTGTTCGGATCAAGTGTCCTCATGCTTCATCTGTCGGTGGTCATTCTCGACTCGGTCAAATGGGGCCAGGTGCCCTACGCGGTGTATCTGTTCGGCATCGGTTCGGCCTTTTTCGGACTGGGCGCGGCGGTCTGGCAGCTCAGCCGGCATCCCGAATGGCTGGAACGGATTGGCGGGGGACTGCGCGACGGCTGGCGCGCGCGGTTTACCGCCCCTCCACGGGGGTAATCGGACAGGGAAACTGAAGAAAGCCTTCAAAGTCCACGCTCGAATTGACACTTTCGAAGAAACTCTGTTAGTTTCGATTCAGTCTCGAAGTGCTTTCTTCACTCCCGGCACGACAACCAAATCCAGATTTTTCCTCACGAGAGAACCCCTTATGCCGCTCGTTGGTGATCTCACAGACCTCGCTTTGGTGGACATCATTCAGATCAACTGCGTCGGACGGAATACTGCCCGACTGACGGTCCACTACCCGATTGGCGACGGGGTGTTTTATTTCGCCGACGGAGAGGTGGTGGATGCCCGGCTTGGCAACCTGGTGGGCGTCGAGGCGGTTTACAAGGCACTGGCGTGGGAGCAAGGCTCGTTCCGCATCGACACCGGGATTCCCGCCCCCACCCGAACCATTTTCGAACCGTGGGCCAACCTCATCATGGAAGGGTTGCGGCTGCTCGACGAAGCCCGCGCCGGGATGATTCCCGAAAGCGGCGAGCCGATCATGACCCCATCGACGGCCACGCCGACCACCACGACCAGCGGCGGGCTGCGCAGCATCAACATCTATCAGTCGCTGATCAACGACCTGACCAAGGTCAAAGGCATCGACGCCGCGCTGGCGGTTTCCCGTGACGGAACGATGCAGGCGGTCGGCGGCCTGAAATCTCCGGAAAAAATCGGGATGATGATGGCGTTGCTCATCCATCTCGGGCGTCTCAGCACCATGCCCGGCCGGGTCGGGAACCTCTCCCGGATGACGATTAGCGCCGGACCGAAGAAGATCATGCTCTTCGATATGGAAAACTACCTCGCGCTCATCGAGTTCGGGGCGGCCATCCGTTTTGAAACGATGAGCCCGCACATTGACCGCATCTTCCGCAAGATGCAGGCCCGCATCAACGGCGCGGCCGAAGGCGTCGGAACCGGTCTGCTCGGCGGAACGGGGTCGCTCACCACCGGCCCGTTCTCCGGACCGTTGACCATGTAGTCAGCCCGCCGGGCGGCCACACGCCGCCCGGGCCGAATCCCTGTCCGTTCGCTGCCACCGAATCATGATTGTCCCGCGCGGAAAACCCGTCCACGAGAACCTCAGCACGTCATACGTCAACGTCGCCGCCCTGCTCGCCGACCTTCAGGTGAACGAATTCACCGGGTACGTTTCGGTCGGCTTCTGGAATTACGACGGATACATCTTTCTGTCCCACGGTCAGATCATCAACGCCTGGGAGAGCGCCGACGGCAACGTCAAGCGCGAGCGCGAGGCGCTCGACGGCGTCCTCACCCGCTCGCAGGCGCGGAGCGGCGCGGTCGGGTTCTATCAGCACCCGGACGCCGTGATTCTCGCCATCGGCGGCATCATTGACGGCGAAGCGGTCCACCGCGATCTGGCTTCCGACTTCACCAACCTCGAAAAACTCGTCGATCGGCTCTGCAAGGCCACCGAGGCCGCGTGGTACGTCGAGGTTCAACTCGATCGCTCATTCGGCGGCGGCATCATCTACATCGTGGGCGGAAAGGCGGAGGGCGTCGCGTCGATCCGCGAAAACGAAAACAGCGACACTCACCGGACGGCCATCGGCAAAGACGGACTGGCCCTGATTTACGAGAAGACGGCTGCCATCGGCGGTATCTTCAATGTTTATAAATCGGTGGATGCCGAAGCCCCGCCAACGCCGGTCGCACCGCCGCCCACGGCAGTCGCGCCCCCGGCTGTCCTGCCCCCCGCCCCGGTGACGCCTTTCCCGACTCCCCTGCGCGACGTTTCAGCCGACCGCGGTCCCGACCGGGAAACCGAAGCGCCCCCGACCCAGCGCAACCCCGAAGTCCGCGTGACGGGCTACGCCACCCCGACGACCCCGATGGAACCCGTCGTGGACACGGTGCTGGTCGAGGACAGCGAGGAAGATTCTCCGCTCGAACTCGATGAAGACGGGGCGACCTCCCTCACCCAGGAGCAGTATTCGCAACTTATCGGGCTGATGGGCGAAGTCGTTGCGGCTGTCGAGAACGGCGCGGTCGAAACGACCCGGCGGCAGGATTTCTCGATGTCGTTCCGCGAAGCGCTCATCCGGATGGCCGAGCATTATCCGTTTCTTGATCCGTTCGCGGCGGAATTCGAATATGCCGGAGGCGAAGTCACGTTTCGCGGCAAGGCCCGGCCGGCCGATTTCGTCGTCGGACTCGCGCAGGCCCTCCGGCTGACGGTTCTCGACCTCGACAAACGGCTTCCCGAAACCGGCGTCCGCCCGAAGGTCGAAACCGCCCTCCGGGAACTCCGTCTGCGACGCAAGGCGGATTTCGAGCGCTACGGCCTCGAAATCGCCACCAACGAAATTCTCAATCAAAAATCGGGCGCGGACCTTTCGTAAGGTCCGGCGACCCGGTGCGAGGCGCGTATGTCCAAAGCACATGAAGTTTTCCTTCAGGATTTGATGCGGACACCCGGCATCAAGAGCGCGATGCTCGTCAACAACCGGGGCGAGGTCCTGCTGAGTACCGGCCAGTTCACCCTCAATTCGCAGGCGACGGTCCAGATCGGCGTCCTTCTGACGCAGCTCTCGGCGGTTGCCGAAATGGGTTACAACAAGGTCGAGGAAATCTCGATGGTCTTCAGCGAGGGGCGCATAACGGCCTTTACCAGCCTTGACTTAATGATTGAAACTTCCTATGGTACACAGGAAGTTTTCCTTATTCTCATCAGCGTACCGACCGCGAATCTGCCAACCATGCGGATGACCGTTAAAGTCAACGCTGACAAACTGAAAAAAGACAAAGCGGTGGCGGGTCTCAAGGTCAGCGTCAGCGTCCAGCGTCGCACGCTGCTGACGCGCGACCGCATGGATGCGGCGAGCTGGGAACTGCTCGAAGCCATGAATCGGGCCTGAACCGCCCCGCCCGACGCGCGGCGTTCCCGATCCGGCGGGATACAACGTCCGGTTTCGGCGCGAGCGACCGACGACCTCTCCCCTTTAGGCGCGCCTTGATATGTCAAACGCATTCAGCGGTAATCTTGCCCAACTCAAACTGATGGACGTCCTCCGGTTGCTTCATGCCAGCAATCGGACCGGGCATCTCGAACTCCAGCACGAAGACGGACGTTCCGGCGAAATCTATTTCGAAAACGGCCAGATCAGCCACGCCGCCTACGAAGACGCCTTCGGCGAGGACGCCGTGTACGGCCTGTTCTCCTGGGGATCGGGCAAGTTCACGTTCATGGCCGACATTACCAACGATGAACGTTCGACATACCTCCAGACCGAGGAAATCCTGCTCGAATGCGTCACCTACGCGACCGAGTGGGAAAGTGTCCGCCGGGTCGTTCCGTCGGCCCGTGCCATCTTCCGACTTTCCACCCGGTCCATGCGCGAATTCTCGCTGCGGGCCGAGGACTGGTCGGTCATCCAGAATCTCGATGGTCAACGTACGGTCGGCGAAATCGGCGACCTGACCCAGTTGAACGAACTGATGACGTCCAAGGTCATCGTGCGCCTCTTCGACCTCGGCCTTGTCGAGTTCGTCGGCGAGCGCGAGGACGAAGCCGATTTCGTGGACGCCGTCTCGGACGAGGTCATTCACCAGACCGAAAAGGAACTGACCCTCGCCATCGGCCCGATGGCCCCGATCGTCCTCGAAGATTGCGCGGAAGCCATCGGTTACAAGTTGAGCCAGTTGCCCAAGGACATGATGCCCTATCTGGCGGAACGTCTGGCCGAAGAAATTCCCGACAGTGAGCGCCGCGTCAAATTCCAGGAAGCAATGCTCGAAATCATGCAACACCTGTACTCCTAAAGGTACGCCCCGCCGTCATCCATGAAACTGAACATCCGGAACAAGCTCATTCTCTTCGCGGCGCTGCTCATTTTCGCGCCGCTCGCCCTTTCGGCCCTCGCCTTCGTCGTCATCGTGCGCGGCAACATCGAAGCCGATGCCCAGCGCACCGTCGAGAAGGATGCCCGACTCGCCGAGGAAATCCTCAAGAACCGGCAGCGGGTTCTGGTCGAGATTGCGCAGGCGACCGCCCAGTCCATCGCCAAGGACAACCTGATCGACTCGGCGGCCACCCCGACCAGCGCGACGAGTTCCTCCGGAAACGCCTCGCAGGCGGCTCAGGCCAGCCAGCAGGGCGGCCAGCGCCAGCTTCAGCAGGTCCTGAAGCAGCGTTCCGAGAGTTCCGGCGTCGATTTCATCGCGGTCATCAACACCAAGGGCGACATCCTGATTCGCCAGAACGGCTCGGCGTCCGGCGAAACCGTCGCCGACAACCCGCTGTTCATCAAGTCCAAGAACGCCATCGAAAGCAACCAGCCGGATGCCATCGAAAAGGCGACCAGCGGCGGCGCGCTCAACGAAACCGACGAATTCCTCAAGCGGTTCGGCCTCGACGAACAACTCAAGAAAACCACCGCCGTGAAGGTCGGTCTGACGCTTGAAGGCATCGCCCCCATCACCAGCGGGAACAAGGCGCTCGGCTACGTCCTCGTCGGACAACTCGCCAACAACGCGCCGCAGGATGAAAATCGCCCGCTGACGGCCCTTACCCGGCAGATCAAGCAGACGCTCTACCGTGACCTTCAGGATGCCAGCGTCACAGCCATTCTGATGAAGGATAAAACCGTCGTTTCGGCCAGCGATCCGCGAGCCGTCGGCGCCAAAATCCAGAGCGAACTCGCCAGCGACAAACCGACCGCCGTCAGCAACAACCTGCTCGGCGACAGCTTCAAGACGGCGTTCGCGCCGGTCAAGGCCCCTGACGATTCCCTCGTGGGCTACATCGGCGTCGGCGTCAAGGACAGCTACTTCAACTCCGTGCTGTACACGTCGCTCCTGATCATCGCGGTAACCACGCTCGTCTTTCTCGCGGTCGGGGTCGGTTTCGCCGTCTTCCTTTCGCAGCAGTTGACCCAGCCGATTACCCAGTTGACCGAAGCGGCCAACCGGATTTCGCTCGGCGAACTCGACGATCCCATTGCCGTGGCGTCCAAGGATGAAATCGGCCAGCTCGGCGAATCGCTCGAACGCATGCGCATCAGCTTGAAGCAGGCCATCGAACGCCTCCGCAGCCGACGGTAACCGCCCTCGCGGCGCTTTCAAGAAACGGGTTTCACGGATGGCACGGATTTCACAGAACGTCCGTGAAATTCCTGAAACCCGTTTTCCATTTCCCCCTTCCTCATAACCTCCTATGAAAATTCACGAATACCAAGCCAAAGCCATTCTCTCGAAGTACGGCGTGAACGTTCCCCGCAGCCACGTTGCCCGGACGCCCGCCGAAGCCCGCGAGGCCGCCGAAAAGCTCGGCGGATTCCCGGTTGTCGTCAAAGCCCAGATTCATGCCGGCGGTCGCGGCAAGGGTGGCGGCGTCAAGCTCGCCAAATCCCTTGAAGAAGTCGAAACCATCGCCTCGCAGATTCTCGGCATGCAACTGGTGACGCATCAGACCGGTCCGGAAGGTCGCACCGTCCGTACGATCCTTATTGAGGAAGGGCTGCACATCAAGAAAGAGTTCTACCTCGGTCTGCTCATCGACCGCGCCACCTCGTCGCCCGTTTTCATGGCGAGTCAGGCTGGCGGGATGGACATCGAGGAAGTCGCGGCACACACCCCGGAAAAGATTCTCAAGGAAATCATCGACCCGACGCTCGGCCTCCAGCCCTATCAGGCGCGCAAACTGGCCTTCGGCCTCGGCCTCTCGGACAAGCTCGTCGGCAAGGCGACCAAGTTCATGCTCGCGCTCTACAAGGCGTTTGTTGAAAGCGACGCCTCGCTCGTCGAAATCAACCCGTTCCTTTTGACGGAAGAAGGCGACCTCTACGCCCTCGACGCCAAAATGACCTTCGACGACAACGCGATGTATCGCCATCCGGACTACGCCGAACTGCGCGATCTTCATGAAGAAGAGGAACTCGAAATCGAAGCCTCGAAGTTCGACCTCAACTACGTCAAACTCGACGGGACCATCGGCTGCATGGTCAACGGCGCGGGCCTCGCGATGGGCACGATGGACATCATCAAGCACGCGGGTGGCAATCCGGCCAACTTCCTCGACGTCGGCGGCGGCGCTTCACAGCAGCGGGTGGAAAACGCGTTCCGCATCCTGCTCGCCGACCCGAACGTCAAGGCCGTGCTGATCAACATCTTCGGCGGCATCGTCCGCTGCGACATGGTCGCCACCGGCGTCGTCGAAGCGGCCAAGAATCTCGGCGTGCAGATTCCGATCGTGGTCCGGCTCGAAGGAACGAACGTCGAAAAGGGCCGTGAAGTCCTCGAACAGTCGGGACTCAACTTCACGACCGCCACCGGCATGAAGGACGCCGCCGAAAAGGTCGTCGCCCTCGCCGCCGGCTAAAAACCGAATTCCCCGGCATACAACCGGAAATCAGAAAGCCCGGACGCGACTTCCGTTTCGCGTCCGGGCTTTTGCACTTCGTCCTGGTCGGTTTCGTTCTGAAAAAACGTCATTTCTCGGGGTTGAAGGACCATTTCCGGGCTTTTTTTCGCGTTTCCGCCATTCAAGAGTGCGTTTCCCGAGTTTTTTTCTCCATTTCCCGAGCTTTTTCCACCGTTTCCCAGGCTTTTTTCTTCATTGACCGAGCTTTTTTTCCCATTTCCGACTTTTTTTCGGCATTTCCTCTGCTTTTCGGCGCATTTCCCGCGCTTTTTTCCACGTTTCCCGTGTTTTTTCCTCGATTTCCCGTTCCTGGGCCACCATCAGGGGGTTTCAGGCTGGGCGTCAATGGACCGACCGTACTTCTTTTCCACCGTTTTCTTGGTCGCCGTCATCCGGAAGACGATCCGGTCAGCCTCGATCTTTTCAACCACGCCATTGTAAAGATGCATGCCCGGACGCAGGATAAGCGTCGTTCCGTCCTCCGCCTTGACAAACGCGTTGTAGCCTTCGCCGGCTTCGGAAATTCCGGTAATCTCAATTGGTTCAATCAAATACGGACGGGAAGGCTCGCGCGGGATCTTTTTCTGTTCAACCTGTTCATTGTAGGCGGCGACCCGTGCTTCAAGCGGGGGGTACTTCCCTTTCACCGGTTTGTCGGCCGCTTTTTCCTTTTCCTGGCCGCCATCCGCCGTAACCGGCGTTTTTTTGGCTTTCGGTTTTCGTGCCACCGGCTTTTTCGCCGGAGCCGTTTCCTGCGCGACCGCCAGGCCGGTCAGGAGAAACACCGCCAGCACCCCGCTGAACAAAGGGTTCGACATCGAAGAAAATTCCTTTTTTTGAGGATTCGGTCACGGCTCGCCGCCGTAATACCCCGAACGATGATGCGCTTTCCAGTCGGGATGCTTCGGAGTCTCGATTCGAATCGCCCGAAACGCCCCGCCGCCCGCGTTCGGGGTGTAGGCCAGCGTGAAGTACTGTCGCAAATCCCCGTCGATTCGGTCAAAGGCGGAATAGAACTCACGGTCGAGCCGGGGGAAGAACGCCCGCCCGCCCGTTGCGGTACAAAGGCGTTCGAGGCTTTCGCGATTGACCGCCGAGGTGTTGTCCGCCGCATCCGCGATGCCGAGCGCGTAAACGACGATTCCCGACCGCCACGCCCGCTCGATGACTTCATTGAGCCGGATGCCCCCTTCGCTGTCGAATCCGTCGGAAACCACCACGATTACCCGTCGGGCATCCGGGGTCGCGGGTCGCGCCAGTACATCGTCGGCGGCGATATAAATCGCAGCGTACAAAGCGGTTCCGGGCGGTTTTGAGCGTCCGGTCTCAAACGGCATCACGCGACCTACGGGCGTCGGCAGCCGTTCCTCGACGCCGTCGAGCGCCCGCCGGAGTTTTTCAAGATCGCCGGTCGGCGATTCCGCGATGACCACGTCCTGCTGACACGCCAGAATTGCCGCCCGGTCGTCCTTCAGCTTTAAAATCCGTTCGAGAAAACGAGCGGCGGAACGCTTCGCCAGCGGAAGTCGTCGGCTCATGCTCCCGCTGTAGTCCATCACCAGCGCCAGTTCCAGCGGGACGTCGGCGGCGCGGTTGATCGCCACCACTTCCTGCTCGACACCGTTTTCAAGCAACTTGATGTCGGTCGGCCGGACGTCGTTAATCGGCCGGTTGAACCGATCGGAAATCGAGAAAGGCACGACCACGACCTGCGTCCGGAGGGTCAGAATCGTCGCTTCTTCATCCCCCTGACTCGCCGCGGGTTTGGTTTGAACCGGTGGATCGGCCTTTTTCGGAGGCGCGGAGGGCTGCTGCGCCAGCGCGACAGACGCGCACGCGAGAAACGCCGCGATGAGAATGGAAGCCACGGGAATTGAGAATTCAGAATGGAGAATTGAGAATTTTCGGAATGGGCGAATTCCGTGACCGCAACCTCCGGCAATCCTCAATTCTGAATTTTCCATTCTCAATTACTCCTCCTCGGGGGGCAGGTTTTCGAGAACCTTGTGCGGTCCGTGGCCGTTGGTTTTGGCCTTTTCCTTGACGACGGCCCGGACTTCATACCGCTCGACCACGCCCTTGAGCATCTTTTTCAGCTTTTCAAGGCGGTCTTTGGTCGAAGTCATCTCCATGAACTGCACTTTCTGGTCGTCGCCCAACTGAAGACTCGACGCAATGACGAACGACAGCGCCTGCGGATCGTCGGGCAGTTCGTCGGGGAAGTTGTCGTCTTCCTCGCGGTTCATGTCGTCGCGGTTGAACAACCGGATGGATTTGACGGTCCGTTCGAAAAGTCCGGTGACTTCCTCGACCAGTCCGGTCAGGTCCTCGAAGCTCGGTTCATCGTCGAAAAATTCGACTTCGCCTTCCAGATAAGACTGCTCCTCAAAATATTCCAGTACCTTGAACCGCCGGACGCCGGTCGTGAGGATGTTCATCCGACCTTCGTCGAGCGGAACCGTCGCCAGAACGAACGCCACGCACCCGACGCGGCCGACCGGCGGCGGAAATCCCTCGCGTCCGTTGGTAAAGGTGACGCCGAAGATTTTTTCGCCCATCAGACAATCGCGCATCATTGCCTTGTACCGTTCCTCGAAAATGTGGAGCGGGAGCATCGCGCTCGGGAAAAGGGCGATGGGCAACGGAAACAGCGGAATGCGTTTGACGCCTTCGAGGCGCGGAAGCGGTTGAGCCATGAGATTGTCGATTGAAGATTGTCGATTGAAGATTTCGGAAACCCGCGACCGTTGGGTGGACGACGGGAACGAAGACGGCCGCATGAAAGCAAATTCCGCGGGTTGGTTCAAACGTCCAGCCGAAATCCGGCAATGACGGCGGATTCCGGATTCTCAATTCGGAATTCTTCATTACAATCGGCCGCATGACCCGCCGACGCAAGTTTTTCCTGGCCCTCGTGTCGCTCGCCGTCCTCGTCGCTCTCGCCGGGGCGGGGGCTTACTGGTGGCTGACCAGCGACCGGTTCAACCAGTGGGCGAAAGTGCGCATCATCAACGAGCTGCGCGCGACCTACAAAGTCGAAACTGAAATCGACCGGCTCGACGTCAAACTCTTTTCACTCACCGCCGAGGCGCGGGGTCTGCGTTTCCGCCTGCCGGATGAAAAGGATGCGTTTCTTATCGCCGAGCGGGCGTACATCGTCGCCCGGGCCGACAACTTGTGGGAACGCGAGTTTTCCCTTTCCCGACTCGACATTGAAAAACCCGTCCTGACCGTCACGATGGACGAACAAGGCACGGTCAACCTTTCAAAAATCGTCATTCCGAAACGCAAACGGACGCCGGTCGAAATCGAGGAAGACGAAAAAGGACCGCTGGTTGACAAATCCATCCGCAGCCTCAAGGCCAACGTCTCCGAGGGGAAAATCATTCTTGGCGGCAAAACCTTCCCGGTGGACGGCCGGTTCGACGATTTTCGCCTGTCGGTCGGAACGGAAGGCGAAAACACGCTTCTGGCGAATTTGAATCTCGCCAAGGGAACATTTTCCTTTGCGGCGGGTAACGGCCCGCGACGGACGGTCACTGACGCCGCCGTCGAACTGAACGCGCGCGTTCATAAAAAGGACGCCGACATTCCGACGCTCATCGTCACCACGCCGTACGGCAAGACCACTGTCGCCGGAAAGGTCGCCTGGAAGCGGGTCAACGAAACCGTCCGCGTGGATTATTCCGGCAATCTATTCACCGCGCTCGATCTGGCCCAGACGAGCCGTGACTTTCTGCCGACCGTCCCGCTCGCGGGTGGAGCGAAGTTCAATGCACGGTTTTCAGGTACAGACGAGGAATGCCGCGTCGAGGGCAATCTCGATCCGCTTTCGATGTCGCTTTTCGGCGCGGCGGTCCGCAATCTGGCCGTCAAATACACCGTCGAATCATCCTTCAACGCCTTTCCACGCCGGCTCGAAGGCGATATCCGCGCCACGGGAATTACCTACAACCGGGTGGCGCTCAATGACTTCGCGGCGCACGTCAACGTTTCCGAGGATTTCGCCGACATTGAAAGTTTTTCCGCCCGCGCGCTCGGCGGGGGCGTGAAGGGGCGCGCCCGCGTCGCCTACCGGGCGGGAACGGGCGAACGGTCGTCGGCGGAGGTCAAACTCGACAACATCGACCTGCGGAGCGCCGCCGCCGCCGGAAACGTCCCGAATCGCGGCCTTTCCGGACGTTTCAACGCCGACACCGACTTTGCCTGGATCGGGACCAACTTCCCCAACGCTACCGGCAACGCAAAAGTGAACTTCGTCGGACAGGTGTCCGGCGGGGAAAAGGCATCAGGGACCGGGGATCAGGGGTCAGGTTCAGACCAAGGCAAGGGATCAGGGAACGGGGACCAGGGGCCAGGTTCAAACCCGCCGGAGATGGCAAGCGCCGAGGATCAGGGTTCGACCCAGAACCCAGAACCCAAAACCCAGAGCCCCAAGGCAGCCCTGATCCCTGATCCCCGACCCCTGATCCCTCTTTCCGGAGAATTGGTCGCCCGCCTCGCCTCCGGTACGGCCACGATTCAAAAGCTGACGACGAAAATCGGAAAAGGGACGTTCGACGCGACCGGAACGTACCAATGGCGGACCGAAGTCGCGAAACTCGACGTGAATTACGCCACGCCCGATCTTTCCGAGGCGCAGGACCTCGCCGAACGGCTCGGCGTTCCGTTGAAAGTGACGCTCCCTGAAAAATCGAAGGGCGCGGACGGAGCCACGCTAAATAAAGATGTCCGCATCGGTCTCGCGGGCGACGGAAGTTTCGTCGGAACGATTTCCGGGCGCGTCGGCGCGCCGAACGTCGCCGGAACGGTCAGCATCTCGGAGATTCGCGTCGAGAACAATCCGGTCGGAAAGTTTTCCGCGACGTTTGAAGCCTCGCCGACGGCGGTGAATTTCAAGGAAGCCGCGCTGATTCAGCCCGAAGGTGGCAGGCTCGTGGCTTCCGTCGCCACCGGACTCAAAACCGACCAGCCGACTGATCTTTCGCTGAAACTTGAAAATGTCCGACTCGCGCCCGCCGGGACCATCCTCGCCGCCTTCCCTTCCGCCCGCGACACCGCGCAGAAACTCATCGAAACGGGCGGCACGGTGGACGGCAGTCTGCGGGTTTCCGATCCGCGTCCGTTAAGAAAACTGACCGAGCTTTTTTCCCTGAAAACGGTCAAGGAATTTTTGAGCAAGCTGAACGGCGAGGGCGAACTGAAGCTGCGGAACGCGAAATCGGCCTACGGCGAGGTGGAAACCGCCGTCGCGAAGTTCACCCTGCGCGATGGACGGGCTGAAATCGAACGGGCGGAGGCGAAACTTCCCGCCGGAACGGTAACGGCGAAGGGCGGCTACACGGTGGACGCCGGAAAATACGACGTAACGGTGGACGCGCCGAACTTCGACCTTTCGAAACTGCCGCAACCGGCGAGCGACACGCCGCTGACCGGCGTCGTGTCGCTCAACCTCGTCTCCCGTTCGACGCTCAACAACATTTTCAACGACGAACTCGAATTCACAGCCACTGTCACGAGCGACGCGGTGAATTACGGGACCTACAAATTCACCCGGTTTTCCGGAAAAGCGGTGGGCGACGGCAAACAGGCGAAACTTTCGCTGGAGTCGCGGTATCTCGACCAGCCATACACGGCGACCGGGACGGTGGATTACAAAAACGAGGACGGGGAGCCGAACTACTTCCTCCGCAGCCGGTTTGAGTTCAATAAAACCGCGCTCGCGCCGCTGTTTGCCGTCGCGGGCATCGGTCCGCAGAATCTGAGCGGCGAAGTCACCGGCACGGCAAACATCGAAGGCCCGCTCTACGTCGAGGACCCCAAAACCGGAAAGGCGGCGTTCACCGCCGGGCAGGTCCGGCTGGCGGCGGATTTTCCCGCCCTGCGGCTGGTCGTGCCGCTCGGCGACGTCATCGGCAGCACGGAAGACTATGTTTTAGTCAACGACGGACCGTTGAAGTTCACCGCCGGACTCGACGAACTCAACTTCAACCAGTTCAAATTGAAGGACTTGCGCGGCGAGACGACATCCTTCACGGTCGCCGGGCGGATTGCCCGTGACGCGGGAAACACGAAACTCACCGCCGACGGCCTGATCGACCTGAAACTCCTGCGCGGATTTTCGAGGCGACTGTTTTCATCCGGCACGGCGACCATCAAGGCAACCGTGGCGGGTGACATCGCCAATCCGCGCCTGACGGGTTTTGCCGACATCTCCGACTTCAACCTGCGAATAACCGATTTTCCGCTGATTCTGGAGAACGGCGGCGGACGCGTGATTTTCAACTCGAACCGGGCGCAGGTGGAAACCTTCGAAGCCGACAACGCGGGCGGCGGCAAGGTGATCGTCACCGGCGGTGCGGTGTTTGAGGAACTGACCAATCCACGCTGGCGGTTCGGATTGAAGGCGGAAAACATCCGTACGATGTATCCGCAGGACGTCCGCTCGCTCGCCGACGGCGATCTGACCTTGCAGGGCAACCGGCAGGTTCAGGTCCTGAGCGGAACCATCAAAATCAAACGCGCGGAATACACGAAAAACACCGACCTCGGAACGCTCCTTCAGACCCAGTTGAGCGTGCTGCCCGGCGCGAGCGGCTCGCTTCAGGCGACCTCGGCGCAAAGCACCTTCACGACGCTCGACATTCGCGTGGAAGCTCCCGAAACGCTTTTCATCCGCAACAATTTCGCCGACGTGGCCGGTTCGGCGTCGCTGCGTCTGCGCGGGTCGATTGCCCAGCCCGACATCTCCGGACGAATTCTCGTCACCCGCGGACAACTCGAATTCCGCAATGACCGTTTCCAGATTACGCGGGGCGTCGTGACCATGCCGGAAAGCCGCGCCGAGGAAACCTTTTACGACATTCAGGCGGAATCGGTCATCAAGGGCTATCGCGTCATCGTCGGCATTACCGGCACGAACGACAACCGACGCCTCGTCCTGCGCTCCGAACCGAGCCTTCCCGAAACGAGCGTCATTTCCCTGCTCGCCACCGGGACGCTTCCCCCCGCCGGACTCACTACCCCGGTCGTCAACCAGCAGGTCGGCGTCAGCGCCGCCACCACGCTGCTTTCCGAACTGCTCACCGAACGCATCGAGGAACAGACCGGACGCCTGTTCGGCATCAACCGCTTCCAGATCGACCCGCTCCTCGTCGGACGCGGCAACGACCCGACCGCCCGCCTGACCGTCGGACGCCGCATCACCAAGGACCTCTCCATCACCTTTTCGACCAACCTCGCCACCGCGCAGGAACAGGTCATCCTCATCGAATACCGCCTGCGAAACGATCTTTCGGTCATCGGCATCCGCGACCAGCGCGGCAACTTCGGCTTCGACGTACGGTTTACGAAACGATTCTGAAAAGCAGCGGCTAGCGGTTAGTAGTTAGTAGTTAGTAGTTAGCCAGCAGGAATTGACGATGAGGTATCGGCAATCAATTAACTGGCTTAAAACTAACTGCTAACTGCTAACTACTGACAACTAACCGCTGGCTACTGCTTTTGGTACCAGATCACAAAATCGCCGTCGTTCGGCAGGTTCGAATAGGCGACCCCGTTGTAGCCCGCGCCGCGCATTTTCGAACTCGGAAGTTCCAGAAGGGCGTTATTGGTCAGCAGGAAACCGCCCGGCGCAAGCATGGATTCGATGTTCTTGAGCGCGAGACACTGTTCGAACACATCGTAGTAAACGAGGATGTTGGTCGCGATGAGCAGGTCGAACTTGTCCTCGGGCGCGAGGTTTGCCCGTTGAAGGACGATGTTCGCGCCGAGCGGGGTGATGGACTTCGCGGCCGTCGGCGGAAACTTCATCGCACGGAGTTTGATCCCGTCGTACGACGCCGGGGGCGTTACCGGTGTCGTCGCCGCGCCGAGTTTGTCGCCGAACCGCTCCCAGTAGGCCACGACTTCCGGCCCCCACGTCTTCAACTTCGTGTCGTAGGGCAACTGCACGACATATTCCGCCCCGCCTTCGGCCTTTTTGCGGGCCTGTTCGAGATGGGCGTTGACCGCCGGGCTGATGTCGAGCGTGGTCACGCGCAATGCTTTCGCATCGGCGAGGTTGAGCCGGATCAGGCTGTCCATCACGGCAAACGGCTGAAGCGTTTGCTGGGGATAGAAGTCGTAGCCTTCCTGTTTGTCGGTGAAATCCAGCCCCGGTCCGACGATGGCGACCCGTTTGACCCCGCCCGGCTTGAGCCAGCCGCGCTCAAGCATCGCGCGCAACGTCTGTTCAATCGCGAAATTCGGGTAAATCGAGGTGTCCGACGACAGCCCGCGATCCTTGTAGATTTTCGAAACCTCGGCCAGCCGGTCGGACGGATCGAGGCGCGACGCCTGCGCGAACGCCCGCGCGTAGGACTGTTGCTCCTTCAACACCCGCTTGACGTTGGCGACAATGTACGGCTTGAGCCGGGCCGGATCGGTCACGCCCTTAAATCCCTTGTAATCAAACAACTGGCGCAAATAGAGCAACCGTTCGTTCCCGGCGGGTTTGGCGACCGCCTTTAAAAGATCGTCGAGTCGCGTCTGAAACAGTTTGAACGCCTCCGGCTCGGCGACCGAACCGACCGGTTCCTGGTTCAAAAATTCATTCAGTTTGACCACGTCGTCGCCGGCCACTCGGCGGGCCGTGGTGAAGGTCGTCCCGAAAAACAGAAAATTGACAAGGCTGTCTTCGTCGCCCTGAATGACGCGTCCACGGATGTCGGCATCGTACTTTGCGATCCACTTCGCCCACGCGCCGGGCAGGGCCTCGTCACTGGCGTTTTTCAATTCGGCGGGAGCGACATCATTGAGCGCGAGCAGAATCGGCCGCGCGTCTTCGAGCGGCATGAAATCCACCGCTTTGGCCGGTTTTGGCGCGGGCTTGGGGCGCTTCGACTGGCCCAGCGCGGAAACGGCCAGCAACGGAATCAGGACGAGGACGAAAAGTTTGCGATTCAGCATAAAAAGTCTGGAGTCTGGAGTCGTGAGTCTGGAGTCAGAAGAAAGGAAGAGAGAACGTCTGGTTTCGGCCTTGAACTGTCAAGTTTTTTCTCTGGACTCAAGACTCTCGACTCCAGACTCCAGACTTTACAACCCAGACTCCAGACTATTTTCAAAAACGGTTTGCCGCGAAAAGTGCCGGCACGACGCCGTCCGTCACCATCCGCGCGGCCATCGCGGCAACTTCGAGGCTGAAACCCATCCCGTGACCGTGGCAGGCGAGAGAGAACCAGACGTTGTCGAAATCACGGTAGCGTCCGAGCAGTGGCAGGCCGTCGGGCGTGAAGCCCATGATGCCCGACCAGCGAAGTTCAATCGGAACGTCCTTCAATTCAGGGAAATACCGGTCGCGGAAGTTTTCCAGAAATTCATGAACTTCCGGCGCGGCTTTGTCTTCGTAGCCGATTTCGGTCGCGGCGAAATCGCGCCGACCGCCGCCGAGCAGAAACCGTCCGTCGGGAAGCTGGCGGAAGTACTCGAACCCGTCGTTGGCGTAGACCACCGGTTCGAGAATCTTTTTCCCCACCGGCGCGGTCACGAACACCTGCCCGCGTACGGGAGCGACTTTCTCATTGAAAAATCCGTCGAGCAGCGGCGCGTAGGCGTTGAGCGCAATCAGCGCGCGTTCGGCAAGCAGCGGACCGCGTGACGTGTGAAGTTTTACGCCGGGACCGCCTTTTTCAATCGCGGTCACTTCCGTTTCATCGAAAACATCAAGATTCGACGCCCCCGCGAGCGAGCACACGAGCTTCACCGGATGGATGCCGCCGTCGTGCGGGTTGACGATGCCGCCGGAGAAACCGCGTCCGAGCGGATCGTCTTTTGAAAACGACACGTCGAAACCGTCTTCCCGAATCATCTCGGCGGAATGCCGCAAAACCTCGGCCTCTTCATCGGAAACGGCGAGGGTGAGACTGCCGCACGGACGGTAATCGCAATCCGCGCCGGGATTGGCCGCCAGAAATTCGCGGACGCGCCGGTGCGAACCGACCGTCACGGCAAAAACCTCGCGCGCAACCTCCCGACCGTAGCGTTCGACCGCCACGGCGTAGTGATCGGCGGTCCCGGCGAGCAGAAAACCGGCGTTGCGTCCGGTCGCGCCGGAGGCGAGTTTGCGAATTTCAACCAGCGCGATGCGCCACGACGGGCGCGCCTGCCGCAAAGAGTACGCCGCGGCCGTCCCGGCAATGCCGCCGCCAAGTACTACCGCGTCATAAACAGTTTCGGGAATCGCCGCGTCGTCGCCGAGGCGGCGTTGTTCGAGTTGCCAGTAGGAAGAAGTCATGGGGCAGTGGTCAGCAGTCAGCGGTTAGTGGTTAGCAGTTAGTGGTTTTGAAGAAATTAGCCCACGGCCGGAGCGCTTTGGCGAGGCCGTGGGAAAAAGAATGTCGCCGGTCAAAACGAATTTGCGGCACGGATTGTAGGGAATGGATTGAAGCCCCGCAAAGCCGGATTCAAAAACAATCCGACCGAAAACTGACCACTGGCCACTGACCACTGGCCACTGATATGCTGGCGCGGGTTTTCAACCATTTCAATCCGGACTTCGTATTCCCCAATCCCATGTCGGACGCTCCGAACATCACGCGCCTGCTCTCGGCGGTCGCCGATGGCGACAAAGCCGCCCTCGACGAACTGGTTCCCGTCGTTTACGCCGAACTTCGCCGCATGGCCCAGCGATATTTCGCGCGGGAAAATCCCGGCCATACGCTTCAGGCGACGGCGCTTGTGAATGAAGTGTATTTGAAGCTGGCCGCCGACCGGACGACCGACTGGCGCAGTCGCGCGCATTTCTTCGGCGTCGCGGCCCAGATGATGCGGCATATCCTGGTTGATCATGCCCGTGGCCGACAGGTCGCCAAGCGCGGCGGTGGCAAGGAAAAGCTTGAACTCGACGAGGCGCTGATCGTCTCGAACGAACCCGCCGCCATCGTCACCGCGCTCGACGACGCGCTCAAAACCCTCGCTGAAACCGACGAACGCAAGGCCCGCATCGTCGAACTGCGCTTTTTCGGCGGCCTTACCGCCGAGGAAACCGCCGAAGTCCTCGGCGTCGCCGCCGTCACGGTCAACCGCGAATGGCGGCTGGCGAAAGCGTGGCTGCAACGCGAGCTTTCATGAGAATTGACAGTGGACAATTGACAATGGACAGTGAAAAGCCGGATGTTCATTGTCAATTGTCCACTGTCAATTGTCCATTTTGCTTTGCCCGCTACAGCATCCACAATTCGGGCCGGAGAATCTGTTTCAACTTGTGAACGAGGATGAACCCGACCGGGCTGCGTCCGAAGTCGATGCGGGCGAACGCGCTCATGCCGGGGCGCAGATCCCCGCTTTCATTGTCGATGAGCAGTTCCACCCGGTAGGTCGGCTGGTCGTTCTTGTCGCGTTCTCCCTCGCCGCCGATTTTGGTGACGGTGCCGCGAAAAATGCGGTCGGGAAACGCCACCGTCTTCAACCGGACCGGCTGCCCGACCCGGATGTCGCCGATTTCGCGCTCCCCGACCTGAATCCGAACCAACAGACGACGGGTATCGGCCACCCGGCAGACTTCCGTTCCCTTTTCGAAAAACTGTCCGATACGGCGGGGCGTTTCCTCGCCGAAAACCGTCCCGGCGCGCGGCGTCACGAGGGTAAAGCGGGCGCGCTTGCCTTCGAGCAGGTTCAGACGGCTTTCGAGAGATGACACGAGCGCCCGAACCGCGCCGAGTTCCCCGCCGTAGGCCCGGATGCGCGACCGTTCAGTGCTTGCGTCGTATTTCGCGGCGGCCACATCGCTTTCCACCGACCTGAATTTCCGGTCATGGTCCACCAGCGAGGCTTCGAAACGCTGTTCCGCGCCGGCGCATTCCTTCGCGGCGGCGGTGGCGCTCGTTTCGGCGGCGTCGAGTTCGCCGCGCGGGACGATTCCCTGGTCATAAAGCGCGCGTAGCCGCTCGGCGTTCTTTTCAGCCTCGCTCCGGCGGGCGCGACGCAGTTCGACTTCGGCGCGCAACGCCTCGATGGCCGGAGGGAACACGCGGCTCGGCGGAAGAACGGCGGCGCGCGGTTCGCTCGACGATTTCATGCTTCTTCGTTCCGCCGCGTAGTCGGTGTATTCCCGCTCGTGCCGTTTGACCTGAACTTCGGCGCGAAGAACCGTTTCCCGCCCGGTGTCAATGTCGCCCGCGAGCCGTTCGGCTTCCGCCTGCGCCTTGGCGAGATCGGCTTTGACCTGAGCAATCTGGTCTTCGAGGTCGGGATTTCCGAGTTTCCCGACGACGTGGCCGCCATTCACCCGTTCACCCGGCAGCACCGAAAATTCGACCAGCGTGGCCCCCTCCGGCGCGCGGATGATCGCTTCCGCGCCGGGTTCGGTGATGAGCGTGCCGTAACTTCCCACCGAAGCCGGCCACGGAAAGGCCAGTACGCCGAGAATCACCACCGCGACCCCGGCTTTCACCAGTTTCGAACGATGACGGGTCGGCCACGACGGAGCGGTGATCGCGGCTTCCGGTTTTTGTTCTTCGGGCATGGTGGTTGCACCTCGTTTGAAAAGATCACGGATGGCGGCCGAGAGCCGAAAGGCCGCCGCGCCGAGGGGTCGGCGGGTAAAAAGAACCACCACGCCGAAGGTCGCGAGTACGCCGGGCAGGCGAAATTCATCCATCAGCCAGTTGCCTACCCGCGAAATCAGAAAAAGCGTCAGTCCGACCGAAAACAGGGTCGAAACCGCGCCGTAACAAAGAAAAATCCGCCGTTCGCGTGGCGTGAACCGGTTCATCTCGGCGGATTCCGTGCCGTTCATCAGCCGGCCAACCAGTCCGCTCCAGTAGGTTTTGGACCGGTCCATCAGGTTCGGCATTCGAAGGAACTGGCTTAAAAAGTAGTACCCGTCGAGCTTGATGAGCGGGCAGGCGTTGAACGCCACGTCAAGCAGGCTGCCGACCATGACGATGAAGGCCAGATCGGCGACCCAGGAATAGGGAGCGGACAACCACCACACACCATAGGCCGCCGCGCCGAGCATCAGTTGCCAGTAAACACCGGCCGCGATGACCCACAATCGCTGTGACCGACGGCCGATCAGGTGGATTCCCGAGACGTTGCAGTAGAGCGCGGGCAAAAAGTAGTACACGAGCAGCGCGCCGAGTTCCGACGCCCGCCCGCCGAACGCCGTGCAGGTCATCCCGTGGGCGAACTCGTGCAGTCCGACCACCAGCCAGCTCGCAATCGCCACCGCCACGAGATGTTCACGCAGAACGTATTCGCCATACGCCGCCGTGACGGGCCAGTCGCCGACCGCCGACAGCGCGGCGAGAAGGATCAGTGTCGCGCTCGAAAAAAAGAACGTCGGCGTCCAGATCCACTTGAGGTAGGGCAGCAACCGGCGGAAGAGCGGGTCGGGATTGAAGAAATTGAACCGGATGTAACCGCCGCCGGCGTTCGCGGCGGCAGGATTGCGGTCATCGACCCCTTCGAAAAGGCCGATTCCATCAAGTTTTCCAAGAAAGTTCGTGAGTGAGGCCGCGCCGACGGTCGTCCCGTGGCGTTCGGCGATGACCGCCCGCAGTTGCGAAGGCGGAATGCCCTCGGCGACGGCGTCGAAGACCTTGCGTTCCAGTTCGCGGAGGATGATGTAGCGCCCGACCGCCGCCGATCCGACCAGCCAGGTCCGCCGCCCGCCGTCGAGCTGTTCCGCGACTTCGACGTCGGCGGTCAGACGCGGCGGGTAGATCCGGAACGGCGCGGTCATGGCTCATTCTCCGGAAAGGGACTTCAGCCGCTCGACGATTTTCAGGGTTTTCGGATGCTCCGCGCCGTACCCGTGAACCGCCACCGCATGCGCCCGTTCGAGAAAGGCGACGGCTTCCGCCCGGCGACCCTGCTCGGCAAGCATCACTCCGAGGTTCCGACACAGCAGGGCGATTTCGGGGTGCATTGCGCCGATCAATCGCTCCTTGAGCGCGAGCGCTTCGCGCCACGCGGCCTCGGCGGCGGCGGCGTTGCCCCGCGCCAGTTCGAGCGCGGCGAGGTTGTTGAGATTCGAGGCAATTTCGTAATGCTCGCGACCGTAGGCTTTTTCAAAAACCGCGAGCGCTTCCCGAAGCAGCGTTTCGGCTTCGTCATAGCGCTTGAGGCCGAGCAGAATCGCCGCCAGTCCCGCCTTTTCCGCCGCCGTGTCGGGATGTTCCTCACCGAGCGTCGAAATCCGGATGAGCAAAGCCCGCCGCGCGAATGGCTCCGCCGATTCAAAGTCGCCCGCCGCGTGGGCGATGCCACCGAGGTTGTGAAAGATCGGCGCGGCCCGACGCTGAAGCGGCCCGGTGTGCTTGGCCGTAATGGCCAGCGACCGTTCGTAAAGCGCCCGGCCCTCCTCGAACTTTCCCGTGTATTTGCAAAGGACGGCGAAATTGTTCAACAACCACGCCAGCCGTTCGTCATCCGGGTCGCAGTGCGCGTCCGCCAGCGCGAGCGCTTTTTCAAACGCCTCGCGCGCTTCGAAATAGCGCCCGGTCAGCCGACAGGCATTGCCGAAATTCGAATAGGCCCACGCCCGGACCCGGTCCACCGATTCACCCAAGGGAAGGGACTCCAGTTCCGTAACCGCCTTTTCATAATGCTCGGCGGCGACTGAATGCCGGTTTTCCCGTTCCGCGACCCGGGCCAGAATGGTGTGGGTGGCGGCCAATTCGATGTTCCGCGATCCCGGCATGTCGCGCAGCAGCGCGAGCGCGGCCTCGGCTCTGGACTGGGCCTGCCTGACATTTCCCTTTTCGAGCTGGGCGGCCGCCTGTCGCCGCAGCGTACGGACAAATTCGACCGGATTCGAAAGCGCGGGGCGTGGTGTCGTCATTGAAGTCTCGCCTCGAAATGCCCGATTACCGAATTTCCGCTTCGTTGTGATTCGGATACCACCCTCCACCGGGCGCGATGACTTCTTCCGCCTCCTCGGCTTCAAGTTCCGCTTCGTTGTGGTTGGGCATCCACCCGCCGCCGGGGGCAATCACCTCTTCCGCTTCCTCGGTTTCGAGTTCTGCTTCGTTGTGGTTCGGCGCCCACCCTCCACCGGGAGCGATCACGTCTTCCGCCTCCTCGGCTTCAAGTTCCACCTCGTTGTGATTGGGCGTCCACCCGCCGCCGGGGGCGATGACCTCTTCGGCTTCCTCGGCTTCGAGTTCCGCCTCGTTGTGATTCGGATACCACCCACCGCCGGGAGCAATGACGGATTCGGTTTCCTCGGCTTCGAGTTCTGCTTCATTGTGATTGGGCCACCATCCACCACCGGGGGCAATCACTTCTTCAGCCGCTTCGACGGTCAATTCCAGCTCCGCCTGATCTTCGGAAAGAGTGTTCAACACTTCGTGAGAAGAAGCCTTGTAAGAAATTGAATCAAACTGAACGTGTCTGGATTCCATAACGATTCTCCGATTCGCATTTAAAAATTCGGGGAATTTTTCCCCTTCACTTTCTTACGCGAGAATTGGAAGTGAAATGGATCATATGGAAATGATTTTTATTGGAGAGGGAAACCCGGCTGTTCATCCCACAAAAACGAACAGGGGCGGCAGTCCCGGACCAGGACAAGCCACCCCATTCAAGCCTCTAATTTTCAACTGGTTACGCAGCCTCGACTTCGTTGTGGTTCAGGGTGACTCCAGGAGCAACGACTTCCTCCACCTCTTCCGCTGAAAGCTCGGCTTCATTGTGGTTAAAGAGGGCACCAGGGGCGACGACTTCCTCCGCTTCTTCCGTCGAAAGCTCGGTTTCGTTGTGATTGAACGGAATCCCGGGAGCCACGATGTCCTCGACTTCCTCGACATTCATTTCGGCTTCATTGTGGTTGGGCTGGATACCGGGCGCGATCATGGCTTCGACTTCTTCCGCAGCAAGCTCCGTGTCGTTGTGGTTCAGGCCGACTCCCGGCGCAACGACTTCCTCAGCTTCTTCCGCCGAAAGTTCCGCTTCATTGTGATTGTAGCCGCCCCCCGGAGCGATGACTTCTTCGGCTTCTTCAACGGAAAGTTCAGCTTCATTGTGATTCCACGTCCCACCGGGTGCGATGATCGCTTCGGTTTCCTCGGCCGAAAGTTCGTTTTCGTTGTGATTCGGGCGGATTTGGGGGGCAATCACTTCCTCGGCTTCCTCGATGAAAAGTTCGGCTTCGTTGGCACGCGGCGCGGACTGGCTGAGGGTTTCGTCGATAAGGGTGGTGTTCGAAGGGGATTGAATACGCATGATTTGAAACTCCTTGGGGGGTGTATGAATTTTCGCGGTCTCGAAAACCGCCTTCATACTGTTAAGCGACAGTCGCGGGAAAAATGGATCACAAAAGAAAAAAATTTTATTTATTGGCGGAATGAATAGAATGAACCGCGCGAAACACTTCCGTTCGCCCTTTTTCCTCAAGCCGTCATGACTCCCGACTGGAAACGCGTCGAATCACTTTTCTTCGCCGCCGTCGAGATCGAAGATACCGCCCAACGTACCGCGTTTCTCGATCGCGAATGCGCGGACGATGACGCGTTGCGCCGCGAAGTCGTGGAACTGCTCGACGCGGACGCAAAATCCTTCCTCAACACGACCACCTTCGTTCAACGCGCCGCCGCCGATCTCATCGCGTCGCCGACGCCGTCGCTCATCGGGGCAACGCTCAAATCGTTCAAGTTCAAGTCCCTGCTCGGAAAGGGAGGAATGGGTGAAGTCTATCTCGCCGACGACACCCGGATGGGGCGCAAGGTCGCGGTCAAGGTGCTGCCGCCGTCATTCATCGAGGACCGTCCCCGGCTGCGGCGCTTCCGCATCGAAGCCAAGGCGGCCCTCGCGCTCAACCACCCGAACATCATCACCATCTTCGAGATCGGCGAGGAAAACGGGCTGCATTACATCGTCACCGAGTATGTCGAGGGGGAAACGCTTCGCGTCGTCATCAAAAATGACGAACTCACGCTCGCGCGGGCGGTGGACATCGCGATTCAGATGGCCGATGCCCTCGCGGCGGCGCATGGGGCGGGGATCGTGCATCGCGACATCAAGCCGGAAAACGCGATGATCCGGCCCGACGGCTACGTCAAGGTGCTCGATTTCGGCCTTGCCAAGCAGACCGTCAAAACGGTGGCCGACCACGATCTGTCTTACGCCAGCACCGAGCCGGGTCTCGTGATGGGCACGCTCGGATACATGAGTCCCGAACAGACGCGGGGCTATCCGGTGGATGCCCGAACCGACCTGTTCAGCCTCGGCGTCGTGTTGTACGAGATGATTTCCGGGCGCACGCCGTTCGCGGGCGAGACGAGCGCGGACGTGATGGCCAACATTCTCAACCTCGATCCGCCGCCGATTTCCGAACTCGCCGCCGACGCGCCACTCCAACTTCATCTGATTCTTGAAAAGGCGCTCCGCAAGTCGCGCGAGGAGCGCTACCAGACGGCGGTGGAAATGCGCGAGGACCTTCGCCTGTTGAAGGATTTGCTGACCGACAACGCGCGGGCGCTGCGACGGCCCTCCGGATCGCGGCGGGCGTTGCGGAACTCGGATGAACAGTTTCCGACGCTGATTTCCCCCGGCGAAAAGACCGCGCCGCCACCGGCCGTTCCGGTCCCGAAGCAACGCTTCCTCGTACGATGGGCGGCCATTCTGGCGATAGTGTCCATTCTCGGCCTCGGCACGGCGGGGGCCTTTCGCCAGTTCCGGAAACCGAAGCCGAAATTCACTTACGAGCGGCCGCAGATTTCGAAAATCGTGGATAGCGGCAATCCGATGGGCGGGTGTCTTTCGCCCGACGGACAGTTGCTGGCCTACGCCGGATTCGTCGGGAATCGCTACTGCCTGCTGGTCAAGCAGATCAAAACGGGGAGCGTCGTCGAGGTGGCTCAACTGGATGGAGAGCAGTTCTGGGGCATCTCCTTTTCGCCCGACGGCAATTACCTCTACCTTGTCTCGGAATCGAACAACAAACCCATCGGCGGCACGTTGTGGCGCATCCCGTCGCTCGGCGGCGCGCGCGTCAAACTGATTGAAAAGATCAACGGAACGGCCTGCTTTTCTCCCGACGGGAAATTGTTCGTCTTCAAGCGCTGGCTGGAACCCGGACTCGGCGCGCTGTTCGTGGCCAATCCGGACGGCGGCGAGGAACGCCGGATTCACCTGCGCCGGGTGATCTCCGGGCACGCCTATTTCGGCTATAGCTGGACCGCCGAGGGCGACGCCATCCGGTGCGTCTTTCTGGAAAAGAAACCGGAAGGTCGGCGCTGGAGCGTTCTCGACATTCCCCTCGACGGAAGCGCGGAACGGACGGTGTATCCCGAACAGGCGGACAATCTCACGCAGGTGGTCTGTCTTCCCGGCGGCGCGATGCTCCTGAACCTGCGCGACCCCGGAACGCAGCGGATGCAGATCGCCTACGTTGGCGCGCCGGGCGAAAAGCCGCGTTTTCTGACCCGTGACTTCGTGGATTACCGGGCCATCACAACGACCGCCGACGGCTCGATGCTCGTGGCGCTTCAGGAAGACTCACCGAGCGCGCTGCATGTGACCGAACTTGGAAAGAATGAAAACGCGAACCGGGTGACCAACGGCTTCACGAGCAACGGCTGGGTCACATGGCTGCCCGACCGGACCTTTGTCGCCAGCCGACTGGTCAACGGCGCCTTCGATCTCTATCGGATGGATGAAAACGGGAACGTTCTGGCCCAACTCACGCAGGACGCGAGCATCGACAACTTTCCGGCGGCGACGTCCGACGGCAAATACATCGTGTTTCGGTCGAATCGCGGCGGTCGCGACGACCTCTGGCGCATCAACGCGACCGGGGGCGACCTGCTTCGCCTGACGGAAAACGGAGCCTATCATCCGTCGCTTTCCCCGGACGGCAAATGGGTCTACTACCCGCTTGAAACGCCCGCCGGATGGAAAGTTTTCAAGGTTTCCATCGACGGCGGCCCCTCAACGGCGGTCGATCTCGACGACGGCGCCATCACGAGCATCGCCATTTCGCCGGACGGGAAAATGGCGGCCTACTCGCTGAGCCGACTGGGCCAGCCCGAATTCATGGTCGTTCGCTCGCTGGTTGACGGGAAGAAAATCAGCGAATTCCCGGCGCCGACGGATATGTGGAATTACTTCATCTGGTCGCCCGACGGCAAGGGGATCATCTACAACGGAAACATTGCGATTCGCTTCATCGGCCTCCAGGGCGGGCCGCCCAAAACCATCTACGACGGACGCGGCACGACCATCTACAACTTCGCCCTTACACCCGACGGCAAACACCTCGTCACGGTCCAGGGCTACGGCGTGCAGCAGATGGTGCTGATTCGGGATGAACAATGAATGCGGAATGCGGAATGCGGAATGCGGAATGCGGAATGCGGAATGCGGAATGCGGAATGCGGAATGCGGAATGCGGAATGCGGAATGCGGAATGCGGAATGCGGAATGCGGAATGCGGAATG